>DAOMFL010000024.1:0-46264 GCA_035429805.1 Burkholderiaceae bacterium
CGGCCTTCACCACCGGGTTCGGCATGGCCGAGATCGGCTCGCGCGCCAAGCAGCCCGACGCCACGCCGCTGCGCCTGGAAACCTTCAACGACCCGGCCCGCTACCCGCTGGTCAGCGCCGTGGTGCCGCACCTGCGTGTGAACCGGCTCGAGCCGATCTTCGAGTTCGGGATGGATCGGCTCTTCGACGCGCTGCGCGACGACGTCCGTACCGTTCGTCGCGCCGCCTCGCCGGCGCGGAAGCGATCGCGTCGCTCGACCTGAGCCCTCGCTTCCCATACTTCGTCGACGAACGCAGGCCGTGCGTCGCACGCACGGCCACGTTTCCGGTCACGGTCGCGCACATCGCGGTGGCGGCCGAGCGCCATTCGCTGCAGCACGGCGGGCATTGGTCTGCGGACTGGCCGCACTCTCTGGATGCGTGTCGGTCGGCCGCCGCCCTCTTGCGGAAGCAATCACCGCCCGACTACTCGGGCTGCGTGAAGTCCGCAGGCCGCGGAAGCTAGCGAGTCGAAACCGGCAAGTCATACCTCGATCCCGTCGGCACTTGACTGAGTCTTGACTTTAATTAATCCAAGCCGGTCTCGCCATCGTTAGCGTTATCGGTATCGGATATCAGCATTCAATATCCGTTTTCGAGATTTGACTGGAGTGCTGCAGTTTGGGCGAACCGCGGTGGGCGGGTCCCACCATTTGATGATGGGGAAACAGCAAATGTTGCGTCTTACAGCCATCGCCGCCGCGGTCGGCCTTCTGGCCGCAGGCGTCGCGGTCGCACAAACCGCCGCGCCGGCAGCGGCGCCAGCCGCCGCACCGGATCTACAGAAGCAGGTCAGCGACATCAAGGGCGCCCTTCCGAAGTTCGCGATTCCGATGCGGGAAGTCGGTGACCGGTTCCAGAACATGTTTTACGCCGCCAAGGGCGGCAACTGGGCGCTTGCTGCCTACATGTCCAAGTACATGAATGGCGCGATGAACCCGGCGAAGGTCACCAAGCCAGAGGAGTACAAGACCTGGGCATCGTTCTATACCGGCACGTTCCAGCCGGTCGACAAGGCGATTGCCGCCAAGGACATCAAGGCATTCGAGAAGGCCTATAAGGACGTGATCCCTGGCTGCAACGCCTGTCACCAGGCAATGGGCTACGGCTTCATCGAAGTCGTGCAGCTCAAGGGACCTGCAGACGCCGGCATGAAATACAACAAGCCCTCGAATCCTGGCGATGTCCCCCCGTAATCCCGGAGTGACGACCTCTCTTTGTTCTGCAACGATGGATCGGGGCGACGTTCTGAAGCGTCGCCCCGGTTTCATCTCGGGGTTGTCGAGTCATCGTTGAAGTCAGGCCCCAAACCCTCCGCAACTCTCGATCTTCAATGCCGCGCCACATGGAGAGTAAAAAGGGCAACCGTAGTCAGCGCGCGACCGCAGTAATTACTCGCGACGTCCTTCGCGGTCTCATGCGGGTCCACATACTTCACCACGCCGCGCAGGGCCCGATCTTCGGGCTGGAGATGATCGAGGAACTGCGGCATCACGGCTACTCGATCGGTCCCGGCACGCTCTACCCGATGCTGCACGCCCTCGAAACTTCCGGGGTGCTGAGCTCCAGCCAGGTCCTTGTTGAAGGCAAGAACCGGAGGTATTACCGGTCCACGAAGATCGGTGAGGCTTTGCTCGCGGATTTGCGACTCAAGGTGCGCGAGTTCGTCGACGAAGTGTTGGAAGAATCGCAGGGCGCTCGACAGAGTAGCCGCCGGAAGATTCGCGCCTGAGCGTGTAGACGCCACCAGGCAGCCCATGGCACAGGTCCGCTTGCGACCTGAGACAAGCTACTTCTCTCCCGGAAACCGCGGCACACCAACGTCGAGTTGAACGCCGGCGCTGTTCAGAAACATCGCCAGCAGGTTGTACTGGCCCACGGTGAAGGTGACATCCATCAGTTGCCGACGGTCGTACCGCTCCGCGAGGATGGCCCAGGTGGCGTCACCGATGAACGCGTCGGCATGCAGTTCATCGGCCGCCCGGATCAGAGCAGCATCGAAGGGAACCCACCCGGACGCGAGCGGCCCCTCTTTGATCCGACGGAAATCTTCGTCGGTCAACCCGGCGGACCGCCCCCGCAGCACATGCCATCCCAGCTCGAAATCGCTTTGATTGAGCCAGGCTGTTCGCAGGATCAGGAGTTCCCGATCCCGCGGCGGCAGCGTCGAGCCGCTCGCGATGTAATTGCTGAAGTCTGTGAAACTGGTCCAGAGTCGGGGATGGTTCGCCAGGGTCGTGAGGAGATTCGGGTATTGACCGTTCGGCATCCGGTACCGATCCAGCTCTGCCCGCTGTTCGGCCGTCCATTGCGATTCCGGGAGCGGCCTGATTCGCGGCTCGGTCAGCCGGGCATGCTCTGCCGTGGCCGGAACGGGGGTGCTGGCGCAGCCCGCGGCAAGGACCAGCACGGCCAGCACAAGCGTCGACCGAAGCGTGGCCCTCATCCTTGGCAATCTCCGGGGCGAATGCATCGCCTCAATTCGCCGACACTCGAGCGGTCCGGCGAAACGCCGGGCCGCGGGGCCTCACTTCATCAGCACATACGTCCCCGGCGCGGCGTCCATCGCCGCGAAGTCGGCATTGCCCATCGAAGGCGGCTTGCCGGGCTTGCCCGACCGCTCGGCGAGCCAGCCCTGCCACGCAGGCCACCACGATCCGTCGAGCGGCGCGTTGCGCGACACCCACTGGTCCGGGTCGACGTAACGCTCGGTCGACTTCTTCGTTGCAATCCGGTAGTGGCGCGGCGGTGCCTCGGCCTCGGGCGGATTGACGATGCCGACGTTGTGTCCGCCGCTCGTCAGGCAGAACGTGACATCCGCGTCGGCGTAGAGGTGCAACATGTAGACGGACTTCCACGGCGCCACGTGGTCGCGCTCGGTGCCGACCAGGAAGATCGGCGTGCGGATGTCCGACAGCGCCAGCGCGCGGCCGTCGAAGCGCATGCGCCCCGACGCGAGGTCGTTGTTCAGGTACAGGTTGCGCAGGTACTCGGTGTGCATCCGGTGCGGCAGCCGCGTCGTATCGACATTCCACGATGTGAGGTCGGTTACCTTCTGCGGCTCGGCCATCAGGTACTGGCGCACCACGCGCGACCAGATCAGGTCGTTGGAATTGAGCAGCGTGAACGCGCCCGACATCTGCTTGCCGTCGAGGTAGCCCTGCTCCCACGTCAGGTCTTCGAGGTACGCGAGCTGGCTGTCGTCGATGAAGATCGACAGTTCACCGGCCTCGGTGAAGTCGACTTCGGCCGCAAGCAGCGTCAGCGATGCGAGCCGGTCATCGTCGACCCCGGCCATCGCGGCCGCGACCGCCGCGAGGAAGGTGCCGCCGAGGCAGTAGCCGACCGTGTGCAGCTTCTGCTTCGTGATCGTCGCCGCCGCGTCGATCGCGGTGCGGATGCCCAGACGCAGGTAATGGTCTACGCCGAGCTCGCGGTCGCGCGCATCCGGGTTGCGCCACGACAGCATGAACACCGTGTGCCCCTTGCCGACCAGGTACTTGACCAGCGAGTTGTGGGGCGACAGGTCGAGGATGTAGTACTTCAGGATCGGCGACGGGATGATCAGCACCGGTTCCGGATGGACGGTCTCGGTCGCGGGCGCGTACTGGATCAGCTCGATCAGGTCGTTCCGCAGCACCACCTTGCCCGGCGTCACCGCCACCTGCTGGCCGGGAACGAATGCCACGCCGTCGACGCGCGGTTTCCCGGAGGCCATCGACAGCAGGTCAGACCACCAGTCGCTCAGGCCCTGGACCAGGTTCTGTCCGCCGGTCTCCATCGTCCGCGCCAGCACCTCCGGGTTGGTCCAGAGTGAATTGGTCGGACTCATGACGTCGAGTGCCTGGCGCGCGGTGAACGTCACCATGCGCTCGTGATGGCGGCTGACGCCACGCACCTGGTTCGTCGCATTCCAGATCCACTGCTGCATCAGCAGGAACGACTGGTGCATCAGGTTAAATGGGAACTCGTGCCAGCTCGGATCGGAAAAGCGGCGGTCCTGCGGCAGCGGCTGGATGCAGGGTGCCTTGTCGCCCTGCGCGCACTCCAGCGCGTAGAGCGCAAACCGCGCCGCCTTGCGCTGCGCCTTGCTGGCGAGCTCCATCTGCTTGCCGGGAGCCGCGGCCAGGTGCCAGTACCAGTCTGCCCACGCGGACACGAGAGACGGCCAGGCGATGCCCCGACTGGCCCGCGCGACCGCGGCACGGATCGCCCGGTCGTAATTCGCGAGTGGCATCGGCTCGGCCAGGTACTGCTCCGATGGCGGCTCGATCGCTTTGGTCGGCGCCCGGGGACCGGACGTGCTGGAAACGAGTTTCAGGGCGGCTGCTGGCATCGTGGACTCCCGTTATCCGGCGGGGCACGCAGCCGCCCACGGCGGCCGCGCCACTCACCTGTACGCATTCCAGAATGGGAGAGCCGGGCGCTGCTGCGTTGACGAGTCTCAAGTCGCATGCGCTTGGCCGGCCTGCCACGCATCCCGTGGCGCCCGCTTCCGGTGCACGGCAGGACGGCCGGCCTTGACGGTCCGCAACTCGGGCGGTTCGCCCGGGGCGCACGCTTCGGCTGCAACCGGTCCGGATACCGTCCACGTCGCCGATGTACCCCTCCCTCCTGCCCGACAAGTACTCGGCCCCGCAGTGGCTGGGCGACCGGGCGACGCGGCAGTTTCACGTCATGGCGAAGCCGGCGGGCGCGTCCTGCAATCTCGGCTGCGGCTACTGCTTCTACCTCAGCAAGCACGAGCTCGGCGGCGGCCTCGGCCGCGGTCGCATGAGCGACGACGTGCTGGAGCGCTTCGTGCGCGACTACATTGCCAGCGTCACAGGCCCGACCGTCGTGTTTTCGTGGCAGGGCGGCGAGCCGACGCTGGTCGGGCTCGATTTCTACCGCAAGGCCGTGGCACTGCAGAAGACGTATGCCCGGCCCGGGCAACGCATCGAGAACGATCTGCAGACCAACGGCACGCTGCTCAACGACGAGTGGGCCGCGTTCCTGAAGGACAACGGCTTTCTGGTCGGCCTCTCGATCGACGGACCGCGCGAACTGCACGACCGCTACCGCGTCACCAAGGACGGTCAGCCGACCTTCGACGCCGTATTCGGAGCCGCGCAGCTGCTGCGGCGGCATGGAGTGCCGTTTAACACGCTCACCTGTGTGCATCGGCTCAACGCCCGTTACGGCCGCAAGGTCTACCGCTTTCTGCGCCGGGAGCTCGGATCCACGTACCTGCAGTTCATTCCGATCGTCGAGCCGCGGGGCTTCGAGATCACGGCGCCGCAGACGTGGAACCCCGCTCAGTTGCCGGTCGTCGGAACGCCGCAGGCGTCGCCGGACCACCCGGACGCCGCGGTAACACCTTGGTCTGTTGACCCCGATGACTACGGCGAGTTCCTGTGCACGGTGTGGGACGAGTGGCTGAAGCGCGATGTCGGCAAGGTGCTCGTCAACTTCTGCGAGACGCTGGTCGCGCAGCACATGGGGCTGCCGTCGCAGATCTGCGTGCACAGCGAGATCTGCGGCAAGGGCGTGGCACTCGAGCACGATGGCAGCGTCTATGCCTGTGACCACTACGTGTACCCGGAGTACCGGCTCGGGAATCTCGCGGACCATTCGCTCGGCGACCTCGTGTTCCAGCCGCGCCAGGTGAAGTTCGGCTATGCGAAGTCCGAGTCGCTTCCGGCGTACTGCCGGAAGTGCGAGTTCCTGACGGACTGCTGGGGTGAGTGCCCGAAGAACCGGCTGCTGCGTACGCCGGGCGGAGAAAACGGACTCAACTACCTCTGCCGCGGGCTGCAGCGCTTCTACCGCCACGCGGTGCCGACAGCCGCGCGGATGGCGGCGGAGCTGAACCGGACGCCGCACGTGCCGCGGCCGCGCCTGGCCTCGTCCCCACAGCGGTGACGGCGAATGCCCGGCCGCGCCGGCCGGCGGTAGCATTGAACGGATCCAGAACCCGGAGGATGACGATGGAACTGCGCAGACGAACCTTCATGCTGGGCCTGCTGCTCGGAGCTCCGTCGCTGGCGGTTCGGGCCCAGATCGGTGCCGGCCCGGCGCGGCGGCGCGACCAGACAGGCGGCGTGAACGACGCCCCGCCACCGGCCGTTTTCACAGTGGTGTCCGTCGATTCCTACGGACAGACGCTGCGGCTGCGTGCGGCTGACGGCTCGGTGAGCAATGTCTACGTCGACAGCAGCATCTTCGACATCTCGAAGCTGAAGGCCGGGGACCGCGTCAGGGTGGACTTCGTGGTCCCCGACGCGATGAACCCGCGCCTGTCGGCCGCGAGCCTCTGGCCGCTGAAGTGACCGGCCGGCCCGCTTCCCGAACAGGAGGCGGCATCGGCCGTGCCGAGATGATCAGCCGGGTGCGGCGACCCGGATTGCACGCTCGTCCAACGTAGCCCGCAGCGCGCGCGCAAAGGCGACCGCTCCCGGCTGGTCGCCGTGCAGGCACAGCGTGCCTGCCTCGACCGGCACATCCGTGCCGTCCATCGAACGCACGATGCCTTTCTCCACCATCGACAGAACCTGTGCCACGGCCGCGTGCTCGTCGGTGATCATCGCGCCGGGCCGGTCGCGTGGCGTCAGCGATCCGTCGCGCTGATAAGAACGGTCCGCGAACACCTCGGCCACGGCGCGCACCTGATGCCGAGCCGCGGCCTCGATCATCGCGCTGCCCGCCAGTCCGTAGAGCATCACTGCGGCACCGAGATCCTTCACGGCGGCAGCGATCGAGTCGGCCAGTTCGGGATCCTTCGCGGCCATGTTGTAGAGCGCGCCGTGCGGCTTCACGTGGTGCAGTCGCGCTCCGCCCGCGTTCGCGAAGGCCGCCACGGCGCCGGCCTGGTACAGCACCAGGTCGTAGACCTCGCGCGGCGTCACCTTCATCACCCGTCGCCCGAAGCCCGCCAGATCAGGCAGGGAAGGATGGGCACCGACCGCCACGCCATGATCGAGCGCAAGCCGGACCGTGGCGCGGATCGTCCCCGGATCGCCGGCATGAAACCCGGCGGCGACGTTGGCCGACGTGATGAGCGGCATGATCGCCTCGTCGTCACCCATCTTCCAGGCGCCGAAGCTTTCGCCCATGTCGCAGTTCAGATCAATGCTTGTCATCGCCAAACTCCCAGCGCAGCCTTTCGATGACGTCGCCGACGCGCTTCGCGTTCTCGCTCCCGGCGGCGTCCGCGGCCGTGAGCGTCACGCGTTCGAAGCGCACGGCAGCGCGGCCTGGCACCGCCTGTGCGATCCGCGGCACATCGGCCGCGATGACCTCTGCGATGCGCGGATATCCGCCGGTGGTCTGGCGGTCCGCCATCAGCACGATCGGCTGCCCGCTCGCAGGCACCTGCACGGTGCCAAAGCCGACCGGCTGCGACATGATCTCGCGCGGCTGCTCCAGCGCCAGCCGCGGCCCGGCGAGACGGTATCCCATGCGGTTGGATTCCGCAGCGACACTCCAGCGGGCGCCCAGGAGTTCGGAACGCGCGGCCGCGCTGAACAGGCGCGCGTGCACGCCATCGACGACACGGACGACGATCGGATCGGCCGGCAGCGTGAACATCGGCGCGGACCAGCGCACGCTGGCTCCGCCTCCCGCCAGGCCGACCGTGCGCCCGCCGCGCGCGAGTTGCACGTACCGCGCCCTGCCCAGTTCGGCGGCATCCGCCCGCAGCGGCAACGTGTCGCCCGCCAGGATGGCCCTGCCTTTGAGGCCTCCGAACGCGGCCGGCACATAGGTGCTGCGCGAGCCCAGCACCGGCGACACGTCGATCCCGCCGGCGACTGCGAGATAGCCGAACGCTCCGTCAACTGCACGCCCGACCCGCAGCCGCGCACCGGCCGGCAGCCGCACCGGGCGCGACACCGGCATCGGCGCGCCGTCCAGCAGCGGTTCGAAGCGCGCACCATGCAGCGCGATCAACGCATCGCATTCGAACAGGAGTTCAGGCCCGGCCAGCGCGATCTCGAGTGAGGCCGCATCGTCGACGTTGCCGACCAGTGCATTGGCGATGCGGTGCGAGACCGCATCCATCGCCCCGCCAGGAACGATGGCCAGGTGCTGCATACCGGGTCGCCCGAGGTCCTGGACAGTCGCGAGGACGCCGGACCGAAGCACGCGGATCGTCATTTCGCGCCCGCTCCCGCGGCGAGCCGCTCGAAGTCGCGCGCCGAAATCGGCACGAAGGCGACGCGATCGCCGGCCACGAGCAGGCTTGGCGGATCGCGCGCCGGGTCGAAGAGGCGCAGCGGCGTGCGCCCGATCAGGTTCCATCCGCCCGGCGTCGCAGACGGATAAATTGCGGTCTGACCGTTGGCAATCGCGATCGATCCTGCCTCGACGCGCGCGCGCGGAGTCGCACGGCGCGGCACCACAAGCTGGTTATCGAGACCGCCGATGTAAGGGAATCCCGGCGTGAAACCGATCATCAGCACGCGGTGCGGCGATTCGACGTGCCGGCGCACGACCTCGGCCGGCGTCAGGCCCGTCGCGCGTGCCACGTCGGCGAGATCGGGCGCGAACGCCTCTTCATAGCAGACCGGAATCTCGACGGGGGTTCTATCGCCCGCGGCGGCCGCGTCGCCGGCCCGGGCCAGTGCAGCCAGCAGCAGATCACTCACCGCGTCGCGGCGCATTGACCGCTGCGCGGCATTCCCGGCCTCGAAATAGACGACGACCGTCACGATGGCCGCGACGACGTCGGTGACGCCTTCGAGGCGCGCGGAGCGCACGTCGTCCGCTATGCGCTGCGCGAGCGCGTTGGCGTTGTCATCGAAGTCGTCCGCGAGCTCGAGCATCTGCGCCGAGTCGCCCGCCGGAACGACCCGTGGCGTGAAACGCCGGCGACGCGGCGCGGCCGGACTGCGGTTGGTCATGGGGGCGTGGCGTCGCCCGAGAGGCGGCGGCTCACTCGTCCTGCACGGTCTCGTGCTCGGCCGGGATGATGATCTCCAGCAGCTCGCAGTCGTCGGACCAGCCGAGCACCGTGTGCCGGATCCCCGGAGGCTGGATCCAGCAGGAGCCCACGCGCATCACATGCACGCCGTGGCCTTCGAACTCGTTCTTGAACCAGCCCTTCAGGACGTAGACGAGCTGGAACTCGACGTTGTGATGATGGCGCTGGCCCAGCTCCGGTGTGAACGGCGCGACCATGCGGATCACGTGCGCCGTCGCCAGCCCCTGTGTCGCCGCGGCGATGCCGAGATCGCGATACAGCGAATAGTCACGCAGGCCACCGCCTTTGAACTCCGACTCGTCGAGATGACTCACCGCGAACCGCTGAACCGGACTGCCGGAAAACATCTTCATCGCCGCCTCCGTTCGTGCACAGGATGAGTGCCGACCTTCGCTTCGGGCTGGGTATTGCATGCCTGCGGCGGACTATATCCATCGCGTCGCGCCGGAGGATAGAGGCTTAACACGCCGCCCCGTCGACGCCGCGAGACTTTGTGGAGTGCACGCCGTTGCCCGGCGTCAACTCGATGGGAAAAACCGCGGGCGGATCGACGCTGTAACGGCTATAGTTGCACTGCAGCATTGTTGCTTTCCTTCCCTCCGTCCTCCATGAACAACCACGCCAAGTACCAACGCCTGCTCGATGCCTGCCGCGGTTTGCCACCGACGTCGACCGCCGTCGTCCACCCGTGCGACGAAGCCGCGATCGACGGCGCCATCGGCGCCGCGCGGCTCGGTCTGATCAGTCCGATCCTCATCGGCCCGCAGGAGCGCATCCGCGAAGCCGCTCGCAAGGCCGACGTCGACATCTCGGCCTACCCGATCGTCGACGTCCCACACAGCCACGCGGCCGCCGACAAGGCCGTCGAACTGGTGCTGAATGGCCAGGCCGAAGCGATCATGAAGGGCAGTCTGCATACCGATGAGCTGATGGGCGCCGTCGTGAAACGCGACGGCGGGCTGCGCACGGCGCGCCGGGTGAGCCACTGCTTCGTCATGGATGTACCGACCTACGACGAACCGCTGATCATTTCGGATGCGGCGGTGAACATCATGCCGACGCTGGAGGACAAGATCGACATCGTGCAGAACGCGATCGATCTGGCGCATGCGCTGCAGTTCGCCGAAGTGCGGGTAGCGATCCTCTCGGCGATGGAGACGGTGAATCCGAAGGTGCCGTCGACGGTCGAGGCGGCCGCCCTGTGCAAGATGGCCGACCGTAAGCAGATCACCGGCGCAGTGCTCGACGGCCCGCTCGCGCTCGACAATGCGATCAGCCTGACCGCCGCCGAGATCAAGAAGATCGATTCACCTGTCGCCGGGCGCGCCAACGTGCTGATCGTGCCGGACCTCGAGGCCGGCAACATGCTGGCGAAGAGCCTGTCGTTCCTGGCCGGCGCCGACGCGGCGGGCGTCGTGCTCGGCGCGCGTGTGCCGATCATCCTCACCAGCCGCGCCGACTCCGAGATCACGCGTCTCGCCTCGTGTGCCGTCGCGGTGCTGGTGGCCTATGCGCGGCGCGAGGCACTCAAGCGGGCCGTGGCCTGAGACGCCCATGCCTGGACAGGCCATCGTCGTACTGAACGCCGGCTCGTCGAGCGTCAAGTTCTCGGTCTTCTTCCGCCGCGGCGGCGAACTGGTCTTGCGGCTGCGCGGGCAGATCGAGGGGCTGTTCAACCGTCCGCACTTCATCGCGAAGGATCCCGCCGGAGCAACCGCCGGCGAAAAGTCGTGGCCGGAGAACACGAAGCTCGGGCACGACGGCGCGCTTGCGCACCTGTTCGCCTTCCTGCGCGAGCGCGCGGACGGCGCGCAGCTCGTCGGCGTCGGCCACCGGGTCGTGCACGGCGGCATGCGCTATACGCAGCCCGTGCGCGTCGACGCTGCCCTGCTCGAAGCGCTGGACCGGTTCGTGCCGCTGGCACCGCTGCACCAGCCGCATAACCTCGCCGCGATCCGCGCAGTGATGCAGCGCGTGCCGGATGTGCCGCAGGTCGCCTGCTTCGACACGGCGTTCCACCGCACCAACCCGGAACTCTCGCAGATGTTCGCCCTGCCCTATGAGCTGCACGAGGAGGGCGTGCGCCGCTACGGCTTCCACGGGCTGTCCTACGAGTACATCGCCTCGGCGCTGCCGCGCGTCGACGCGCAGGCCGCGCAGGGGCGCACCGTGGTGCTGCACCTCGGCAATGGCGCCAGCATGTGCGCGCTGCAGGGCGGGCGCAGCGTGGCGTCGACGATGGGATTCACCGCGGTCGACGGACTGCCGATGGGCACGCGCACCGGCAACCTCGATCCGGGCGTCGTGCTGTACCTGATCGATGAGCGCGGCATGGATGCGCGCGCCGTGGAGAAGCTGCTGTACCAGCAGTCCGGCCTGCTCGGGGTCTCCGGCATCGCCAGCGACATGCGCACACTGCTCGCGAGCGGCGAACCGCGCGCAAAGCTCGCGATCGACCTCTTCGTCTACCGCATCTCGCGCGAACTCGGCTCGCTCGCGGCGGCACTCGGCGGCCTCGACGCGATCGTATTCACCGCGGGCGTCGGCGAGAACTCGCCGGAGATCCGCGCGCAGGTGTGCACGGCCGCACGCTGGCTGGGCGTCGATCTCGATGCGGCGGCAAACGCGGCCGGCGGCCCGCGCATCAGCACGACGGCGAGCCGTGTCGGCGCGTGGACCCTGCCGACGAACGAGGAACTGATGATCGCGCGCCACACCGAACGGCTGCTCGCCGGCTGATGGAGGGTGCATGACGTCGCACGTTCCGCAGCCCGTGCTCGAAGGCCGGAAGGCCCTGGTTGTCGGCATCGCCAACGACAGTTCGATCGCATGGGGTTGCGCGAAAGCGTTCCGGGAGGTCGGGGCGGAAGTGGCCGTCACCTACCTGAACGAGAAGGCCCTGCCCTACGTGCAGCCACTGGCCGCGGAACTGGAAGCACCGCTCTTCCTGCCGCTCGATGTCGGCGTGCCCGGCCAGCTCGAGGCCGTCTTCGAGGCCATCCGCCGCGAATGGGGCGAGCTCGACATCCTCGTGCACTCGATCGCCTGGGCACCGAAGAACGACCTGCAGGGCGGGCTGCTCAACTGTTCCGCCGACGGCTTCGCCAGGGCGATCGACATCTCGTGTCACTCGTTCATCCGCATGGCGCGGCTCGCCGCGCCGCTGATGAAGGACGGCGGCACGATGTTCGCGATGAGTTACTACGGCGCCAACCGCGTGGTGCCAAACTACAACGTCATGGGGCCGGTCAAGGCCGCGCTCGAGGCCGCGTGCCGCTACCTCGCCTATGAGCTGGGGCCGCAACGCATCCGCGTGCACCCGATTTCTCCGGGACCGCTGAAAACGCGCGCGGCATCTGGACTGAAAGACTTCGACCTGCTCCTCAACGAAGCGGCGCAGAAGGCCCCGCTCGGCGAACTGGTCGACATCATGGACGTGGGCTACACCTGCGCTTACCTCGCCACCCACTATGCCAGCCGCCTCAGCGGCGAAACCGTCTACGTGGACGGCGGCGTCCACATCATGGCGTAAGCCGCAACGCCGCCGCCTGCAACGAAGGAGGATTCCATGGACAAGAGCAAGAACGTCGCGACCGCGATGGACGTTTCCGCCAAAGTCGCTCAGGTCTATGAGACGCGACTGCGCAAGGCGCTCGAGCACTACAGGGCGCGCGTGCAGAAGGTGCGGGAGGACCATGTCGAGAGCCTGCTCGAGTTGCGGTCGCCGCTGGACCTCTTCAGCGACTGGGGCAACTACCTGACGGACTCGATGCAGCGCGGCGTGCTGTTCCTCGACGCGCTGCGCCAGCGCGGCAACCAGTTCCTCGAGCACACACGCGCCGGCCTGCCGCCGGTGCTGCACTTCGACTACGACATGGTGCTCGACGCACGCACGTTCGAGCGGCCCGTGAACTATGCGCTGGTGAAGATCGTGCCGCCGGCCGGAGTCAAGGTCGACGCGCTGCGCCGGCCCTACGTGATCATCGATCCACGGGCAGGACACGGCCCCGGCATCGGCGGCTTCAAGGACGATTCGCAGGTCGGCGTCGCGCTGCGCGAAGGTCACCCGGTCTACTTCGTCATCTTCTTCCCGACGCCGGAGCCGGGCCAGACGCTGCTCGATGTCTGCGCGGCCGAGCGCCGCTTCGTCGAGCACGTGCGCGCACTGCATCCGAAGAGCCCGAAGCCGGCGATCGTCGGCAACTGCCAGGGCGGATGGGCCGCGATGATGCTGGCCGCCTCGCATCCCGAGGACACCGGACCGATCGTCATCAACGGCGCGCCGATGTCGTACTGGGGCGGTGCCTGGCAGGACGGCCCAAGCGACAACCCGATGCGCTACGCCGGCGGCATGCTCGGCGGCACCTGGCTCGCGTCGCTGTCATCCGACCTAGGAGCCGGCGTCTTCGACGGCGCCTACCTGGTGCAGAACTTCGAGAACCTGAACCCGGCCAACACGTACTGGGACAAGTACTACAACGTGTACCGGAACGTCGATACCGAAGTGCCGCGGTTCCTCGAGTTCGAGCGCTGGTGGGGCGGCTTTTACCTGATGAACCGCGAAGAGATCGAGTGGATCACGCAGAATCTCTTCGTCGGCAACAAGCTGTGGACCGGTGGCACGGCAGCCGGCGCCGGCAAGGTGTTCGACCTGCGCGAGATCCGCTCGCCGATCATTCTGTTCGCGTCGATGGGCGACAACATCACGCCGCCGCAGCAGGCCTTCAACTGGGTCGCCGATGTTTACGGCTCGACCGACGAGATCAAGGCGCGTGGCCAGGTCATCGTCGGCCTGCTGCACGAGAGCGCCGGGCACCTCGGCATCTTCGTCTCGGGCTCGGTTGCGAAGAAGGAGCACGCGCAGATCGTCTCGGTGCTGAAGTCGATCGAGGCGCTGCCGCCAGGCCTGTACGGCATGGCGATCCGGGAGAAGGCCGGCAAGGGCGGCAAGCCCGAGTACGAAGTCGAGTTCCAGGAACGTCGCCTGGAGGAGATCGTCGCGCAGCTGAACCGCTTCAAGCGCCGCGACGAGTTCGCGTTCGAGGCCGTCGAGAAGGTGTCGGACTTCAACCAGACGGCCTATGAGCTGTTTGCGCGGCCCTGGGTGCAGTCGACGTCGAACGAGGCAACCGCTCGCCTCTCGCGCGAGCTGCATCCGCTGCGCGCGGAGCGCTGGATGCTGTCCGACCTCAATCCGTGGCTCGCCTGGCTCGGCCCCACGGCAGAGATGGTGCGCGACCAGCGTGCCGAACTCGCGTCGGATTCCGTTCCGCGCCGTTCCGAGCAGGCGATGTCGGAGCTGATCAGCGCCGGACTCGACTACTACCGGGCGGTGCGCGACGCCACCAGTGAAGCCATGTTTTTCCAGACCTTTGGCTCGATGTTCGCGCTGACGATGATGGAGGACGTCGCCGCGGAGGCCGAGGAGAGCAATGCACGAGCGGCGGCGGGCAAGGAACTGGTCGACCGGGCACTTGCATCGATGGACACCGGCGGCTACGCGGCCGCGCTTGCACGCCTCGGCTACCTGCTGGCGCGGCACGGCGAGCCGCTGCCGCTCTACCGGCTGCAGCTGAAGGAGGAGATGCGCGCCGACTACGCCGAGCTGCTGCCCGACGTCGAACCGGCCGAGTGGCACCGGGTGCGCGGCACGCAGGAAGTGATCGTCCGCAACGCGCCCGAGCAGGCGCTCGCAACGCTGCCGAAGCTGCTGGCGTCGCAGGCCGACCGCGAGCGATTGGTGGCACTGGTCGAGCGACTGATGTCCGATCCCAGGCTCACGGAGTTCAAGCCGACCAAAGAGCAGCGCGCGATGGTCGATCTGCTGCGCAGCAAGCTGGACCTGTCGCTGCGGAAGCGCACGGCGCGCAAGGCCCCGGCAAAGCGGACGGCAGGCCGTAAACAGGGCGCCGCGCGCGGCGGCACCGTCGTGCACTGAGTCGGACTCGCTGATTGAAGGCCCGCGCCCGGCGCGGGCTTTTTTATTGAAAGATCGCTGCGCGGGCGGGCGCTTATCGCAGCTATTCCAGCTTCGCAATCCGGCTAACATGCCGCCCCGCCGCGATCTGGCGCAGAACCAAATTCAACACTGAATCAGAGGAACGCTTCAATGTCAGGAACGCACTTCCACGTCCACGGACCGCATGACCACGAGCTCGAGCACGCCGCGCACGGTGAGCACGCGCCCGCGGCGCACGGAAAGGCGGACAGCTTTTCCGGGCGCATCGCGGTGACGACGGCGATCCTGGCCACGGTCGGCGCGCTGTTCGCCTACCAGGGCGGCGCGACGCAGGCGAATGCATCGATCTACAAGAACAACGCCGCGATCAAGAAGACCGAAGCGTCCAACCAGTGGAATTACTACCAGGCCAAGAGCAGCAAGCAGAACCTCGCCGAACTCGGCGCGAATCTCGCCGGCGCGGAGAAGGCCGAACAGTTCCGTGCCGAAGCAGAGCGCTACAAGGGCGAGAAGGCCGAGATCCAGGCGGCCGCACAGAAACTCGAGGCCGAAGCGAAGGAGTGGGATCAGCGCTCCGAGGGCGAGATGCACCAGCACCACCGCTGGGCGCAGGCGACCACCGCGCTGCAGATTGCAATCGCGATGGCGGCAATCGCGCTGCTCACGCGACGCAGCTGGCTGCAGTACGCGATGTACGGTGTTGCCGGCCTCGGCGCCGTGCTCGGGCTGCTGGCAGCCTTGCACATCTGAGACGCGCCCGGACGCGCGGCGGGTCCGCGTCCGGAACGAGCAGCATGCCGCCTTGCTGCAATTACTCCGATGGCGACGCCCCGGGACTGTTCGGCTCCGACTTCGCTGCGACCCACCCCATGAACAGCTGGTAGCCCAGCGTCAGCAACGTGGCGCCGACGAACATGCCGAGGATGCCCGCAGCCGCCATCCCGCCGAGCGCACCGATCAGCACGACGGGCATCGGCGCATCGACGCCGTGTCCGAGCATCAGCGGCTTCAGCACATTGTCGGCCAGCCCAGCCACGAGCAGCAGCACGGTGTAGAGCACCGCTGGACCCGTCGCGTAGTCGCCGGCGGTCCAGAGGTAGGCGATCACCGGCAGCGTAACCAGCACAGCCGGCAACTGCGCGATGGCGAGCACCAGAACGATCATCGACAGCACTCCCGCCCAGGGGATGCCCGCGAGCAGCAGGCACAGGCCGACCATGATCGCCTGGATGAAGGCGACTCCGATGACACCCTGGGCCACGGCGCGGATCGTCGCCGTCGCGAGTTTGGCGAACTCGGCGCCGCGTTCCGGACCGGCAATGCGAACGAAGATCGCGCGTGCGCTACGGCTCCCGGCAGTCCCGAACGCCATCAGGATGCCGGCAACGATCAGCGCGGCGAGGAAGTGCAGCAGCCCTCCGCCGATGCTGGCGACGAAGCCGAGCGCCGCCTTGGCCAGATCGCCGATCTTCGGCTGCATGCTTTGCACGAGTGCGGGCAGATCCTCATGGGCCCGCGTCCAGAACGCGTGCAGCTTCGGACCCACGACCGGCCATTGCGCGACGCTGTCACGAGGGGCAGGAAACTGCAGCGAATTCGTCTGCACGTCGTGGACCAGCTGACGGACGGAATCGCCCAGCGAACTCATCAGCACGGCGGTCGGCGCGATGATCAGCACAAGGCCAAGCAGCACCAGCAGCGTCGCCGACAGACCCTGCCGGCCGCCCATCCTGACGGCGATCCACCTGTGCAGGGGATACAGCGCGACGGCGAGGATCACCGCCCAGACCATCAGCGTCAGGAACGGCGAAAAGATCTGGTAGCAGAGCACTGCCAGAGCCAGGATCAACCCGGCACGGATCAGCACTTCGAGCAGATTCGCGGGAGCGGGTCGCGCTGCGGGTACTTGATCGCTTGCGGCTTCCTTACCCAGTTTCATCGAGGCCTCCGGCGACGGCTTGGGACGAGTTTGGTCAACCGAGTGAGCAATCTTGTACCCGCGTCCGCCCAGGACGCCGGCCGGCTCCGTCCGCGCGTTGCGGAAAGTCAACGAAGCTGATCGGCGGTTAGGGTATCAGGGGAACTGCGCGTTGTCAGACGAGGCAGGCGAGCGTCGGCTGGACCTGCGCGAAGTCAGGGAGGAAGCCGCCACGGGCTCCCGCGACTTCAGATGGTGGTCGGGCCAACTGCGCGCACGGCGTACGATCCCGGGAGCCTGCCGCACGCTTTCATCATCGGAGTCATCATGGAACTCATCCTGTGCCGTGCCAGGGCGATGCGTACCTTGGCTGTCCTTGCTGCGGCGGCCTGCTTCGCGCTCCCTGCCACGCGCGCCATGGCGGCATCGGCCGCCGAACTGAGCAGCGAAGCGAACAAGGCGCTGCAGAGCCTCTACGCCAAGGTCCCTGCGGCCAAGGCCATCGGGGCAAAAGCCACCGCGGTACTGGTGTTCCCGAAGGTCACCAAGGCCGGGGTTGGCATTGGTGGCCAGTACGGCGAAGGGGCCCTGCTCAAGGGCGGCAAGGCGGTCGGTTACTACAGCACGGCCGGCGTGTCGACCGGCCTGCAGATCGGTGCGCAGACCTACGGTTACGCGATGTTCTTCATGAACGACGCGGCGGTGAAGCAGCTCGACGCTGCGCAGGGCTTCGAGGTCGGCGTCGGTCCGTCAGTCGTCGTGATGGACGAAGGCAAGGCGAAGAGCACCACGACGACGACAATGAAGGACGACATCTACGCCTTCATCTTCGGCCAGAAGGGGCTGATGGCCGGGGTCGGCGTGCAGGGCAACAAGATTTCCAGGATCACGCCGAAGTAACCCGCCCGCAGACGGTACGACGTTGGTTCTGCCGACCGGGACAACGGTAACGACTCGATGAAGATCAAGGCCCACGCGCTCGACGGACTGATCGTTGCCGTCACGCTGCTCGCGACAGGCTGCAGCCCCGCGCCGTCAGCTTCCGACACAACATCGGCCACCGATGGCTGGCGCGAATTCCGCGGCACCTGGACGGCCGCGGGTGATCGGCACGTGATCCGGCTCGGCAACGAACGCCAGGCCTCTATCACGTACCTGAGCGGATCGCTGGTGCTCGAGGGCGCGACGCGTCCCGGCGCCGGCTTCCGCGCGGTGGCGGTCGTGCTGAACGACAGCGCCACCGGCATGGTGGGCCGCTGTCTCTGGACGGACGAGCGCGGCGATCAGATCTTCAGCGAACTGCAGGGCGAAGGCACCGACACGGGCAAGCGCATCGTCGGCACGATCGTCGGCGGCACCGGGCGCTTCGCCGGCGCGACCGGCAACTTCGAGTTCGGCTGGAGATACGTGCTGCAGACCGAGGACGGCACGGTGCAGGGACAGTCCGAGCGACTCGCCGGCCGCGTGCGGGTCGATCGCGGAGATCGCAAGCCATGAGCAAGGTCCGCCTGCTGACGCGCCGCATCCTGCCGTTCCTGGTCGCAATCGGCATCTGGTTCGTGCCGATCCCGCAGGGCCTGACGGCGGAAGCGTGGCATCTATTCGCGATCTTCGTCGCGTCGATTTCGGCGGTGCTGCTGGGCTCGTTCCCGCTCCTCACCTCGACGACGCTGGCGGCGGCCGCTGTCGTGCTGTCGGGCACGCTGCCGGCCGCGAAGGCGTTCAGCGGCTTTGCCAACGCGAGCGTGCTGCTGGTCGTGATCGCGTTCCTCGTCGCGCAGGCGGTCGTGAAGTCCGGCCTCGGGCGGCGCATCAGCCTCTTCATGGTGAGCCGATTCGGCAAGTCGGCACGCGGGCTCGCCTACAGCGTGGTTCTGACCGATACACTGATTGCGCCGGCCTTCCCGAGCAACACCGCGCGCGGCGGAGTGCTGTTTCCAATCGTGCTGTCGGTGGCGCAGGGCTCCGGCTCGCGGCCCGACGACGAGCAGGGCCGCCGCCTCGGCGGCTATTTGATGTTCTGCTCGATGGCGAGCCTGGCGGTGTCGTCGGCGCTGTGGATGACCGCGACCTCCGCCAATCCGATCGCGATCCAGGTCGTGCGCGACTTCGGCGTCGAGGTCAACTTCGGCCGCTGGCTGCTCACCGCGTCAGTGCCCGCGCTGACCGCGATCGCGCTGCTGCCGCTCGTGATCGCGTGGCTCTTTCCGCCCGGCGTCGGCGACACTCCGGAGGCGCCGGTCGCTGCGCGCAAGGCCCTCGGCGAACTCGGACCGTTGTCGCGCGAGGAATGGATCACGGCGATCGTCTTCGTGCTGATGGTGACGGGGTGGGTGCTGGGCGACAGGCTGAACCTGAACGTCACCAGCATCGCGTTCGGTGGTCTCGGCCTGTTGCTGTTCGCCAACGTGCTGACGGCCGACGATATCGCCACCCAGGGCGACACGCTCGCCACATTCCTGTGGCTGGCCGTGCTGTTCGCGATGAGCGGGCAGCTCAACGAACTCGGCTTCATGAGCTACGCGGGCCAGCGCCTGGCAGAGCACATGGGCGGGCTGTCGTGGCCCCTGACCTATCTGACGCTGGTGCTGCTGTACGTCGCGATCCACTACATGTTCGTCAGCCAGTCGTCGCAGGTGCTGGCACTGCTGGCGGTCTTCCTCGACGTCGGCGTGCGCGGCGGCGTGCCCGCGCCGCTGATGGCATTCGCGCTGATGTTCGCGAGCAGCTATTTCTCGGTGCTGACGCCGCAGGGCGGAAGCCAGAACGTCATCTTCGTCGGCAGCAACTACCTGAAGCAGGCCGAGCTGTACCGGCTGGGGCTGATCGTGACGCTGTACTTCGCGGCGATCTTCCTGACGGTCGGAACGGCGTGGATACTGCTCGTCGCGCGCTGAACGGCACGCCGCTTCAAACGCATTACTTGCCGCTCGGCACCTTGCCGACGACGCCGGCGACGTAGTAATCCATCTTGCCCAGCTGCTCGTCGGTCAGCGTGCCGCTGGCGATGACTTCCTTGCCCTCGCTGGTCTGGATCGGCCCGGTGAACGGGTGAAACGTGCCGCCGCGGATCTCGTCCTCGCGCTTCTTCACTGCGTCGACGAGCTCCTTCGGTAACTTGTCCGACAGGCCCTCGAGCTTGATGAAACCCTCCTTGATGCCACCCCATACCGGCTTGACGGACCAGGTTCCGTCCATCACGGCCTTGGCGCGCGCCGTGTAGTAGTCGCCCCAGTGGTGCGTGACCGCAGCAAGCTGCGCGTTCGGGCCGAACTTGCGCATGTCGGAGTGATAGGCGATCGCCATCTTGCCCTTCTCCTCCGCCGCCGCAACGGTCGCGGTCGAGTCGGTGTGGTGCGTGACGACGTCGGCGCCCTGCGCCATCAGCGTGATGGCCGCATCGCGCTCCTTGCCCGGGTCGTACCAGCTGTTGACCCAGACGACGCGCACCTGCGCCTTCGGGTTCACCGAGCGCGCGCCCAGCGTGAACGCGTTGATGCCCTGGAGCACTTCCGGAATCGGAAACGCGGCGACGTAACCGAGCGTGCCGGTCTTGCTCATCTTCCCGGCCACCAGACCGGCGAGATACCGGCCCTCGTAGAAGCGCGCGTTGTAGGTGTTGACGTTGGCCGCGGTCTTGTAGCCGGTCGCGTGCTCGAACTTCGTGTTCGGAAACTCCTCGGCCACCTTGAGCGTCGGGTTCATGAAGCCGAACGATGTCGTGAAGATGAGCGCGTTGCCCTGCTGCGCAAGGTCGCGGATCACGCGCTCGGCATCTGCACCTTCCGGCACTTTTTCCACGTAGGAGGTCTTCACCTTGTCGCCGAGCGCCTTTTCCATCGCGATGCGGCCGGCGTTGTGCTGCGAGGTCCAGCCGGCATCGCCGATCGGGCTCACATAGACGAATCCGACCTTCAGCGGCTCGGACCTCGCCGCTGCGGTCTGCTGCGCAGGCTGGGCCGGCTCGACCTTCGGGGCGGCGGGCTCGGGCTTGCCGCACGCGGCGAGCACAGCGGCAGCAGTCACGGCGGACAGCAGGGACAGGGTCCGGTTCATTCTGTTCTTCTCCGGAAAGTTTCGGGCGGAACGGGAAGTGCGGAATTCTACGCACCGGACCCGCCGCCGCCTGCGCACGAAACCGGCTGAAGCCCGGGCCGCCGTGCCAAACTCGCGCGTCCCCGACGACGGATCGTCCATGTCGACCGCAGCACGCGCCCTCGCCAGCCTTGAACGCCATCGCGAGGACTTCCGCCCCGCCGTGACGCAGACGAAGCTCGCCGCTTTACGACACCTTGTGCGCGCGCGCCTGCGCACGGCCGGACAGGTGCGACGGCTGCACGAGGTGCTGTGCTTCATGCGCGCCTGCCCCGACAGCCCCGCCCTGCTGCGCGCGGTCGAACGCCTGCTGACCGGCTTTGAGCGGCGCACCGACCTGCGTGCACACCGTGACGCGCTCGCAGACAGCGGCATCGCCGGCACCGTGATGGGCTATCCCTTCTTCTACCCCTCCGCGCACTGGATCTCGCGACGCTGGCCGGACGCGCTGCGTCTGGATCGCAGCGACACCATCGCCGGCGAATCGATCGCCAAGAGCCTGCCGGCCCTGATGGGAGCGCTGGAAGGCTTCGCGCTGCGCGAATCCCACCTGCCCGGCTATGCGGCGCTGGATGCGGTTCGCGGAACGCGCACCGACGCGACGTACCTGCTGGACCGCATCGCCGCGATGGCCGGCGACGGCTTCGCACGGGAAGCCTTTTACGACCTCATCAACCCGAGTTGCGAGCTGCTTCCCGGCAAGGGAACCCCGGAGCGCACCAGCGCGCTGTACGCCGGCGGGCCACGCGCGTGGCAGACCGGCTCGCTGCACCACGCTCGACCGGACCTGCGGCGCGAGATCGCACGCCCGCCCCGCTCGATCCGTCGCGTGCCGGCGCGCGACGCGCAGACGCTGATCGACCTCGCGCGCGCGGCAATGATCTCCCGTTGCCGCGACCTCGACGCGTTTGCTTACGGCAACGAGGATGACGTGTGGCTCTGCACCGATGACGGCGCGCTGGCGTTCGCTCTGATCGGCATGCAGCCCGAAAGGCGCGCAGCGCTGCCGGCCATCTATGGCGGCCTCACGCTGAGGAACGGCGTGCCGGTCGGCTATCACCAGGCCGATTTCCTCGGGCGCACGGCGGCGGTGTCGTTCAACACCTTCGAGACGTTCCGCGGCGGCGAGTCGGCCATGGTCTTCGGGCGCCTGCTCGCCACGCTGCGCGCATTCGGCGGTGCCACGTCGTTCAGCATCGAGCCTTATCAGCTCGGCCAGGACAACGACGAAGGCATCGAGTCCGGCGCGTGGTGGTTCTATTTCAAGCTGGGCTTCCGCCCGCGGGCGCTCGCCGCAGTGCGGCTGGCGAACGCCGAAGCGCAGCGACAGCAGCGTCGGAGCGGCTATCGCTCGTCACCGGCCGTGCTGCGGCAGCTCGCCCGGCATCACCTGATATTCGACTTCGATCCGGGCGATGCGGCACCGCTGCTGCTGCCGGTACGGATCGGCCTGCGCATCAGTGCCGCCCGAGCGGGCGTCACGCGCCATCTGGAGCATGCGGACGACGACGGCATCGTCGAAGCGGCGATGCGACGCTGCGGCCTCGCCTCCCTGCGCGGGCTCGCGCGCAACGAGCGCGACGCCTGGACGCGGCTGGCGCCGCTCTACGCCGCCCTTCCGCTGCAGGGCTGGACCGCCGCCGAGATCGCGGCGCTGGTCCCGCTGGCGCGGGCCAAGGGCGCAGCGTCCGAACGCGGCTACGCGCGCCGACTCTTCGAACATCGTCGCCTCGAAGCCACGCTGGCCGCCTGGCAGGAGATGCCGATCGTGCAGCCGCGCGCGGCGCGGTGAGGGCGTGTGCGACGCGAGAGCAGTCGCGGGTAGGAGCCGGCGCAGCGGCCGCCGGTGCAGCGAGGCCTCAGATGACGATCTGAGTGCCGATCTCGATCACGCGGTTCGGCGGGATGCGGAAGAAATCCGATGCCGGCTGCGCGTTGTGCATCATCCAGCCGAACAGGCGCTCACGCCAGTCGGCCATGCCGCCCGGACGCCCGCTCAGCACGGTCTCGCGCGAAAGGAAGAACGACGTCGCCTCGACGTCGATCACGAAATCGAAATGTCGCGCCAGTGTCTTTGCGATGTCGGCGATGTCGTAGGAGTCCTTGAAGCCGAGGTAGACCTTCACGTAGAAGCAGCCGGTTCCCAGATCGCGCACTTCGGCGGCGTATTCCGGTTCGACGCGCGGGATGTCCTGCGGCACGGCCGTCAGAAAGATCACGCGCTCATGCAGCACGCGGTTGTGCTTGAGGTTGTGCAGCAGCGAATGCGGCACCTCGTCGACGCCGCCGGACATGAACACCGCGGTGCCTTCGACGCGCTGCGGCGGAAACTCCGCGAGGCTCTTCAGGAAGGGCTCCAGCGCAATGCCACCGCGCGCGCGCTCGGCCTTGACCAGCTGCCGCCCGCGCTTCCACGTGGCGAAGAGAAAGAACACCAGGGCGCCGAACACCAGCGGGAACCAGCCCCCATGCGTGATCTTCGCGGTATTGGCCAGGAGGAACATCACATCGAGCAGCAGCAGCGGCACCAGCACGACGACGAGCTTCCATGGCGCCCAGTCCCAGCGATGACGCGCCACGACCATGACGCCCAGTGTCGTGATGACCATCGTGCTGGACACTGCGATGCCGTAGGCCGCCGCCAGGTTCGACGACGTGCCGAATGCCACGACCAGAAGCACCACGAGCGCCAGCAGCAGCCAGTTCACTGCCGGCACATAGATCTGGCCGGCCGCCGTTTCGGAGGTGAACAGTATCGACACCCGCGGCAGGTAACCGAGTTTGATGGCCTGGCTCGTGATCGAGAACGCACCGGAGATCACTGCCTGGGACGCAATGACGGTGGCCGCGGTCGCCAGCAGGACCAGCGGGAACTGCAGCGCCGGCGGCGCAAGCAGGAAGAACGGGTTCTTCACGGCCTCGGGTGACGCGATCACCAGGCTGCCCTGGCCGAAGTAGTTCAGCACCAGACACGGCATCACGAGCCAGAACCACGCCACCTGGATCGGCGCGCGGCCAAAATGGCCCATGTCGGCGTACAGCGCCTCACCGCCGGTGACCGCAAGGAAGACCGATGCAAAGACCAGGAACGTCATGGCCGGGTGCAGCATCAGAAACTCGATCGCATAGACGGGATCGATCGCCAGCAGCACGCCCGGCTCGCGCGCGATCTGGACCGCGCCGAGCATTCCGAGCACCACGAACCAGACCAGCATGACGGGGCCGAATACGCTGCCGACGCGCGCGGTTCCAAACCGCTGCACCGCGAACAGCGTCACCAGCACGACGAGCGTCAGCGGAATGACCATGGAAGTGAAGTGAGGGGAGATGACCTCGAGGCCTTCGATCGCCGACAACACGGAGATCGCCGGCGTGATCACGCTGTCGCCGTAGAACATCGCGGCTCCGAGCAGGCCGAGCGCAATCGCGCTGCCGGTCAGCCGCGCAGCGGCCGGCATCTGGCGCAGCACGAGCGCGAGCAGTGCCAGGATGCCGCCCTCACCTCCGTTGTTGGCCCGCAGCACGATCAGCACATACTTGACCGACACGACCAGCGTGATTGCCCAGAAGATCAGGGACAGCACGCCGAGCGTGTTGGCTACGCCCGCGCCGTGATCTCCGCCGATGCTTTCGCGAAAGGCGTACAGGGGGCTGGTGCCGATGTCACCGTACACGACGCCCAGCGCGGCGACGATCAGCGCCGGCGAGGCCTTGTGGTTCGTGTGGTGCTCGGCCATGAGCCGACCCCTCCCGAGAGTCGCGACGGCGCACGATGCGCCGCCATTCTTACTCCAAACTTGCCTCGGTAAACCCTGGTCGTGTCAAACAGGCAACAGGCCCAACATCGTCGCGAGACAACGAAACGACCGGCGGCGCGCAGATCATGCGTTCGGACTGAAAGTCTTGCCGAGAGAGGCCGGCATGTTGATCCGGATCCAGCGCGCGTTGCGTGAGATCAGCGCCAGTACGGCAATCGTCGCCACGTAGGGCGTCATCGCCAGCAACTGGCTTGGCACGTCCACACCCTTGCCTTGCAGGTAGAACTGCAGCATCGTCACACCGCCGAAAAGGTACGCGCCGAGCAGCACCCGTCCCGGCCGCCAAGTCGCGAACACCACCAGGGCCAGCGCAATCCAGCCGCGCCCTGCGACCATGCCTTCGGACCACAGCGGCGTGTAGATCACCGACAGAAACGCTCCCGCGAGTCCGGCGCAGGCGCCGCCGAAGACCAGCGCCAGCGTGCGGATGCGCCGCACCGGCACGCCCAGCGCATGCGCGGCTTCGGGGGACTCGCCCACGGCGCGCAGCACGAGGCCGCCGCGTGTCCGGTGCAGAAACCACGCCACCGCGACAACCAGCAGCAGCGCCAAATAGACGAGCCAGTGCTGTGCGAAAAGTGCCGGTCCGATCAGCGGCAGCTCGCGCAGCCACGGAATGCCGTCGGCCGTGCGCGCCGCCAGGCTCTCGCCCTGCAGTCGCTGCCCGAGGAATGCCGAAATGCCGCCACCGAAGAGCGCCAGCGCCAAACCGGTCGCGTACTGGTTGGTCAGCAGGCCGAGCGTGAGCGCGGCGAACAGCAGCGCCAGCGCGGCACCGGCAACGGCGCCGGCTACAAAGCCGAGTTCCGGGACACCGCTCGCATGCGCGGCACCGAAGCCGGCGACAGCGGCGACCAGCATGATGCCCTCGATGCCGAGATTGACGACACCGCTCTTTTCGCTGACGACGATGCCGGTGGCCGCGAGCAGCAGCGGCGTGCCGGCGGACAGCGTCGACGCGATCAGCGCCGCGATCTCGTTCACGGCGTCACCACCCTCGCGCCGCGTCGGACGACGCGGTAGGCGATCAGCGTGTCACAGGCGAGCAGGAAGAACAGCAGCAGGCCCTGGTAGACGCCCGTGAGTGCGGACGGAAGTCCGAGGCGCGACTGCGCGAGTTCGCCGCCGATGTAGAACAGCGCCATCACGAACGAGGCAAACACGATGCCGAGCGGATGCAGGCGCCCGACGAAAGCCACGATGATTGCCGCGAAGCCGTATCCCGGCGAGATCGTCGGCGTCAGCTGCCCGACCGGGCCGGCCGCCTCGATGCCGCCCGCAACGCCGGCGAGCGCACCCGACAGCAGCAATGCGAACCACACCAGCCGACGCTCCGAGAAACCGGCGTAGCGCGCGGCCAGCGGTGCCAGACCGGCCACCTTGAGCTGGAACCCGATGACCATCCGACCCAGCAGCAGCCACAGCGCGCCGACCGCAGCGAGCGCGAGGATGAAACCGACGTTGAGCCGCGTTCCCGGCAGCACGATCGGCATGCGCGCCGCAGCCTCGAACAGCCTCGACTGCGGGAACCCGAAGCCTTCCGGATCCTTCCATGCACCGTGCACCAGCCATGCGAGGAGCAACTGCGCGACGTAGACAAGCATCAGGCTGACCAGGATCTCGTTCGCGTTGTAGCGATCGCGCAGCCACGCGGTGATCGACGCCCACGCCGCACCGCCGAGGGCGGCGGCGAGGATGATCGCAGGCACGATGATGCGGGTGCTCTCGCGCGTGGCGAGCAGCGCGATGCCACCGCCGGCGATGGCGCCGGCGATGAGCTGCCCTTCCGCACCGATGTTCCAGACGTTCGCCCGGAAGCACACGGCGAGTCCGGCTGCACACAGGATCAGCGGCGTCGCCTTCAGGCCGACCTCCGACCAGCCGCGCTGCGTCGCGAGCGGATCCCACAGAAAAACCTTCAGCCCCTGCAGCGGATGCTGGCCCATCGCCGCGAACA
The DNA here is from genome assembly GCA_035429805.1 of Burkholderiaceae bacterium. Taxonomy (GTDB): domain Bacteria; phylum Pseudomonadota; class Gammaproteobacteria; order Burkholderiales; family Burkholderiaceae_F; genus JALORV01. The sequence continues at coordinate 26,749 of DAOMFL010000024.1, forward strand.
GCAGCGCCCCGGCGATCAGCGTGAGCGCGATGGCGAGCAGCGGCGAGATCCACTGCATCGCGCGTGTCGGCTCGTCGCGCGGCACCAGCGCCCACCCGGCCGTCATGCGACCTCCGGCTGCGGCCACAAGCCCGACATCCAGCGGCCGATGTCCTGAACACTGATTTCGCCCGGCCGCACGCCGGGTGAAAGCCGTCCCTTCGACATCACGAACAGCCGGTCACTCAGCTCGAACAGTTCGTCGAGGTCCTCTGAGACGACGAGGACCGCACACCCAGCCTTGCGCAGCGCGATCAGCTCGTTGCGAATCGTCGCGGCCGCGCCGACATCCACGCCCCAGGTCGGCTGATTGACGAGCAGCACGCGCGGCTGCGCCTCGATTTCGCGGCCGACGATGAACTTCTGCAGGTTGCCGCCGGAAAGGCTGCCGGCCGCCGCGGCCGGGCCGGTCGCCTTCACGCCGAAGCGCTCGATCAACGTGGCCGCCAGGCGGCGAGACGCGGCCGCATGCACGAATCCGCGCGCGCGCAGCTCATCGCGCGTCAGCACGACGTTGTCCTGCAGCGACAGCGCCGTGACCGCGGCATGCCCGAGCCGCTCTTCCGGCACATAGCGCAGGCCAAGCGCACGCCGCGGCCGCGTCGCCAGGCGCACCACTTCCGCGCCGAACAGGCGGATCGATCCCTTCACATCGGTCCACTCTCCCGAGAGTGCCGCCATCAACGCCGCCTGGCCGTTGCCCGACACGCCGGCGATGCCCACGATTTCACCGCTGTGCACATCGAGATCGATACCGTGCAGCCAGTTCTGCCGCTCCGCCGCGTGCGTCGTATCCAGCCCGCTGACCGAGAGCGCCACCGCGCCCGGCGGCGATTCGTGCGCGGCGATGGCCGGCGGATCGGCACCGATCATCAAGCGCGCGAGGCTCGCTTCGCTTTCCTGCCGCGGATCGACGCTGGCCACGAGGCGGCCGCCGCGCAGCACCACGCAGCGGTGCGTGACACGGCGGATCTCGTCGAGCTTGTGGCTGATGAAGAGGACGCTGACGCCATCGGACGCCAGCTGCGAGAGCGTGGCAAACAGCCGCTCGATCGCCTGCGGCTTCAGCACCGACGTCGGCTCGTCGAGGATCAGCAGGCGCGGCGCCGTCATAAGCGCGCGCAGGATCTCGACCCGCTGGCGCTCGCCGACCGAGAGATCGTGCACACGCTTCGCTGGATCGACGTCGAGGTCGTAGCGATGGGCGAGCTGGAGCATGCGGGCCGTGACCTCGGCCAGCGGCCGATCAGGAACACCCAGCGCGACGTTCTCCGCCAGAGTCAGGGAGTCGAACAGCACGAAATGCTGGAACACCATCGAGATGCCCAGCGCACGCGCACGCGCAGGGCTGTCGATGACGACTTCACGCCCGTCGACGAGGATCCGCCCCTGATCCGGACGCACGACGCCATAGATGATCTTCATCAGCGTGCTCTTGCCGGCACCGTTCTCGCCGAGCACGGCGACGATCTCCCCCGGCATCACCTCGAGCGAGATGGAATCGTTGGCAATCGTCTCGCCGAAACGCTTGGAGATTCCGCGAAGGGCAAGGCGCGCGGTCATTGCACTCTGGACAGACCGACGGAACGTCGGACGTAGCGCGATGACAATGGGCCACGGCCGATCCGGTCGGCCGGCTTCATCGACGCCGGTGCGCTACTGCAGCGGAGCAATGCCGAACCGCTCACGAAGACCACACTGACCGCGAGGCTGTACCCGTCGCCAACTCCCGTCCCTCCCTTGATCCCCTTTGACACTCCATCGCATTGCACGGCACCAGGACCACCCTCGTTTGCGTCGAGCATTCTTACATCCGGCAGCTTCGCCCTGATCAATCGCCTGCGCGCCCATCGCAAGGCGCGACGTAACTTGATGAATTTCTTGAGTTTGATCGTCCCTCGCGAGGCGCCGCCGCGTTCTGGCTTTCTTCTTGCTAAGGCCTGCCACGACCCTGGCATCCGCAGGGCGTGACAGCGTGAAGCTTGGGAACTCGTCCGACGCAGCGTGCGGTTTCGATGCGTCGACGGGCACGGGATGAGCCGCTCGAGGCCACCTCGGCACCCGATGCCACGGTGGTCACCGATCGAAGAATCCAGTTCTTGTTGCGGGACGAATCAGGAGCCAGAAATGAACCTTCAACGCTTGATCGCAGCAGTTGCCGGCGCCATCTGCGCCCTGCTTGGCCAGGCCGCAGTTGCAGCCCCGACTTTCAACCCCTTCGTGACAACGTCGGAACTGATCAACGCGGTGGGTAGCAGCTCCGCGATCGGGTTTTCTTTCGCCGGCAACAAGTTCGTCGGCTCGATTTACTACAACAACCAGCTCTACCAGACCGACCTCAACGGCAACAACGCGACGGCGTTCGGCGCGCCGCTGCCGATCACTTCCGGCAGTGCCGGCGAAATCTATGTTTCCAGTTCATTGGGGCTCGGGGGCTTCGCCTCGCGCGACGTCTTCGCCGGCTCGCAGACTTACGGCACGGTCTGGACCTATGCCAATGGCGCGACGACCGCGACGGCGGCCACGCCATTCGTGACCGGACTGACAGGCGGAGTCCGCAGCATCGCTTTCGACCCGTATGGCAACTACGGCGGCGACATGATCGTCGCCACGTTCGCCGGTTTCGTCTACCGCGTGAACAGTGCGGGCGTGGCCACTCAGATTGCGAGCTTGGGTTATGACACTGAGGGCCTCGACTTCACGCCGCAGGCGTTTGGACCCATCGGCGCCGGCACGCTTGTCGTGCTGTCCGAAGGCGATGGTCGTGTCCGGGCGATCTCCCCGACCGGCACCGTCACCGACCTCGGCCTGGTCTTCAACACGCCGGAAATGTTGAGCTTTGTGCCGCTTAACTTTGCCCAGACGCTGGACCCGCTGGCCGGCTTCTATGCGGCGCGCTACCCGACCGAAGTCGTCAAATCATCTGCGAGTGACTTCGCGGCCTATGCCGGCCAGGCGATAGTCACCGAAGAAGGCACGTGGGCCGTGTATTCCATTTCCTGGAACGGCTCGAGCTTCGTCAAGACGCCGATCGGCAACTTCGGCGGACAGCCGGAGGACGGCATCTTCGTCACGGCCGCCATTCTGGATCCCGGCTGCTCGACGCGTCCGGAAGGCTGCGGCAACGGCGGCAATGTTCCGGAGCCCGGATCGCTGGCGTTGGCGGGTCTCAGTCTGGCCGGCCTTGCTCTGGTGCGCCGCCGGCGGAAGTAGCAGTCCGCTCCTGATCGCTTCGTGGACCCGCCGCTTTGGCGGGTTCTTTTTTTGGGGCGCGATATGCGGTGCTCGGGGCGGCGTCCGTCGTACCAGCCCGCTTTGCCAGACGACCCGCCGCGGTGCGCCCGAGGTGCGGGTGGCGGAAGCGGTGAGATTCGAACTCACGAAGGGCGTGAACCCTTGCCGGTTTTCAAGACCGGTGCCTTAAACCGCTCGGCCACGCTTCCGAAGGGCGGATTTTGCCGGGTTTGCCGTCCGGCGTAGCTGCCCCTAGGGCCCCCTCAACGCGACTCGTCCACCAGCACTTTCCCGTCCAGGGCGCGCGCGATTAACGGGCGCCCGGCGTCGGGCTTCATGAAGTGCCGGTAGGACTGGGCGCCGATGTAGACCGGATCGAGTGAGACATAGGCATCGTGCTGCAGCGAGCGTAGGTCAGCAGGTAGATCCGCTCGTCGGCCCGGTTGTAGCAGCCCACCGCTGGCGCGCCAGCAACCACATCGGGCATCACATCGACGAAGGTGATTTCGATCGGAATGCGTGTCTGCAGTCCGCTGGCCGCAAGGAACCGCGCCGCTGCGGCAGCGCCATCACACCCCGTTTCGAAATCACCGGGATCCGTCGCGCTGACGACGACGTTCGGCTCGGCGCAGGGTCTGGGCGCCGCCGCTGCGGGGCCGACGACGGCAAGTGCAAGGATGAGCTGGCCGAGGATCGCGCCCGGTTTCACGTGCCGGGCACCGCCGCTTCCAGCTTCTGCTGCTGGGCGTTCAGCTGGTCCTCGACCTTTTTCTGGCGCTCGCGGAACTGCTTGACCGTCTCGCGCTCGGGCTTGCGGATGCCCTTCAGCGCGGCGTCCCACGCCACCATGTAGTCGCCGAACGCGGACTTCGCCTTGGGCGTCGTGGCGCCCTTCAGTGCGTCCTTGTAAAGGGCGTTTCCGCGCAGTGCCGTCTGGTGCACGCAGTCGGAGACATCGGCGTCGCTCGGCGGCGTGCCCTGCGGGTCACGCTGCCCCTCGGTGACGAGCGAGTACAGCTCCCATTTCTCGAGGTAGGCCCGGTACTTGTCGCTGCAGGTGATGTAGCCGAGCCGCGTGCCCATGACGAAACGTGAAACGGCCGGAGACGTGCTTGCCTCCTTCACCACCACCTGGGCCATCGTTCCGAGCGGCAGGCAGAACAGACCGAGAGTCAGAACGATGCATGAACGCCGCATATCCATCTCCTGGAGCGAGTTTCGTTACGGTAGCGCATGAACGATCGGAGGTGAGTCGGCCGACCTGCCGTTCGGCAGACGTCGCGTCACCAGCGGCGTCAGCGGCCCGCCCGCGCGCTCAGCGCGTCACCGATCAGGCGCTCGAGGTAACTCTCGTAGAAACCGGCCCGGTCGAGCCCGACCAGCGGCGGGCCGAGCGGCCGCCACTGCGCGTCGAACGCGATCAGCACCGGCACGAGGCGCACGCCGTTGCGGTCCGCGAACTGCGCTTCGGTGACCGCGCGTCCGTCGACCTGCCCGATCGGACGGCGGCTCGTGATGTCGACCTCGCGCAGCAGGTACTGCGGCGCTGGCCGTTGCCGCTGCTCCGCCAGCCGTGGCGCGAGATAGCTCTCACGCACTTCCCTGCAATAAGGACAGCCGGGCGTGCTGAAGAGCACGATGAGTGGAGCACCGCTGCGGGCACTCTCCGTCGCCAGCGCCTGCAGGTCGGCGACCGGCTGCAGCTGGGTTTCGCCGGCTGCATACGCGGATGCGAGCAGCGCCACGGAGGCCAGCCCCAGCACAGCTTCGCGCCGGTGCATCCGGTCCTGTCAGGCGATGCCGGGGTTCCCGGCCACGCCCTTGATCGTCGGGTTGTTGAGCTTCACCGGCTTCACGACCTTCCGGTCGCGCAGGTAGCCGGCGATCACGTCCCAGACCGGCTCGCCCTTCGCTCCCTCCGCGACCGGCGCCCAGCCCGCAACCTTGTACGTCCTGTCCGCTTCGACCGGCTTGCCGCCGAGCGTCATGTCGCTGATGCGGCCGCCCATTTTTCCGGCCGGGTCGATCGTGTACTGCAGCCCGCCGACGCGGACCATGTCGCCGCCCTGCTGCAGGTACGGATCGGGGTTGAACAGGTTGTCGGCGACGTCCTCAAGAATCGTCTTGATCATCTCGCCGTTCATTTCCGTCACGGTGGTGTACGGATACGTGATGGCGGTCTGGTCCATCACATGCTCCATCGTGATCGCCTGGCCGGGCAGCAGGCTCGTGCCCCAGCGGAAACCCGGCGAAAACGCGATGTCGGCACCCTTCACCGTCATCAGCGCATCGAGGATCAGCTGGTCGAACGTGCCGTTGAAGTTGCCGCGGCGGAAGAGCAGCCCCTCGGTGGTCGCCAGCTTTTCGGCAAGCTTGGCCTCGTAGGGCGCCCTCACCTTCTGGATGTGGGCCGCCATCTCCTTGTCGGCCGGCAGCAGGTTCGAGAAGACCGGCAGCAGCTTGTAGCGGAAGTCCGCGACCTTGCCGCCCTTGACGTCGAAATCGAGCACGGCGAGGAACTTGCCGTTGCTGCCGGCATTGGTGACCAGCGTAGTGCCGCCGGAGTTCTTCACCTTCGAAGGCTGCGGCACGCCGTCGTGCGTGTGGCCGCCGAGGATCGCGTCGATGCCGCGCACGCGCGTAGCCATCTTGAGATCCACGTCCATGCCGTTGTGCGACAGCACCACGACGACGTGGGCGCCCTTGGCGCGCACCTCGTCGACCATCTTCTGCATGTTCTCTTCCTGGATGCCGAAGCTCCATTCGGCCACCATGTAGCGCGGGTTGGCGATCGGCGTGTACGGAAACGCCTGCCCGATGATCCCGATCTTCACGCCGTTCATTTCCTTCAGCGTGTAGGGCGGGAACACCGGGTCGCCGAAGTCGGTGGTCTTCACGTTCTGCGCGATGAAGTCGATCCTGCCCTTGAAGTCCCTGTCGACGATCTCCTGCACGCGATTCTGGCCGTAGGTCATCTCCCAGTGCGCGGTCATCACGTCGACGCCGAGCAGCTTGCCTGCGTCGACCATGTCCTGCGCGTTGGTCCAGAGCGCGGTGGCCGAACCCTGCCAGGTGTCGCCGCCGTCGAGCAGCAGCGCGCCCGGCCGACTTGCCTCCAGCCGCTTCACCAGCGTGGCGAGGTGCGCGAATCCGCCCACCTTGCCGTAGGTCTTCGCGGCCTGTGCGAAGTCGAGGTAGGTGAACGCGTGGGCTTCCGCCGAGTCGGGCGGAATGCCGAAGTGCCGCAGCAGGTGCTCGCCGACGAGGTGCGGCGGCTGGCCCTTCGCTTCGCCGATGCCGAGGTTGACGCTCGGTTCGCGGAAGAAGATCGGCATCAGCTGCGCATGGCAGTCGGTGAAGTGCAGCAGGTGCACGTTGCCGAAGCGCGGAACGTCATACATGGCCGCGCCGGCCGGCGTGGCGGCGAGTGCGTCGCGCGTGGCAATGGGCATGCCTGCTGCGGCGGCAACCGCCAGCAGCTGCACGAATTCCCGACGGTCCATCGACATTGCACTTCCTCCGGATTGATGCCGGTTCGGTCCGATGCCCCGGTCTATTGACCTGCAAATCGCGCGAGCGCCGCGATGTCCTCGGGGAACATCTCGCCCTGGTGCCGGAACACGATCTCGCCGGCTCGATTCACGACATAGGTCTCGGGCAAGCTGCGGCGTTTGCCGAACCAGGCCTCGACCTGCGGAGTGATCATCGCCACGGGAAAGGTGTAGCCGCGCTTTGCGACGTAGTCGCGCGCGGCCTGCACCGTCTTGTCGATCGAGAATGCGACGATGCGCAGCCCGCGCGACGCCTGCTCGCTATAGAGCCTCTGCACATGCGGGTTCTGCGCGCCGCAGAACGGGCACCAAGAAGCCCAGATCTGCGCCACCACCGCATTGGCCTGCAGTTCCGCGGCGGACAGCACGCGCCCATCGATGAGTTCGATGTCGGTCCAGCGAACACCGGCGCTGGCGGCCCGCGACACCACCGGCAGCGCCAGAAGCCCCAGCAGCAGCGCCCGCCGCCGCAACTGGAACCGTCGGTCGGAGATCGGGCTGTGCGACGATGTCGGCGTCATACAGGCGAAAGGGAAGGCGGCCGCTCGAGGGCCGTCTCCGGCTTACTTGTTGACCGGCGATTCGGGATCGAGCAGCAGCGCCATCACGTCCTTGATCTGCGCTTCGGTCAAAATGCCGGCGTCGCCGTAGCGCGGCATCTGCGAACACAGGTTGTAAGCATGCGTGTTCCAGATCTTGCCCCAGGTGTACTTGACCACCGGTTCTCCGTAACCGCGCAGCTTGCCGTAGCCCTTCAGCGACGGCCCGATATTTCCGTAGGAAATTTCCTGCGGCGAGATCTGGTGACAGGCATAGCAGTTGCCGCCGTTCACCGTCTTCTCGTTGTCGCTCCACTGCAGCCCGACGCCCGACTGCGCGATGCGTTCGCCCGATTTGAAGTCGCCGAGGTACTTGCCGTCGGCAGGGTACCTGATCGTCGCGAGGACCTTCTTCTCGAGCGCCTCGCGCTCGGACTTGGACACTTCCTTGCCCGAAAGCTGTGCTTCCGAGCAGACCGCCTGGATCTCGGTCTGGTCGAGCCGGTCGAGTTTGGCAATGCTGCGAGCGTTGAACGACTGCTTGATCGTCTGTACGTTCTCTTCCTTGGTCGGCGCCACGTAAGTTGCGCAGCCCGCGATCACCGCGATGCCGCCCAGGACCATCAGGGATTTCGTCTTCATCGTCGTCTCCTCAGCGCTTGATGGCCGGCGCGTCCATCTTGGCGCCGTTGGCATTGACGCCAAGGAAGGTGATCAGGTCGATCGATGTCGGCGACAGGAACACGAGATCCGGGAACCGCTGCTGCCGGAAGCAGTCGTTCAGGCGCCACTGCATCGTGCGCAACGTGCCCTGCGAGACACGGTAAGCCGGCCACGTCGTGAAAGCGCGGTCGGCATCGGCCTTGTTGCCCGAGATGTTAGGTAGATCCTGCAGCCGGATGCGCTGCCCGGTGACGCCATGGCAGGTGGCGCACGAGAAGTCGTACGGCCCGCCGCGCATGTAGAACGCATAGCGGCCGCGGTCGAAGGCAGCCTTCTCCTTCGGGTGGCTCTGCGGCACGTTCACCGGCATGCCGCGCGACATTTCGACGCCGAAGGCCGTCAGCGCCTCGATGTCCGTCTGCTTTTCGCCGGCGCCCGAGTACGGGCGCTTCGTGACCGCGGCGCGATCCAGCCCCTGCAGATTCACCATGCACCAGACCAGCCGCGATTCGAAATCCATCACCTGGTCGGCGTCGGCGAAATAGCGCGGCAACTGCGCATAGGCGCCTTTCACCACGCCGGGTCCGAGGCCGAGGTCGCACTGTTCGAGCGACGCGTTCTTCGGGCCGCGCTTCATCTTCCAGAGTTCCTCGCCACGCGCGACGACGAGTTCGGCAGGATTGCCGTCCTGAAGCATCGCGCGATAGCGCGCGATCTCGTCCTGGGCACTGCCCTGGGCAACCGCTCCGGCGCTCGCGATTCCCAGCACTGCCGCGGCCAGCATGCCGGCCAAGATCTTTCCGTTCATGGTGAGTCTGTCTCCTGGCTTGAGTGACTGCCTGACGGCTTCTCTGCGGAAGCTCGTTTCCCTGATATGAATCGCCTGCCGCTGCGCCCGTTTACGGACGCAGATACACGTATCCCTCGCGCGCCTGCAGCTTCGCCGCCTCGGCCACGCCGGACGGAACGATCGAAGCCTCGGGAATGACCTTCGCAGGATCGATCTTGCGCGAGACCAGCGTGTTGTTGCAGACGCGGAAGTCCACGCCCTTGCTCTTGAGGTCCTGCACGATCACGTCGTATGGGTTGCCGTTCCTGTCCTTGGCGCCCTCGAGCAGGAACTCGATGCCGTTGCCGTTGGTCACCACTGTGATCTTTGCCGTTGGATCGGCGGCGAGGTGATTGCGGATGTTGCCGAGCCCGCGCGATGCCTCGTCGAGGCCGTTCGTGAGGTGATAGACGGTCTTGATCGGCACCTGGCTGCTGGCCGCGGAAGTCGCGGCCGCCGCCTGTGCCGCCGCAGGCTGCGCAGCGACTGCAAGTCCAGCCCCCAGAAACAGTGCAACGGCAACGCTCGGTGGACGCATCGGGTCTCCCTTGAACTGAGGATCGCGCCGTGTCAGTGACGCTGCAGAAGATGGCCCGGCGGCATCTGCCGGCCCACGGCGAGACTAACCGATCGTCGCCTCGTCGGTGCGGGTCTCGCCCCGGTTGTCGACCCACTTTACCGTGATCTTGTCACCCTTCTTGGCGCCCTTGAATTTGAATTGCAGGTACGGATTCTTCGCGACAGCCGGGCCCCACTCCGCGTTCAGCACTGTCTTGCCGTTCGCGCTGACAACGACGGTCTGGATGTACCACGCCGGCACGATCGCGCCGGCCGAATCGCGGCGCTGGCCGGTTTCCATTTCGTGGCTCATCAGAATTCGCACATCGACGCCGTCGGGCGTTTCGGTCGCGCGGATACGCATCGGATCTGCCATGGGTTTCCTCCTGGGCTCTGTGGACTCGTGCTTGTCTCGATCGCTAGCCGCCGCAGCCGCCCAGCGTGACCTTCACTTCCTTGGTGGCGACATAGAACTTGTCCCCGGCCTTCACGACCGCGTGCACGTTCGACGTCTGCCCCATCTTGATGCGCGTCGAGACCGTCGGGTCCGTTCCCGCCGGGATCGTGAACCCGGCCGCCAGCGCATTCGGGTTCTTGTCGACCAGGATGTAGATGCCCTGCGTCCCGGGGATCTTGCTCGTCACGCCGACAGGCACGACCGCCCCATTTTCGGCGATGTCCGGCGCGGTGATCGCGATGTCGCCACTCTGTGCCACGGTACTGCCGCCGAGCGCCTTGACGACGTCGTTGGTGCTCTTGCCCTCGAAGGCTGCCTTGTTCCATGCCTGCTGGGCGACGGCCTGCTCGACGGTGATCAGTCCCGCCGCGGCCATCAGGCCCAGGACGCCGGTCCGCTTGACGAATTCGCGACGGTTCTGCTCCATATTGCTCTCCTGTAGGGGCGGCCTCAGCGGCCAAAAACTCGGCTTGTACAGCATTAATACAGTTTCAAGAAACGCCGGGAGAACCCTCTAACCCTACCGGCGTAGCTACTGCGGCCGCGGCACCGTTCGCGGTGCGGCGCGAGGAGTTCAAGCCCTCACCCGGGTCGGGCCGATGATCCCAGTGTCCATCGTGGGCACGCTGCCCACCCGGTGTCCTACACGGCCCGATCCTGTCGGCCAGACTCCCGCAGCGGGGAGGCAGGTCGGCCTGAACAATCGGCCGGCTGGCCACGTCAGATGTAGAGACTGATGTCCGCGTCGCCCGCGAACCCGAGGAACGTCGCCGCCCCGCCGAACTCGGTCTGCGGGATGAAATCGCTCTTCTGGAAATCGAACAGGTCGACGGTCATCTGGCAGCCGATCAGTTTCACGTCGGACTCGATGCAGATGTTGCGCAGATCGTCGAGCGACGCCACGCCCTTCGATTTCATCTTGTTGCGCATCATCATCGTCGCCATCGACTCCATGCCCGGCAGCGCCTGCACCAGCACCGGCATCGGCACCGGCATCGGCATGGCCGGGTTGGCCAGCGGGCTGATCTTGATATGCGACAGGTCCTTGCGCAGGAGCTGCAGTCCGTAGAAGGTGAAGAAGATCTGGACCTCATAGCCCAGCGACGCCGCGGTCGAGGCCAGGATGAACGGCGGGTAGGCCCAGTCGAGGGTTCCCTTGGTGGCGATCAACGCCATTTTCTTCTGAGTCATTGCGTCTCTTTGTCTCGGGTTCGCGGCAGGCCCGATGCGTGCCGCGCTTGCAACCGCCGGGTTGACGACCCGCGGGCCGAAGCGCCTAGCGTCGCTTCAGATAGAAAAGGTAGTTGGCGCCTTCCTGCGACGACGACAGCAATTCGTTGCCGGTCTGCTCGGCGAATGCCTTCATGTCGGCCACCGACCCGGAGTCGGTCGCGACGACGCGCAGCACCTGCCCGCTGGTCAGTTCATTGAGCGCCTTGCGTGTCTTGACGATCGGCAGCGGACAGGCGAGGCCGCGTGCGTCGAGTTCCTTGTCGTAGTTCAATTGCGTCTCCCGGTCATGGATCGCCCCTGCTTTCTACCGCAACGGGCTCTTCTGTCGCTTGCGAAGGGTCAGTATTAGCGGCGATAAGCGCCCCACCGTACATCGCTTGATAGGGGTGGCGCTGGCTACCCGCATGGGTGATTCTGACGGTTTCGCGCGACTCGCAGAATCCGGCGCAACGGCCCCAGGGGCCGGGTGCGCGTTTCCCGGGTGCACCGTGACTTCCGGTACGCACCGGCCCATCGGCGCTACCCTACCACTATGGCGACTTCCGACAGCTCCGCCGCCCAGCGGCGCACCATACCTATCGCAGCGGCACCGGAGCGGGCCGATCTCGAGGGCCTCTGCGGTTCGGGCGAAGCGTTCGCCTTGATGGTGCTCGGTGATTCGATGGCTCCCGAATTCACGGAAGGCGACGTCGTCATCATCGAGCCCGAGGGCCTGGCGCGGGACGGCTCCTACGTGCTGGCGCAGGTGGCGGGCGAGTTCATCTTCCGCCGCCTGGGAAGGGCCGCGGCCGGCTGGAACCTGCAGGCGCTGCAGCCGGGTCACCCGGTGATCGAGTTGCCCGACCTCAACGGCGTGCGCGGCGTCATCATCCAGAAAAGCCGGCCGGGCCGTCGCCGCGAAACGCGGCGCTACGTCGAGTGACGTCCGGCAGCGCCGCCGCGAACGGTCCCGCGGACGCTGCGCTCGGCGCGGTGGCCGCCGGCGTGCAGGCCAACTGCGACCTGGCCGACGCACTGCACGCCCGCGACAAGTCGCTGTGCACCTACCTGCTGGGCATGCGCGAATATTTCCGCTGGGCGGCACAGCTGCCGCTCGGCGCCGTGCCCGACCGGGCGCGGCTGAGCGCCTGGATCGCCCAACGCGAACACGAGTGGGACACGTTGCACGAGCGTTCCGATGCCGGGTATGGCGAATTGCCGCTCGCCGGAGGCATCGATCCCTTTGACGAAGAAGCCGTCAACCGCGAACTGCAGACCGAGGGCGTCGTCTACGGCGCCGGGTTCGGGTTGTTCGGGGCGCCGATGTTCTTCCTGGCGCGGCGCGAGTCGGAGCACGTGCGCGATGGCATTCGCGTCATCGTTGCAGGCGCGGAGTTGGCTCGCGGTGTCACCGCTGCGCCCGCGACGAGCCGCGGCGGAACGATCGTCATCCGCACCGATGCGCTGCGGCGCTGGCTCTGGACGCGAGCGGAGGCCGCCCGGCGCGGCTCGAACGACACGGCCTTCGCGCGCGCGCTGCGTGCCTACGACGCCGACAGTGACGCCACTGCGGCGGTGGAGTGCATGGCCCGCGGCGAGACTGAGACGCTGGTGCTGCACGAACTCGGGGAACTGCGCGCCGGGGACCTGCTGGGCGCCGAATGGGAAGAGATGCTGCTTGCAGCCGGCGATCGCCGCACGGAAGTCGTCCTTCGCGCGGTGCGCGACCTGCTCGCCGATTGCCTGGTGACATTGCCGGCCCTGGCCGCGCGGCAGGCGACTCCGTCGCTGCACTTCTGGATCGCCAACTTCGACGGCATGCGGCGCGCGCTGGCACCGGAACTCGCCGATCCGTTCCGCGAACCGGACCGGGTCGACCGCGCCGGGTTAGTGCGGGCCGCCGAGACGGGAACCCGGCTCTGGCACGACCGCGCGTCCGAACTGCTCGCGCACTGGCGCCGTGGCGGCATCGAAGCCGTGCAGCAAGAGGCCTCACGACTCGCCGGAACCCACTGAAGCAGTTCTAAGTTTGCAGAGTGTCTGCGAATTCTCCACCTCAAGCCGTCCGCGGTGGGCGTACCACGGTCCGGAGTTCCCTTCCAGTATCGCGTCCTTCGCGCAGCTTTACTTAGCGTCGTAATGCCGCGTTCGATCCGCTTCCTTATGTGACGCTCAGGTAACGGTTCACGAGGCGCGCCTCTTCTTCCAGAACTGCCGAGTTGATCCGCCGCAGTTCATCGATGGCCGCGGTGGCCGCAGGGCTGAGCAACCGCGCGCCCAGGCGGAAGATGCCCCAGTCCGTGCGAATCCATGGCTCCGTCAGCAGGGGCAGCACGGCTCCCTGCTCCAGTTCGTGCTTCACCATGGTCAGCGATGACAGTATGAAGGCGTCGGTGTCGAGCACTGCGTCCACCGCATCGCGCGCGGACGGTAAGTCGATGGCCGGGAACGGAATCGATCGGGCGGCCTGGCTTGGTCGACGGGAACGCTGCGCAAGCAGCGCATTGAGCACTCGATGCGGGAAGCGTGTCACCTGGATGAACGGGTAGTCCATGACGTCCGAAAGCGAAACCGATCGACGCAGCGCCAAGGGATGCTTGGCGCGCACGACGACGTAACCGACGATCGGAGGCAGTCGCTCCTCCATGGCAAGCGACGAATCGTTTTCAAAATGACCGGCATCCCCAACCAGAAAGTCAGAGGCATGCTCGTGCAGCGCACGGCGCGCTTCGTTCGGCGATGAAAATATCTGAATGCGCAACTGAACGCGACGATGCGCCGACGCGAACTGCCTGACGAACGGACGAGTCAGGTGCGCGGCCGCCAACGAGCTGAAGACGATGTTGAGCGCGCCTGATTTCAATCCCCGGGCGAGCAGGATCTCGCGCTCCAGGTCGGCGACATCGCCGATCACGCGCCGCGACTGACCGAGGAATACGTGCCCGAGTTCGGTCGGCTCGACCTTGCGAGGACCGCGGACGAACAGCGACACGCCGATTTCCCTCTCGAGCTCACTGATCGTCTCGCTGAGCGTCGGCTGCTTGACGCCCAGCGCTTCGGCGGCACGGCTGAAGCTGCCATGTTCCGCGAGCGCATGAATGTACCGGATGACTCGAAGATCGAGTTTCACGCGCGCCTCCTATGGTCGCCGCGCCGCAAGTATAGGGAGAGCCGATAGAGACTATCGACGACGCCGAAGTCACTTGATCCCGGTGACCTGCATCAGTGGCACCGACTCAAGACGGGGCACGATTTCTTCCATGCGTAGTGACGACGCTTGCGAAATGAGCAAGCGAACGTTTCCAGATGGGGAATGTCATGCAAGCGAAAGAAGAACGCCGAGAGTCTCTCAAGCGCTCCGCACTAGGTACTGGTGTGGCAGTCGTTGCGATGGGCCTGCTCGCAGTTGCGTGCCGCGCCAGCGCGCAGCTTGTCGACGTCCCGCCAACGTGGGGCGGCGATCTCGCCGACCGTCCGCGCTTGACGGGGAACTGGGACGGGTTCCGCGACAAGATGGGAAAAAGCGGATTCGTGTTCGACGTCGACCTCACGCAGGTGCTCCAGTCCGTCGCGAGCGGCGGGACCGAACAAAAGACCGCGTACGACGGCCTCGTGACGTATACCTTCGCCATTGACACCGGGAGGGCGGATTGGTGGCGGGGCGGCAAGTTCCAGGTCCAGGGGATGACCCAGTACGGCCTGAACGTGCAAAAGGCCTCGGGCGCATTGCTCCCACCCAACTTCGTCGCAGAACTGCCCGACTTCGGGAAGGACGGGTCGGCGCTGATGGAGTTGAGTTACACACAGTTCGTCACCAAGGAGTTCGGCTTCTTCCTTGGGAAGTTACCGGCGACCGGGGGCGACTTCAACGAGTTCGCCCACGACTACAACTCCCAGTTCCTCTACGGCAACCTGAACCTCAACTTGATCACGTCCCCGTATCCGCTTTCCACCTACGGGGTCGGGCTCGTTTACGTGCCCATGCCGGGGGGAACGGTCACGCTGAGCTACCTTGGCGCGAGCGGCTCGCCGACACAGAACAACATCAGCGACTCCTTCAAGGGCGGAGTCTTCGCTATCGAGGGTCGCATCCCGGTTCAGATCGCGGGTCTCGGCGGCCATCAGCTTCTCGGTTATATCTGGAGCGACAAGGAGCGCCTCTCGATCAAACAAGACCCGTCCAACATCGCCAACATGCTCCTCAAAGAGCAGTTTCCGCTGCTGAACAATCCCGGGCCAAGACTGATCGAGATCATGGAGAACTACTTTCCCGGGCTCCTCAATCCTGTCCAGCCGCCCAACAAGACGACGTCTTCCTGGGTGCTCTACTACAACTTCGACCAGTTCCTGTGGAGCCCGACGGGCGATCCGAAGCGCGGCATCGGCATCTTCGGAAGGTTCGGAGTTTCAGACAAAGTGTCGAACCCCATCAGCTACTCCTACAACTTCGGGGTCGGGGCCAAAGGCCTGCTCGCGAGCCGCCCGCAGGACAACTGGGGGATCGGCTGGTCGCGCGTCAACATCAACGGCGACTTCGCCGACTTCCTGCGGGAGAAGCTCGCTCTGGGTCTCACCCGGGAAGATGCCTACGAGGCCTTCTACACCGCGCAGCTCACGCGGAGCATCGGTGCGAGCCTGAATGTGCAGTACATCGATCAGGCGATCAAGAAACACCTCGATCCGTCGACGAGCCGGCTCGTTGCCACGGACAACGCCTTCCTCGTGGCGCTTCGCCTCTATATGCGCTTCTGAGGTCCACTCATCCATCACGCTCCATCACATTCAGTAAGGATGATCGATATGCTCAAGATGCTGGCAGTTGGTGACGTTTTTCTTCCACGGGACGTAGCCCCCGGCGCGTTCGCGCATACCGCGGACCTGATCCGCGCGGCTGATGTCTCCTACTTCAACCTCGAGTGCATCGCAAGTGACCTGGGCGAGGGCGTCCCGGGCCGTTCCTTTGGCGTCCTCAGAATTCCACCGAAGAACCTGCACTCGATCATCAAGGCGGGTTTCAACCTCGCGTCGCTGGCGCACAACCACGCGCTCGATTTCGGGGTCGAAGCGATGCTCGACACCAAGCGCCAGGTCGCGGCGCTCGGGCTGGTGCATGCGGGATCGGGGCAGGACCTGAAAGAGGCTTCCACGCCGGGCGTGCTTGAAGTGAAGGGCCAGAGCGTGGCCTACCTCGCCTACTCGAGCGTCTTCCTTCCGGGATATCAGGCCGACAAGGGCAAGCCTGGCATCGCGGCGATGAATGCGAAGACGTACTACGAGCCCGTGCCGCCGATGCTGCACGAGTTTCCGGGTTATCCCCCGACGGTCGTTACAAAGGTGGTGCCGGCCGACCTGGAACGGCTACAAGGCGACATCAAGTCCGCTGCGTCCACGGCTGACATCGTCCTCGTTTCCTTCCATTTCGGGATACCGGGAAGCGCGGTCGTTCTCGATTATCAGAAGGAGCTGGGGCATGCGGCGATCGACGCGGGGGCTTTGGCCGTCCTAGGTTCGCACGCACACGTCATGCAGGGCATCGAACTCTATCGCGGACGTCCGATCTTCTACAGCCTGGGGAACTTCGTCTTCGAGCTGCCGGACGTGTGGAAGGATCTGCCCTACTCGAATCCCTATCTACCCAGGGAAACGATGCTTGCGCGATGGACATTCAAGGACGGTGTCGTCTCGGACCTCGAGGTGGTGCCGATGTGGATCGACGATCTCGGCCATCCGCATCCCGCGGACGGCGACAGGTTCAGGGCGATCCAGGCGCAGCTGCAGGATCTCTGCACACCCTTCGGGACCAGTCTGACGGCGGGGAACGGCTTCTTCAAGGTCGGTCCGGCTCAAACCGCGAGCGTTGCTGGCAGCACGACCGCCGGGGCATCGGCGCCGGCGCATCGCGTCTTCAACCCGCCAGTCAAAGACGCTGCCACTGCGGAGGTTGCGGGAGCTTAACCCGGCGACCAGAACGAACCGACATCGCGTCGCTTGCGATACAGGGCGCGGGTGCGCTTCCTGTTTCCCAGGCGACGCGGCGGGAAATTCAAGGGTCGGTGCGTGAATCCCGATGAGCGGCACGCACCGGGGAGAGTCCTGGCGCTGGTTTCAGCCGTACGTACCCGAATACTCAAATGATGGCTCTGACGGAGGATTGACATGGACACGA
Organism: Burkholderiaceae bacterium; assembly: GCA_035429805.1. GTDB lineage: Bacteria > Pseudomonadota > Gammaproteobacteria > Burkholderiales > Burkholderiaceae_F > JALORV01. The sequence continues at coordinate 43,997 of DAOMFL010000024.1, forward strand.
CATTGCTCGCGTCGATAAGAAGGAATTGGTGGCTCGTCCTGTTGCGCGGGATCGCAGCCGTTGCTTTCGGTGTCCTGGCCTGGGTCTGGCCGGGCATCACGCTGATCTCGCTGGCGCTCGTCTGGGGTGCCTACGCGCTGGTCGACGGCGTCTGTGCGCTGTGGTCCGGCTGGCAAACAAAGGATCATGGCAAGCCGATGTGGCAGGTGATTCTGATCGGAGTACTCGGTATCGCGGCAGGCCTGTTCACGTTCGCGGCGCCGGGCCTCACGGCGATCGCACTCCTGACGCTGATCGCCGCCTGGGCGATCGTCAACGGCGTGTTCCAGATTGCGGCTGCGATCCGCTTGCGCAAGGAGATCGCCAGCGAGTGGTTGATGATTCTGTCGGGCGCGCTTTCCATCGTGTTCGGCGGCCTGATGCTCACCAACCTTGAAGCGGGTGCCCTGGCAGTGGCGTGGCTGATCGGCGCCTTCGCCATCGCCTATGGCGCGCTGCTGGTCGTTCTCTCCTTCAGGCTGAAGAGCCGCGCCGCGCCGCAGTCGAAACCTGCGATGGCTTGAACTGCAGTCCGACGCGTGTCGATCGACGCAACTCTCGAACGCGAACCCGTCCCAAAGGGACGGGTTCGTGCAAAGAATGTGACGAGCGCGGTGCCCGCCTGTGGCGAAGCGAATTTCAGACAACCATCATCGGGCGGGCGGCAGACCCAGATGACGCCGCGCGCATCCACGGAGGCTGAATGAACACTGAGAAACGAACGGCCCTGGAACGAACCACCCTGACCCTGTCGATTGCAGCCACCTGCATCGTCGCCGCTTCGACGTCATACGCTCAGGTGCTGCAAGGCATGCCCGGCGCTCCGACCACGCTCGAATTTCCGAACTCGCGCGTGCTGCCGGTGCCGACGCCTCCGTTCGCCGGCGACATCCAGCCGAACCTGCTCAACAGCACGCCCGGCTGGCCATCGACGATCACGCCGCCGAAAGGCGCGCCGAACGTGCTGCTGATCCTGACCGACGACGCCGGCTTCGGCTCCAACTCGGCCTTCGGTGGCGTGGTGCCCACGCCGACCATGGACAAGCTGGCCCAGCGCGGCATCCGCTACACGCAGATGCACAACACCGCGCTGTGCTCGCCGACGCGCGCCGCGCTGCTCACCGGCCGCAACCACCACGCGGCGGCCTTCGGCAACGTGGCCGAGGGCTCCAGCGGCTATCCCGGCTACGACACGGTCACCGGCCCCGAGAGCGCGCACATGGCGATGACGCTCAAGCTCAACGGCTATGCCACCTCGTGGTTCGGCAAGAACCACAACGTGCCGATCTGGGAGGCCACCCCCGCCGGCCCGTTCACCCACTGGCCGATCGGCCAGGGCTACGACTACTTCTACGGCTTCGTCGGCGGCGACACCAGCCAGTGGGAGCCCGGCAACTTGTTCCGCAACACCACGCCGATCCATCCTTACAACGGCAAGCAGGGGCAGTGGAACCTGATCACCGCGATGGCCGACGACGCCATTGAATACATCCGCACGCAGGCGGCGACGAACCCGAACCGGCCGTGGTTCATGCACTACGCGCCCGGCGCCACGCACGCGCCACACCACCCGACCAAGGAGTGGGTCGACAAGATCACCGCGATGAAGCTTTTCGACGCGGGCTGGAACAAGGTCGCAGAAAAGATCTTCGAGAACCAGAAGCGCCTCGGCGTCATTCCGGCGAACGCCAAGCTGCCGCCGTGGCCCGACAAGCTGCTGCCGCGCTGGGAGACGCTCAACGCCGACCAGAAGCGCCTGTACCTGCGCCAGATCAACGTCTGGGCCGCGTACATGGCCTACGTCGATGCCGAGATCGGACGCGTCGTCGACACCGTCGAGCAACTCGGCCAGCTCGACAACACGCTGATCATCTGGGTCGCCGGCGACAACGGCATGAGCGCCGAAGGCTCGCTGAACGGCACGCCGAACGAGGTGGCCTACTTCAATGGCGTCGCCTTCACGGTCGAGCAGATGCTGCCCCTGATCCCGGTGTGGGGCACCGACCGCACCTACAACCACTTCGCGGTGCCCTGGGCCTTCGCGTTGGACACGCCGTACCGCTGGGTCAAGCAGGTGGCCTCGCACCTCGGCGGCACGCGCACCGGCATGGTGATCTCCTGGCCGAACCGCATCAAGGACGCCGGCGGCATCCGCAACCAGTTCCACCACGTGGTCGACGTCGCGCCGACGGTGCTCGAGGCGATCGGCATTCCGAAGCCGACCTTCAT
>DAOMFL010000025.1:0-45567 GCA_035429805.1 Burkholderiaceae bacterium
GGGTTCGACCGCGACGAAGCACTGACGCTCGGCAAGGCGGTCGCAGGGCTCACGGCGCAGTCGAAAGGCCAGCGGCTCGGAATCTTCACGCCCTCGCCCGAGGCGGTACGTCGGCAACGCGCGGAGAAGGCGAAGAAGGCGGGGGTGATTCCGGTCGCGCTCTTGGGCCGTGCGGTGCCGGTGTTGCACACTGACGAGGGCTTAAGGGCGGCTGGCAAGGACCAGAAGCCGGTAACACCGAGAGCGTCGAGAAGTACCTCACGTCGAAGTTTGGTGAGGCATTGCCGTCCGTGCGGCGAGCGATGGAGATGCTCGCGAAGTCACGGCAGACTGAGGTGCTGGCAGACGAGGCGTTTCGGTTGTACGAAGCGTTTCGGCCCGGGGTTCCGGCGGGTGAGTCCGGGTGGGGGGCAAAGGGGACGTTGAGTCTTGCCAAGATCGTCGCGCTGGCCGAGAAGGCGAAGTAACCGCGATGGTCTTGCGCGTCGTGCAGGACCTAGTGGCCCGATTGCTTTGGCAAGCGGCCGCCGCTTGCGAGGCAGGCGTCGAGCGTCGGGTACTTAGTGAATTTCTTCGTCGCTGAATAGCCGGCTGTGCCTGGCTCGTGGCAGATTCCGGATGAAGTTGCTTTCTTGATCGGGCCACCCGCGGTGCCGTGGCGCCAGTCCCAGGGGGGCGTCGGGTCGGGCTCGCTCCACAGTCCTGCTTTGCGCGCCCGAGCTTCCTGCTCGGCGAACTCATAGCGCTGCCGATCTTCGGGGCTCTGTTCCTTTTCGTATTCCTTGTAGTGCCAGGCCAGTCCAACGGTCAGCTGGGCGAGATTCACGTCGAGCGTCTTTGGGCAGGTGGTGATCCGGGCGTCGCAATGAAGCTCTGGTGGGGTCGCCCAGATCTTGCCGACGAGGCGGCCGTAGTGGTCCTGCTTGGCCCACTCGATCCGTACATCTTTGCCCATGACGGCTCCAGACAGGCTTTGCTTGGAACGCTGGCCGAACGGCTGATCGTGTTCCGGTGCGTCGATTCCGGCGAGCCGGATCTTGTACTCAACCTTGTTGGCGTCCAGAACTTTGACGGTGTCGCCGTCCATGACGCCGACGACCCTTCCCTCGAGAGATTTCGTCGCTGGGGCCGCGGCGGCCAGGGTGGCCAGCGTCGTCAGCAAGAGAGCGATCAGGGCGCGGATCATGGCGTCAGGGTAAGAGGCTACGGCTTGTCCTGTCGTGACGCGGGTGGCGGTTTGGCTCCGGAAACAGGTGGGGACGCGGCCTCGAGGGATGGATGGACCGCTCGACGGCGGAGCCGTCTTCCGACGGGGTTCTGCTGGGAAGGGCATCCGGTCGAGCTTGGTTCAGCAGCGCTTCTCAATGTCGCGGACGCTGAGGGTATCCACGGGACGGTGCAGCTCGGCTGCTGTCAGCGTGATGGCCTGCACGGCAGCGGGGAACTGCGCGAGCCTGTTGCGGATCAGGAAGAGTTCGCGCTCTTCGACGACCCGGGACCCGCGCGCACGTCGCACGTCGTTCTGGATGGCGGCCTGGCGCTTCAAGAGTCGCAATGCCTCGGCGATGGTTTCCATGATGGTCTCCTTCTGATGCCGTTCGCCTGTGTCTGGGAGCTGCCGGGCGCTACCGGCGCCCGCTCTTCCTGATGGTGACCTTGCGCTTGGGCGCCCCCCGGACGCGAGCCGGCTTTCTGGCGGATTTGCGCAATTTCGCGTTGTGCATCGCCGGCGCGGTGCTGCGCCGCCGGCCAGCAGAGGCGAGCGCCTTCTGCAGATCGCCCTGAATTTCCGCGAGACGGCGATCGGCCGCGGCTCGCGATGCCTGCTCCTTACGTAGCATCGTCACCAGCGACTGCAGCTCGAGCTCGAGCTGAGCGATCCGGCGGTCTCGGTCCTGAAGCCGGCTCGTGAGTTCGCTCTCGCGGATCGACAGGATGTGGGATCGGACCTCCAGGTCCTGGCGGTCCTTTGCCAGCGACGCCTTTCCCGAGCCCTGTTCCGCAGCGGCTCGCCGGCGTGCTTCATCGAGGGTCTGCATCCACAGGCCCTCCGCCGCTAGGAGTACCGGCTCCGGGAGTCGGTGCAGCGCTGCGGGGCCGGCGTCGAGCCGGCCGGCGAGACGCTTCCACCAGGCATCGAGAAGCGGGTTGATGGTGTTTGGTGAGCCGCGGCCGAGTCGTGCGCGGATCCGCTCGATGGTAGGGCGATCACCTTCACGCAGCAGGGCGTCGGCAGTGCGATCGACATCCAAGGAGGTAATGCCACGGGTGACGGGCGCTTGCCGCGGCGGGCGCATCGATCGCGGGAGGCGTGGGGCGCGAGCCATGTAGCCAAATATACACGCAACATATGCTGTATTAAACACTACACATAGAGTTCAGGAGGGTGGGGACGCCAGTCCTGCCGGCTTCGACGGCCGGGGCCGGATTGCGCCGGGGGGTATCAAGGCGGAGTGAGAGGGTTGGAGACGCAGCTAAGCTGCTCGCGCGATCGAGGATCGCGCAGCCGATTCAGATTGGTTTAGCGGTGACGACCCGGAAATCCGTCAGTCGGCTCGGGTCCGTGCTATTCGACCGCCGCTGCCGACGCAATGCGACGATTGACGTACTGCTCATAGTCCGGGACCAGGCGATCGTACTCGCCGTCCATGAGCGGTGAGGAGATCATGAAATCCGCGGTCGCCCGGTTGCAGGCGGTGGGGATGTTCCAGACGACGGCCATTCGCAGCAACGCCTTGACGTCCGGATCGTGTGGCTGCGGTTCGAGCGGGTCCCAGAAAAAGATCAGGAAATCGATATCCCTGCTGACGATTCGGGCGCCAATCTGCATGTCGCCGCCCAAGGGTCCGCTCTGAAGCTTATGGATCGAGAAACCGAGATGCCGCTCCAGAATCCCTCCGGTCGTACCGGTGGCGTACACGACATGGTGGGCCAGGAGATCACGGTTGAAGGTGGCCCACTCGAGCAGGTCGCGCTTCATGTTGTCGTGCGCGACCAGGGCGATCTTCTTGTCGCGGACCATCGAGATCTTCATGGCATTCATTCAAGTCTCCTGTGGCCGACCAGGGCCCCGCGTGAACGCGCGCATTCGGCCGCGCAAGAGAAGGCAGGCTACATCGTCGCTCGCATGTGGCTGGCCGCGGCGTGCAACGAGGCGAACATCAGGACGGCGCCGGCAGCCAAGCTGATCGCGACGGCCAAAACAAATGCGTGATTGGATCGGATGGGGTGCTCTCCAGTGATTGGGGGCGCCGGAATGGGTCCGGCTGAGCTGGGGAGCCTACTCGCGAATTGTTGCAGTGCAGCGAAATCGCGATATCGGTGCTGATATTACATAAGAATGATTATGCGTATCCAAGCAAGATCATAGTAGATGGCGTCTTCTTCTCTTCATTTCGCTACTGTTCGCACCACAGGCCAGGCTATCTTGCCACGAAATGGGACCAACGGTCGACGCCCGACTGTTGGTCCCATCCGTGTGACTTGCTGTTGGGACGTCTAAATTACGGGTATCCGGATTTTTGTGTTGGGCCGACGGTATGGTTGGGCAAGATGTCGATAGTGCCGATGTTGGATTCGGCTCGGTCGCGGTTCCAACCAAGAAGTGGCTTATCGGTGTATCGACGCCTGATGTAGATTTCAGTTCTCGTGCAACGCGTCAATCAGCGGGCAGGAGACACGGCCTTGTTGCGCTTGGCATTGGCACACCAGCGTTGACAGAACTGTTTCCATTCGTGCCAGGTCGGCCAACTTGGATCGGACATCGGCAAGCCGCAGCGCGGCCAGCTCAGCAGCTTCGCCGCAATGGGTGCCGTCCTCCAGCTTGAGGAGTTGCCCGACCTCATCCAGGCTGAAGCCAAGGCGCTGCGCTGCCTTCACAAACTTCACCCGCGCCACGTCTGCGCTGCCATAGCGACGAATGCGGCCGTAGGATCGTTCTGGCGTCAGCAGAAGTCCCTTGTGCTGGTAGAACCGGATTGTCTCCACGTTGACGCCCGCGGCCTTCCCAAAGGCGCCGATGGTCAGGGTTTCCGATGCAGCATCCATGTCGCTTGACTCCGTAGTTGACTACGGAAGTAATGTTACGCCAGTCCGCAAAGAAGGAGTGCAACATGGCAGAACCTAGAAGTGGTCGCGGCGCCTTGGTCGCAGGCGGCCTGGCGGCCCTCCTGGCCTCGACCTGCTGCCTCGGCCCGCTGGTCCTGATTACGCTGGGCGTTTCTGGCGCTTGGATTGGCAACCTTACGGCGCTAGAGCCGTATCGCCCGATCTTCATCGGCGCGGCGCTCGTTGCCTTGTTTTTCGCCTGGCGTCGCATCTTCCGTTCCGCGCAAGCCTGTCTGCCCGGCGAGGTATGCGCCGTGCCGCGGACTCAGAGCATCTACAAGGCCCTGTTCTGGGTCGTCGCCGCCCTTGTAGCCGTGGCGCTGGCGTTCCCCTATATCGTTCCGCTGTTCTACTAACCGGAGAAGACTCATGAAGAAACTCATCGCTCTGTCGGCCCTGACCCTTATCTTCGCTGCGCCGGCATGGGCTGCGACAAAGACCGTGACGTTGTCGGTTCCCGGCATGACTTGCGTCACGTGCCCGATCACGGTGAAAAAAGCCCTAACCCAACTGCCCGGCGTGCAGCATGCGGACGTGACCTTTGAGAAGCGCGAGGCCGTCGTCACCTTCGACGACGCCAAGACGACTGTCGCGACCCTGACCGAGGCCACGAAGAACGCCGGCTATCCGTCGACCGTCAAGCCGTAAGGAAGACGACCACATGGCTGAGACGATCGCCCTGTCGATCGCAGGGATGACCTGCGCGTCGTGTGCCCAGCACATCAAGACTGCACTTGAGAGCCTGCCGGGAGTCCGCATGGCGAGTGTGTCGCACCCGGGCGCGCGGGCCGACATCGAGGCGGACTCAGACGCGCGTGGCGCGATACTCGCGGCCCACGTCACTGCGCTCGGATACCCGGCCCAGGTCATTGAGCCGGCTGACGCCAGCAGGAATATCGACCAACGCGACGGTGGCAAGCAAGCATTGCACGTCGCGATCATCGGCAGCGGTGGCGCTGCGATGGCCGCGGCGTTGAAGGCGGTCGAACAAGGGGCGCGGGTGACGTTGATCGAACGCGACACCCTCGGCGGAACCTGCGTCAATGTCGGCTGCGTGCCCTCCAAGATCATGATCAGAGCCGCACATATCGCGCACGTGCGTCGGGAAAGCCCGTTCGATGCCGGAGTGCCGCCAACGCCCCCAGTGATCTTGCGCCATCAACTGCTGGCCCAGCAGCAAGCACGCGTCGATGAACTGCGTCATGCCAAATACGAGAGCATCCTGGAGAGTAATCCAGCGATCACCGTGCTGCGTGGAACCGCCATGTTTCAGGGCGAGCAACAGCTGACGGTGACTTTGAGCCAGGGAGGTGATCGCTCGGTGACATTCGATCGCTGCCTCATCGCTAGCGGCGCGAGCGCCGCGGTGCCCCCGATTCCGGGACTACAGGGTACGCCTTACTGGACATCGACCGAGGCGCTGGCGAGCGATGCCATTCCTGAGCGCCTAGCCGTCATAGGGTCGTCGGTCGTAGCAGTCGAACTGGCACAAGCTTTCGCCCGACTCGGCAGCCGCGTCACGGTCCTGGCCCGCAATACCCTGTTCTTCCGCGAAGACCCGGCCATCGGCGAAGCACTCACGGCGGCTTTCCGCGCCGAAGGCATCGAGGTGCTGGAACATGCCCAGACCAGCCAGGTGGCCCATGCGCACGGCGAATTCGTCTTGACGACTTCGCAGGGCGAGCTGCGATCCGACCGGCTACTGGTGGCGACCGGCCGCTCGCCAAACACTCGCGGCCTTAACCTAGAAGCGGCAGGCGTGGCATTGAACGCCCAAGGCGCCATCGTAATCGACAGCGGAATGCGGACAAACGCTCCAAACATCTTTGCGGCGGGCGATTGCACAGACAAACCGCAATTCGTCTACGTCGCGGCGGCAGCGGGCACTCGCGCAGCGGTCAACATGACCGGCGGTGATGCATCGCTGGATCTGACCACCATGCCAGCGGTGGTGTTTACCGATCCGCAGGTCGCTACCGTTGGGCTGTCCGAAGCCGAGGCCCGCCTACGAGGCATTGAAACCGACAGTCGGACGCTGACGCTGGACAATGTGCCCCGGGCGCTCGTCAACTTCGAAACGCGCGGCTTCATCAAGCTGGTCATCGAGCAGGGCTCTCGCCGTCTGATCGGCGTGCAGGCGGTGGCCTCGGAAGCAGGCGAGCTGATCCAGACCGCTGCGATGGCGATGCGTGCCGAAATGACCGCCGAAGATATGGCCGAACAATTGTTCCCGTATCTGACGATGGTCGAAGGCCTCAAACTCGCCGCGCAAACCTTCAGAAAGGACGTGAAACAGTTGTCTTGCTGCGCCGGATAGCCGCTTGCGGTGTTTCGCCGCGATGATCCTGTCGCCTCCGAGTCGCGCCAGGAGCTCTCCTGCTACTCGAAATGACCTTCCTCCAGCAGCTTGCATAGCGTGGGGATGTAAGGACCATACTCGACCACCTGCTGCACCTTCTTCTTCCGGACGGACGGACCAGCGCGTGAGTAAGTGAACTCGGCGAGGTTCGGGTTGAAGTCGTCGACCAGGACCGTCTCCACCACGGCACCATCCTCGCGAGCCTTCTTGTCGTAAAGCATCCGCGCTCGGATCACCTCGAAGCTGTAGCCCCTGCCCATGCGATTCATGTCCTTCGCCAGTCGGTTGACAGACTCAGTATAGGCATTGGTGATGGGCTGCTCAAAGTAGGCGAATATTTCGTCGTGCCAGTTGCGGACCGCTGTGGTCAGGTCCTTAAAGACAGGCGCCAGTTCCGGCGCGATGTTGCCCAGCCAGCGCTCGCAGGCCGCTTCCGCACCCGCTCGGCTTTTCTGGTCCCAGATCGACAGGAAGCCCTCCTTGAGCGCATGCGCCTCGCCTAGAAGCGGGAACTGCTCGAACCAGGCCAGCATGCGCGCCATGGCCGCCGCGTCCAGGTCGTGCTGCCGCTTGAGCAGCATGAAGCGCTCATCCTTGAGCTTGAGCCGCTGGCGGGCCGAGAGATCCTTCCGCAGACGCTTCCGCAGCTTCTCTACCGCCTCATTGGCCATGCGCTGGATATGGAACCGGTCCACCACGATCCGTGCCTGCGGCAGCGTGGCTTTCACTACTTGCCGGTACACGTGATACATGTCCATTGCTACCAACTCGACGTTGTCCTTGTCGCGGAGCTGACGGAAATACGGCAGCAGATCCGCCTTGGCGCGGCTTGGACGCACATCAAACACCGTTTTCCGCTCGATGTTGGTGATCATCGCGCGGTAGCTACCGATGATCTTGATCTCATCGATACCGAGCACCCGCGGCGTCAGAAACCGGACGCTGGTCCCTAGTTCGGCCACGAAGTCGTCAAAAATGTGCCGAATGGTCTTTTCGTCCAGAGCCACTTGCCTGGCCATGGCAGCAAACGTTTCGCGGAAGCAGTGGGTTCGGACGTAGTTGACCAAGCGCCCGGTGGCCTGACGCTTGCCGTCGATGTCGGCAATAGGCTCGAACTGCGTCTTGCCACAGGCAATGCAGCGGTAACGCCGTCGCTGGATCACGATGCGCACGGGCTTGCCGTGCGACGGCGTGTCCTGGAAAGACTGCTCCTGCGAGCCGTGACCGTGCAGCCGGCCAACCTCACACAACTGGCAAGTGAGCCAGTCGGAACGTCCGGCGGCCTCGACAACGTAAAACTCGTCGTCACTTCGGACAGCAAGCGTTTTAAGGCTAGGCAACTGCAGAAAATCGGTCACTCAGCACCCGGGCAAGCCCACAGTGGAATCCGGCTTTTACGATAACACACCCGGCCGACATTCCAACACTAAAATCCGGTTCTTGAAGTATGTGTTACGCCCCTCCAAAACCCCAATCCCACACCAGATTCCGGATACCCTAAATTACGGCGGTCGTGGCGAGGCCGCATCGCGGCTGAGGCGCACAAATCGGGAATAACGCAGCGCCGATGTGGGTCATTGTCAGGGTAACTACTGTCCGGTGCAGTGCGGTGACCATTCTCGATCCTTGGCATTCCGCAGCAGGAGACGGTGCGACCGATGCGTCGCCGCCGGTTGGCATTCACCACGTGAACGTCCTCGTTCGAGACCTCGACGCTGCCGTACACCAGTATCAACGGCTGCTCGGCCTGGATGCGCCGATGCGTGAGTCTCTGCCGTCGAAGGACGTTGAAACGGCCCGGTTTCGGCTCGGCGACAGCTGGCTTGTCCTGGTTACGCCCACGTCGCCGGACAGCACTGCTGCGCGTCGACTCGCGTCCCATGGCGAGGGACTGTTCTTGTTGTCGCTGCGAGTCAGACGACTGGACGACGCCTTGGGCGAAGCGCGGACGCGTGGTGCTGTCGCAGATACTGCCGTGCCGCGTCCAGGCATCGCTCGTTGGATGGTTGTCGACCTCGCCCTCGACAGCGTTCATGGCCTGACACTGCAACTGTGTGAGGACCAACCACCGCCGCGACCGACATCGGGTTTGGTGGAACCCGAAGTGAAATGACGGTCGATTCTCGCCAACCGTACCAAGTCCTGACTCTTTACCGAGGCTTACGATGTCCCGATTTCCTTCGCTGCCTTCGCGACCCGTCCTGAGTGACGTGTTCACTGCCTTCCCTGTCGGCGCACGCCCCCTGCTCGAGTACCACGATGCCCTGTTGCGCGGTCCCTCGCCGTTGACGGTGGCACAGCGTGAGTTGATGGCGGCCTACGTGTCGGGTCTCAACGCCTGCAACTACTGCCACGGCGCGCACAGCGCGATTGCCGAGATTCATGGCATCGATGCCGGGGTCCTGGACCGACTGATGAGCGACCCGGAAGCGGCGGGCGTGGAGCGTGCGTTGCTGCCGATACTTGCGTACCTGCGGAAACTGACGTTGTCCCCCAGTCGGATGACAGACGCGGATGCGCGCGCCGTGTTCGAGGCAGGTTGGACCGAGGAAGCCCTGTTCCACGCGATCAGCGTCTGCGCGTTGTTCAACTTCATGAATCGCATCGTCGAAGGATGCGGTGTACTGACCGACGAGCAGGTTCGTGCGCAGCAACGTGAACGCCACGAAGGTATGAAGGACGATCCTTGCCCGTATCAGAGCTTCGGCAAGCGAATCGGCGTCGTCTGACGAGCCTTCCGGCCGCGGACCGCCTCTTGCGGTTCCTCAGCCAGTTCGGCGAGCCGCCGCCGGCGCCTCCACGCCCGTGTCGGTCGGGCCGAATTTGAGCCTCAACTTCTCGCGGGCCCGATGCAGCCGAGTCAACACGGTGGCCTGGTTGATTTCCATGAGGGCGGCAATTTCGAGCGTCGAGTAGCCGAAAAGGACCTGCAGGACCAGCGGCTCGCGGTAGATGTCGTCCAGATCGAGGATCTCGCGCCGCACGTCTGCAAGATCAAGCTCCTGCGGCGCCGCCAGCGCGATATCGTCGGCCGCAATCAGCTCATCGATGTCATCGGCCGGGGGGCGCCGTCGGTCGAACACACGCGCCGCTTCGCGCCGGGCGATCGTCAGCAGCCAAGCCCGCGCCGCGCGTTCGTCCGTCAGTGAGTCAAAGTTGTTCCACGCTCGCAGCAGCGTCTCCTGGACGACGTCCTCGGCCAGCGTCGGATCACGGGTCAGCCAAAACGTGAAGCGATAGAGATCGCGGCGCTGCGAACCGCACAGCGCGTTGAAGCGCTTCAGGCGGCCCGCGGCGGCGTCCTTATCAGCAGCCCCACCATCGGCGGCTACCCATTCGGCCTTGTCGTTCATCGCAGCACCGCGAAGGCGCGGACGCATTGTCTGTCGACTTGAGGCCCGATCCGCATTTGTCGCCCGCCCTGCACCGCCAACCGTGTCGTTGCTCATTCAGTCGGGTGACCGGATCGATTTCTTACGGTCCGTGGGGTCCGATGGACCTCGGCCGCAGCCGGGACGGCGAAATCGGTCAGGTGGTCGGGGCTGTCATTTTTCCTCGGGTCCGTCGGTCTACTGGTTGAACCCGTCAAAACGGCGGGAGAGTCCAGCTGTCACATTGCTTCATTCCGGCAGTACAAGCCGCCGGATCAACTCGAGGAGATCTCCGACGATGATTACCAGACGTACGACGGGTGCTGCGATTGCCACGGCCGCCGCGCTGCTCTTCAGCACCGTTGCCATCAACACTGCCAGTGCCGAGGACGCCAAGGTCCAGTGCATGGGCGTGAACGGCTGCAAGGGCCAGTCCGCCTGCAAGACCGCCAACAATGCCTGCAAGGGCCAGAACTCCTGCAAGGGCATGGGCTTCCTCGAGCTCACGCAGAAGGACTGCGACGCGGCCAAGGCAAAGGCCAAGAAAGAGAAGATGTAACCGCTATCGGCGGGCGCGGCGGTTCTTGCCGCCGCGCCGGCCACGGTCCAATCATGAAATCTCTCGGGTTTGGTCTTGGCCTGCGCCCTGCGCACTATCAGGACGTGCTGCGGGACCGGCCGCGTGTGGACTGGTTCGAGGTCATCACCGAGAACTATCTCGTCCCGGGCGGATCGCCGTTGCACTACCTGGAGCGGGTTCGGGCGGACTTTCCGGTGGCGATGCATGGCGTCTCGCTGTCGATCGGCAGTACCGATCCGCTCGACGAAGGCTACCTGCGCGACCTCAAGCTGCTCGTCTCGCGGATCGAACCGGCCTGGGTCTCGGACCACCTGTGCTGGACCGGCGTGAACGGGCATAACCTGCACGACCTGCTGCCCCTGCCCTACACCGCGGAAACCGTTCGCCACGTCGTGGAGCGCGTCCGTCGTGTCCAGGATTACCTCGGCCGACAGATCCTGCTGGAGAATGTCTCAAGCTATCTGACGTACGCGGCCTCCGAGATGAGCGAGTGGGAGTTTCTCGCGTGCATTGCCGAGCAAGCCGACTGTCACATCCTGCTGGACGTGAACAACATCTACGTGAGCAGCGTGAATCACCGCTTCGATCCGCGCGCTTACCTGGCCGGCGTGCCGGCCTCGCGCGTGCGCCAGATTCACCTCGCCGGCCACCAGGACAACGGCACGCACATCATCGACACGCACGACGCACCCGTGGCGCGTCCGGTGTGGGACCTGTATCGCCACGCGGTGCAGCACTTTGGTGACGTGACCACAATGATCGAGCGCGACGATAACATTCCGCCGCTTGCGGACCTGATCGACGAACTGGATGTGGCGCGGGCGATCGCGGCAGAGCACCTGCGGGCCGTTGCCTGATGAACCTTCACGACATTCAAGCAGCTTTTCAGCGCCACGTCCTGAGTCAGGACGGTGCCATTGTGCTGGCCGTCGCCGGCACCGAGCGATTGTCGGCCCGGGAGAGGCTGGGCATCTACTCGTACGCCTACGTGGCGCGGCTGGTCGAGTCGCTGGGTCAGAGCTATCCGGCGCTCCAGCAAGTGCTCGGTGAGACTCAGTTTGAGACCACGGCCCGCGCCTTTGTGGGGAGCCACCCGTCGAACGTGACCTCGGTGCGCTACTACGGACGCGAATTCTCTGCCTTTCTGGAAGAACGCGCGACGGATGCCACCGGAGCGATGCTGGCCGACCTGGCGCGCTGGGAGTGGACGCTGGCCGCGGCCTTCGACGGTCCGGACGCGACTCCCTTGCCCGTCCACGCGGCGGCTTCGGTCGCCCCCGAGGACTGGGCGGCACTGCAGGTTCGGCTGCACGGCTCGCTGCAGCGCGTGGCGCTCAGCACTGACGCCGTCGACTGGTGGCGTGCGGCGACGCAGGAGGCGGCCCGACCGGCCACCCCGCGCTCCACACCAACGGTCGAATGGGTCGTCTGGCGGCAAGGGCTCACCACCTCGTTCCGCTCGCTTGCACCCGACGAAGCCTGGGCGGTGGATGCTGCCCTGCGCGGACACCCATTCGGCGAATTGTGCGAAGGTCTGGTCGACTTCGTGGGCGACGAGGCTGCCGCATTGCGCGGCGCGACTCTGCTCAAGTCGTGGTTGTCCGAGGGTTGGGTGACGGGCCTCGATCGCGCGGAATACTAGATCGCGGCGCTACGTGGCCACCGCGGCCGTTGCACCGCAATTGACCGTGGCCACCTGCCGCAACGTCGCTTGACTTGCCGATTGCTCGCGCGTCAGCAGTTCGAGCACGTGTTGCAGACGGGCGCGCGCAGGCCGGGAATCGCGCTCGAGTGCGTCACGACACACGGCCAGGTCCGCGAGCCGGGACACCGACAGCGTGGGCTCCAGAACCTGCATGGTGTGCCCCGCCCGGCGGCAGTGCTCCGCAAGTCGTGTCGCCGCGGTACTTCGACCGAACGAAACCCGTTCGATGCCGTCCCACGGGCGAGTAGCCCCGTACAGCGCGAGACCGCCATCCATGGTTGGACCCAGTACCGTGGCACCGTCGTTCAGCGCTGCCACGGCGCTCGTCAGGTACGCGGCGTCGACGGCGGGCACGTCGGCGCGCATGAACAGCACCTGACGCGCGCCGGCCCGTCGGAGATTGGCGTCCACCGCGAGCACAGACACACCCTGCTCGCCCGTCGGCTGCGGCAGGATCGTGGCGCGTCCGGCGGTAACCTGGTGGCCCCACGCCTCTTCGCCGACGGCCGGTGCCAGGCAGCGGGGGCCAGTCCAGGCGAGCAGATCCTCCACCGCACAATCGAACAGGCTGCTCTCGAGCAGGCAGGCCAGTTCGGGCCCCAGGCCACTCACGAGTGCGGGTGCCGCGCCGCCGTGGCGCGGGCGGCGACACAGTAGCACCAGGAACGTTTCGTGAACATTCATTCGATTGATTCCCTGGCGCGCGATGTACGCGCACAGAGAAGACCCGGCACTCGCGCCGATTATGACAACACGAGACCGTGCCCCGCCACGGGGACCAGCGAGTGACAGGCGTTTCCGGCCGACGGATGGTGCGTTCGCGCGGGCGTTGCTCGCGGCGTCCCTCGCAACGCCGAATCAAGGGCAACGCCCGCGCGACGCGATCTGTCTGACAGGAGCATCCGTACCGTGAGGACATGCGGCCGCGGTCGGCAGGCCGCCCACGCTCGTTCGTTCATGTTCGCCATCCCCGCTGCGCCCTCGTTGCTCGCCGGTGGTCTCAAAGAGGATGACCCCGGGCGAGGCACAGATATTTCAGCGGTCCCTGGCGAGCCGGCAGGTGAGGCTGGCCGCCCGCTCCGACCCGACAGACAGCGGCCCTGTCGTTGTCATAACTCCGGTCGCTCGGGGGTCTTTCTGGACAACGAATACCGGACCGGATGCCCCAACGATGACAGAGGCGCGCAGTTATCCGCTCAGCGACGGGCCGAGTCCGTGGCATGCTGGCGTGTTGCTCGCGGCATTCGCGGTCCTGTCCGCTGGCTGTGCACACCGAGTCTGGAACGAGCCGCTGTCGCCCGCGGGTTCGGTGGCACCGTATGACCTCAGCAGCCGCTTGCCCGCGAATGCGGACGACACGTTTATCGTGCTCGCCTTCTCGGGAGGCGGCACGCGATCAGCCGCGTTCGCGTACGGCGTCCTGGAAAAGCTTCGCGACACGCCCGTCGTCGTGCACGGACGAGCGGAGCGGTTGCTCGACGAAGTGGACGTGATCACTGCGGTCTCTGGTGGAAGCTATCCGGCGGCCTACTACGGACTGTTCGGTGATCGACTCTTTGCGGACTTCGAGGCAAAGTTCCTGCGCCGCGACGTACAGAGCGAGCTCCTGTGGTTGCTCGCGAGACCGTCGAGTCTGATGGCGATCACGGGCAGCGATTACAATCGCGCCGACCTCGCGGCTGCGCGTTTCGACAAGGGGCTCTTCGAGGGCCGCCGCTTCAGCGACCTGTCACGCGGCAACCTGCCTTTCGTCATCATCAACGCCAGCGACCTGAATAACGCGGCGACCTTTTCGTTCATCCAGCCGCAATTCGATTTCCTCTGCTCGAACCTGGCCTCCTACCCGGTCGCGAACGCCGTGATGGCCTCGTCCGCCGTGCCCGGTGCCTTTGGCGCCATCGCGTTGCGCAACTACCCGGATTGCCCGCAGCGGCATCCCGAGTGGGTCACGGACGCGCTGGCCCACGACGATCTATTGGAGCGTCGCTACGCCGTGGCGCGGGCACTGGAGCGGTATTCACACCCCGACCGGATGCCGATCCTGCGGCTGGTCGACGGCGGTGTCACCGACAACCTCGGTGTCCGTGGTTCGATGATGAGTCCGGTGGCGCATCTCGGCAACGTGCCCGACATGGCGGGTGCGTTCACGCCGCAACAATTGGCACGGGTGCGCCACGTGCTCGTGATTGTCGCCAATGCACAGGTCTATCCCGAGCACGAGTGGTCGGTCAACGGCCGCGACCCGGGATTGCGGTCGAACGTGATGGCCTCCTTCGACGCCGCTCTCGGCATCCTGAATACCGAGACAGCGTCGCTCGCTCGACAGGGCTTTCTCATGTGGGAACAGCACGCCAACGCGCGGCGCGGCCCAGCCGTGCCACCGGTCAAGGTGCATTTCGTCGTGCTCACTTTCAACCAGATCCGCGACGAAGACGAACGGCGACGATTCGACGGCCTGCCGACACGTTTTCGGCTGGACGAAGCGGACGTCACGGCGGTTCGCGAACTGGCGAGGCGGCTGCTGGAAGAATCTGCTGAATACCACTCATTCCTCGGCGCACTGCAGGAGGTCGACTCGCGCTGACGCGCGTTTCGCCGGGCCGCCGTCCGGCCAGACCCGAATAAATCGCCGCGATCGAGGGTCCTTATCTACGAGTCTGGGTTATTCCTCGATGGCCAGGCCGTGGCCGGCCCGAGGCTCGGTATGAACGCGATCATCGATGCCAATGTTGCAGTCCTGCGGCGACACGAGAAAGTGCTGAAACGCATGCACGACGACGACTACCAATGCCGGCTTGACGGGGTGTTCGGCGGCTCAATCGGCGTACACACACGCCACATTCTCGATCACTACGCCTGCTTCTTTCGCGGCCTGGAGTCCGGCAACCTGGACTATGAGAATCGCGACCGCGATCCGGAGCTGGAGGCAAATCGGCGGGCCGCGATAGCAGCAATCACTCACGTCTGCGGCGCCTTGACCGGTCGCAAGTCGCTGCAACGGGATCGATCGTTACTGCTATCCGCCTTGTCCGCGCATCAACCGGCACAGAGCGTGACCTCCGTTCATCGGGAGCTGGAATTCCTGCTTGGCCATACGCTTCACCACCATTCGCTGCTGGCGGTTATGTGCAGGCTGCTGGGCGTGTCAATCGAACCGGGATTCGGCTTTGCCACCGCGACCTTGCGGCACTGGGCACGCAAACCGGCCACCGCAGGCCTACGACGCGCCTGGCGCATCGCGTGATTCGGTGAACGTACAAATCGACAATGGTCGTGGACACCGTCTCGCCGGCCTGCTCGAAGTTCCCAGGGGCAACGCACACGCCTGGGCAGTGTTTGCGCATTGCTTCACGTGCACCAAGAACCTGCGCGCCATCCGCCACGTCATCGGCCCGCTGACGGAGGCTGGCATCGGGGTGCTGCGTTTCGATTTCACGGGTCTCGGCGCCAGCCAGGGCGACTTCGCGGATGAGAACTTCTCGCGCAACATCGACGACCTCGTCGCCGCGGCCGATTTTCTGGCACGCGACTACGCACCGCCGGCGCTGCTGGTGGGTCATTCGCTTGGCGGCACGGCCGTGCTACACGCCGCGCTGCGGCTGCCGTCCGTGCGTGCGGTGGCGACGATTGGCGCGCCCGCGCATCCGGAACACGTGAGTGCGCTGCTGCGCTCGTCGATCGCGCAGATCGAGGCCACGGGCGAGGCGGAGGTGAACCTCGGTGGCCGGACGTTTAAGATCAAGAAGCAGTTCCTCGATGACCTCGCCCAAAGCCCCACGCTGGAAGGCGTGCGCCGCCTGCGCAAGGCACTGCTCGTTCTGCATTCGCCCAGCGACACGGTGGTCGGCGTCGAGAATGCGAGCGACATCTTCCGGGCCGCCCTGCATCCGAAGAGTTTCGTGTCGCTCGACGACGCGGACCACCTGCTGTCGCGCGACCGTGATTCCGCCTACGTCGGTGGCGTGCTGGCCGCATGGGCGTCGCGCTACCTCCCAGCCCCGCCGATCGATACCGCCACGGCGGGCGAAGCCACGTCAATCGAACGCTGAAGGAACAAACGATGTCTGAAGTCAACAACGCACCTGCCGGGACTGTCGTCGTGGAGACGGTGGGTACTGCCACGCTGCGTGAACAGAGCGTCGCGAAGAGCCTGTTCGCGGGGCGCATCCTGCACGCCAGCCTTTTCCCGTACCCGAGCATGAATGCGCGGGACCGCGACGCGCTGGCCGCCATGGTGGAAGCGCTGGATCAGTTTCTCGGCAACCGGGCCGCTGATTTCAGGCAGTGGGATCGCGACGGCGCCCAGCCGGAGGAATTCATCCAGCAGCTGCGTGAGCTGGGTCTGTTCGGGCTGATCATCCCTGAGGAGCACGGCGGGCTCGGGCTGTCCAATGCCGGTTACGCGCGCGTGCTGAGCCAGACGAGCCGTCACGACTCGTCGGTGTCGCTCACGATCGGCGCGCACAGCTCGATCGGCATGAAGGGCATCCTGCTGTTCGGCACCGCTGACCAGCGCGCCAGGTACCTGCCGCGGCTGGCGTGCGGCGACCTGATCGCCGCCTTCTGCCTGACCGAGCCCGGCGCCGGCTCCGACGCCGCCTCCCTGAAGACGACGGCGCGCCTTCAGTCGGACGGCAGCTGGCTGTTGAACGGCGGCAAGCTCTGGATCACCAACGGCGGCATTGCCGGCCTGTACACGGTGTTCGCACGCACGGACGCAACCGAGGGCAAGGTCAGCGCCTTCATTGTCGAGGCGGCGTGGCCGGGTGTCAGTCACGGGATGCACGAGGACAAGATGGGGATCCGCGCCTCCTCCACGACCACGGTCGGTTTCAACGACGTGCAGGTCCCGCCCGAGAATGTGCTCGGCGAGGTCGGCAAGGGCTTCAAGATCGCGATGGCGATCCTCAACAGCGGCCGTACCGGTCTCGGCGGTGGTGCGGTCGGCGGCATGAAGACCCTGCTCCGGCTCAGCACGCGGCAGGCGCTCGAACGTCGGCAGTTCGGCAAACCGATAGCCGAGTTCGGGTTGATCCGCGAAAAGATCGCCCAGATGACCGTCGACTGCTTCGCCGCCGAGAGCGCCGTGTGGATGGTCGCGCACTACGTGGACTCGGGCATCGAGGACTACTCGGTGGAGGCCGCCATCAGCAAGGTGTTCGCCAGCGATGCGATGTCGCGTGCGTCCTACGAGGCACTGCAGATCGCCGGAGGCACCGGCTTCATGCGCGACTCCCCGTACGAGCAGATCGCACGCGACTCGCGCATCCTGCCGATCTTCGAGGGGACCAACGAAATCCTGCGCCTGTACATCGCCATGTCCGGCCTCAAGGACGCGGGACGCGCACTCGGCGAGTTGAAATCCGCGCTTGACGACATCTTCAGCCACCCCATCAAGGGTTTTGGCGTGCTCAGCAGCTACGCGGAGCGACGCATCGCGCAATCCACGGGCATCAGCCTCGGCGCGTCGATGGGGCAGTGCCCACGTGAGCTGCAGGAGGCCTGCGAAACGTTCGAAAAGTACGCGCTTGCGCTCGCCGCCGCCGCCGAGCAGCTGCTGCGCAAACACGGCAAGGCGGTGGTGGACCGCCAGCTCGACCTCAAGCGCATCGCCGACGTGGCGATCGATCTGTTCGTCGGACTCTGCGTCCTGTCGCGGGCGGTCACCCTCGGCACCGACACCCCCGACCGCGCCGCACACGTGCACACGCTGGCGCAGATCTTCGCGCAACAGGCGAAACGACGCATGGCGGCCAACCTGCGCCGACTCGAACACAACGAGGACGGCGGGCTTGACGACGTGGCGGCTGCGGCGCTCGCCGAGGGCGGCTACGCCCTGGACGTCATTTGACAATGCGGGACCGATCCCGGCAGTCCACGAATTCCGCGTCCACCGGAATATTTCGGCGGCGGCATGGGTCCTCTCGGGTAAGTAGTGATTGACGAGCAACGGTGATGACGACGATTCAGGTTGAAGGCGCATTCGCGCCCGGCACGGCCGGGCGATGCGGCGCGTGGCAGCCATGAAGAGCTGCAAGGACTTCCGCTTTCAGGTCGGCGCGGATCCGCGACACCTGCGTTGGCGCGAGCGATTCCATCTCTTCATGTGCCGCGCCTGTGGCCGCTATCTGCGAGAGACACGGCAGCTCGACGACCGCATTGAATCAGCGTTGCGCATCGACCTCGAGCCGCGCGCTCGGAGCGACCACGAAGGACGGCGGCAGGTCCACCGGCCCTGAACGCAATCTGGCCGGCGGCCGCTCTCGAGGCGTCGCCTGCCCGCAAGCCGGCACACGTGTTTACTTGACTCACGAGGAGAACGGCAGGATGAAATCCAGGAAACAGTTATTCAGCGCGGCGATCGGCGGCCTGATCTGCATGGGCGCGCTCGGCGCAGCGTCGCAGGCCAGCGCGGCCGATGCGCCCGCGACCGAAAAATGCTATGGCGTCGTCAAGGCCGGCAAGAACGATTGCCAGGCCGGTGCGCATTCCTGCGCCGGTCAAGCGAAGGCCAACGGCTCCGGCGCCGAGTGGATCACGCTGCCAAAGGGCACGTGCGAACGCATCGTGGGCGGCAGCCTCAAGCCGGTCAAGAAATAGCTCCTGTACGGTGATGGCGGCCGCCCCCGGCATGAACTCGACCGCTTCGCGGCCGATCCCGGCGCAAGCCGGGATCGGCCTGCGTGCCGAGCATCATGCCGACCTGCTCGAGCGACGCGTCGTCGTCGGCTGGCTGGAGGCGCACACAGAGAATTACCTGGCCGCCGGGGGCCCCCAGCACCGTACGCTCACACGCCTGCGGGAAGAATTCCCGCTCAGCCTGCACGGTGTGGGCCTGTCGCTCGGGTCGGCCGATCGGCTGGACCACGTGCACCTGGGTCATGTCGCCGCTGCCGTACGGCGCTACGAGCCGCACCTTGTGTCGGAGCACCTGAGCTGGGGCGCGATCGGCGGCCGGCACTTCAATGACCTGCTGCCCTTGCCGCGGACGCGCGAGGTGCTCGAACTGATGGTCGCGCGCGTGACCGAGGTGCAGGAGTTTCTCGGCCGGCAGATCCTGGTCGAGAACGTGTCGAGTTACCTGACGTTCAGCGACTGCGACATGTCCGAGCCCGACTTCCTGGCCGCGTTGGCGACACGGTCCGGCTGCGGACTGCTGCTCGACGTCAACAACGTGTACGTCAGTGCTGAAAATCACGGCTTTGACGCGCTTCAGTATCTGCGGCAGGTCCCGAGCCACCTGGTGCAGGAACTGCATCTCGCCGGCCACGCAACCAACGACCACGATGGCCGCCGCATGCTGGTGGATTCGCACGACCGCCCGGTGTGTCCAGCCGTCTGGGAACTGTACTCGGCCGCCGTGAGGCGCTTCCCGCAGGCAGCCACGCTGGTGGAGTGGGACAGCGACCTGCCGCCTCTGCATCGACTGGTGGCCGAGGCGCACTACGCCGACCGCATCCGGAGCGAGACGCTTGAACGCGCTGCTTGACCTGCAGCATCGGTTCGCCGAGGCACTCGCCGCGACGGATGGCCGGATGCTCGATGGGCTCGTCGAGGCGGGCCGCTTCTCGACGCTGGAGCGGCTCGCCGTGTACCGCAACAATCATGTCAGCACGCTGCTGCGGACGCTCGCGTCCGGATTTCCGGTTCTGCATCGACGGATGGGGGCCGAAGCCTTTGGCACGTTAACCGCGCACTACGTGAGTCTCGTGCCGTCGGTGTCCGGCAACCTCAATGACTACGGCGACCGGTTCGGCACCGAGATCGCGGGCCACCCGCTGCTGCGCGGTCGCGAGTACCTCGCTGACGTGGCGCGGCTCGAGTGGGCGCGACAGGAAGCCTACCTCGCGGCGGAGTGTGCGCCACTCGACCTGACGTGCCTGGACGATTGCCCGGCTGAGTCCTATGGCGCACTGTGCTTCGCCCTGCACCCGGCCGTTCGTCTGGTTTCCTGCGATTGGCGGGTAACCCCGCTGCTCGCCGCGCCGGACGACGACGTTTCGACGTGGCGTCCGATCCACGAACCCAATGGCGTGCTGGTCATCCGCCGGGATCAGGACGTCGAACTGCTGACGCTTCCCGACGACGAATTCCGATTTCTACAGGCGGTGGCCGCGGGCAGCAGCCTGGCGGAGGCCTACGACGCCGCGGCAGGTGGTGACTTCGACGTCGCTGCGGTGCTGGGGCGCCACGTTGCTCTTGGCGTGATCGTGGCGATCCGGCCCGGCCGCGTCATCCATAAGATTCATGACGACGAGGAAGACTAAATTGAACAGCGTCCTACGATTGAATGCGTTGCTGGCCCGCCTGTTGACGCCCCTGGCCGCACCGCTCGCCCTGGTCGCACGGTGGTACGTCGGCTGGCAGTTTTTTAAATCCGGACTGCTGAAGGTGGGCAGCTGGGACACCACACTCATGCTGTTCGAGAGCGAGTACCACGTGCCCGTGCTGCCGCCCCACCTGGCGGCTTATGCCGGTGCGTTTGGCGAATTGTTCTTCCCCGTCGTGCTGTTCCTCGGCCTGTTCGGGCGCATCGGCGCGCTCGGTCTGTTCGCCGTCAATGCCATGGCGGTGCTTTCCTACTCGCACGTGCTGTTTCAGGAGGGCATGGAGGCCGCGATCGGGCAGCACATCCTGTGGGGCAGCCTGCTCGTCTACCTCGCCGTACACGGACCGGGAGCGATCTCGGCCGATCGTTGGCTCAGCCGGCGCGCGACGACCACTGCCGCCTACTGACGATGAGTTCGAT
The DNA here is from genome assembly GCA_035429805.1 of Burkholderiaceae bacterium. Lineage (GTDB taxonomy): Bacteria > Pseudomonadota > Gammaproteobacteria > Burkholderiales > Burkholderiaceae_F > JALORV01. The sequence continues at coordinate 20,872 of DAOMFL010000025.1, forward strand.
CGACACGTCGTCGGCGAGCGGCGCGGGGGCAGCCACCGCGCGGCCGACCCTCGCCGCGGCCTGCTTCCTGGCGTTGCTGGCGGCGACCTCGGTCGCGGCAGGCGCCGATAGGCAGTACGACGGGCCGATGCTGAATCTTACCGTCGGCAAAGCCGCGATCCTCGACAGCGGTGATCAACCGACACGCTACGGGCTCGAGTATCGCGGTCGCAGCTTCACGCGCTGGAAGATCATTCCAGCCGTGGGCCTTGCCGTGTCGGAGTCCGGTGCCAGCTTCGTCTACACCGACCTGCGGCACGACTTCTGGCTCAGTGATCGCTGGGCGCTGATTCCGAGTTTCGGCGTCGGTGTGTTCGACGATGGGGAGAATATCCACCTGGGCAATGAAATCGAATTTCGCTCAGGTCTCGAGGCGGCCTATCGCTTCCATGGCGACTACCGCGTCGGACTCGCCTTCTTTCACCTTTCGAACGGCGGGCTGTCCGATCAGAATCCCGGCACCGAAGTGCTCGTCGTCTCGTTGTGCATCCCGCTGCGACGTCACTCAAGCACGACGAGGACTTGAGCCATGCACACATCGCTGTCCGTTTTTCGGACCGTCGCAATGAGACCGTGCGAGCGACACGGGCGCACCCGACACAGGAGCGGAGCCAGGTGCCACTGACCGAAAAGGGCTCGCTGATCGCGGGCGGACTGGCCGCCATCGGCGCGTCGGTGTGTTGCGTCGGGCCGCTGCTGCTGCTGATGCTCGGTATCGGCGGCACGTGGGTGGGCAGCCTGACGGCGATGCAGCCTTACCGCCCGATCTTCATCGCGCTGACCATGGTATTCCTCGGTCTCTCCTTTCGCCGGCTGTACCTGCGGCCACAGGTCTGCGCGCCGGGCACTCCGTGCGCCGATCCGCGCACTCGGGCACGACAACGGCTGACGTTCTGGTTCGTGACCGTCCTGATCGGGGTCCTGCTTGCGGTGCCATCGTTGGCGCCGCTCTTTTACTGACAGGAGCATCGCTTGCGCAAACTACTGATCACCGCGCTCACCGCCTGGCCAGTCATGGTGCTGGCTGCCCCGCCGAAGACCGTCACCCTCGACGTGAAGAACATGACCTGTGAACTCTGTCCGATCACGGTCAGGAAGTCGCTGGAGCATGTCCCGGGTGTCAGCGCTGTCAAGGTCGATTTCGACCTGAAAACGGCCACCGTGACCTATGACCCCGACAAGGCCCGACCCGACGCGCTGACCGAGGCGACCGCCAACGCCGGGTATCCATCGGCCGTGCACCGGTGACCTCGTCGTGAGCAGCGTCGTGCTTGAATCCGTGCTGACCTGCCCGCAGTGTGGATTTGCCCAGCAGGAGACCATGCCGACGGACGCCTGCCAGTTCTTCTATGAGTGCCCCGGCTGCAAGGCGGTCCTGCGCCCCAATTCGGGCGATTGCTGCGTGTTCTGTTCGTTCGGTTCGGTGAAGTGCCCGCCGATACAGCAGCAGCGCGGATGCTGCGGGTAGCGCCTGCCTTCTAGCCGCCGCTAGCGAAGCGGCAGTTCAAGTTCTGTCGTCAGCGCATCGACGTCCGCCTGCGTGGATGCGTTTGCGGTGCGCTCGATCAATCTGCGCGTGAGGTGCGGCGCGAACAACTGGATGACGTCCAACTGGTATTTGCGCAGCAGCCCGCCACGGCGGAAGCCGATCCACGTCGTGTGGGCCGGGAACAGGTCCGACGTGTCGATGCGCACCAGGTCGGCGTCGTCCTTCGCGTCCACGGCCATGCTGGCGAGGATGCCGATGCCAAGACCCAGACGCACGTAAGTCTTGATGACGTCGGCATCGCGCGCCGTCAGCACCACGTCCGGCACCAGCCCCGCATTCGCGAAGATCTCGTGCAACGACGATGGGCCCGAGAAGCCAAAGACGTAGGTGATGATCGGATGCGCGGCGAGTTGCTTCAGCGTTGGCTTCTTTACCCGAGCGAGCGGATGATCGCGAGGTACCACGACGTGCCGGTGCCACTGATAGCAGGGCAGCAGCGAGAATCCGTCGAACAGTGACAGTGCGCCCGTGGCGATCGCGAAATCGATCCGATCGAGTGCTGCCATTTCGGCGATCTGCTCCGAGGTGCCCTGGTGCAGGTGCAGGCGTACGTCAGGATACTTGTCGCGGAACGCCTTGATGACCGCGGGCAGGACGTAGCGGGCCTGAGTGTGCGTGGTGGCGATCGAGAGCGAACCGTGCGCCTCATCCTTCAGCTCGTCCGACAGGCGTTTGATGTTCTGCACTTCGCGCAGGATCCGTACGGCGCGATCGAGCACCTGTTGGCCCGCTTGAGTGACGCGCGAGAGGTTTCGACCGTCGCGCACGAAGATCTGGAACCCGAGCTCGTCCTCGAGCAGCTTGATCTGCTTGCTCACTCCCGGCTGCGAGGTGTGCAGTTTCTCTGCCGCCGCCGTGATGTTGAGCCCGGTCTGGGCGACCGCCGCGAGGTAGCGGAGCTGGTGGAGCTTCATGCCTGGACTCTATGCGAATGGCGTCGCCATGGACGCTCTCAACCCCGGGCACCGGAGACGTACGCCGCGGTCAGGTCATGGGTCGGCGCCTCGAACAGTGTCCGACAGCGGCCGAACTCGATCAGTTGCCCGACGCGCTCCTTCATCCAGAAGAAGGCCGCGTAGTTCGCAATGCGCCGCGCCTGGGCCAGGTTGTGCGTGACGATCACCACGGTGTAGCGACCGCGCAACCGTTGGATGAGATCCTCGACCACGCCGGAGGCGATCGGGTCGAGGGCGCTGCAGGGCTCGTCCATCAGCAGCACGGACGGTTCGAGCACCAGCGCGCGGGCGATGCACAGGCGCTGCTGCTGACCGCCCGACAACGCAAGCGCGGGTGAATCGAGCCGCCCGCTGACCTCGTCCCAGAGGCCGACGTCGCGCAACGCCACCTCGATCCGCTGGTCCAACTGGTGACGGACTCGCACACCGTGCTCGCGCAACGGCAGTTCCAGGTTGCGCCGGATGGACAGTGGAAACGGGTTCGGGCGCTGGAAGATCATGCCGATGCGCCGCCGCAGTGCCATCAGGTCGTGTTGTGGCTCGAGCACGTCCAGCCCGTCGACGCGCACGCTGCCGCGGACCGTCGCACCCGGCACCATGTCGGTGAGTCGGTTCAACACCGACAGCAGGCTGGTCTTGCCGCAACCGGAGGGTCCGATCAACGCCGTGATGCAGCCCTTGTAGATATCGAGCGACACGCCATCAAGCACGGTGTTGCCACTGTAGGCCACTGCCAGGTTGCGGATGCTTATGAGCGGGCTCGGGTCACAGCACGGCGGCCCGGCCTCGAAGCTACCGATGGTGTAGGCCGGCGCCACGGCGGGTCGTTGCAGCGTCATGGGGTGGTCACCCTCCTCGTCAGCCAGTGGTCGGACAATGCGACCGCGGTGGAATTGATCACGATGATCAGGATGATCAGAACGACGGCCGAGGCATACGCCGACGCGTCACCCCCGGTCACGTTCATCGACAGGTCGTAGATGTGCACGGCGAGTGCGCGCCCGGAGTCCGACAGGGATTCGGGCATCCGATCGACGTAGCCGCTGGTGAAGATCAGCGCTGCCGTCTCGGCGGTCGCACGGCCGATACCGAGCAACAGTCCCGCCGTGATCGCGGACGCGGCCGCCGGCAAGAGCACGCGCAGCACGGCGCTGGCGCGACTCATGCCGAGTGCCGCCGCAGCCCGCCGCCAGTCCTCGTTGACCGCGGCCAGCCCTGCTTCGCTGGTGCGTATCAGGATCGGCAGGATCATGCAGGCGAGCGTCAGGCCCCCGGCCAGGATCGAGAAACCCATGCCGAGGTAGACGCTGAAGAACGCGTTGCCGAACAGGCCGAAGACGATGGAGGGAACGCCGGCCAGCAAATCCAGCCCGAGGCGGACGGCGCCGGCGCCGGCCCCGTCGCGGCGGGTGTACTCGGCGAGCCAGACCGCCGCGCCGAGGCCGATCGGCGCGGCCGCGGCGATCGCCACGCTCAGAATCAGCAGGGTCGAGACCAGGATCGGCGCGATGCCGCCACTGCGCCCGGCATCGAGCGGCCCGGTAGTCAGAAACGCCCAGGACAGTTTCGCAAGCCCGTGCCAAAGCACGTCACCGAGCAGCCACAGGAAGACGGCGGCAACCGCAGCGACCGCGATCATCATCCCGGTCGTAAACAGGACGTCCATCACGCGACTACGCATGGCGCGGACTCCGCGACAGGCGGGCGCCCACGACCGCCAGTGCCAGCACCAGAGTCGCGAGTGCCAGGCCCGAGGCGAACAGGCCGGCGCGATGCGTGCCGGTTGCGTAGGCCATTTCGAGCGCAATGTTGGCGGTCAGCACACGCACCGGTTCAAACACGCTCGCGGGCACCTGCACGACGTTGCCCGAGACCATCAGCACGGCCATGGTCTCGCCGAGGGCGCGCGCGATCGCGAGCAGGACGCCGGCCAGGATGCCGCCCCGCGCGGCAGGAATCGCCACGCCCAGAATCACCGCCCGTCGCGGGAGGCCGAGTGCAGCAGCGCCCTGCAACCAGTTCGGAGACACCGCCGCCAGTGCCGAGGCACTCGTGAGGGCAATTGTCGGCAAGATCATCAGCGCCAGTATCAGGATGGCCGCGAGCAGGCTGGCGCCCGGCGGATGGCGGTCCGCAATCAGCGGCACGACGACCGTGAGTCCCCACAGGCCGTACACGACTGAGGGCACGCCCGCCAGCAGGCCCAGCATCGCGCGGTGCAGCCTTTGCACCGATCGGCCGGCGTAGAAACGCTCGAACACCGCACTCGCGAGGCCAAGCGGTGCGGCCACCAGGATCGCGCCTGCGGCCGCGAGAACAGTCGCCCAGAACATCGGGCTCAGCCCGAAGTGGCCCTCCAGTGGATGCCAGCCGTCGCCACCCAGCAGCGCGCGCCAGCCGCCGTCATGAAGCAGCGGCTGCGCCTCGCGCAGCAGGAAGCCCAGCACCAGCAACGCGATCAATGCCGCCGCGCCCGCGAGCACGGCGAGCACGAGCGCGACACGCGCGTCAGTGCGCGATCGGAACGAAAAACTGGGCCGTGATGAGATCATCGACCGACTCGGAGCGGGCGAACTCGATGAACCGCCGCGCGAGCGCGCCGGGCGTGCCGTGGGTGACGAGGTTGAGCGGCCGGGACAGCGGGAATCGGCCGTCGCGCACGCTCGCCACCGTGGCCGGGATGCCCTCCATCGGCAACAGCTTGATCGGCGCACCGTGCGTCGCCTCGTAGTCGGCGCTGCCGATCGACACGTAGCCGATTGCGCCGGGGTTGCCGGCGACGGTCTTGATGCCCTGCTGGTTCTCCCCGATCACGACGTGTGCGTGAATCTCGCTGTTCTTGAGCCCGTAGTGCTGCAGGAACAGTTCGAGGGTGGAGCGACCCTCGGCTTTGTTGACCACGGTGATCGCGCGGTCCGGCCCGCGCAGCTGCTTCCAGTTGACCAACTCGCCGCGGTAGATGGCGCGCACCTGGTCATCGGTCAGCTGGCGGACCGGATTCGCGGCATTCAGGATCATCGCGACACCGTCCATCGCGATGGTGTAGGCCGCGAGATCCTTCTCCTCCGGCGACAGTGCGCGCGACACCATGCCGATCTGCGCGACACCCGAACGCGCGTCTGCGATGCCGCGTGACGAGCCGCCCGACTGGACGTCGATACGCACGCCTGGATTGCGTTCCTCGAAGCGCTTGCCGATCTCGAGTGCGAGCGGCGCGATGGTACTGGAGCCGGTCAGCACCAGTCGCTGGTCGGCCGCCTGTCCGGGCAGCGCAGCGCCGAGGAGCAGCGCGACCAATGCGAATCGTCCCAGGATGAAGCGTGGAGTCATGACTAAGCTCGCAGGAATTGCGGATGGGTCGTCAACAGCACGCGCCGGCAGTCGTGCCTGCCGCGACCTGGTCAAACGGCATCGTCGAACCACAGCCGGCGAACAGGCCGAAGTGCCGATCGAAATCGCCGATGAAGTCGAAGTGCGGCTGGAAGCGCGTGCCGTGCAGCATGCGCCAGGTGTTGCCGCAGACGGGAAACACCCGCCCCGTCTCGATGTCGTGGTGCTTATCGAGCACGAAGCGGTCCGGGTGACCGGCGATGGTGCCGCGATAGATCACGGCCTGGCCGTGGTCCTCGCAGGCGCTCTCGAGCCCGTCGAGCTTGAACAGGCGGTACGTCGCCGAGAAGAAGCGGGCACGACCCACGCGCGCCGCCAGCGCCGCGTCGGTGATCGCGATCGGACTGTCGGCCACCAGCCGCGGATCGGTGAAGCCCTGGCGCTGCGCGAGCCTCAGGAAATCGTTCCAGTAAAGGGCGCCTCCGAGACACTCGCCATACAACACCGGATCGTTGCGCACCGCGTCCGGCAGGCGGCGGTCTGCATAAACGTCCGAGAAATAGAACTCGCCGCCCGGCTTCAACATCCGGTGCACCCCGCGCAGAACCTCGTCCTTGTCCGGCGACAGGTTCACCACGCAGTTCGAGACGATGACGTCGAAGCTGCCGGGCTCGAGATCGAGTTCCGCAAGCCGCTCGATGTACCCCTCGACGAAGCGCACGTTGTCGTAACCGAACGCGTCACGGTGGAAGTCCCGGTGCCGCTGCGCGACCGCCAGTTGCTCCGTGGTCATGTCCACGCCGACGACCGAGCCGGTGGGACCGACAAGTTGGGCCAGCGCGTAGACATCGCGGCCGGAGCCGCAGCCCAGGTCGAGCACGCGGCATCCCGCCAGCTGCGGCGGGCAGACCAGTCCGCAGCCGTAGTAACGCGACAACACCTCAGGGTGAATCCGCGCCAGCAGCGGCTTTAACCACTCCGGCATCTGGCTCGGGTCGCAGCAGGCGCTGGTCTTGAGGTCGCCGGTGCCCTGCAGCTGGCGGCCGTAATAGTCCTGGACAACGTCGTACATCGGGTTCCCTGGCTCCTGGGCACAGATCGGTCCCAGTACAGTCGGAGCTAGTCGGCCCGTTCTTACACCGTCCTGCCCGGGACCGCGCGCTCGCCCCGCAGCCAGCGCCAGGTATCGAGCGCATCGAACGCAAGGCTGATGCCATTGACTACGAGCAGGGTGAGGATGAAGAGGCACTCGACGGCCGCTACCGGCAGTGGGCCGACGCGCTCCAGCAGACGTAGAACCAAGACCCCTTGCAAGGGTCCCCAGATCAGCAGGTGCGGCACCGCCATCAGCCGGCTCATGCCGCGCTCGAGCCACATGATCGGCAGGTTGGTCGCGACGACGGCGAGTGCGGCGAGTGCAGCCGCGCGCCCGGCCCAGTGATCGAGCAACGCAAGAGAGAGCGCATTGACCGGGACCAGGACGAGCCCAACCCAGAGCTGCACCCAGAGCGGGAGACTCCGGTAGGAGTGCCAGATCTCGCCGAGGCGGGAACGTATTGCGTCGCTCATGCGTCCTGCCTCGAGCCAAACCCTTCATCCTGGAACCGGAATTCGGGCCAGCCGTCTGGCAGCCACTGCAGATCGGCGGGCTCGTCGATGTCGTGCAGGAATCTGCCGACGTCAAGACTCCAGCCCATCGCCCGTATCGACTTGCCGGTCACCGCGGCCACGCGGTCGGTGCTCCAGGGCATGGCCGCGAATACACGTGGATCGAACTTTCGCAGTCCGAGGAGTGCGTAACCGCCGTCGAACGTGGGCAGCATCACCGCGTCCGAGTTCTCGAGCAATCGCCCGGCGCGACGCAGCCGACTGGCGTCGAGCTGCGGGCAGTCGGTACCGATCAGCAGGACGCGCTCACCGCCATCGATGACGCGGGCCGCCACGTGGGCCAGTCGCGCACCGAGATCGCCCTCGGTCTGCTCGGTCCAGGTGACATTCTCAACGGGCGGCAGGGCCTTCCAGGCGGGATCCGCCGGTCCCGGGGTCACGCACAGCTCGACCGGACCGGCGTCCGCCGCGTGCGCCTCGCGCAGTGTGTGCAACAGCATGCGACGTGCGAGCTGCGCCGCTTGAGCCTCGCCGAGCGCCGGTATCAACCGTGTCTTGGCGAACCCAGGCACGGGCGCCTTGGCGAAGATCACGATTCGCGCGGCCATCATTGGTACTGTCTTGCGAGGTCTGCCGGGGACGCACCGCGCCAGTAGGCGAGCCGCAGGCGCCACATCAGGAAGATCGTGCGCCACGCTCCCCGCGCCTGCCAGCGCCGCGCCGAGGTCACCACCGGCCGACCGATGCACGCGGGCCGCGATCGCGCACGCAGGCGACTCGTGATTTCGACGTCCTCCATCAGCGGTTGATCGGGGAACCCACCGACCGCATCGAACGCCGCGCGCGTCACGAAGATCCCCTGGTCGCCGGTCGCAATCCCGGTGAGCCGGGAGCGCAGGTTCATGCCGAACGCCGTGGCGTCCATGGTCCACGTGCGGACATCGAATTCGACGTCGAAGCGGCCCCAGACGTGGCGGCCATCCGCCAGCGCGGCATGAATCAGCCGTTCCGCGCCGTCGGGCAGCCGCGTATCGGCATGCAGGAACAACAGCACGTCCCCGCGCGCCGCGCGTGCGCCGGCATTCATCTGGCGCGCCCGTCCGCGCTGCGAGCGCACCACCCGGAAGCCCGCGCACTCGGCAATCGTCGCCGAGCCGTCCTCGCTGTCGCCGTCGACGACGAGCACGTCAACCCCGCCACGTCGCAGCGGCAGCAATTGCGCGAGCAGGACCGGCAACGCCGTCGACTCGTTGAGCACCGGCACGATGATGGAAAGTTTCACGGCGTGCGATTCAGCTTCCAGTCGTACTCGAGAAACTCGATCGCGAGCTCACCCTGGACGAGCTTCTGGCGTTGCGGTGCAGCGAGACCGAGCACGTCGCCGTACAGCGCGAGGAACGCACCGAGGCTCTTCGCGCCGCGCCAGCCCGCCTCGAAATCCTCGCGATACCACTTGAAGATGCTCGACACCTCCAGCTTGTCACCGGCGTAGCGGTTGCGGCTGCGATCGGACAGGAATTGAATTGCGGCGGACTCGAGTTGTGCGTCGAGCCGGGCGCCCACGTAGGCCTCCGGCCGCAGGGCGGGACAACCGACGCTGGCGCAGTTGAGCGCAAAATGCGCGCGCGGCTCCCGATAGCGTCCGGAGCCCCGAATCAGGCTGTGCTCGATGTCATCCAGCGATCGAGTCTCCCCGAGCAGTGGCACGAAGCGCTTTTTCCACGGCGACTGCAGCAGGGAGCCGAGGTCGCGGATGGAGGCGATCTTCGGGTAGCCCTGCAGGACCAGCTGCACCGTCCAGGCGTTGTAGGCGTTGACGAGGAAGGCCAGCTGGTCCGCTGGCACCCAGCGGTCGAACTCCGCACGTGAAACCGCCGAGGTCGCCGCCAGGTACTTCGTGAGCTCGGCGTGGTCATGCGCCATGCCGGCGTAATCCACCTGCGTCGCCTGCCCCGCGCGCAGCACGCGCACGTGCCGTTGCAGCAGGTCGCTCCAGGGGTCGTGATCGAAGGCCGCGGCTTGCACGGGCCGGGTCGTGGTCAGGGCCAGTAACAGCGCAAAGAATATTCTGGGCACGGTCATCATCCGAGCTTCCAGGCGTGATAGCGCTGGAGCCAGCCGAGCACGCGCTGCGGTGCGTGCGCGCGCTTCCACTCGCCGGCCGCGTACTTGTTCGCCTCGGCCAAGGTGGGATACGTGTGGATGGTGCTGAGCACCTTGTTGAGCCCGAGGCCATGGCGCATTGCGAGCACCATTTCTGCCAGCAGGTCGCCGGCGTGTTCGCCGACGATGGTGACGCCGAGGATGCGGTCCTTGCCGGGGACCGTGAGTACCTTGACGAAGCCGTGGGCCGCGCCGTCGGCGATCGCCCGGTCGAGATCGTCGATGCCGAAACGTGTCACCTCGCAGGCGATGCCCCGTTCCTTGGCTTCCTGTTCGTTCAGTCCGACGCGCGCCACTTCCGGGTCGATGAACGTGGTCCACGGCACCACCGAGTAGTCGGCCTTGAAGCGCTTCAGGTCGCCGAACAGTGCGTTCACCGAGGCGTACCACGCCTGGTGCGCCGCGGTGTGCGTGAACTGGAACGGCCCCGCCACGTCGCCGGCCGCCAGGATATTCGGGTAGATCGTCTGCAGGTATTCGTTGGTCACGACCGTGCGCTCGGTCTGGATGCCGAGGTCCTCGAGCCCGTAGCCCTTCAGGCGCGCGACGCGACCGACCGCACACAGCAACGCGTCGAACTCGATGCGTTGCTCGACGCCCGCGTGCTCGACGACGATGAACTTGCGCTCGCCCTCGCGCTCACACCGCAGCGCCGTGTGCCCGGTCAGTACGGCCACGCCATCGCGTTCCAGCGCCGCCTTGGCCAGTGCAGACACCTCTTCATCCTCGCGGATCATGATGCGCGGACCCATTTCGACCTGCGTGACCACGGAACCGAGGCGTGCGAAGCTCTGCGCCAGTTCGCAACCGATGGGACCGCCGCCAAGCACCACCAGGCGCCGTGGGACGTCGTCCAGCTTCGCAAACTCGTCCCACAGCGTGTCGCTGGTCACGTAACCCACGTCGTCGAGACCCGGCAGCGGCGGCACGAACGGTCGCGCGCCCGCGGCGATGACGATGCTGCGCGTCGTGATGCGGCGTGTGCCGTCGCCATTGAGCGTGACCTCCACCGTCCAGGGATCGACGATCCTGGCATGACCCTGCAGCACCTCGACGCCGAGCGAGGTGTAGCGCTCGATGCTGTCGTGCGGCTCGACGGTGCGGATCACCTCGTGCACACGGCTCATCACCCTGCGGAAACTGAACCGCGGTGTCGTCGCCTCGAGCCCGTAGTGATCGGCGTGGCGCATCGAGTGCGCGAGCCGTGCGCTCTTGATCAATGCTTTGCTCGGCACGCAACCATAATTGAGGCAGTCGCCGCCCAACTTTTCGGCCTCGATCAGCGTCACCTTCGCCTTCACCGCCGCCGCGATGTAGGAGGAGACGAGTCCCGCCGCGCCGGCCCCGATCACGACCAGGTTGCGTTCAAACCGGGCCGGGCGCGTCCATTTCGCGTACACACGCCGCCGTTGCAGCCAGTCGAGGCCGCGACGCGCGACCAAGGGGAACACGCCCAGCAGCGCGAATGAGAACAGCAGGCCCGGCGAGACGATGCCCGACAGTCCGTCGATCCGCGCCAACTGGGTGCCGGCGTTCACGTAGACCGCGGTCCCGGCCAGCATGCCGATCTGGCTGACCCAGTAGAACGTGCGGGTGCGGATTGGCGTGAGCCCCATCACCAGGTTGACGATGAAGAACGGGAACAGCGGCACGAGTCGCAGCGTGAAAAGGTAGAACGCGCCGTCCCTGGCCATGCCCTCGTTCACCGCCTTGAGCCGATCGCCAAAGCGCCGCTGCACGGCGTCGCGCAGCACGAAGCGCGAGGCGAGGAAGGCCAGCGTCGCACCGATGCTCGAGGCGAACGAGACGATCAAGATCCCGGAGAAGAGGCCGAACAAGGCGCCAGCGGCCAGCGTCATCACCGCTGCGCCGGGCAACGACAGCGCGGTGACCAGCACGTAGGTCAGGAAGAATCCGGCGACCACGAGCGCCGGCGAGGCCGTGCGCCACGCCTCAAACTGCGCCTGGCTGGATTTGAGACCCTCAAGCGTCAGCAGGTGATTGAGGTCGAAGGCGAAGAAGGCGATCGCCAGCAAGGCGATCACGGCAATGATGGCGAGCTTCTGCTTCACGATGCGCCCCGCAGTGCCCCGCCGCAGCTGCTGCCTTGCCCGGCCGTGCAGCCATAGCAGTGATCGGCCACTCGGATCGAGACGCCCGCCGGGTCGACCCGCAGCAGGTCGCGCAGGTGGCGACCACCCTCCTCGGCCAACGGCAGCCCAAGCTGCTGGTTGAAGTCGCAGTCGTAGAGGTTGCCTTGCCAGTCGACGCTTACGAGGCCGCGGCACATCACGCCATCGAGGTTGCCCGCGGCGTAGTTCTCCTTCAGCAGTCGCAGGTAGGGCTCGAAGCGGCCCTTGGAAACCAGCATCGAGCCAAATCGCTGGATCGGCATGTTGGCCAGCACGAACAGATCGTTGAAGACGATGCCGAAATGCTCAAACAGTTCGCGCTGGTAGTCGGCGCGCAACCGAGTCTGGTTCGGCGGGAGCACGGGCCCCTGTGGGTTGTAAACCAGGTTGAGGCGCAGCCCTGAGCCGTCCCGGCCATAGCCGAGCGCGTTCAACTGCTGCAGTGCCGCGATGCTCTTGTCGAAGACACCCTTGCCGCGCTGCCGATCGACGTTCTCCACCGAATAGCACGGCAGCGAGGCGACCACCTCGACGCGGTGCGCGGCGAGGAACCCGGCCAGGTCCTCCTGGCCGGGTTCATAGAGAATCGTGAGGTTGCAGCGATCAATGACCTTGACGCCGAGTGCCGCTGCCTGCTCGACGACCCAGCGAAAGCCCTCGTGCAGCTCCGGCGCACCGCCGGTGAGATCGAGAGCCTTGATCTGCCGCTGCACCAGCACAGCGGGAATCAGCTCGAGCGTCGCGCGTTCCATCATCTCTTTGCGGTTGGGCCCGGCATTGACGTGGCAGTGCACGCAACTCTGGTTGCAGCGGTAGCCCAGGTTGACCTGAAGCGTCTCGAGCACGCCCCGGCGCAGGGCCGGGAAGTCACTCGACTGAAGCAAGGGCAGGGTCGCGTTCATGGAGGTCCTCAAATAGTGTCGGCCCGCCGCGCGCGGGTGTCGTCTCCCCTTCAGTCGGCCCGGGCCGCCGGGTTCTTACATCCCTGCCAGCCGCCGATGGCCGGATCGCCCTGTAAGAAACCCGCGGGGCCGGTCGACTCTATTGCACCGGACCCGCGTTCGGCGCCCATCCGGGCGCCGAACGCCACGGACCCGAGACAAGGAGACTCGAATGAATCCCATCACGATCTATGGCACGCAACACTGCCCGTACTGCCACGAGGCCGAGAATCACCTGCGCAGCCGAGGGGCGGCGGATATCCGTCGCATTGCTGTCGATACCGATCCGGTCGCGCGGCAGGAGATGGCGCTGCGCACGGGAGGCCGTCGCAGCGTGCCGCAGATCTTTATCGGCGCGACGCACGTCGGCGGCTATGACGACCTGGTGCGCCTCGACCGTGCGGGCGCACTCATGCCACTGCTGGGTCAGTAGCGCCGCGACGCCAAACGGCGGGAGGTTCGTTGCTTGGGTGGGTTGTTCGCAATGTCGGGACGGTGGTTGGCCGGGTACCTCAGCCGACCGTCACACGCCTGCGGCAGCGCCCCGGCGACGACGCCGGATCGGTTGCTCGCTGCGCTGCGTCCCGGCGACGTGCTGCTGGTCGAAGGTCGCACCCGTATCAGCACGGCGATCAAGTACCTGACTCAGTCAACCTGGTCGCACGCCGCGCTCTATGTCGGCGGTGAACTCGAGATTGCCGGCGCACCCCCGGGTCACCGTTTCATCGAGGCCGACATCCGCGCGGGGGTGCGCAGCACGACCGTTGACGAGTACGCGGCCCTGCACACCCGCATCTGTCGACCGGTCGGCCTCAATGCGGAGGACTGCAAAATAGTCGCTGGCTACGCGATCTCCCGTCTCGGCCACCGGTACGACCTGCGCAACGTGATCGACCTGGCGCGCTACCTGCTGCCCACGCCGCCGGTGCCGACACGGTTCCGGCGGCGAATGATCGCACTCGGCAGTGGCGATCCGACGCGCGCCATCTGCTCGACCCTGATCGCGCTGGCCTTCCAGTCGATCCGTTATCCCATCCTGCCGGTGGTCGAGTGGCAGAGCGCCGACACGCCCGAATGCCCCGGCTGCCGGGATGAAATCCTGCACGTGCGGCATCACAGCCTGTTCGCGCCGCGCGATTTCGACGTGTCGCCGTATTTTTCGGTGGTCAAGCCCGCGCTCTCGGCGGAATTCAATTTTCGACAGCTGGAGTGGGGCGACGACCGAACGAACTCTGACAGCTGCTAAGCGCGTCGGATCGAGAGCATGCTGCTACTCGCCGGCACCCGGCGGCTTCTGCCCGTGGTCCGAATGGGCGAACTCGCGCATGGCGCTGCGCATCACGGCCATCTGTCGCTCGAAATTGCGGCAGCCCGAACACATCATCAGGTGCAGGCGCAGCCCCATGCGTTCGTTCACACGCAGCGGTCGCTCCTGCGACTCCGACACCAAGCGGGTCACTTCGCGGCAATTCAACATGGGCGCGCCTCTCCAGAAAACCAGTGATTCTCCAGGCACTCGCGCAGCCGCAGCCGCGCACGATGCAGGGTGACGTGGAGATTGCTGGTCGTCATGCCAATCGTTTCGCAGATTTCCTCGGACTCGAGCTCGATGAACTCGCGCATCATCAGCACCCGTGCCTGGCGTGGCGGCAGCCCGTCCAGGCAGGTGTTGAACACGCGCCAGAAGTCGGACTGGTGGAAGGACGACTCCGGATCGCCCCAGTCCATCGGCCGCTCGTGGGGTTGCCAGAAGCCCCGGGTATCGAACAGCGACGGTTCGCCGCCGTCCTCCTCGTCTTCGCCGGATTTCAGCAGGCTGCCCGCGTACACCAGCCGCTCGCGCTGGCGCAGCGTGTCGGCAATCTTGTTCTTCAGGATCGCAAACACCCAGGTCTTGAGCGCCGCCGTGCCGCGAAAGGAACGGGCATTCTTCAGCGCGCCGATCAAGGCTTCCTGGACTGCGTCCTCAGCTAGGTCGGCGTCATTCAACTGCAGGGTTGCAAACTTGAGCATCTGGCGGCGCAGGTCCTCCAGAAAGGCGGGGTGCGTCAGCAAATCGCCGCCCGGCTCCTCGTTCGACACGGTCGCGATCATTCGTCGTGCTCCTGCCTCAGTCGCGCGGTCGCGCCACTGTAGCTGGCGACACAATACGGGACCAGATAGTTGAGCGTGAGATGAAACCAGGAGACGCCGCCGCCGGCCATAATCGTCGAGCCCTGGTTGATCGCGTTGAGAATGCTCCCGACGATCAGCGACACCTTGAGCGAGTTGCTGACGATCGGACGCGACAGCGCGGTGCGCAACAACGGCGTCATGTGCTCGCGTCCACGATTCGCCCCTGGACGGCATTCAGGGAATGACGGCGGATGAAGTTCCGGTCGATGCGATCCTTCCAGCGCCACACCCACTTCCCTTCGGCGCTGAACGGACCCCACGACGCGATCGCTCGCCGCGACCCGCAGGAGAGCAGGTACAGGGAGCGGCGTCGCGGTCGAAAGGTACGCAATGCCTGGCCTGCGAGCGTTGCCAGCAGATTGGCGGCCAGCACCGGGCCGGCATGGACCGCGTGCACACCAGAGTGCGCCACGCTCACGTCCTGGCGCGCGCACACATCCCCCGCCGCAAACACGTTGGCATGCGAGACGCTGCGATGAGTGCGATCCACGGCGATGAAGCCACGTTCGTCGAGTGCCGGCCCTCCCAGCCGCAGCCAGCACGGTGCAATGCCGCCGGTGGCGGCGATCACGCAGTCTGCCGAAATCAGGGTCCCGTCGGGCAGCAACAGCCCCTCCTCCGAACCCACCGCCGGCCCGGGATGGACCTCAAGGCGCGCCTGCATTGCGGCTCCCCGGGTCCGCTCTCGAACAACTTGGGTGAATCCGGGCAGCATCCCGGTCTCCGCGGTGACCAGACTGACCGAGGTGCGACCGCCCCGACGGCGAAATGCGTGCCGGACCGCCAAGGCGATTTCCACTGCCGCCGCGCCGCCGCCGACCACGGCGAGCCTGAATCCCGAGTGTTTGCCGGCCGCCTCGAGGACCGCGGGCCAGCGGTCGAGGAAGTTGCCCAGCGGTCGAACCGGCAGCAGGCGCTCGCCCAGCAGCTCGAGCCAGGAAACGTCGGTCTCGCTGCCGACGTCGAGCGACAGAAGATCGTATTCGAGGTGCCGTCCGCTCGACAGCGCCACGCAGCGCCGACTCGCGTCCATCCCAACGATGCTCTCCTGCAGCAGGCGAACGTTTGCCGCACGGGCCAGCGCCTGCAGGTCAATCTCGCAGTCCTCGCGCGCATAGTGGCCCGCGATCCACCCCGGCAGCATGCCGGAGTACACCTGGTGCGACGCCGGTGTCACCAAGGTGACGGCGACATCGGTCGGGCTGGCCCGGCCGAGCGCCTTCAGGACGGCGAGGTGCGCGTGTCCGCCCCCGCCGAGAACCAGGTGCCGCATTCGAAACGTGCTCCGTCCATCAGATTTAACGTGACAGCCGATCAGTCGCGGGGGGATGGGAATTCCTTACAGGCCCCACTCGAGGCTGTAAGAACCACCGCGGCGGCGGCGACTAACACCCCAGGCACCAAGGGCACAGAGGCGACAGGCATGCGGACGGCAGTCATCGGGGTCATCGGAGGGAGCGGCCTCTACCAGATGGACGCACTGCGTGACCCGCGGGAACTTCGCGTCGATACGCCCTTTGGGGTCCCGTCCGACGTGATCGTCACTGGACAGGTTGACGGCATCCCGGTGGCGTTCCTGGCACGTCACGGGCGCGGGCACCGCCTGCTGCCGTCCGAGGTGCCATATCGTGCCAATCTGTACGCGCTGAAGCAGCTCGGCATCGAGTACCTGCTGTCGTTTTCGGCGGTCGGGTCGTTGCGTGAAGAACTGCGTCCGCTCGACATGGTACTGCCTGACCAGTTCATTGATCTCACCCGGCGACGGGAGAGTACGTTCTTCGGTCAAGGCGTCGTCGCGCACGTCTCGATGGCCCAACCGGTCTGCCCGAACGTCGCCGATGCGCTGGCCCGCGCTGCGAGCGGGCTCCGCGAGCCCGTCAGGGTGCATCGTGGAGGCACGTACGTCTGCATCGAAGGCCCGCAATTTTCGACGCAGGCGGAGTCGCAGTGGTATCGCAGCATGGGCGCGAGTGTCATCGGCATGACCAACATGCCCGAGGCCAAGCTCGCCCGCGAGGCGCAGATCGCCTACGCAACCCTCGCGATGGTCACCGACTACGACTGCTGGCACCCGCGCGAGGCCGCGGTCACGGCCGATGTCGCGATGGCGAACCTGCTGAAGAACGCGCAGAACGCGCAGCGGATCGCGGCGGCTGCAATCCGTATTATCGGTGCGGAACGGCCCGCCTCCATCGCGCATACGGCGCTCGCAAGCGGGCTAGTGACTCAATCGCCGGACATCTCCGCCGAACTGCACACTCGGCTCGCGGCGATCCTGCCGACCCGCGTCTGATGATCGACTTTGTCAATGTGCTGCTCGCCGCAGCACTCGGCTTCGTCCTGCAGCGATCGTCCATGTGCACGGTCGCCAACATTGAACGACTGGTCGTGCAGCGTCGGGTGGACGGCCTGCTCGGCCTCGGCGTCGCAATCTGCTGGGCCGGTGTGGTCCTGCTGGGGCTCGCCTGGATGCGGCCCGAGGCCGTCTGGCTGCCCAGCGAACATGGCCTGTCCTGGCTGCTGATCGGAGGCGCCGTCGTCATGGGTGCCGGCAGTGCCCTGAACGGTGGCTGCTTTGTCGGCAGCATCGTGCGCATCGGCTCGGGCAACCTTAATTTTCTCGCGACGCTCGTCGGCATTGGCCTTGGGTTGCGCCTGATGCAGTCCATCGCGCCGCCGCCCACCGTCAACGGCCAGGAAGCCGTGCGATACGTGCACGAGGGGTCCATCGCGTACGTGGTCGCGTGGGCATCCTTTCTCACGATTGGCGCCGGTGCCGCCGCGATCGCCTGGCACAGCAGCGGTTACCGGCGGCTCACGCTGCGCGGCACCTGGCCACGCGTGCTGGCCTTGTCGGCCACCGGCCTCCTCGCCGGCCTGATGTTCGCGCGCAATCCCGGCTGGACCTACGCGAGCGCGGTCGAGGCGCTGGCGAACGCGGACCGCGCCCCCGTCATCTGGTCGCCGCTCATTGCGCCCGTCGCGCTGTTTGGCGGCGCCATGGCAAGTGCGTGGGCATCACGACGATTCCAGCTGCAGCGCATGAACCTCGGCGATTCGCTGCGCTCCCTGTGCGGCGGCGCACTGATGGGCGTCGGTGCGGGATTGATCCCGGGTGGTAACGATATCCTGTTGCTGTGGGCCATTCCGGGGCTGACGATTTACGGCACGGTGGCCTATGCCGCCATGTCCGTGTCGATCGCCGCAACAATCATTGCTGCAAGGGGACTGCGGAAATGAAGACCGTCGAGGCCGGTGTTTGCGCATTGGTGGCGCTCATCGTTGCATCCAGTGCGCGCACGGATGACATCCTTCCACCGCTGCCTCGGCCGGTGACCAACAACGTCACCGCCAGTGTGCGCGTTGCAGGTGTTGACTATGTCGTGTCGCTGCTCGGACTCGGCGCCGGCAAGACCTGGCGCGATATTCGTGCCGACGGGTTCGTGCTGCGTGTCGGGCAGCCGGCCTGGGAGCCCTTGCCGTCGGTGCCGGATGGTGCAGGCCGCCTCGCCGCCGCCGCGGTGGCCGTTGGCGATCGCATCCTGATCATCGGTGGATACACCGTCGCCGAGGACGGCACCGAAACGTCGACCCCCCACGTCTATGCGCTCGACGTCGTCCAGCGCAGCTACCAGCGGCTCGCGGACATTCCGACGCCGGTCGACGACGCCGTCGCCCTGCTCTATCGCGAGCGCTATGTCTACCTCGTGAGCGGCTGGCACGATCACGGTAATGTCGCGCTGGTGCAGCGCTATGACGTGATCGAGAATACCTGGATTGCTGCCACTGCATTTCCTGGGACGCCCGTGTTCGGCCATGCCGGCGCGATCGCCGGCAACGTATTCGTGGTCTGCGACGGCGTGGAAGTGAGCGAACAGCACGGCAAGCGGCACTTCGAACCTTCCCTGGAATGCTGGCGCGGCGTCATCGACGCCGACGCGACCGAGACGATCGCCTGGACCCAAATTCCCCCGCACCCTGGGCCGGCGCGCTACCGCATGGCAGCGACGGTGCTCGGCGATCGGGCGGCGCTGCTGTTCGTGGGCGGCGCGGCGAATCCGTACAACTACGACGGCATCGGATATGACGGTCAGCCATCGGAGCCCGAGCCCGGCGCCATCGTCTACGATCTCCAGACCGATCGCTGGCATCGCCAGGCCACCCCGGTTGCGACGATGGACACGCGCAACCTGGTGGTGGTGGGTGGCAAGGCACGCGTGATCGGTGGCATGCGTGCCGGTCAGCGTGTCGCAAACGACGTCGTAGCGGTCGCCGAACTGCCCTTCGATCGTCACTGAACGAGTCGCACGCACTCGCGGGAGGCGTGCGGCGTGCGCAGCGATACCTCGAGTGGGCCCCACCCGTGCCATGATCGCGCCGGCTTATGCCCACCCCGCCAAAGCCCAGCGAACCGCCAGAGGCGAGGCCCGCCGCGCCGCCTGCGCTGTTGCGGGAACCTGCGCAGTCTCGCTATCGCCTGCTGCGCGGTGGCGCCGTCACCACGGTCATCGTTGTACTTGTGCTGGTGGCGGCATGGTGGGCGTCGATGCCGGCGCACTCCTTCGGTCCGGCCATGATTGACGCGGCCGCACGCCTGCAACGTGGCGTGGTCGAGCATCCCGTGCTCGCGGTGTCCATCTTCTTTGTCGGATACCTGGCCGTCTGCAGCCTGAATCTGCCCGGGGCGACGGCCATGACGATCACGGCCGGCGCAGTGTTTGGCGTGCCCATGGGACTCGCTATCGTGTCCGTGTCGAGCACCGTGGGCGCTGTCCTGGCGCTCATGGTGGCGTGCGCGCTGCTCCGGTCCCGGATTCGCGGCCGCTATCCGGATCTCGTCTCGTGGATCGAGGGCCGCGCCGGCGAGGACAGTGCGTGGCTGCTGCTGGCAATGCGCCTATTTCCGGGCATGCCGTTCTTCCTGGTCAACCTGCTGTTTGCAATGACGGACCTGCCGGTTCGCAGGTTTGCCTGGGTGAGCCAGCTTGGCATGCTGCCTGCTGCCGCGCTGTACTTGAGTGCTGGACGGGAACTCGCGCGCATGGGTAACGGTGCAGCGCCGATGTCAACCCGTGCGCTGCTGATACTGGCCGGCATCGCGACGCTGCTCATCATCGGGCGTCTGGTTCGTCGTCGTCTGCTCGCAACTCGATGACGGGTGACGCCGAAGCGGCAGGAGCGCGCTGATCAAGGTGCCGTCGCGCCCCCTGCCAGGGTCCGGACACTCGCCAGAACGACATCCGAGTCCGGCCGAACCTTGTATCCCGGCTCGAAGAACTTCGCCAGGATGGTGCGGTCCCGTGCCAACACGAAGATGCCCGGATGTGGCACGCCAAATGCCGCGCTGCCGGTCGGATACTGCGCATCCCGAATGCCGATGTCCTCGGCCACCGCTCCGGTGGGGTCGGCGAGCATGGTGAATTGGATGTTCTGGCTATCAACGAAGGCACGCACCAGCGGCACCTCATCGACGCTGACCGACACCAGCGGGAATCCAAGCGCCGCAAACTGCGTGGCCCGCTGATTGATCTCCACGAGCTGATGCTTGCAGAACGGGCACCAGTCCGCCGATCGCACGAAGATCACGGTGAGGCCGCGCGCGCCCATCAGGTCGTCAACCTTGTGCAGGCGGCCGGATGAGTCTGCCAGGTGCAGCGGGTTTGTGAACTTTGCGCCGACGGGAGGGCCTGGCGGCACCCATGCCGGCTCGGATGCAAGTGCTGCCGCCGCAGCCAGCAGGAGCAGAACGCTCAGCATTGATCTTGAACATCGAGTCCGCATTCTTGGTCTCCATGATGTCATTCGAGGGTCCTTCGCTGTTCGATCGACGTTTAATGAGATCATTGCTCGCCGATTCGCAGGATGTCGGACTTCGAAAACAGTGATGGTACAAGCAGGCCGAGCGAGGGTTCGGCATAAAGCTGCGGGGGCACGCCGACGTCGGCGAGGTACAAATCGCCGGAACGCTCGCGCCCTGCCTTCGTGAGCAAACAGGCTTTCGGCAGTGCCAGTGCCAGGGTTTCTGCCGCGCGCACACACGGGTCCATCACCTGCCCCGACGACGCGTCGAGGCCCGAGGGCACGTCGAGCGCCAGCACCGGCGCCGGGGATGCGTTCGTCCATCGAATCATGCGCGCGAAGTTACCGCGCGGCACACCCTGCAGCGTGTAACCGATCAGCCCGTCGATGATGAGACTGACATCGGTCGGCAACCTGTCAGGATCGGCGACAGCAGTTGTGCCAGCCAGGCCGAGCCTCTGTGCGATCTGCAATTGACGCGCCGGGACTCCCGACAGTCGCACGGGCTCGGCGACCAGCGCAACGTGGACCGAGTAGCCCCAGTTCGCCAGGCGTCGTGCAGCCGAGAGCGCACCGCCACCGTTGCCACCGACGCCCACCATCACCAGCACCGGTCTGCCCGACGGTCCGGCTGCCGGGTAGAGGCGACGTGCGAGGTGCGCAAGACACCGGCCGGCGTTCTCCATCATCTGTTCGAGATCGACGAAGTACTCCTCCGTCATGAGCCGATCGACCTCGCGCATCTGTGCCGCGTCAAGGGCCGGTAGCTGGCTGCGGTCGAGCGTCGGGAATTCGTCCCCTGGCATGGTCGTTGGTCCGCTCGGGCGAAGATCGACGGTGATCGCGGGTCGGCAGAAGGGCGGCCCTGCGATCAGGGCCGCCCGTGTGCTTGCAATCGAGCGATTATGCCGCTTTCGCGGGGCTCCAGGCCTCTGCACCCAGCTCGGGATTCACCTTGGTCTCCATCAGGTGATTGGCGTAATTGCTGAGCGTTTTCATGGTGACGCCGAGCACGACTTCGATTGCCTGCTGCTGCGTGTAGCCTGCCGCCAGGAATCGTTCGGTGGCTTCGCCGGCGACCCAGCCGCGCTCGCGAACCACGAGGCGGGTGAACGTCGCCAGCGCTTCGAGCCTCGCATCGGCAATCGGCCGGTGCTCGCGCAGCGCAGCCACGACTGCCGGGTCGACCTTGTCCATCGCCTTGGCGATCAGGGAATGCGCCGCCACGCAGAACTGGCAGGCATTCTCGACGCTTGCGGCGAGCAGCACGACCTGGCGCTCGGTGGCGTTGAACGAGGTCTTGCCGAAAATGGAAGACAGCGTCGTGTACGCTTCGAGTGCGGTCGGGGCTTCGGCGAGGTTCGCGTACAGGTTGGGCACGAACCCGAGGGCTTTTTTGGCTCCCTCGAGCGTTGGGCGGGCCGCGGCCGGGGCGGATTCAATGGTATGGGTCGTGAATCGTGACATCTGACGTACTCCAAGGCGTGGGCGGTAATGACGGCGCCGCAAAGTTCATTTCTTGCTGCACCCGCAGGACGCTACAGTACGGATGCGGGGTCGAAGCCGCTTCTCCGAGCCCCCGCATTTCTTGATCGATCGTCCAGACCCGTGAATACGCCCAACGACGTTCTCGACAACCTGCTGCAGACCCTGCGCCTACGCACGACGGTGTTTCATCGCGGCACCTTCTGTGGGGCCTGGGCCCTCGACACCTCGGGCAGCGGTCGTGCCGCGTTTCACCTGGTGCTGGACGGTCGCTGCTGGCTGCACCTGCCGTCGCTCCCGGCCCCCGAGCAGCTCCATCCAGGCGATCTCCTGCTTTTTCCCCGCGACGCGCCGCATTCCATCTCGAGCGACCTATGCATGTCTGCGCCGGTCAACCAGAGCGCTTCGATACCGTTGGACGTGCCGGCGCCAACGCCCGGCACGGCATTGGTCTGCGGGCACTTCGAATTCGCGGCCCGTGGCACAAATGCGCTGCTGAACGCGCTGCCGGACTACGTCGTGTTTCGCACGCCCAAGACGGAAACCGAGGGTTGGCCGCAGGCGATTCTGCAGCGGATCTTCGCCGAGGCCCGGTCGGATCAGCCGGCGCGGTCCGTGATGATCGAGCGACTGGTCGATCTGCTGTTTCTCGAGGCGATTCGCGGCTACCTGGCCGACCGGCCCCAGTCGACGGGGCTTTTTGCCGCACTGCGCGACCCGGCGCTGCGGCGGGCGTTGGACGCCATGCACGCGGACGTGGAACGCGCCTGGACGGTGGATGACCTGGCCGCCGTTGCGGCCATGTCACGTTCCGCGTTCGCGAGCCGCTTCCAGGCTGTGCTCGGGCAGACACCGGTCGGTTACCTGACGGCCTGGCGGATGAAGCTTGCGGTCGACTGGCTGCAGGAAGGCAGCAGCGTGCTCGATGTCGCGCTGCGCTGCGGTTACCAGACCGAAGCTGCGTTCCACCGCGCCTTCAAGCGCGAGATCGGCTTGACTCCCGGCGCCGTGCGTCGCGCGGCAGCGACCGCAGGTCCAATGCCGGTTGCGGCCGCCGCTGTCGCCTCGGACCGATGACCTATCGAAGCCGATGAGCCGAAACGCTCACGTCACCACGAATCGAGAACCACTTGCCGGTCGAGCAACTCATCAAGAATTGGATGGATCGCGGAGAGCCGATCCAGGTGACCGGTGCCAGCACCCGGATTTGGCGGGAGGGCGAAGGCGAACCGGTCGTCTGTCTGCACGGTGTGCCTGCATCCGGATTTCTCTACCGAAAGGTGCTGCCCGCATTGGCCGAGAAGGGACTGAAAGGAATTACATTCGACCTTCCGGGTCTGGGTTTCGCCGATCGACCCATCGCGTTCGACTATTCGTGGAGCGGCCTGGCCAAGTGGGTGGTGGATGCGCTCGATGCAGCGCGTATCGACGACTTTCACATGGTGGTCCACGACATCGGCGGGCCGATCGGATTCGAGGTCATTCGTCGAATCCCAAAGCGCATACGCTCGCTGACGGTTTTGAATACCCTGCTACACGTCGCGTCGTTTCATCGCCCGCTGGTCATGGAGCCGTACGCTCACCGCGGTACCGGCTGGTTATGGCTGCAGGGCATGCGCACGCCGCTGGTCATCCCGCTGTTACGAGCGGTCGGCATGCACGGCGGGCCAACCAACGATGAATTGCGCGCGTATGGCGCATTGCTCTTGCGTGGGGATGGTGGTCGAGCGTTCCTGAAGATCATGCGGGGGTTTGAGCGTACCCAGGAGTTTGAAGATGGCATCGTTGCTGCGCTTCGGAGCCAAGGCTTCCCCGCTCAGGTCATCTGGGGAGCTCAGGATCCGGCGCTCAAGATGGATAGGTATGCGCCCGGTATCTGCCGGGTGCTTGGGCTCGAGAATTGGCATCAAGTGCGCGGAAAGCATTTCCTGCAGGAAGATTCGCCCACGGAGATTGCGGACCGGGTGGCGGCGTTGGTGGCCAGCACGGTCCGGGCGGGGTAAGTCGTCAAATTGAGATAGCGAGCGCGGCGGTGAAGCCTCTTGATTCACCTCGGGAGAACAGTCGGTGCGGCGATCGATAATTTATCGGCGGCCGCCGTGGCGGAATTCTGGTCGGTAGCGGTAGACCGGTTGGGTCTCGAGGAACGGCTTGTCCTCGAGCTTGCCGGAGCGTTGCCGTGCTTTGGGTCGGGCGCCCTCCTCCGCTTCCGGGTATTTGATCTCAGGAATCTCCTTCGAGCGGCCGAGCGGGTACAGCAGTGGCAACTCGGCGCTGACCTGGACGCGCCCGCGGTTGCGGGCGTCCAGTCCGTGGAACCAGACGTTAGCGCGCACGTTGGAGTAGCGCTCCTTGACCATGGCCAGATGCGTCTCCTGCATAGTTAGCCTCTGCAGTCGCGCCCGATCCTCCACGATTCCCGGCCGGTCGAGGCCGTCGAGCAGCGCGGCGATCTCAGCACGGGTCTTGCGGTAGACGGATCGCGTGCGAGCACGGATGTAAGCAACTCGCGCGACGCG
>DAOMFL010000026.1:0-44979 GCA_035429805.1 Burkholderiaceae bacterium
CGCTGCGCCCGCGCGCTGGCCCGCGCCATTTCATCAGTCCACCTGGTTGGGCCGGGCCGCCAACCCCCTCCGGGGGGTCCCCCCATGCGCCCGTGACGGCACCATGCGAAGCATTGAGCGTTTCTCTCGGCAAGCCCCATGAAATCTGTGATCTGTCATCGCGGCGAACTCTCGGTCGCCGACCGACCTCCACCGGTTCCCGCCGAAGGGCAGGCCGTACTCAAAGTCCTCCGCTGCGGCATCTGCGGGTCGGACCTGCATGCGCGGCACCACTGTGACTCATGGCATGACCTGATGCGGAAGACCGGCTACGAGGGATTCATGCGCTCGAACGAGGAAGTGGTGTTTGGCCATGAGTTCTGTGGCGAGGTCCTCGACTACGGCACCGGCAGCAGCAAGAAGATCAAGGCCGGCACGCGGGTATGTGCGCTGCCGCTGATCCGCCAGGGCGATGCGGTGGACGCGATCGGGCTGTCGCAGCGCAGCCCGGGCGCGTACGCGGAACAGGTGCTCGTCGACGAATCGATGATGATCCCGGTGCCCAACGGCTTGTCCGCCGACCTTGTGGCACTGACCGAGCCGATGGCTGTCGCGTGGCACGCGGTACGGCGCGGCGCAGTCAAGAAGAAGGACGTCGCGATCGTCATCGGTTGCGGCCCGGTCGGGCTGGCCGTCATCTGCGTGCTGAAGGCAAGGGGCGTGCAGACGATCGTGGCCAGCGACTTCTCGCTTGGCCGCCGCGAACTCGCGAAGAAGTGTGGTGCCGACGTGGTTGTCGATCCGGCCAAGGACTCGCCGTATGCGAACTGGAAGGAATTCGGTTTCCTGGGCGGACTCTCCGACGGACTGTCGCTGCTGATGGAAACCCGCGAAAAGCTCGGCAGGCTGCCGGTGCCCTGGTGGCACACGTGGCGGTTGGCGGAAGCGCTGGGCCTCGCGCCGAAACGCCCGGTCATCTTCGAGTGCGTCGGTGCCCCCGGCGTACTGCAGAACATCATCGACGGCGCGCCCCTGACGGCGCGTGTCGTCGTGGCGGGCATCTGCATGAAGTCGGACCCGATCCAGCCCGCCGTGGCGATCAACAAGGAGATCGACCTGCGCTTCGTGTTGGCGTACACGCCGCTCGAATACCGCGATGCGCTGTACGCGATCGCAGACGGCAAGCTCAACTGCGCGCCGATGATCACCGGCACGGTCGGACTCGCGGGCGTCGAGGCGGCATTTTCTGCGCTCGGCGACCCCGAGCGCCACGCCAAGATCCTCATCGATCCGGCGAGTTCCGCGGCGACGCCGCACTGATTCGAGTACCACGTCGCCCATGGAATTCAATCGCCGCACCGTCACGGTCAATGGCGTCGAGCTCAACGTCATTGTCGAAGGCCAGGGCCCCGACGTACTGCTGGTGCACGGGTTTCCCGACGACCACACGGTGTGGCGGCATCAGATCCCGGCGCTGGTGGCGGCCGGGTATCGGGTGATCGCGCCGGACACTCGCGGCTGCGGCGAAAGTTCTATCCCGGAGTGCACGTCCGACTACCGGATCGATCTGCTCGTTGCCGACCTGGTCGGCGTGCTCGATGCGCTTGGAATCCAGAAGGTGCGGCTGGTCGGCCACGACTGGGGCGCGGTGCAGGCGTGGCAGCTTGCCATCCGGCATCCGGAGCGCGTCGAGCGCTATGTCGCGCTTTCGGTCGGGCATCCCGAAGCGTATGCACACGGCGGACTGATGCAGAAGCTCAAGGGCTATTACATTGCCCTGATCCAGCTGCGCGGAGTGATCGAGCGGGTGGTCCGCCTGTTCAACTGGTGGCCGATGCGTGCGATGGTCAATTTCGCGGCCGAGTTTCCACAAATCCGCAATCGTCTTTCGCGGCCGGGACGGCTGACGGCCGGATTCAGCTACTACCGCGCCAATCTGGGAATGCTGTTTCCGCCGCGGTATCCGCGCGTGAAGGTTCCGGTGGTCGGTATCTACAGCGATGGTGACCGGTTCCTGACCGAACGCCAGATGCGCAACTCGCAGCGTTATTGCGATGCGGGATGGCGTTTTGTCAGGCTGGAGGGTGCCAACCACTGGCTGCAGCTCGACGCCCCGGAGAGGGCGAATCTACTTTTGCTGGAGCACCTTGCCTGATGGCTACCGTGAAGAAATACCGATTCGAACTGATCCTCGGAGTCGTCTGCGCGTGCACCTTCGCAGCGCTCTGGATGTGGCTGACACCCGGCGCGCGCGGGGCGCTGACCGGCACGGAGGTCGACGCCTATATCCGGCGCATCGAGCCCGTCGTACCGATGCCGGCTGCGGAAAAGCCCGAAACCATGGCGCGGCTGCGCGCGTGGGGCGAAGCCGACGACGGCGCCCCGGTCCACATGCTGAACCTGATGCGGTACTACCCGAAACTGCAGCCGCTTCCGGCGACCGCCAGTGCGGCCTCCGTCGAAGGAACGATGTCTCCGGCCGAGGCCAACGCGTATTACGAGCAGCAGGTGCTGCCGATCCTGGAACGGCTTGGCGGCTATCCCGTGATGGGAGGGAATGCGGCCGGCGTCCGCGGGTCGGACGGCCAGCGGCACAGCAACCTGATGGTCTTCGATCGCGAGGTCGACGACTGGGACCGCGTGCTGGTGGTGCGCTATCCCAGTCGGCGGGCGTTCTTCGAACTGCTGGCCGATCCGCACTACGCCGAACTGATGCCGTACAAACTGGCGGCGCTGCGGGTGGCGCTGGTGCCGGTGCGGGCGGAGGCGGAAGTGCCGGACCCGCGCTGGATTGCCGGCCTGGGGCTGCTGGTGTTGTTTTTTGGCGCCGCGTGGCTGCGGGCATTGCGGCGGCGGTGAAGCATCAGTAAGAAGGCGGTCTGAGCTTTCGACGTGCCGGCGCTCCCAGGGGAGGGTGCCCCACGCGGCTTGGGGGGGGTTCGGGGGTCTGTTTTTCTTCATATTTCGGCCTCACCACAACCGGTCAGGCGACCACATAAAAGGGGGCAATAAATGAACTTTGACCAGACCGCGGGCCAGCGCCGCGGCCTTCGACTGACAGCGGTCTGCGCCGCACTGGCCGCCGCGTTTGCGCTGCCGGGCACGGCGACCGCGTTCGAGTTCGACACCGGCAACGACGACCTGTCGATCCGATGGGACAACACGGTGCGTCTGAACGTCGTGCAGCGTGTGGCGAGCCAGGATCCGGCGATCCTGAAGAACCCGAACTACGACGACGGCGACCGCAACATCGATCGCGGCCGCATCTTTTCGCGCTTCGACGTCCTGAGCGAGTTCGACATCGTCTACCTGCGCAAGTACGGTTTCCGCGTTAGCGCGGCCGGCTGGTGGGACCCGGCGTACGGCAACCTCGACAACACCTCGACGCTGACCTCGAACCACCTGGTCTACGGCCGGCCGTCGCTGGGACTGCCTACATACACCGATCGCTACGCACAGGGTCCGTCGGGTGAATTCCTCGACGTCTTCGGCTTCGGCACCTTCGACATCGGCGACGTTCCGGTCAACGTCAAGCTAGGCCAGACCACGGTTTTCTGGGGCGAGAGCCTGCTCTTCAACGGCGCGATCCACAGCGTCGCGTACTCGCAGAACCCGATTGACGTATGGAAGGGCCTGGCGACACCGGGTGCCGAGTCCAAGGAACTGTTCCGCCCCCGCGTCGGCCTGAACCTCCAGGCGCAGGTCGCGCAGGACGTGTCGGTCATGGCGCAGTACTTCTTCAACTGGCAGAACTTCTCCAACCAGGCGTGGCGCTATCCCGAGTCGGGCTCGTACCTTTCGATCGGCGACGCGTTGCTGTGGGGCGGCGAGTCGCAGATCACCAACGCGACCGGCACGCAGCGCGTCTGGCGCGGTACCGACATCACACCGGAGGAGAACACCGGCAACTGGGGCCTCGCCGCCAAGTGGAGCCCGCAGTGGCTCGATGGCACGCTCGGCGCCTATTACCGCCGTACGTATGACATGCAGCCGCAGGCCATGGCGACGCCGGCAGTGCTGCCGGGGGTTCCGGCCGTAGCCTGTACGCCGCGCGGCGGCGTTGCGCTTCCCGGGAACCTTTGCTACATCAACCCGAAGGCTGCAAGCCTGACCGAGCTGACGACGCTCGGCAAAGTGGGCCTGTACAACGCCGCGTACGGATCCGATATCGACATCTTCGGGCTGAGCATCAGCAAGAACGTCGCCGGCATCAGCGTCGGCGCGGAACTTTCCTACCGCCACAACCAGCCGCTGATATCCCAGACGGTTAACGTCCTTCCCGCGGCCTTCGTACCGCTGGTGGCCGGGTCGATCGCGACCACCGCGGTGCCAGAGGGCGACACGCCGGGCGCGAAGGGCAACACGATGCATGGGCTGGTCAATGCGCTCGGCATCATCAACAAGACGCCGTTGTTCGACACCGCGACCTGGAACGCGGAGCTCACCTGGATGAACGTGCTCAACGTCACCCAGAACGAGGCCGTGTACAAGGGCCGGCCGAACAACGTCAACGGCGGCTACACCCAGATCGATCAGGCGACGAAGAATTACTTCGGCCTGGCGCTCAACTTCACGCCGACCTGGTACCAGGTGCTGCCGGGTGTGGACTTGCTGATGCCGTTGTCCTGGTCGCAGGGCGTTTCCGGCAACGCTGCCATTACCGCCGGCGGCCAGAGCGGAGCAGGCTCCTACGGCCTGGGGCTGGCGGTCGATATCTACCAGAAGTACCGCATCGACCTGAAGTACGTCGGTTTCTACGGCAACTACTCGACCTGCCCGCAGACGCCCGTCAACGTGGCGACCTGCGTTGCCGGCGCCGCCAACATCTTCAACGGCACCAACGCCATCATTTCGGACCGCGACTTCGTGGCGCTGACCTTCAAGACCACATTCTGAGAACGAGGAGACATCGATGTTTCGCAAGACTCTGATCGCGGCCGCTCTCGCCGCGCTCGCCGGCGGGGCGGCCCAGGCGGCCGTCACGGCTGACGAGGCCAAGCAACTCGGCACCACGCTGACTCCGATCGGCGCCGAAAAGGCCGGCAACAAGGAAGGCACGATTCCCGAGTGGACCGGTGGTCTGACGACGCCGCCCGCGGGCTTCGTCAAGGGCAGCGGCAAGCGCCCCGACCCGTTTGCATCTGACAAGCCGCGGCTGACGATCACCGGCAAGAACATGGCCGAGCACGCGTCGAAGCTGACGGTCGGCACGCAGGAGATCCTGAAGCGCAACCCGGACTACCGGATCGACGTGTATCCGACGCATCGTCCGGCGACGCAGCCGAAGCGCCTGCTTGACAATGCGGCCAAGAACGCCGTTGGCGCCAAGACCAACAACAACGGCCTTGGTATCGAGAACGCGCTGCCTGGCGTTCCGTTCCCGATTCCGAAGACCGGTTTCGAGGTGATGTGGAATCACCTGACGCGCTACGTCGGCAACACATTCTGCAAGTATGACTCGTGGAACGTCGACTCCGCGGGCGTGCCGACGCTGGCCACCACGGGTGAGTCGTGGCAGGAGTACCCGATCTATTTCGGCAACAAGAACGATCCGGTCAAGGGTACGGACATCTATTACCGGATCAAGCTCAACTACCTGGCACCGGCCCGCCGTGCAGGTGAATCGCTGATCGTCATGGATGCGGTGAACCCGCTCGAGCAGCCCCGCCGCGCGTGGCAGTACCTGCCGGGTCAGCGCCGTGTCAAGGCCGCTCCTGACATCGCGTATGACACGCCGAACCCCGGTTCGGCCGGCGCGACGACGTACGACGACGCGTTCGTCTTCAACGGCGCGATGGATCGCTACGACTTCAAGCTGATCGGCAAGAAGGAAATGATCATCCCGTACAACAGCTACAAGCTGCAGTACGAGCCGGGCAGCGTGCAGAACGCTCTGAAGGCCAAGTTCGTCAATCCGGATCTCGAGCGCTGGGAACTGCACCGCGTGTGGGTCGTCGAGGCGACGCTGAAGGAAGGCAAGCGCCACATCTACGCGAAGCGCACGTTCTACATCGACGAGGACACCTGGATCGCGATGGCCGCCGACAACTACGATGCCCGCGGGCAGATCTTCGTCGCGTTCTTCATGCCGTCGTCGTTCAGCTACGACGTGCTGGCGCCGACGACGTCGCTGCAGGTGTCCTACAACTTCGTCGCCGGCAACTACAGCTCGCAGGGCATGTGCGGCCTGTACAAGGGCATCACGTACAGCGACGGCACGCCCGAGAAGGAATGGGCGCCCGAAGCCCTGGCCGGCGCCGGCGTACGCTAGCGTTCGTGCAATGTTGATTGCGATCGGGCCGAAAGCTCCGCCGAGAAGAGCCGAGGCCCGGTTGACCTGACCTTCGCGCTGCCGCACCCGAGCGGCAACCGCTTTCATCAGGCGCTGCGACGGCGCCGGGCTTGATCCGTCGCAGTCCTGCCTCCGGGCCCGCGGCCCGCTGCAGGATTCGACGGGACAGTTTCTAATGGCACGGACCGCGGCAATCGACCGCATGCTGCGTTCGGGCAACGTTCCGCCTGCAGGCTGGTTTAGCTTAGGCGGCATGACACGAAAAGGTGACACCATGAACACTCGCGCCTTGCTGCTGATGGCGGCACTGGCCGGCACGATGCTTCCCGCTTATGCAGCCGATCCTGCCGCGAAGGGCGCCACTGCGGCTGGTCCGGTGGATGTGCTGGATCGTCCGTCGCAGGTCTCGGCGCTGGCTTCGAAGAAGCTGCTGCAGGCGGTGGCGCGGGCCGGCGAGCGGCTGGTTGCGGTCGGACCGCGCGGTCACATCGTGGTGTCGGCCGACGGTGGCCAGACGTGGAAGCAGGCACAGGTGCCGGTGAGTTCGGATCTCACGGCTGTCTACTTCGTCAACGACAGGGCTGGGTGGGCCGTGGGCCACGACGGCGTCGTGCTCGCCAGTACCGACGGCGGCGACACCTGGGTCAAGCAACTCGACGGACGCGCCGCCAACGCGCTGCTCGTGCAAAGCCTGAAGACGCGCGTCGCGGCCGAACCGCACTCGAAGGAACTGGCGTCACTTCTGACTGAAGCCGGGCGCTATGCCGAACAGGGCCCGGACAAGCCTTTCCTCGACGTCTGGTTCAAGGATGCGCAGAACGGTTTCGTCGTCGGCGGCTACAACCTGATCTTCGCCACCCGCGACGGCGGCAAGAGCTGGGAGTCGTGGTTCGACCGCGCCGACAACCCGAAGCTGCTCAACCTGTACGCGATCCGGCCCGCCGCGGGTGGGGTTTACATCGCCGGCGAGGGCGGCCTGGTCATGAAGCTCGACGGAGAGCGCTTCCGCGGCGTGCCGGTCGACTACAAAGGCAGCCTGTTCGGCATCGCCGACACAGGCGACGCGATCGTCGTCTTCGGCCTGCGCGGCAATGCGTTCCGCAGCGATGACGGTGGCAAGCACTGGAACAAGGTCGACAGCCAGCTTGCCGCCACGATCGTCAGCGCCACCCGCACCGCGAAGGGCACCGTGCTGCTTGCCGACCAGGGCGGCCGCATCGCCGCCAGCAACGACGGCGGCAAGAGTTTCAACCGGCTGGCGCTCGCCAAGACGCTGCCGGTCACTTCAATCCTGGCCGCCGGCGACAAGCTGGCGCTGACCGGGCCGATGGGCGTCATTGTCGTCGAGCCGCCTGCGGCACGCTGAGACGGAAGGAAGCAAGGGGACAGCCATGGCTGGACACACCACTAGCATCGAAGCCATGCCGGTCGTGCGCGACCTGGCCGACTTCGACCAGAAGTCGGGTAACGCGCTCGAGCGCATCATCTTCAACAACCGCGGGATCGTGATCGGCGTGTGCGCCGTCATCACGGCCTTCCTCGCCTTCGTTGCCGTGCGGGTCACCCTCAATGCCAGCTACGAAAAGATGCTGCCGCAGGGCCATCCGTACGTGGCGAATTACCTGGCCAACAAGAACCAGCTGCGCGGCCTCGGCAATACATTGCGCGTTGTTGTCGAGAACACCCAGGGCGACATCTTCGACCCGGCCTACCTCGAGGCGCTCCGCAAGATCAACGATGAACTGTTCCTGACGCCGGGCGTGGACCGCGCCTGGGTTAAATCGTTGTGGACCCCGGCGGTGCGCTGGACCGAGGTGACCGAGGAAGGCTTCCAGGGCGGCCCGGTGATGCCCGACACCTACGACGGCAGCCCCAAGAGCGTCGAGCAGCTGCGTGCCAACGTCGCGCGTGCCGGACTGGTCGGCAGCCTCGTGGCGAACGACTTCAAGTCGAGCACCATCGTGCTGCCGCTGCTCGACGTCGATCCCGTGACCGGCAAGGCGATCGACTACGGCGCGCTCTCCAAGATGGTCGAGCAGAACGTGCGCGCGAAGTTCGAGACGCCCGACGGCAAGATCAAGATTCGGATTATCGGGTTCGCCAAGATCATCGGCGAGCTGCTCGACGGCGTGGCGCAGGTGATGATGTACTTCGGCATCGCCTTCGCCATTGCGGCCGCGCTGCTCTACTACTACACGCGCTGCTGGCGTTCCACCGCGCTGGTGCTCGGTTGTTCGATGGTGGCCGTGGCCTGGCAGACGGGCATCCTGACACTGATCGGCATCGGTCCCGATCCGTTCTCGGTGCTGGTGCCATTCCTTGTCTTCGCGATCGGCGTGTCGCACGGCGCGCAGAAGATGAACGGCATCATGCAGGACATCGGCCGCGGCACGCAGAAACTGGTCGCGGCGCGCTACACCTTCCGGCGCCTGTTCGTGGCCGGCGTCACCGCGCTGCTCAACGGCGCGGCCGGCTTCCTCGTGCTGCTGGTGATCCCGATCCCCGCGATCCGCGAGCTTGCGATCTCGGCCACCATCGGCGTGTTCGTGCTGCTGTTCACGAATCTGGTGCTGCTGCCGGTGCTGCTGTCCTATACCGGCGTCGGTGCCAAGGCCGCAGCACGCAGCGTCAGGGAAGAGGAAGAAGACGTCGGCGCCAAGGGCATCTGGGGCTTGCTCGATCACTTTGCCGAGCGCCGCTCGTGGGCTCTCGGCGCGATCGGGGTGGCACTGGCACTCGGCATCGGAGGCTTTGTCGTGTCCAAGCAGCTGCAGATCGGCGATCTCGACCCGGGTGCACCGGAACTGCGTCCGAACTCGCGCTACAACGTCGACAACGCCTTCATCACGAAGAACTTCTCGCTGTCTTCCGACGTGTTCGCCGTGATCGTGAAGACGCCGAAGGAGGGTTGCCTGCGCTACGACACGCTGCAGCTGGCCGACCGGCTCGCGTGGCAGCTGCAGCAGCTGCCCGAAGTGCAGACCACGGTGTCGCTCGCCGACGTGGTCAAGCAGATCACCGCCGGCTCGTTCGAGGGCAGCCCGAAGTGGCTGACGCTGTCACGCAACCAGGAAATCCTGAACTACGGTGCGCAGCAGGCCACGGTGAACAACCCGGATCTGTTCAACACCGAGTGCTCGGTGATGCCGGTGATCGCGTACCTGAAGGATCACAAGGCGGCCACACTGGACAAGGTCGCCGCCACGGTGCAGCAGTTCATCGCCGACAACCCGGTGGCCGACGTGCAACTGCTGCCTGCCGCGGGATCGGCCGGCATCGAGGCGGCGGTCAACCAGGTGGTGCGCAAGGCCTGGATCGAGATGCTGTTCTACATCTACGGCGTGGTGGCGGTGCTTTGCCTGATCGCCTTCCGTTCATGGCGCGCCGTGATCGTCGCGCTGCTGCCGCTGGCGCTGACCTCAATCCTGTGCGAGGCGCTGATGGTGGTGCTCGGCATCGGCGTGAAGGTCGCCACGCTGCCGGTCATCGCGCTCGGTGTCGGCATCGGCGTGGACTACGCGCTGTATCTGCTGTCGGTGCAGCTGCACGGCCAGCGCATGGGGTTGAGCCTGACCGAGGCCTATCGTTCGGCGCTTGCGTTCACCGGCCGCATCGTCGCGCTGGTCGGCTTCACGCTCGCTGCCGGTGTCGTGACCTGGGCGTTTTCGCCGATCAAGTTCCAGGCCGACATGGGCATCCTGCTCGCGTTCATGTTCCTGCTCAACATGATTGGCGCCCTCGTGCTCATCCCCTCGCTGTCCTACTTCCTGCTGCCGACGTCGGCGTTCCAGAAGAAGGGCGACAAGGGCCAGCCGCTGGCTACCCCGGCCACCGCGTAACGGGGCGCGCACCGCATTGCGTGCGTGGCGCCTGACGAACAAATTCGTGCCGGGGACACGGCAATCGGAATGGATTTCGACGTCGTCATCATCGGCGCCGGGCTGTCGGGCATCGGCACCGCCTGCCATCTGGCGCGCGAGTGTCCGCGGCGCAGCGTCGGCATCCTCGAGCGGCGGCAGCGCATCGGCGGCACCTGGGACCTGTTCCGCTATCCGGGCGTCCGCTCGGACTCGGACATGGGCACGATGGGCTTCGACTTCGCGCCCTGGCACAAGCCGCAGTTGCTGGCGAACGGCACCGAGATCCGCGAATACATCACCGGCGAGGCGCAGCGCGCCGGATTCGACCGCAGGATCCGGTACGGGCTGAAGTGCACGCGGGCCGACTGGTCGAGCGCGACCGGCTCCTGGACCGTGACGGCCGTCGATGAAGCCGGTGCGACACAGCGGTTCTCGTGCGGCTTTCTCGTGAGTTGCACCGGCTACTACAACTACGATGCCGGCTACCGGCCGCGTTTTCCCGACGAGGAGCGCTTCAAGGGCCGGATCGTCCATCCGCAGTTCTGGCCCCAAGATCTCGACTGCGCCGGCAAATCGGTCGTCGTCATTGGCAGCGGCGCGACCGCGGTGACGCTCGTGCCGGCGCTGGCGAAAAGCGCGGCGCACGTGACGATGGTGCAGCGGTCGCCCTCGTACGTGTTCTCGCTGCCGAACTTTGATCGCTGGGCCGCGTGGTTCGCCAAGGTGTTTCCAGCCGGACCTGTATACCGCCTGGCGCGACGGCGCAATCTGATGTTCTCGCGTTCGCTGTACAAGGCGTGCCGGCGCTGGCCGCAATTGATGCGCAGATTCCTGCAGTGGCATGTGCGGCGGCGCGTCGGCGCGGACTTCGACATGCGCCACTTCACGCCGCGCTACGCGCCGTGGGACGAGCGCCTGTGCTTCGTTCCTGACGACGACCTGTTCGTTGCGCTGCGCGAGAAACGCGCCACGATGGTCACCGGCGAGATCGAAGCGTTCACCGAATCGGGCCTGCGAATGAAGTCCGGACAGACGATCGAAGCCGATGTCATCGTCACCGCGACGGGCCTCAATGTGCAGGTGCTGGGCGGCATGGAGGTGTTCGTCGATGGCGAGCCGTGCGTCTTCAATCAGCGCATGACCTACAAGGCGGTGCTGCTCGAGGGCGTGCCGAACTTCGGCTGGATCTTCGGCTACACCAATGCAACCTGGACCCTGAAATCGGATATTGCAGGGCGTTATCTGTGCCGGCTGTTCAACCACATGGAGGAAACCGGCGTGGATGTGGTGGTGCCGCAGGCGCGTGCGGACGATGTCGACACGACCGACACCGGAGTGCTCGAGTCACTGAAGTCCGGCTACGTGCGGCGCGGTCGCGATCTGACGCCGCGTCAGGGCCGCGCTGTGCCGTGGCGGGTGCTGATGAATTACGAGCTTGACCGGCCGATGCTGCTCGACGAACCGGTCGCCGATCCAGTGCTGCAGTTCCACCGGCGTGGCGTTGCGGCGGACACCGCTTCGGCGTCACCCACGGAAAAGGCGCTCGCTGCGCCGGCCGAATGAAATCCACATGACCGACGTCTTTTCGGGAAAGGTCGCGGTCGTCACCGGCGCCGCGTCCGGCATCGGGCGTGGGCTCGCCACCGAACTCGCCGCGCGCGGCGCGCGACTGGCGCTGTCCGACGTCAGTGCCACCGGCCTCGCCGAAACGGCGGCAATGTGCAGGAGCGAGGTCCGCACCTACCGCGTCGATGTCGCGCAGCGCCAGGCCGTCTTCGAGCACGCCGATGCGGTGCTTCGCGATTTCGGCGCCGTCGACTATCTGTTCAACAACGCCGGCGTGGCCCTGAAGGCGACCTTCGAGCATGCGACGCTCGAGGAAATCGACTGGCAGCTGTCGATCAACCTGTACGGAGTGATCTACTGCGCCAAGGCATTCCTGCCGTCGATGCTGGCCCGGCGCAGCGGCTGCATCGTCAACATCTCGAGCACGGCCGGACTGATCGGGTTTCCGGGAATCGCCGCCTATTGCATCTCGAAGTTCGGCGTGCGTGGCCTGACGGAAACCCTGTCGCGCGAACTCGAGGGCACCGGTGTCACGGCGGTATCGGTTCACCCCGGCGGGGTCCGGACCCAGATTGCCGCGAGCGCCCGCAAAACGGCAAGCGCGGGCGCGATTGAGGTCGAAACCGGACGATCACTGGAAAAGATGCTCGTCACTCCGCCCGAGGTGTGTGCTGCGGAGATCCTGGCGGGCGTCGCGCGCGGCCGCCGCCGCATTTTCCCGGCGAAGTACGCCACCACGTTCCGGCTGATTTCGTACCTGCCGCCACGCTGGCAGGACGCGGTCCTGCGCGCTCTCAGCTAATTCACCAGCCCCAGCAGCCGCGCGCGGTCGACCGCATGCCGGCGCGTGCCGGCGTTGAGTTTCGAGAACAGGTTCTTCAGGTGCCATTTCACGGTCTCGTCGCTGATGTCCATCGAGCGCGCGATCAGCTTGTTCGACAGGCCGTTCGTCAGCAACCGCAGGATCTCGGTCTCCTTGGCCGTCAATAGCCCGCCGGAAACGGCGACGGCGCTGCGCTCAGCGACGGCTTCCCTCGGCGCTCGCTTCGGCGTGTCTCGCGACGTCTGTTCGCCGAGGATCTGTGCCGTCAGTGGGTGCAGGTCGTGCACCAGGCGCTCGAGGCCGTCGATGGCTGCGAGGTCGCGGACCTCCTGCAGCCGGGCCCTGGCCCCGGGATCGCGCTGCCGGTGCATCAGCACGGCCTGCAGCCCCCGGATCATCAGGACTTCGCGGCCGCGCTTCAGGGCGCTCGCGAGTTCGGCCGCCCGCCGCAGTGACTGGCCGGCGCGTGCGTCATCGAAGCCGGCGATCGCCGCATAGGCCCGCGCGATGGCTTCCTTCAGCTGCGCGTAGCGCTGCAGCGGCGCCAGCTCTGGCCTCTTGAACTGCTGCACGACCGCTTCGAGCTGCGCCAGCAGCGCCGCCGCGGTCTCCGGGCGCGAGCCGACCGCGTGGATCCGCACCTGCTCGGCGAGACTGAGAACCGCCATGCGCGGAATCGAACGGCGCTCGCCGAGCTCGCGCAGCGCGCCAAGGGCGTCGAGTGCGCGGCGCTCGTCGCCGTCGGCCAGCGCGAGATCGGCGAGCGTGCGATAGGCGATCAAAATGGCGTCGGGCGTGCCGACGCGGTCGATGACGTC
Source organism: Burkholderiaceae bacterium (assembly GCA_035429805.1). Lineage (GTDB taxonomy): Bacteria > Pseudomonadota > Gammaproteobacteria > Burkholderiales > Burkholderiaceae_F > JALORV01. Next base: position 13,339 of record DAOMFL010000026.1, read on the forward strand.
GACGCGATTCGCCAGCAATGCTCGCGCACGCGCCGGCTGGTCGCGTTCGAAGACCGCGCCGGAGAGCACGCCGGCCAGCATCGAGGCAATCACACTGCGTCGCCCAGCTTCGCGCTCGGCCCGCTCGAGCCCGGGCTGCAGCAACGCCTCGGCGCGCGCCGGCCGCGCCTCCCACATGTGGGTTAGCGCGATCGTCACCTCGACGTAGGCGCGGACCAGCAGCATCGAGCCGCTGCGATCGTCGTCGAGCCGCTGCCCCTCGTAGCGGGCTCGCGCCTTCTGCGCTTCGCCATGGAAGAGATCGACCGTGGCCATCGGGTTGGCGAGCGCAAAGAAGTGCACCGCAGTCGCTCCCGGCGGCATTTCGGTCCAGTGCGCGAGGTAGGGTGCGACGCGGCCGGGCTGGTCGCAGTACACCGCCGCGGCAGCGCCGACCAGGCCCGCCTCCAGGCGGGCCAGCGGCTCGATGCCCGTATCGGCCGCAACCGGGTCGACCTGAGCGAACACCTCGCCGGCGCGTTCGCTCAGTGCATACATCCATGCCGCACTCAGCCGCAGACGCACATCGCGTTCGAAGGCGCTGGCGGGGAGCCGCTCCACCCACTCGCGCGCTTCGGCGAGCTTGCCCTGCTGGCCGATCTCACGCAATGAGGTCGCGGCGTACTCGTAGGCCAGGGCCTCGTCACCGCTTTCGAGGGCGTGGTGGGCCGCTTCGGGCAACAGGTGATGCTGCGCGTACCAGTCGGCGGCCCGGGCATGCAGCTCGCGCCGTTGGGCGGCCGGCAGCTGCTCGAACTGTCCACGCAGAAAGTCGCGGGCCAGCATATGCAGACGCATCCACCCCTGGCCCTCGCCGACGATGACGATCGGCGTATCGCGCATCAGGTGTTCGAGCTTCAGCGACGCGCCGGCGTCTCCGGTCAGTGCGGCACACAGCTCGGGCGACATCGAATCGAGGATCGAGCAGCGCACCAGGAAATCGGCCAGTTCGGGCGGCAGCTGCGACAGCATCGACTCCAGGAAGTAGCGCTCGATGTCGCCGCGGCGGGCGCTCAGCGCCGCGATCGCAGGCCCGAGTTCGCGCGCGCGCTCGACCGTCGCGGCGGCCATCTGCAGCCCGATCGGCCACCCTTCGGTCATCTCGTGCAGGCGCGCGCAGTCGTCGAGCGAAATCCGATCCCCGAACTTCGACTGCAGGATCGCGACGGTGTCGTCGAGCGTCAGCCGCAGTTCGTCGACGCCGACCTGGGCCAGTTCGCCCTTGGCGACGAGCTCGGGCGCCTCGAGCGGCAACGGACCGCGTGTGCCGATGATGAAGCGCAGGTTCGGCGGGGCGTTGAATATCAGGTAGGACACGGCCTCGCCCAGCGTGGCCGCCGGCAAGCGGTCCGCATCATCGAGCACGACCACGGTCGGCGTGGCGAGCGCGGCGATCTCGGCGAGCAGCGTCGTCAACAGATCCTTGGCGCGCGCCGCCTCGTCCGTGCCCGGCTCGGTCGAGAGCGCATCGATTCCGGTCCGGCCGGTCGCGCCGTGCAGCGCCGCGAGCAGCGCCTCGGCAAATCGCCCCGGAGTGTCCTCACTGTCGAGCGTCAGCCAAGCGACGAATGCGCCGCGTTCGAGCCAGGCGCGCCGCCACTGGACCAGCAACGTGGTCTTGCCGAAACCGCGCGGCGCCGTGACGAGTATCGCGGTGCGGTCCTGCAGGTCATCCCATCGGTGCGCCAGCGCCCGGCGCAGCACGGCCGTTCGCGGCAGGCGCGGCGGAGTCGCCTTCAGGACGAACTGCGGCTGCGGCATCGAGTTGGAGCAGGACCGGACGTCCCGCAAGCGTATCCGAACGGCCTGCGGGTGCCGACGAAACGGCCACTCCGACGCTCCGGCTCCCCGCTTTGGGTGGGGCGGAAAGGGGCGGGCCTTCGTACTGTACGGCACCAGATACGGGGGACAGCGATGAACGACGGCCGTTTGGAACACAAGGCAACACGGATGCGCCGGACGCTTGCGGTCGGCTTAGTCGTAGGCGCGGCGGCGATGGCCGCCGCGATCCTCGGCGCGGCACCGCGTCCCGGCGAGGACGCGGAACGGGATCCAGTGCACGCTGAGGACGTGGCCCAGATGCACCTCGTGCTCGGCAACCGCAGCGTGGGCGAGCTGTTTCCGGTGCGCTGATGGGCCGGGATTTCCCGCTGAGCGGCCAAAGCGACGCGCAGGGCCTCGTCTGCCTCGGCGAGTGCCTGAGCTGCGCATTCTGGGTCGCGGCAAGCGGGGGCGGCTGGGCCCTGGCCCTGGCCGTGTTTGGCGCGATGGGATGGGTCCTCTAGAGGTGCGCTATGCGGCCCCCCTGTCCTGAGGGGTCAGCGACGAGGACGGCGCCGGTACCGTGCGACCTGAAGATTTAACGCGACGGCGGCTGCGAAGTGCGCCGCCCCAAACGACTGCAAAGCCTGGCACGGCGGCCGCGACCGGCCGCGACGCCGACCGATCGAACAACGGGAACTCGTAGGAGCGAACACCAATGAAGGGACTGATGCAGGACCGGCCACTGCTGATCTCGGGCCTGATCGAGCATGCGAACACGTTCCACCCGGCGAGCGAGATTGTGTCGCGCACCGTCGAGGGACCGATCCATCGCTGCACCTACAGCGACATCCATCGCCGCTCCATGCAGGTGGCGAATGCGCTGACGGCGCTGGGCGTGAAGACCGGCGACCGCATCGCCACGCTGGCCTGGAACGGTTATCGCCACATGGAGCTGTACTTCGGCGTGTCCGGCATGGGCGCCGTCCTGCACACGATCAACCCGCGGCTGTTCCCGGAGCAGATCGTCTACATCGCCAACCACGCCGAAGACCAGTACGTGTTTTTCGACCTGACGTTCGCCCCGCTGCTCGAGAAGCTCGCGCCGCAGATGACCTCGGTCAAGGCTTTCGTCGCGATGACGGACCGCGCGCACATGCCGGCCAATTCGACGATCCGCAATCTGCTCTGCTACGAGGAACTGATCGCCGAGCACAGCGCCGAGTTCGAATGGCCGACCTTCGACGAGAACACGGCCTCGTCGCTGTGTTACACGTCGGGTACCACGGGCAACCCCAAGGGCGTGCTGTACACGCATCGTTCGACGGTGCTGCACTCGATGGCGGCGTGCACGGTCGACGGACTCGCCCTGTCTGCGAAGGAGTCGACACTGCTGGTCGTTCCGATGTTCCACGTCAACGCGTGGGGCATGCCGTACGCCGGCGCGATGTGCGGCGCCAAGCTCGTGATGCCGGGCCCCGGCCTCGACGGCAAGAACGTCTACGAGATCATGCGTGACGAGAAGGTCACGCTGGCGCTGGGCGTGCCGACCGTGTGGCTGATGCTGTTCAACCACGTCGACAGCGGCAAGCTCGATCCGAAGGCGGACCTGAAGCTGAACCGCGTCGTCATCGGCGGCTCTGCGGCGCCGCGCGCGATGAGCGAGAAGTTCGAAGTCCAGTTCGGCGCGCAGGTCGTCCACGCCTGGGGCATGACCGAGATGTCTCCATTGGGCACGGTCTGCAACTTCCTGCCCAAGCATGCCGGCTACACGCTCGAGCAGCGGCTCGACGTGCAGACCAAGCAGGGGCGGGCGGTCTATGGCGTCGAGATGAAGATCACCGACGACGACGGCAAGCGCCTGCCGCACGACGGCAAGGCTTTCGGGCACCTGATGGTGCGCGGTCCGTGGATCACCGGTGGCTACTTCAAGGGCGATGGCGGCGAGATCCTCGATGCTGACGGCTTCTTCGATACTGGGGACGTCGCGACGATCGACGCCGACGGCTACATGCAGATCACGGACCGCAGCAAGGACGTCATCAAGTCCGGCGGCGAGTGGATTTCGTCGATCGACCTCGAGAACGCAGCGGTCGGGCACCCGGCCGTGGCCGAAGCCGCCGTGATCGGCGTCGCGCATTCGAAGTGGCAGGAGCGTCCGCTGCTCATCGTCGTGAAGAAAAAGGGCCAGGAGGCCACGCGCGACGAAGTGCTGAAGTATCTCGACGGCAAAGTCGCGAAGTGGTGGATGCCGGACGACGTCGTATTCGTCGACGAGCTGCCGCACACGGCGACCGGCAAGCTGCAGAAGATGAAGCTGCGCGAGCAGTTCCGCAGCTATCAGCTGCCGACCAGCTGAAGCGAAGCGAATGCAAGGGCGCCTCGGCCTCAGGGACGCGGTGCCGGCAAGCTTTTTCACCGGCCGGCGGGCTGCCACCGCAGCTGTCGGCACCGAGGGTTCCATAAGAACCCGAACGGAGGGCGATGCCATGAGCACGCTGTCACCGATGCAATTGAAGAATGACGACGAGGGCGATGCGCCGGATCTGGGTGCCGCGCACGGGCTCGTGCCGGCGATCCTGATCGGCGCGGGCGTTTGGGCGATCCTCTACGCGCTGGCGGTCATCTTCTGGGGATAATTCCTGGTCGCAGGCGGGGCCGGGCGGTTCGGCGTGATCACGCCGGCAAAATCCAGAAGGACGCAGCAGGGCATGGTCATGCAGGCAACGCTGACGGCGGGAAGTGAGCCCCCTTACCTGCAGTACCGGACGGTGCCGGGCGGCGCGCTGCGCCGCTGGCTGCTGCATCGACTGCTGAAGGTGACCGTCAAGCGCTGGAAATTCGGTCCCGGCGAGATCGACAGGCTGCGGCGCGAGCAGGCGCAGGTCGACCGTCGCTTCGGCAAGGTCGATCCGCAGCTGACGCGGCGCCCGGTCGACGCCGGCGGCGTGGCCGCCGAGTGGATCGACGCGCCGGAGACGCAGCCGCAGCGCACTCTGCTCTACATCCACGGCGGCGCCTTCGTGCTGCGGTTTCCGAACATGCACGCCGCGCTGGCCGGGCGCTGGTGCCGCGGCCTCGGCGCACGCGCGCTGATGGTCGACTACCGGCTCGCGCCCGAGCATCCTTACCCGGCCGCGCTGGACGACTGCGTGGCCGCCTACCTCTGGCTGCTGCGGCAGGGAACACGGCCGGAAGAAATCGTCGTCGCGGGCGACTCGGCCGGCGGCAACCTGACACTGGCGCTGCTGCTCCGCCTCAAGGCGTCGCACGAACCGCTGCCGCGCTGTGCGGTGCTTCTTTCACCAGCCGTGGACTTCACGCTGTCGAGCCCGAGTCTGTTCTCGAACGGCGGCAGCGACCCGATGTTCACGCTCGACGGACTTGCCGCGCTCAGATTGATGTACGCAAGGCCCGAGCAGTTCCTCGACCCGACCGTGTCTCCGCTCTATGGCGACTTCGCAGGCTTGCCGCCGCTGCTGTTCCATGCCGGCGACGTCGAGATGCTGCGCGACGAGTCGACCCGTGCTGCGGCGCGGGCCCACGCCGCCGGTGTGCCGGTCGAAGTGGAGATCTGGCGCGACATGGCGCACGTCTTCCACGCGCTACCGCTGCCCCAGGCCGCGGCGGCCGAGGGGCGCCTGCTGAACTTCATCGCACGCCACACCGGATGGACCGTCTCCGCGGGTTGACGGCAGCGCTATTTGCGACCGCAGTGCTGGCGCCTGCGGCGTCGCCAGCGGGCGCAGACGAAGAGAGGCTGCGCGGCAGCGTTGTGCGCGTCGAGAGCGGCGATACGCTGGTGCTCGCCGTCGCCGTTGATGGCCGCGAAATCGAAGTTCGGCTGAGCGACATCGGCGCACCGCAGGGTCCGCAGTTCTACGCACCGGCGGCGCGCAACCTGCTCGAAGCCATCGTCAGCGGTCGCCCGGTGGACCTGGTGATCACCGGACGCACCAGCGACGACAGGGTCTTCGGCCGATTGAACGCGGGCAGGCTGGACGTCAACCTCGAACTGGTGCGGCGCGGCGCAGCCTGGGTCTGCTGGGAATACTCGCGCGACACCGACTACCTGCCGTGGGAAAACGCAGCGAAACGCCAGCGCCTCGGCCTGTGGTCGCGCACGCTCGAGATCACCGCGCTCACTGCCTGCCGTGAGCGGCCACCGGCGGAACGGCCACTGTTCCCGCGCAGCTAGGCTGCCGGCCTCTGTGCGGGCGCCAGTTCCCCGCATTCGTGCAGAGCACCTGCAGGCGGTGCCAGGCTCGTGCGACAGAACTTCGGCTACGCTCCTGACTTCCTTGCCGGGCCTGCAGGAAGCGCCAGACGTGTCCTGCGATGACGTCGGGACCATGTCCATTCGAGAAGGGGTAGCAACGCGGCGCGGTGCGGATGGCCGTGCGCGGGTGCATGCGAGGCTATGGCTTGCATACGTCGCAGCGGCCGCCATGCTGGCGATTGCCTTTCCCCAGCTTGCAGGCGCAGAGCGACCCGCGAAGCGAGTCCTGATCATTCATTCCTTCGGGCGGGACTTTGCGCCTTACGACGCGGTGACGGCGGCCTTCAGACGCGAACTAGCGTCGCGAGCGAAGGATCCCGTCATCTTTCTGGAGGCCGCGCTCGACGCGGGCCGCGCGATCGACGCCGCCGAAGAAGCCGCGTTCGTGGCCTACCTCAAGGCGCGCTTTGCACGGCCGCAGGATCCGGATCTCATCGTCACGATTGGCCCTCCTGCCGGCCAGTTCGTGCTGCGACACCGCGATGATCTCTTCCCCACGGCGCCGGTCATATGGACTGCGCTCGATGCGCGGCTTGCGCCCGCCTCGAAGCTGAAGCCCGGCGACGCGGTGATCACATCGAACCTGGACGTTCCGCGGGTCTTCGAGACCATGGTCCAAGTGCTTCCAAATACGACCACCGTGGCTGTCATCGCCGGAGACTCAACGCTCGAGAAGTTCTGGCAGCAGGAACTGCGGAGCCAGTCCGCCTTTCTTGCGGACCGCGTCCGCTTCGTCTGGCTCTACGGGCTCTCGCTCGAGCAGATCAAGGAAAGAGTCGCGGCGCTGCCCGCGGACGCTGCCGTGTTCTATGCCATATTCATCGTCGACGCGGCCGGCATTCCGCATGAGCGGCTTGATGCCCTGGCGGAGATCAAGGCGGTGTCGCACTCCCCGATCTTTTCGACCTTCGAGAACGAACTCGGAACGGGCGTCGTCGGCGGTCCCTACCTCGCCCAGTCGCGGGGCGGCCGGGAAGCGGCGCAGGCGGCCCTGCGCAGTCTGTCGGCCGCCGGCGCTGCCGCCCCGGAACCGACTGTCAAGACGATCGGGATGGAACGGCCAATCTATGACGGGCGTGAACTCGTTCGATGGAAGATCGACGAGTCCCGACTCCCGCCTGAAAGCGAGATCCGGTTCAGGCCGCTGTCGATGTGGCAGCAGCATCGGGCCGAGATCGTTGTTGCCTTGACCGTCATCGGCGCGCAGGCGCTGTTGATCGCCGCGCTGCTCTGGCAGAGCGGGCGGAGACGCCGCGCCGAGCGCGAAGCACGCAGCCTCGGAGGGCGCCTGATCAGCGCGCACGAGGATGAGCGGCGTCGGCTGGCGCGGGAACTGCACGACGACGTCACGCAGCGGCTGGCCGCGCTGGCGATCCAGGCCACAAAGCTGGAAGGCGGACGCCCCGGCGCGGAAAGCAGGGAGTCGGTGCAATCGATGCGCGACCAGCTCGTCGAACTGAGCGAGGATGTCCACGCGCTCTCGTACCGCCTGCACCCGACGGTCATCGAGGATCTCGGCCTCGTCGAGGCCCTCAGGGCGGAGTGCGACCGCGTTGCGCGCAGCGAGCCCATCAGGGTCAACTTCGAAGCTGGCGCTGTTCCCGCCAAGCTGCCGTCCGACGCGGCGGTGGGCCTGTTCCGTGTCGCCCAGGCGGCGTTGCGCAACGTTGCGCGGCACGCAAAGGCGAGCGAGGTGCGGGTCGCGCTCCAGAGCGGCAGTGGCCGGCTGGTGCTCGCCGTGCAGGACAACGGCACCGGCTTCGAGACGGGCCGCAAGGTAAAGGGCGCCAGCCTCGGCATTGCGAGCATGCGCGAGCGGATGCGTCTGCTCGACGGCGCGCTCGAGGTCGACACCGCGCCGGGCCGCGGGACGACGATCACCGCATGGGTGCCGCTGCCGGAGGCGATGTGAAGCGACCGCGGGTGCTCCTCGCCGAAGATCACCGGATCGTCGCCGAGGGTCTGAAGTCGCTGCTCGCCGCCGACTTCGATCTCGTCGGGGTCGTCGAGGACGGACGGGCCCTGATCGAGACGGCGGGCAGGTTGCGGCCCGACGTCATCGTCGCCGATATCTCGATGCCGGAGCTCAACGGCATCGAGGCGCTCGAAGCGCTGAGGCGGGACGGCCTGGAGATCCCGGTGGTCTTCCTGACGATGCATCGGGACGTCGCCTATGCACGCCGCGCGCTCGAATCCGGCGCCGCGGGCTACGTGCTGAAGCACTCGGCCGCGTCGGAACTGCTGCAGGGCGTGCGCGCCGCGCTCGACGGCGGGACGTACGTCAGTCCGGCGCTCGCCGGAAAGGTGTTCGAAGCGATGAAGGCTGGGCCGGCAGGCGCGCCCGATCCGGTCAGCCGCCTGACACCCCGGCAACGCGAGGTCCTGCAGTTGCTCGCCAGGGGACTTTCAGCGAAGGAGGTCGCGGCCAAGGTCGACATCTCGCCGCGCACGGTGGAGTTCCACAAGTACCAGATGATGGAAGCCCTCGGCGCGAAGAGCTCGGCCGAGCTGATCCGCCTGGCGATCAGGCACGGTATCGCCGAAGAGTAACTCCCTGGCCCCGTAGTTTCCGTCGCCTCACCTCGAAAGATTACGAGGTGACGGCCCCGCGCCGTTCGTCCACGCTCCGCGCTGTCCCTCGCAAATTGGGGCCTGCACCGACAGAGAGGCCGGCGTGAATCATGGGCGACTCCAAGATGAACTGCGTGCTGCTCGCGGACCGGCATCAGGCGCTGAGCGAGGGCGCACGCGGGCTGCTCGGCACGATGTTCGGGTGCGTCTTTGCCGTGGCGGAAGAGGGCTCGCTGCTGGAAGGAGCGGCGCGGATCCAGCCGGGCCTGGTCGTCGTCGACCTGTCGCTGGCTGGCGGGGACATTGCCGGTTTGCTGAACTCGATCAGACAACGGGCGCCCGCGGCCAAGGTGCTGCTGCTCACGGTGCACGACGAACCGACGGTGGCGACTGCGGCTCTGGTGGCAGGCGCCGATGGAGTCGTGCTCACGCGCGCGATCGCCACCGACTTACTCCCTGCAGTCGAGGCGATTCTCGCGGGCCGGCGCTACCGGTCCGCCGCCTTTGCTCACTGAATTCCGCAACGTAAGAGGCGCAGCGCCGGGCCGGCCAACCGACCTATTGAGTCCAACCCAGGAGAACCTCCATGTATTTCACCGACGATTCGCTGTTCCCCGAAAACATGCAGCCGACGATCATCACCGCGGCGCCGTTCGGCCCCGAGTGGCTGCCGGGCGACGTCGAAGATCTGCCGGTCAGCTTCAAGGATCAGGTGCAGGCCGCGGTCGACTGCTACAACGCCGGCGCGACGATGCTGCACGTCCACGTGCGCGATCCGAAGACGGGTCAGGGTTCGACCAACTTCGACCAGTACAACGAGTTCCTCGGCATGCTTCGCAACGCCGTGCCGAAGATGATCCTGCAGGTCGGCGGGTCGATCTCCTTCGCACCCCACACCGACGACGCGCGCGCCAAATGGCTCGACTACGACACGCGCCACATGCTGACCGAGCTGAACCCGAAGCCCGACTGCGTGACGATAACGACGGGTACGACGCTCTGGGATGTGACGCAGGCGTTCATTCCGGGTGACGCCGACGGCACGCATCTCGCCGATCCGAAGGTCGCGGCCGCGTGGGCCGACATGGTCGTGGATTCGACCTCGAGCTTCTACATCGAGCACCTGAAGCGCCTCTCCAAGAACAGGATCCAGCCGTACTTCGTGCCGGGCCACGTCCACCAGCTCGAGATCATCGAGCGGCTGCTGCGCAGGGGCATCTACAAGGGGCCGCTCAACATCGCGCTGTGCGGCTACGGCGGCGGCTCGATGGGGCGCAACCCGTTCGACTGGATGGAAATGCTCCGTCGTGCGCCGCACGGTTCGGCCAGCGTGACTTTCTGGAGCAGCATGCGCGGCAACATCGCGATCCAGACGCTCGCGACGATCCTCGGCTGCCACGTGCGAGTCGGCAACGAGGACAACATCTGGGACATGCACAAGAAGCGCTGGCCGACCGTGAAGCAGGTCGAGTGGGCGGTCAAGCAGAGCGAGCAGTTCGGCCGCAAGGTCGCGACCGGGGACGAAGCGCGCAAGATCATGAAGATCGGCGTCTGGTACGAGACCGTCGAGGAGACGCTCTTCAATGCCGGCCTGCCGCCGAACCGGCCCGAGGGCTACAAGGGGTTCCTGACCTACGACACCGACGGGCGTTTGCCGAAGGCGGCGGAGGGCAAGACGAATCCCACCAGCATCCTCTAGCAATCAGCGCAGACGCCGCGGGCATGCCCGCGGCGCATCCGCTGACAACGCCTGCGTCATTGGGGCGACGGCGCGGTGAATGGCATGCAAACGAATCCGGAGGCGGCCATGATGGATGAGCGTCCGTACGTTCACGTACCGGAAACGGTCTCGCGGCAGGCGCAGGAGTTTCTCGCGACGCTGAAAGACCCGCATCTGATGCCTGCGTTCCCGGACGCCGCCGACATCGCAGCATGGTCGAAGCTCCAGGCGGCGGTCGACGCGGATGCCCGAACCAAATCCGAGCCTCTGCTCAAGCGCTTTCCGCACACCGTCACGGAGGGAAAGCTCGGCGGGGTCCCGGTCCTGGACGTGCGCCCGAAAGACTGGAAGGACAACGGCAAGGTCCTCGTCTACACGCACGGCGGCGCTCACACCATGTACAGCGCGAAGTCCATGCTGGGCCGCGCGGTGGTTGCTGCCGACTCGACAGGCCTCCGGGTCATCTCCGTGGACTACACGCTGGCGCCGCACGCCAGATACAACCAGATGTCGGACGAGGTCGTCGCGGTGATCCAGGCACTTGTAAAGCAGGGGCAGCGCCTCGCCGACACGGCGATCTATGGCGACTCCTCCGGCGGTGGACTGGCCGCCGCGGTCGTGCTGAAGATGCGCGACCACGGACGGGGGATGCCGGCCGCTGCGGTGCTGGTGTCGGCCTGGCTGGACGTCACACCGTCGGGTGATACGGAAACCACGCTGCACGACGCAGACCCGAACCAGCTCTACGAGAAGCACGGCAGATATGCCGCGGCCGCGTTCGCCGATCCCAAGGACCAGAAGCACCCGTACGTCTCACCTGTCTACGGTGACTTCACCAAGGGATTCCCGCCAACGCTGATTCAGGGCGGTTTGAAGGAAACGCTGCTGAGCGGCTTCGTTCGGCTTTACCAGGCCCTCGACGCCGCGGGGGTGCCGGTGAAGCTGGACCTGTACGAAGGGATGATCCACAACTTCCAGGACCGGATTCCCGACGCGCCCGAGTCGCTATTGGCGCGGAAGAAGATGCGCGAGTTCCTCGTTCGATACCTGCGGATCGAGTCGTGAGTACAGAGGCTGGCATGGGAACGCAACACGAAACCGGACCGTGGGACGACGCGCTCGCGCAGCTGCGCGAATGGGATCCGTCGTTCGCAGAAGTCTGCACACGCATGGCGACGAACCCGTGGCGGTCCGGTGTGCTGCCCCGCAAGCTGGTCGAACTGATTGGCGTCGCGGTGAACTCCGCCTGCACCAATCTGAATCCGGACGGGACGCGGCGGCACATCCGCAAGGCGCTCGAGGCGGGCGCCACGAGGGATGAAGTCCTCTTCGTACTCAAGTGCGCAGCGGTGATGTCGATCCACTCCTGCAGCCTCGGAGCGCCGATCCTGCTGGAGGAAGCCCGAGCCGCAGGCAAGCGGTCGGCCGCGAAGCCGGCCGCTCCGACGCCTGCCTGCGACCGGATGAAGGCCATCGGCCAGTGGAACGCGGCGTGGGACCCGTTCTATGAACTCGATCCCGCATGGACCGACGAGTTCATGGCGACGGGAGCGGGGATCTACGGCAGCGGCGTGCTGCCCGCGAAGGATGTGGAACTGCTGAGCATCGCGTTCGACGCCTCCTTTACGCACATGTACGCCCCCGGCACGCGGCGCCACATCCACAACGCCCTGCAGGCCGGCGCGACGATCGAGGAGATCCTGGAAGTGCTTAAGCTCTGCGTGGCGCAGGGCGTGCAGGCCTTGAACCTCGGCGTGCCGATTCTCGCCGAGGAACTGGCACAGCAATCCCTGCCGTTCGAATGAGGCACAACGAAATCGTCACGGCGGAGAGTAATGCGATGGAAACGCACAAGCACAGCCACGAGGACCTGAAGAAACGGGCGATCGAGGAACTCAAGCTCTACTGGATCATCGCGATCTATCTTTGGGTGTTCCTCGGCTCGTTCACGGTCTATCGCAGGCTGATCGCCGACGAAACCGGGATTCCCTACCTGAACTACGGCTTCGCGCTCATCGAGGCGCTGATCATCGCCAAGGTCATCCTGATCGGAAAGATGTTCGGCTTCAGCCGGCGCTACGAAGACAAGCCGCTGATCGTTCCTGTGCTCTACAAGTCGATGCTGTTCGGAGCGTTCGTCATCCTCTTCGGTGTCGTCGAACACGTCGTCGAGGGCTGGTTCCACCATGAGGGCCTGCTGGGCGGTTTGCGCAGGCTTACCGACCTCGGCGCCTACGAACTCGCCGCGCGTACGTTGATGCTGATCGTGGCACTCGTCCCGTTCTTTGCCTTTGGTGAGATCGGCCGGGTGCTGGGGGAGCGGAAGCTTGCGGCGATGTTCTTCTCCAAGCGCGAAGCGGCGGACAACGCCGGAGGCCATTCAGCATGACTGATGGATGCGACGCGACGCGTCGGTCGAGTGGTTGCGACGATTTGCAGGGGGTGACATGAAGAGAATCAAGATGGCGGATCCGCGGCCAGGCCGTGTCAGCGATCTCAAGGCGGGCCAGTACGCCGACGGCAGCCCGCTCGACGACGTGCAGTACCTCGAGTGCAAGCTGATCCTCAAGACCGACGAGTTCACGTCGGCCAAGGGCTTCAGGAAATATGCAAAGCTGGTGGCGCAGGCGGCGAAGGAATGCGGCGTCGGATTCGACACCTCGACGGCCAAGGGCACGCGCCCGGCCGTCCGCGAGGTGATGTTCATGGACACCGACGATTTCAGGCTCTACAACAATGCGTTCATCCTGCGACGGCGCGTTCGATTCGAAGACGGGTTCCCGGCAGAGGAACCGGAAGTCGTCTTCAAGTTCCGTCATCCGGACCAGCAGCAGGCGGCGGAAGTCGATGTCCGGCCCAATCTTCCGGAGGACTACCGCATCAAGTTCAAGGCCGAGGCCCTGCCGTTGAAGGATCGTGTCGGTGGCTATCGGCTGCTGTATTCACACAACGTGCAGTTCCCGCTGAGCCATGCGCCGGGCGGCGATCGCATGGCGATGGAAAGACTTGGCGAGATCTTCCCCGCGCTGAAGTCGCTGAAGAAGGGGAAGGGCGACCGGGTGTCGCTCGTCAACCAGACGATCGTCGAAGAAGTGCTGCAGGACCTCGGCACGCTGGACTTCGGCAAAGGCGTCACCGCCGACGCCAATATTGCACTGTGGCGCACGCGCGGCGAGCACCTGCCGCTGGTGGGCGAGTTCGCCTTCCAGGTAAAGTTCAAACGTCGCGCCGACGTGCACGACAAGGCACGCGAGCGCTGCGCGAAGTTCTTCATCCGCCTGCAGCAGATCGGCAGCGCCTGGATCTACCTCGGAGCGACCAAGACCGGCATGGTCTATCGGCTCAAGGGCAATCCGCCGCAGGCCCACGAGTAGCGCCGCGGCGGCGCACGGCTCGCGATGCGACCGGATTGCCATGAACTACGTGACTTCGTTCGAAGAAGTTCTCTGGGGCATCACGCTGGTCGCCATCACCATGGCGATTCACGGATGCGGAATGCTGGCGACACTGTTCATGAACCACGCGCTGAAGGAAGGGACGGGCGGTACGGCTTCGTTCCTGCGGGGAGGCACGGTCCTCATCCTCGCGAGCTGGATGATTGTCCTCATCCACCTCACCGAGCTGCTCGTCTGGGCCGCGTTCTTCCTGTGGCAGGGCGCAATGCCCACTCCCAGCACTTCCTATTACTTCGCACTGATGCAGTACACGACAGTGGGTAGCAGCTTCAACCTGCCGCTGCGCTTCCGGCTGCTCGATGGCATGCTGCCGATCGCCGGACTGATGACGTTTGCGTGGTCGACGGGTGTCCTGTTCATGCTGGCCCAGGAATTCCAGAGCACGCAGCTGTCGGCCCTCCATGCGCGGCGGGCCGCGCGCCGCGCGGCGGCGCTGAAGAGGAGCGCGTCGTGAACGCCTTCGAGCGCTTCCTCAAGGACGACGTGCGCGGCGTCCACTACGCCGTGAGCCTGTTCATCGCGACAACGATCCTGTGGATCCTCGTCAAGAAGGTCGGGGACGCGAATCCGATCTGGGCCATCAGCTCGATGGTGGCCACCAGCGACCCGCACATGAAGCAGGCGCTGTCGACCTTCAACGGCCGGATCCTCAACACGCTGCTCGGCTGCGCCGTAGGGCTGCTGTTCGTCGGGCTGGGTCATACCGAGTGGGAGCTGCCGTTCGCGATGGCGGTGACGGTGCTGCTGTCGTCGTACGTCATCCGCATTCCGGCGATGTGGCGCCAGGCTCCGATTACCGCCGCGATCGTCATCGCCGGCGGGCTGCAGCACCACGACAAGCTGTCGGGGATGGAACAGGGCGTGCGACGGGTCGGCGAAGTGCTGTTCGGCTGCGTGGTGGGCATCGCGGTCGCATGGATGCTGTCGAAGATCTGGCCATTGCCCGAGCCGCGCGGCGGGAGCGCCGCGACCAAGTAAATTCGCGACCTGGCGCGATCGGCCGCGCGGAACGAAGCGATCATCGAGAGGAAGGAAGGATGAGAAGAACTATCGAGGCGATCGGCCTCGCGATCGCGATCGCTGCGACCGGCAGCGCACTGGCGCAGGCTCCAGCTGCACCTTCGTCGAATCAGGCCACTTCGGCCGCGGCTCAGCCGGCTGCACCGGCAACCGGCGACCGCTGGCCGAAGTCGGCAGACCTCGGCGGCGCGACCTACACCGTCTATCAGCCGCAGCTCGACAGCTGGGACATGTCCAACCTGGCCGCTCACGCGGCCGTGTCCGTGCTGCCGCCGGGCAGCCAGACGCCCGTGTTCGGAGTCCTGAAGCTGACAGCCCGGACGGAGGTCGACCGCCTCGCGAGGACGGTGTACTTCAAAGACACGACCGTGGAGAACGCGACCTTTCCTTCCCAGCCGACCTGGGAGATCAACTACCTGCGGGCGTTCCAGTCGCTGTTCGTCAAGGGACCGTTCACCGTTTCGCTCGACCGCATGGAAGCGGCGCTGGCGATCCTGAATGCGCAGAATCAGGCGAAGTCGGTGGCGGTGCGCAACCCCGTGCCGCAATTCGTGTTCTCGCCCATGCCGGCGGTGCTGGTGACGATCGACGGTGACCCGGCCTGGCGGCCCGTCTCCGGAACGCCGTACCAGCGGGTGCTCAATGCGCGGCCGCTGCTGCTGCGCGATGGCTCGGGGACGATCTACTTCCATCTGTTCGACGGCTTCCTGAAGGCGCCGGGACTTGCCGGTCCGTGGTCCCTGGCCGCCGATGTGCCGTCCGGCATTGCCAAGGCGGCCTCGGCTCTTGCGGCAAGCGGCGCCGTCGACCTGATGGAAGGCCCCGCGGATGAGAAGACCGGCAAGAAGCCCTCGCTGGCTACCGGCGCGCCGGGCGTCATCGTCGTGACCAAACCCACGGAACTCATCGTCACCGACGGCAAGCCCGAGCTCGAGACGCTGGAGGCCACGGATCTGCTGTACGTCAAGAACACCGATGCGAATGTCTTCGTCGCCCTCGCCGATCAGCAGGTGTATGTGCTCGTCAGCGGGCGCTGGTTCCGGGGACCGGCCGGGTTCAAGGGACCGTGGGAATACGTCGCGGGGGCGGACCTGCCCAACAGCTTCAAACACATCCCGGACAACAGTCCAAAGGAAAACGTGAAGGCGTCGGTTCCCGGAACGCCGCAGGCCAAGGAAGCGCTGATCACGACCCAGATCCCGCAGACGGCCCAGGTCGATCGCGCCAAGGCGACCTTCGCGCCACAGCTGGCAGGGACTCCTGAACTGAAGCCGATCGAGGGCACGCAGCTCAAGTACGTCGCCAACTCGTCGGTCCCGCTGATCCAGGTCCCGGGCGGCACATGGTTCGCGCTGCAGAAGGCGGTGTGGTTCACCGCGCCGAAGCTGCAGGGCCCCTGGCTGGTGGCGGCTTCGGTGCCCTCTGAAATCTATTCGATCCCGCCGAGTTCGCCGCTCTACTACGTGACGTACGCGAAGGTCTACGACTCGACACCGACGACGGTGACCGTCGGCTATCTGCCGGGTTATATGGGCTCCTATGTCGCAGACGGCACAGTCGTCTACGGCACGGGCTACGACTACGCGCCGTACATCGGGACCAGCGTCTGGTACGGCGCGCCGGTGACCTACGGATACGCGGCCGGCATCGCCTGGACCCCGTGGACCGGCTGGGGCTACGGCTTCGGCATGGGATGGGCCTATGGCGCCGCCTGGGGCGCGGCCGCGTGGGGCTGGGGCGCGGCGCCGTACTGGGGTGCGTACGCGGGCGCGGCCTGGGGTGCCAACGGCGCCTACGGCGCTTGGGGTCCCGGAGGATGGGCCGCGAGTTCCGGCAATGTCTATCACCAATGGGGCAACACCAGCGCGGTGACGCATTCGTCCGCCGGCTACAACGCGTGGACCGGCAACGCCTGGTCGGGACAGGCCGGGCACTCGTACAACTCGCAGACCGGGCAGATCTCGGCCGGCCAGCGCGGCACGGTCAGCAACGTCTACAGCGGCAACTACGCGAGCGGCACCCGCGGCGCGACCTACAACCCGACGACGGGTGTTTCCGCGTCCGGAGCGCGGGGCACCGTCGGCAACGCGTACACCGGTCAATCGACCAATGTCGCGCGTGCCAACGTCAGCGGACCGGGCGGTAACGAGGTGAGGGCCGCGACCGTCGGCAACGACCACTACGCCGACGTGAACGGCAACGTTTACAAGAACACCGGCAGCGGCTGGGAGCAGCACAACAGCAACGGCAGCTGGAGCAGCGCGAGCAGCGAAGGCTCGCGCTCGATGGAATCGGAGCAGGAGGCACGCGACACAGGTGAGCGGCGCTCGTCCGCCTCATCGTATGGCGGCGGCGATCGCAGCTACGGCGAGGGATTCCGCAGCAGCGGCAGCGAGCCGGAGTCCCATGGCGGCTTCCAGCGCGGGGGCGGCGGGTATGGCGGCGGCGGAGGCTTTCGCGGCGGCGGCGGACGCAGGCGCTGAGCAGTCAGCGTCGAGCGCTTCCGCGAGCACCGGGGGTTGGCAGGATCGTCTTTAGGGCAGTGGCCGTTTCGCCGCACGATGAAGTTCATCCATCACATTGAGCAGGAGCAGACATGAACCGACGCCAGTTTGCATTCTCTTTTCTCATCGCCGGCGCAGTGGCGACGCGCGCGTTTGCGCAGGCTGATGACCGCCGCCGCAACGATCAGGGCGGCGGAGGCGGCCAGCCCGTGGGCATCTACAAGGTTGTATCGGTCGATACCTACGGTAGGACTGTGCAGCTGCGGTCTGCCGATGGCTCGACCTCCACGGTGAAGGTTCCGGAGGGCGTCTACGAGCTCAGCAAGCTCAGCGTCGGCGACACGATCCAGGTCAACTTCTACACCCCGGACGCGATGAACCCGGGGCTGCGCGCTGCGGCGATCTGGCCCGTCGGCAGATGATCGGTGGCGGGCCCCATACCGCGGCTTCACAAAGCGAATGGCGAGCGGCTTCGATCCACGTCCGAGTATCGGCGGACCCGACAGCGTGGGGTCGCGCTCTGACGATGCGCCGACCGGCATCACATTCGGACTGACGATCCGGCCGGCGGCGCCGCGGCCGCGCTTTCATCCAGAGTCGGCCGGCTTTCAGCGGATCGGCGGTCTGGTCGAGGTTCCGGCGCTGTTGCAGGAACTCGGCGCTGATCCCTGTGAGGTCTTCGAAAGCGTCGGCCTGCAGGTTGCGGATTTCGAGACCGCGGATGCGCAGACCTCCTATGTGAACATCGGGCGCCTGCTCGGCGCATGCGCGGCGGCGACGAAGCGCGAACATTTCGGACTGCTCGCAGGCATGCGTTGGCGCCTCGGCCATCTTGGCATCGTCGGAGAACTGATGCGATCCGCCTCGACAGTTGGCGAGTCGCTGCGGATCGGCGCAGCCCATCAATGGCTGAACGCCAGCGGCGGCGTTTCGTTTGTATTCGAGCGCGATGGCATGGCCGAGGTCGGCTATGGGGTCTACCTGGGCGGAGTACCGCATGTCGAACAGATCCATGACCTTGCGCTGGCCCTGCAGGCCCGGCTGATCCGCGATTTCTGCTGCGCAGCCTGGAAGCCATCGTCGGTCCATCTGCCGCGTGCGATGCCGGCTGATGTCGCCCCATACACACGATTCTTCGGCACTTCGGTTCAGTTCGGTGCTGACCACGCCGCGCTCCACTTTCCCGACGACATCCTTGCCTACGAGCCGCCGGATGCGAATCCGGTCAGGAAGGCAAAGCTCGAGCGCGCCCTGAATGAGATTGCGCGGGAGGAACTCGTACCGAGACTGCGTCGCGCGATACGCGTGATGCTCGCGTTCGGCGATACGTCAGCGGACAGTGTTGCCGCCCGGTTGTCGATGCACCGGCGTACCTTCGACCGGCGCCTGGCCGCCTGCGGCACGTCCTACCAGGCCGTGCTCAACGACGTGCGCTATGCGGTTGCGCGCCAGATGCTCGAGTCGACTTCGCTGCGGCTCAGCGAAATTGCCGGCGCGCTCGGTTTCGCGGAATCAAGCTCCTTTGTCCGCGCGTTTGGCCGGTGGTCAGGGACAACGCCGACGGGCTGGCGCCGCTCCGAGGTGTCGCAGCGGGTTCCCGGGTTGTGAGGAAAACTCCGCCGCATTTCAATTATTTCGCGTCACTGGCAGGAAAGTTCGGCCGGGCCGCGCGCCGACCGGCGCGGACACGCACCGGCGCCGACCGCCGCGCCTCAGGCCGGTGCGGCTGCCAGGTCGGCTTCGACGGAGACGGCCTGCACGCGTTGCAGGTCCGATTCGTAGCTGCGCGCGGCGAGAACGAAGAACACCGCAGCCAGCACCCCGAAGGCCGGCACGAGGGCCAGTGCGGATTGCAGGCCCATGGCGTCGGACAGCGCACCGGTGATGACGGGGCCGGCCGCAAGGCCGAACAGGTTCTGGAACAGCGCGAGCACCGAGGCACCGGTGGCGCGCACGCCCGGGTGGACGACGTCGATCACGATTGCCGACACCGGACCGACCGTGCAGGTCATCAGGAAACCGCCGAGCGCGATCAGCGCGAACTGGCCCGGCACCGTCAGAGCTTCTGAACCGGTCGCGGCGAACGTCGGCATCAGCACGGCGAACGCGATGACGCACAGCACGGCCATGGCGATCGGCTTGAGACGCGGACGGCGCGACCCGATGCGATCGACCACGCTGCCCCAGATTACGCTGCCGAGCGCCCCGCAGAGCACGACCACGGCGGCCTTGACGCCGGCCTGGTCGGGCGCGACGCCGTGATAGCGATTGAGGAAGCTCGGCAGCCACGACCACACCGCGGAGACGACGATCAGCTGCGCCGCGCCGCCAAGGCAGACCCAGAGCATGGTCGGCGAGCGCAGCAGCGCACGTGCGATGAACTTCGCCGTGCTGCTGGTCGACTTCGTCGCCTGGTTCAGTTCGGGAGAGAGGTCAACGGTGCGGTAGTCGCGCACCTTCAGGTACAGCAGGGCCAGTACCAGTCCGGGGATGCCCACCACGCCGAACGCGGCCTGCCAGCCCCACCGGGCGGAGATCAGTCCGCCGAGCATGACGCCGAGCACCGATCCGACCGACGCGGTCGCGAAGAACGCCGCGAGCAGCATCGAGCGCATCCGTGCCGGAAACACGCTTGCGATCAGCGCCGCGCCGACCGAGCCGTAGCCGGCCTCGCCGACCCCGACGACCGCGCGCGCCGCGAGCAGCTGGCCGTAGTTGCGCGTGAACATGCAAGAGATCGAGGCGAGGCTCCACGCCGTCGCCATCACGACGATGCTCTTGACCCGGCTGTAGCGGTCGGCGAGCAACGCCACCGGCAGCGCACCGAGTGCCACCGTCACCGACACCACCGAAACCAGTGCGCCGAGCTCCTTGTCCGAGAGGCCCCAGTCCGCCTTCATGTGGGGAAACAGGGACACGATGACCTGGCGATCGATGTAGTCGAAGAGCATCAGCGCGATCGTCATCGCGAACGCGAACCACGCGGGCCCGCGCCCGATCAGATACTCGTTGGGGCGGTCCCGCCTCGAATCGAGGGCGTGCAGATCCATGGCGTCGGCGCGTGGGTGTGACGAAAGGGCGTCAGGGGACGAGCACGGTCGCGCCGACCGTCTGGCGCGATTCGAGCGCGCGATGAGCTTCCGCCGCCTCGGCGAGCGCGAACGTCTGCTTGGGCTCGCTCGTGATCTTGCCGGCGAGCACGAGTCCGAAGAGTTCATCGGCCATCGCCAGCATGTGCGAGCGCGGAGTGGCGTAGTGAACCATCGCCGGGCGGGTCATCCAGATCGAACCCTTGACCGCGAGCAGCGTCGAATCGATCACCACCGGGCCGGAACTGGTGCCGTTGCTTACGAACGAGCCGCGCACCTGCAGGCTGTCGAGCGAGGCCATCAGCGTGTCCTTGCCGACGGAGTCGTACACCACCGGAACACCCTTGCCGCCGGTCAGTTCACGAACGCGGCGCGGGATTTCGCGCGTCAGCTCCTCCGGCGACATGCCGCCGGTGACGATCGTGTGCGTGCAGCCGTTGGCGCGCGCGACTGCAGCCTTTTCCTCGGTGCTTACGGTGCCGATCATCGTCACGCCGATCGCGCGCGCCCACTGGCAGGCGATCAGCCCCACGCCGCCGGCCGCGGCGTGATAAAGAATGGTCTCGCCGCCTTTCAGCGGAAACACCTGGCGGAACAGGTACTGCGCCGTCATCCCCTTCATGATGATTGTCGCCGCCGTGCGATCGGAAACGCCGTCGGGCAGCGGAATCAGCACCTCGGCAGGAATCAGTCTCACCTCGGCATACGCGCCCTGCGGGCCGAGCAGATAGCCGACGCGGTCGCCGACCTTGATGTCGGTCACGCCCGGGCCGACCGCTTCAACGACGCCCACGGCGTCCGAGCCGAGGCCGTTTGGCAACGGAAGCGGATAGCGCCCGGTGCGGAAGTAGATGTCGATGAAGTTGACCGCGATGTACGAATGGCGCACGCGTGCCTGGCCGGGGCCCGGCTCACCGACGTCGACGTTTTCGAGCTTCAGGACTTCAGGTCCTCCGGTCTCGTGAAAGCGAATGGCCTTTGACATTTCGTGCTCCGCTAGATCGGCCGGTCGCCGATGATTCCGGCGCGTTCGAGGTTGCGAACGGCCGGCCAGAAGTCCTGCACCGCGTAGTGCTGCGTGCAGCGGTTGTCCCAGATGGCGACGGTGTTCCTGCGCAGGCGCCGGCGCACCTGATATTCGGGAATGCACGCCTGGCTGATCAGGTACTGCAGCAGATTCGCGGCACCCGGTGCGTAATCCAGGCCGACACGAACGTTCTGCGGCGTGTGAAAGTTGGTGAAGTGCGTCGTGAAGCTGTTGACATACAGGCACTTCGCACCGGTTTCGGGATGGGTGCGCACGACCGGATGCTCGGCATCGGGGTACTGGGCCTTCAGCGCAAGCCGCTTCTCGATCGGCATTGCGGCGCCGAACGTCGCCTCGATCGAGTGGCGCGCACGCAGCCCGGCGATCTGGTTCTTGATGTGCTCAGGCAGCCGCTCGTAGGCCAGCTCCATGTTGCACCAGATCATGTCGCCGCCGACCGCCGGCGCTTCGGTGCACCGGAGCACGGCACCGAACTGCGGACACTCGCGCCAGGTCGTGTCGCAGTGATAGGCGTTTTCGTACTGCTCCTGACGGCTGTCCGGTCCCTTGTAGATCAGCACCAGGCCCGGGTGATCGGGGTCGCTCCCGACGACCGGATGGTCCTCGAGCGCGCCGAATCGCCGCGCAAACGCAACGTGCTCGGCCCGCGTGATGTCCTGGTTTTCCAGGAACAGCACCTTGTGCTTCAGCAGCAACGACCGGATCTCGGCGAACAACTCCTCGTCGCGCGCCGCGTCGCCGAGGTTCACGTCATGCAACTCGGCGCCGATCGCGCAGGTGAGCGGCTCGACCTCGATCGAGCTCTTCACGCCGCCGTTGCCGCAGGAAGGGGTCGTTGCAGTCATCACGGATACATTGGCCGCGTCAGGCGGCGCGCACTTCAGTCTTCGCAGTATCAGCCAGCTCGGCAATCAGAACCGAAGCCAATGGCCACTCGCCGTAGCCCGAAGCCGGATTCAGATGCCCGACCTCGCCAAGGTCGACCAGCCGACTGCCCCAGTCATCCGCGAGCTCCGTAACGCGCTCGAAAGTGCCGAGCGGATCGTTGCGGCTCGCCGCGACGATGCTGGGGAAGGGCAGCTTCTTGCGGGGCACCGGCAGCCAGCCGCCAGCACGCAGCGCGTCGATCGTCGGATAACCCTCCGGCATCGGCGACTCGAAATCCGGCGGCGTTGCCAGTAGTGCCCCGCGGATGACTCGCCGCGTGCGATTGGGCCACGCGGCCCAGTGCGCCAGCATGATCACGCCGCCGCTGTGTGCGACGATGACCACCGGACCGCTGATAGCCATCAGTTCCCGGTCGATCGCCTCGACGCGCATGGCGCATTCGAGGTTTTCGCGACCCATCGGCGGCACCACGCGCACGCGTGGCAGCCTCGCTGCGAGCCTGGTCTGCCAATGCTCTTCGACGTGATCGCGCAGTCCCGGAACGATCAGGACCGTCGGCATGTTGTTCGCGCTCGCCACGTTCATGCAGCCTTGCGCAGGAATCCCTGCTGGCGCCCCTTGGCGTTGGGCGCGAAGCCGTTCGCGGCCAGCGTCTCTTCGACGGTGTCGTAGAACACGCCGACCTTGAGGATCTTGCGCGCCTGCTCATGGGTGGCGATCGGACGGCCGAATTCCTTGGAGATGCGCACCAGCTGCTTGATCTGCTCCACCGTGGTCATCTTCGCCGTGCGCGACTGGTTCCAGAGGTTGTCCTCGATGCCGCAGCGCACGTGCAGGCCCATCGCCATCCCCATCATGTTGATCGGGAGGACATTGCGCATGCTCGACTCGACCGTGACCATCGCGCCGTCGGGCAGCGCGCGCAGGAAGTTGGCCAGGTTGTAGATGTTGGGCGCGTCCATGCCGCCCGAGATCGCGACCCAGTTGAGAACCAGCGGGCCCTTGTAGACACCGCGGCGGATCAGCCGCTCGACGGTTTCGAAGCTGTTCAGGTTGTAGAACTGGAATGCGCTCTGGATGCCGGCCGCCGAGAGGCGCTTGATGTGTTCTTCGACGAAGCTCGGCGTCGACGGAACGACCATTTCGCTGTAGGCGCGCATGCCTTCGGGCGTGCCGAGCGACGTGCCGGCGACGTCTTCGATCTCCATGTGCTCGACGACGTTCATCTGCGTCGTGTTGACGGTCACCGTCACCTGCTCCGGCTTCGGGTCGAGCTCGGCCAGCATGTGGCGCGTGTCGTCCGACAGCCACTTGGCGACGGCATGCTCGCCGACCGGCGCGAACGAGATCGAACCGCCGACCTGCAGGATCATCTCCGGGCACGCCTTGCGGATGCCCGCCAGCAGCTCGTTGAACTTCGACAGGTGCTTGCTGCCCTTGCCGTCGAGCTCGCGGACGTGGACATGCAGCACGCGGGCGCCGGCCTCATAGCAGTCGACCGCCTTCTGGACCTGCGCCTCCATGGTCACGGCGATGTCCTGCGGGAAGTCCGAAGGTATCCACTCGGGGCCGTACGGCGCGGCGGTGATGACGAGCGGGTCCTGGTTCTCAGGGAAGAGATGGCCGTCGAGGAAGTTCATGATGGTTTCCTGTTGGATTCGTTGAATGGTTGGTGATCGGTAATCAGTGATCTGAGAATGATCAGAACGGCTTGTCGCCGATGATCCCGGCGCGTTCCATCTTGCGGTGGCACGGCGGGTAGTCCATCACCGCGTAGTGCTGCGTGGAACGGTTGTCCCACATGGCCATGCTGTTGGGCTTCCAGCGCCAGCGCACCTGGTACTCGGGAATGAACGCCTGGCTGATCAGGTACTGCAGCAGTTGCGCTGCGCCCGGCGCGTAATCCTGGCCGTAGCGCACGTGTTCCGGCGTGTGGTAGTTGGTGAAGTGCGTCGCGAAGGCGTTGACGAACAGGATCTTCTCGCCGGTCTCCGGATGCGTGCGCACCACCGGGTGCTCGGCGTCGGGAAACTGCGCCTTCAGCGCCAGGCGCTTTTCGGCCGGCATCGCCGCGCCGAAGCTCGCCTCGATCGAATGGCGCGCGCGCAAATTGGCGATCTTCGCCTTGATGTCTTCGGGCAGCCTCTCGTAGGCCAGCACCATGTTGGCCCACATCGTGTCGCCGCCGACCGGCGGGCACTCGACACAGCGCAGCACGCATCCGAACGGGGGCTTCTCGCGCCAGGTGGCATCCGTGTGCCAGGAGTTCTCGTAACGGTCGTTCGGGGAATCGGGAGTCTTGTAGATGCGTACCAGTCCGGGATGGTCCGGGTCGCTGCCGGCGACCGGGTGATCCTCGAGTTCGCCGAAGTGGCTGGCGAACGCGACGTGCTCGGCGCGCGTGATGTCCTGGTCGCGGAAGAAGAGCACCCGGTGCTTCAGCAGCAGCTGTCGGATTTCCGCGACCAGCGCCGGATCGCGCGACGCCACGCCGAGGTTGACATTGCTCAGCTCGGCGCCGATCGCGCAGGTCAGAGGGTCGACCTTGATGTTCTTCAGCGACTTGGCGCTGACGACGGCGGGCGCTTTGGGTGCTGCGGTATCCATCTGTGACATCGGTCTGTCTCCCATGTATCCGGACTCTGGGATGGCCCGGTTCGATCCGGCGTCATCCGGCCCGTGCCGGTTAAGCAATCTCGAATGCTGCGCAGATTAGGCGCCAGGGGAGGCCGGACTCCCCCCCTCGCGGAGGGGGCGAAGCGGGGCCCCCCGAATCAGCGTGCAGTTTCGAGCAGCCCGAGCAGTTCAGCGCGGCGGACGGCCTGCTTGCGCGTGCCGGCGTCGAGCTTGTTGAAGAGGTTCTTCAGGTGCCATTTGATCGTTTCCTCTCCGATCTGCATGGCTCGTGCAATCTCCTTGTTGGAGAGATTGCGCGCCAGGAGTTC
Organism: Burkholderiaceae bacterium; assembly: GCA_035429805.1. Classification (GTDB taxonomy): domain Bacteria; phylum Pseudomonadota; class Gammaproteobacteria; order Burkholderiales; family Burkholderiaceae_F; genus JALORV01. The sequence goes on from DAOMFL010000026.1 coordinate 38,658, forward strand.
GAGCACCTCGCGCTCCTTGGGCGTCAGCGCCAAGCTGGGGATTGCGCGCGGCGCGATGCCGGGACGCGGTGCCTGAAGCGGCGCGGCCAGCGGGGCGCGCGCCGCGCCGCCCGCGTCATCTGCCTGAACCTGCTGCACCCAGTCGCCCAGCGCGGGATGCGCGTCGCGAAAGAGCCGGTCGAGGCCGAAGGTCTGCGCCAGGTCGATCGCCTCCTTCAGCAGGGGCAGCGACTTTTCGCCGATCCGATCGAGCGCAAATGCCCGCAACGCCATCACCTCGATGCGCACCCGGCCATACTGCATCGACTGCGCGAGCGCAGCGGTGCGGTCGAGTGCGTCGAGTGCTTTGCGCCACTCCTGCGCCGCGATCGCCGCGTTGGCGTGGGCGAGATGCTGCATCCACTCGACGCTTTTCCGCCACAGCCGGCCCCGGGGCGCGTCGTCGCCGGCGAGCAACGCATCGATGCGCGCGCACAGCGCGCGGCTGGTTTCCGGACGAAAGCGGCGCGCATGCATGCGCACCTGGTCGGACAGGCTCGCGATGCACAGGCGTGGCAGGCGCCGGCTGAGGCCGACCGCATGCATCGCGTCGAGCAGTTCGAATGCTCGGTGTTCTGCGCCCTCGGCCGAAGCGATGCGTGCCGCGGTCCGGTAGCCCAGCATCACCGCGTCGGGCAGGCCGGTGCGCTCCAGCACGTCGAGCCGGTTGGCGAGCAGCGCGGCCGCTTCCTGGGGCTGATCGCGCTCCCACACGGCCGCGGCCAGCAACGCGGCGAGCATGCAGACGAACGGGTTGCGCCGACCGAGGTCGTCTTCGGCGCCGGCCAGCGCGGGTCGGAGCACGTTCTCCGCCAGGCGCACTTGACCCTCCCAGAGGTAGGACAGGCCGATGACGAACTCGCCCCAGCGCGAGACGTAGCGGAACGCGGTGCCCTGGTCGCCACGCATCGCCTGCTGCTGGGCGTGACGCGCCCGGGCTGGATCGCCCTCGAAGAGCGCCCGGAAAGCGCGCCGGTTGGCGTGCACATACAGCAGCAGCGGGTCCGTCAGCGGCGGCGAGTTCGCCCACGGGTCGTGCAGTTCGGCAAAGCGGTCCGGGTTGTCGGCGAAGCCGGCGGCGCCGCTGCGGATCAGGTCGCACTCGCACTCGATCGCGGGATCACCGCGGGCCTGCGCCAGGATGCGCTCGACCATTGCTTCCGCTTCCTGATGGCGTCCGCCGACTGCGAGCGCCCAGGCGGCGGCCAGCAGCAGCCGTGGTCGCCGGTCGAGCTCATCCGGCGGCAGGCGTGCCAGCCAGTCGAGCACCGCGTCAACCTGGCCGCGCCGCATGAAGTTCTCGTACAGGCAACGCTCGACATAGTCGTAGGCGGTCTGGCGTCGGCCCGAGGCGAGCGCGTGGCGCGCGGCTTCCTCGAGCAGGCCATGTTCGGCCAGCCACTGCGAGGCGCGGCCCTGCAGGCCCGACCGCGTGGCCGGCGGCAGCCGCGCGAAGCGCTCGCGCAGGGCTTCGCGCGCAACGGCGTGCATCCGCATCCAGTCGCTGCCTTCGCCCGCCACGAGCAGCGGCGTGTCACGAGCGAGCCGTGCCAGCCGCTCGCGCGCGTCGGGCATTGCGGTCATCTCGCGACACAGGTCGGCGCGCAGGTCGTCGACGATCGAGATGCGTGTCAGGAATTCGGCGTCGTCGGCATCCAGGTTCGCGAGCAGCGCACCGACGAACCGCTCGTGCAGTTCGCCGCCTCGGGCGGCCATTGCGCTGATCGCGGTTTTCGCCTCGGTGCTGCGGCTGATGGCCGACAGCGCCAGCTGCAGGCCGAGCGGCCACCCCTCGGTCAGCTCGTGCAGGCGCGCGCCGGTGTCGGCGTCGACGCGGGCGCCGAGCCGGCTGCGCGCCAGCGCGATCGTCTCGTCCAGGCTGAAGCGCAATGCCGCGGCGCCAAAGGTGGCGCAGTGACCGTACCGGACGAGTTCGGCCACGCCGAGGTCGCATTCAGGCCGCGCCGCGACGACCACCCGCAGGTTCGACGGCGCGTTGTGGATCAGGTAGGTCAGGGCCTCGCGCGACTCCGCCGGCAGCCGTTCCGCCTCGTCGATGATGATCACGATGTCGAGCGCGCTCTGGGCAACCTCGGCGAGCCACGCGGTGACGCCCTCGAGTCCCGGCGGCACCGCGCCTTCCAGCAGCGTGCTGCCGAAGCCCGGTTTGCCGGAGGCGAGCCGCACCGCGAGCGCCAGCCCTTGCACCAGGCGCTGGCCGTCGTCTTCCTCCTGAGCCGAAAACCATGCGACGACCGTGCCGCGTGCCAGATGCTCACGACGCCATTGGGCCAGCAGCGAGGTCTTGCCGAACCCGGCCGGCGCCTGCACCAGCACGGCAGGACGTTCGCGCAGTTGCGGATCCTCGGTCGTCAGGCGTCGGCGCACCAGCAGGTCGCGCGGGACGCGCGCCGGCGTGACCTTCAGCAGCAGGCTCGACACTGATGTCGATGCCGTTCGGTCCGGATGGGTGGCCACTGGGAGTGTCGCCGAGTCGGCCGGGAAACAGCGTCCGTACGAGCGGCTCCCTGCCGCGCGTTGCCACCGCTCTCCGTGCCGGATCCGATTGTAAGAGCGATGCGGGAGCCCCGTTCATCGATCTGGCCTGCGCATGGCAGCGACGCCCCCCGACTGTGAGGGGGCCCGGCTGCGGCCGTGCCCGGACAATGGCGTCCGACGGTCCAATCTGCCTTCTGTGAACACGTTCGACGACACCGCCACGAGCCTGCCGATGTGGATCGATGCTGCCGAAGCCGACCTGCCCGAGGGCGCGCGCCGACTTGTCCGTCGCGAAGGGCACGAAATTGCGTTGTTCCGCATCGCCGGCACGTACTACGCGATCGCGGACGGCTGCCCGCACGCAGGCGGATCGCTGGTGCTGGGCAAGCTCGACGGAACGATCGTCACCTGCCGCGCGCACGGGCTGCGTTTCGATGTGCGCAGCGGTTGCCAGGCCGGATCGTCGTCCGGCCTGAAAACGCGCAGCTATCCGGTGCGCGTGCACGACGGCCGCCTCGAGATCGAGCTCGAGCCGACCGCCTGAACCCTTAACCCTTCGAGGATCCCATGGCTGCCCCAGAAAACTATCACGCTGCGACGCTGCCGGACAATGTCGGTCACGTGTTCGGCGTCTCCGAACCCGTGCACATCGACCAGCAGCGCATCAACGAATTCGCCCATTGCACCGGCGACGATCAGTGGATCCACGTCGATGTCGAGCGCGCGCGCAGGGAGAGCCCCGTCGGTTCGACGATCGCGCACGGCCTGCTGGTGCTGTCGCTGGTTCCGGTAGCGCAATACCAGCTCGGCGTCTATCCGCCCGATGCGCGCAGCGTGCTCAACTACGGCATGGAAAAGATCCGCTTCCTCGCGCCCGTGCCGGCCGGCACGTCGCTCGCGATCCGCGTCGAGCTTGCCGCCGTCGAGGCCAAGGGTCCGGGCCGCTTCCTCGTCCGCTGCCTGAACACGGCGTTCAACCCGGACGCGCCGGATCGCACCGTCATGGTCGGGGAATCGCTGGCGATGGTGCTGGCATGAGCGCCGCGGCCGGGCGTCCCAGACGGACTCGCCGCGCGAAGGTCGTCGCGAGCGTGGCCGCGGCCCGGCGGTCGCGTGCCGGCGCGAAGCGCGCCGGCCCCCAGCGCCGAGCGACAAAGGCAGGTGCGAAGGTGCCGGCGCTGGTCATCGACCCTGCGCTGCCGCGCACTGCGACGCGGCTCAATGCTTCGCTGAAGCGCTTTGCAAGGGCGGCGTTGACGAGTCCGCGCAAGTCCGCCGCAACACTGCGCCGCATGGGTGCCGCGGTCGTGCAGGCCGCGCGCGGCCGGTCGACGCTCGAGCCCGCGGCCGGCGACCGTCGCTTCGAGGACCCGGCGTGGCGCGAGAACGTCGTCTATCGCCGGCTGCTGCAGGGCTACCTTGCGCTCACTTCCGAGGGTCAGCGCTGGGTCAGCGACCTCAACCTGCCGCCGCGCGACGAAGCGCGCGCGAAAATGGTGCTCGGCATCCTTGCCGATACGCTCGCCCCGACCAACACGCTGCTCGGCAATCCCGCGGCGCTCAAGCGCACGCTCGACACCGCGGGCAGGAACCTGAAAACCGGGGCGCGCGCCTTCCTCAGTGACTGGCGTCGCAACGGCTTCCTGCCGGCTTCAGTCGACGCATCCGGCTTCAAGGTCGGAGGCAATCTCGCGACGACGCCGGGCGCGGTGGTGTATCGCGACCCGACGCTCGAGCTGATCCAGTACCGGCCGCAGACCGAGACCGTGCACGGCACACCGGTCTTCATCGTGCCGCCGCAGATCAACAAGTACTACGTGTGGGACCTCGCGCCCGGGCGCAGCCTGATCGAGTACCTCGTCCAGCAGGGACATCAGGTCTTCGTGGTGAGCTGGTTCAACCCGGGCGAGGCGCAGGCCGACTGGGGGCTGGCGACCTACGTCGCAGCGCTCGAACAGGCGATGGGCGTGACGCGGCGCATCGCCGGAGCCGAGCAGTTGCACGTGATGGGTGCGTGTTCGGGCGGGATCACCGCCGCGGCACTGCTGGCACTGCTCGCGGCCAAGAAGATGCACTGGGCGCGTTCTCTGACGCTGCTCGTCGCGATCCTCGACATCGAGGGCATCGCGGACAGCTCGATGGGGCTGTTCGCGAACCTCGAGACACTCGATCTGGCGCGTACGCTGTCGCGCGCCCGCGGTGTGCTCGAAGGCAAGGACCTCGCGAAGGTCTTCGCGTGGCTGCGGCCGAACGAGCTGATCTGGAACTACTGGGTCAACAACTATCTGATGGGCAAGGCGCCGCCGGCCTTCGACGTGCTCTACTGGAATTCCGACACGACGCGACTGCCGGCCCGGCTGCACTCCGACTTCATCGGGCTGCTCGAGTCGAACGCCTTCGCCGTGCCGGGCGGCGTGACGATCGGCGGCCGTGCGCTCAACCTTGCCGACGTCAAGTGCGACGCCTTCATCCTCGGCGGCACCACCGACCACATCACACCGTGGGAAGGCTGCTACCGGACGCGGGGATTGCTGGGCGGACACAGCCACTTCGTGCTGAGCTCGAGCGGGCACGTGCAGTCGATCGTCAATCCGCCGGGCGGCAGGAAGAGCTCGTATTCCACGAACGAGGGCAGGCACGACACGCCGGAGTCGTTCACCGCGGGCGCCAAGCTGCACGAAGGGACCTGGTGGCCGCACCTTTCGGAGTGGCTCGCTGCGCGTTCCGATCCGGACAGGCGCGCCCCGCGCGCACTCGGGTCGCGGACCTTCAAGCCGCTCGCCGACGCACCGGGCACTTACGTGCATACTTCGGCCGACTCCGGCACCCATGCCGAGTGACCCGACCCCTGCAGACCTTCTCCGTAGAAATCGAAGGCCAGACGCTGCGCGCAGCGATCGGCGGCGCACCGCGCGCGACGCGCGTACTGCTGCTGTTCAACGGCATCGGCGCCAGCCTCGAAACCGTGGCGACCTTTGCCGCGAAGTTCAGACGCACGCGCATCGTCACCTTCGATGTGCCGGGCGTCGGTGGCTCGCCGACTCCGCCGGTGCCGTATCGCCTGAAGCACCTCGCCGGGCTGGCCGCGGGCCTGCTCGATCACCTCGGTATCGGGTCGGTCGACGTCTTCGGCGTCTCCTGGGGCGGGGCGGCGGCACAGGAATTCGCGATCCGTTTTCCGCAGCGGTCCCGCACGCTGACTCTCGCGGCGACGACAGCTGGATGGGTGATGGTGCCGGGATCGCCGATGGTGCTGCGGAACATGCTGAGCCCGCGGCGCTATTTCGATGCCGCGCACCTGATGGCGATCGGCGGGGAGCTTTACGGCGGCATGATCCGCACCGAGCGTGAACTGCTGCGCGTTCACGCCGAGGCACTGCGCAGCCCGAGCAGCCTCGGGTACCTCTACCAGATGCTCGCGATCTGGGGCTGGACCAGCTGGCACCGGCTGCCTCGCGTCGAGGCGCCGACGCTGATCCTGTCGGGCACCGACGATCCGATCGTCCCGCCGGTCAACGGCCGCATCCTCGCGTCGCGCCTGCCCAACGCCGTGGTCGAGGATGTCGACTGCGGCCATCTCTTCATCCTGACGCGCGCCGACGAGATTGCCGGCCGCGTCGAACGCTTCGTCCACGGGGCGCCTGCGGGCGTGCCCCCGAGGCTACGGAGACCCACCCGTGGGACCGGTCGATCCTGCTGTCGATGTGGTCGAACCACCTCGCCCCCGCCGCGGGTCACGACGTCGAGGCGCGGGCCAAGGCCGACGATGCGCTCACGATCGCCC
>DAOMFL010000027.1:0-44684 GCA_035429805.1 Burkholderiaceae bacterium
GATGCCTGCGGCGGCGAAGCTGATGGCGGACGCGGGACTGCCGCCGGGCTCGGTCTCCGGCAGCGGCAAGGACGGCCGCGTGCTGAAGGGCGACGTGCTCGGCGCGATTGCGGGCGGCGCGAAGCCTGCCGCGGCCGCAGCTTCAGCCGCGGTCGCAGCGCCGGCGGCGCGGCCCGCACTTCCGGAAGTGAAGGCGCCTCTCGATCTGTCGGCAATGGCCAATCGCCCCGAGCAGCGCGTGCCGATGTCGCGCCTGCGCGCGCGCGTGGCCGAGCGTCTGGTCCAGTCGCAGTCGACCGCGGCCATTTTGACCACGTTCAACGAGGTCAACATGCAGCCGCTGATGGACCTGCGCAACAAGTACAAGGACCGCTTCGAGAAGGAGCACGGCGTGAAGCTCGGCTTCATGTCGTTCTTCGTGAAGGCCGCGGTCGCAGCGCTGAAGAAGTACCCAGTGGTCAATGCGTCGGTCGACGGCAACGACATCATCTACCACGGCTACTTTGACATCGGCATCGCGGTCGGCTCGCCGCGAGGCCTGGTCGTGCCGATCCTGCGCGACGTCGACCAGATGACGTTCGCCGACATCGAGAAGAAGATCGCGGACTTCGGCAAGCGCGCCGGCGAGGGCAAGCTCGCGCTCGAGGAACTCACCGGCGGCACGTTCTCGATTTCCAACGGCGGCGTGTTCGGTTCGATGCTGTCGACGCCGATCATCAATCCGCCGCAGTCGGCGATCCTCGGCGTGCATGCAACCAAGGACCGGGCGGTGGTGGAAAACGGGCAGGTCGTCGTGCGCCCGATGAACTACCTCGCGCTGTCGTACGACCATCGCATCATCGATGGCCGCGAGGCAGTGCTGTCGCTGGTGACGATGAAGGAAGCGCTGGAAGACCCGGCGCGCCTGCTGCTCGAGGTCTGATCGGGGCGGCAACCATGGGCATGGCGGACGATCTGGAGACGCTGCACCGACTGCTGCAGTCCGGCGCTCTGACGCAGGCTGAGTATGAAGCTGCGAAAGCGCGTGTGATCGGTGGCACGGCCAGCTCCGCGGGTGCTGGCAGCGGCCTGGCGATCAATCAGCTGCGGCTGTCCGACAGCGACAAGTGGATCGCGGGGGTCTGCGGCGGCATCGCCCGCGTGACGGGCGTGGAGTCCTGGATCTGGCGGCTGATCTTCGTCCTCGGACTCGGCGCCGGCGGCTTTACGGCCGTGCTCTACATCATCCTGTGGATCTTCGTACCGCGCGAAGGCCCGTAGCGAGAAACGAAAGGCAAGCATGTCCAAGAACTTCGACGTGGTCGTCATCGGCGGCGGGCCGGGCGGCTACATCGCCGCCATCCGGGCGGCCCAACTGGGTTTCGCCACTGCCTGCATCGACGACTGGAAGAACAGGGACGGCGGGCCGGCGCCGGGCGGCACCTGCACCAATGTCGGCTGCATCCCGTCGAAGGCGCTGCTGCAGTCATCGGAAAACTACGAGCACGCCGGCCACCACTTTGCCGCGCACGGCATCGAGGTCAAAGGCCTGGGGTTCGATCTGGCGAAGATGCTCGGTCGCAAGGATGCGGTCGTCAGGCAGAACAACGACGGCATCCTGTTCCTGTTCAAGAAGAACAAGGTCGCGTTCTTCCACGGCCATGGATCGTTCGCCGGCCGCAGCGATGCCGGCATCGAGGTCCGGGTGAACGGCACGCAGGAAGAAACGCTGCTTGCGAAGCACGTCATCGTCGCGACCGGATCGAACGCCCGGCCGCTGCCGGGCGTCGACTTCGACGAGACGCGCATCCTGTCGAACGACGGCGCGCTGGCGATTGCCGAAGTGCCGAAGCGCCTCGGCGTCATCGGTGCCGGCGTCATCGGCCTCGAGATGGGGTCCGTATGGCGCCGCCTCGGCGCCGACGTCACGCTGCTCGAAGCGCTGCCGGCATTCCTCGGCGCGGTCGACGAGCAGGTGGCGAAGGAGGCGGCGAAGCTCTTTGGTCGCCAGGGCTTGAAGATCCAGCTGGGCGTGAAGATCGACAAAGTCACGGTCGAGAAGAAGGGCAAGACCGAGGAAGTCCGCGTCGAATATGCCGATTCCAGGGGCGAACCGCAGGTGCTCGTGGTCGACCGGCTCATCGTGTCGATCGGGCGCGTGCCCAACACCATCGGCCTCAACCCCGAAGCCATCGGCCTGAAGCTGGACGAGCGTGGCTTCGTCGCTGTCGACGAGGAGTGCCGCACCAGCGTGCCGAACGTGTGGGCGATCGGCGACGTGGTGCGCGGTCCGATGCTGGCGCACAAGGCGGAAGAGGAGGGCGTGGCGGTGGCCGAGCGCATTGCCGGGCAGCACGGCCATGTCGACTTCAATACCGTTCCGTGGGTCATCTACACCTCGCCGGAAATCGCCTGGGTCGGGCAGACCGAGCAGCAGCTGAAGGCTGCGGGGCGCGCCTACCGGGCGGGCACGTTCCCGTTCACGGCCAACGGCCGTGCGCGGGCGCTCGGCGACACCAGCGGCCTGGTCAAGTTCCTCGCCGACGCCGCCACCGACGAGATCCTCGGCGTGCATGTCATCGGGCCCTACGCGTCCGAGCTGATCCATGAGGCGGTGGTGGCGATGGCGTTCCGCGCGTCGTCGGAAGACATCGCGCGCATCTGCCACGCGCACCCGTCGCTGTCCGAGGCGACCAGGGAAGCGGCCCTGGCCGTCGACAAGCGCACCCTGAACCTCTGACCGACCGGGCCGCGGCGGCAGGTCCGCGACGGCCCGGGCTCGCCGCGTGCCATTCCGGAACCACCTCGAGAACGCACTGGCCCAGCGCGGCTACGCGCTGGACGTGTCCCAGCAGCAGGCGGCCGACCGCCTGCAGCGGCTGTACGAGGAGTGGGTCGACTACAAGGCCCAGCGCTCGAATGCGCTGAAGAAGCTGCTGGTGCGGCCGCCGGTGCCGCGCGGCGTCTATCTCTGGGGCGACGTAGGCCGGGGCAAGAGCTTCCTGATGGACGCCTTCTTCGCGACCGTGCCGGTGATCCGCAAGACACGCGTGCACTTCCACGAGTTCATGCGCGGCGTCCACGCCGAGCTGCATGAACTCAAGGGCACCGCCGATCCGCTCGACGAAGTTGCGCTGCGTGTCGCCCGTCGCCACCGGCTGATCTGCTTCGACGAGTTTCATGTCTCGGACATTGCCGACGCGATGATCCTGTACCGGCTGCTCGACCGGCTCTTCGCGCTCAACATCGGCTTCGTCATCACCTCGAACTACGCTCCTGGGGCGCTCTATCCGGACGGCCTGCATCGGGATCGCATGCTGCCGGCCATCCAGCTGCTGCAGGATCGCCTCGACGTCGTGCAGGTCGATGGCGGAGTCGATTACCGGCGCCGGGCGATGGAGCGCGTCGAGGCCTATCTCACTCCCTGGGGCGCGGAGGCCGAACGCGGGCTCGAGGCCAATTTCGAGCGCGTCGCCGAGACCGAGGACGACGACCCGGTGCTGACGATCGAGGCCCGATCGCTGCGCGCTCGGCGTCGGGCCGGCGGTGTCGTCTGGTTCGACTTCGCGGTGCTGTGCGGCGGCCCGCGCTCGCATAACGACTACCTTGAGATCGCCGCGCAGTTCCACACCGTGCTGCTGTCCAATGTGCCGCGCATGTCGGCAGGGCAGGCATCGGAGGCGCGGCGCTTCACCTGGCTGGTGGACGTGCTGTACGACCACCGTGTCAAGCTGCTGCTGTCGGCCGAGGTGCCGGCCGCCGAACTGTATCCGGCCGGCGCGCTGGCGAACGAATTCGCGCGCACGGTGTCTCGCCTGGAGGAGATGCAGTCCCGCCAGTACCTGGAGTCTCCGCGCCGCGACGTGGCCCGCATGTAGGCGAATGCGTCCCCTGTTGCGTTATCTGTCCATGCGAAAGCTTGTGCTTCTGTCGCTCCTCGTCGTGCCCGGCTTCGCCGCCGCGCAGGACTTCGCCTCGCGCTTTCCGCCCGGGACCATCACGACGCGCGAGCAGGCCAGTGCCGCGCTGGCGGCGGCTGAGAAGGAGAACGCGCGCCAGAAGGCCGAGTTCGATGCGCGCGACAGGCAGTGCTACAAGGAGATCCTGGTCAACGACTGCCGCGACAAAGTCCGCCGCGAGCGGGAGCTTGCGCGCCGGGACGTCCACCGCGTCGAAGTCGAAGCCAAGGACACGCGGCGGCGCCTCGACCAGGAGGACCTGCAGCGCAAGCGGGCCGAGCAGCAAAAGCAGCAGGACGCCGGGGCCGATGCCCGCCGCGCGAAGGAGGACAAGGCCCGCGCCGATGCCGACCAGCGCCAGCAGAAGGCCGATGCCGCCGCCAAGGGCGCCTTGACTCCCGAGCAGATCGAGCGCAATCGCGCCGACTACGAACGCAAGCAGAAGGAGCACGCGGACCGCCTGGCGAAGGAACAGCAGGACGCCGCGAAGCGTGAGCAGAACGCGGCCGAATACCAGAAGAAGCAGGCAGAGGCGGCCAAGCATGCGGAGGACAACGCCGCCGAGCGCAAGAAGCGCGAAGAGCGCCGCGCCCAGCGCAAGAAGGAACAGGAGAAGAAGGAGGCTGAACGCGAGGCGATCCGCAAGAAGGCGGAGGACGCCGCGGCGACATTGCCGCGCTAGCGCATCAGCTCCGGCATCGCGCCGGAGCGTCTACCCCGGTGCGGCGCGCTGATTACCAGCTGTGGCCGATGCCGATGAACGGCACGTTATAGGCGGCGTTGTTATGGAGCGAGGCGGTGCTGGTCTGCCTGGCGTAGTAGCGATAGCCGGCCGACTCGCGCGTGGTGGCGGCGAATGCATCGGTACTGAAGAGGACCAGTGCCAGGGCAGCGCATCCGATCAGCCAGCCGCGCATTGCGACGCCGTCTGGAAGCCATGCGGACATGCTGTCTTGCCTTGGGATGCCCGATGCCGGCGGATCACCGGTTCTCTGCCGTTCAGCGGGCAGGGACGGCCTGCTTCGGCTGGTGCTCGAGCCGGACGATCACGAGCGACAGGTTGTCCCCGCGGCCCTCGGACCGCTCGCGCGCCAGCGACACCAGCCGCTCCGACGCTTCGCGCGGGGACTGCTGATAAAGGATCTCGGCCAGTTCGTCATCGTCGAAGTAGGCCCAGAGCCCGTCGCTGGACAGCAGGAAGATGTCGTCGGCGCGCAGGTTGGTGTCCTCGCCGATCACGACTTTCGGCTTCTTGTTGATGCCGAGCGCGCTGACCAGGATGTTCTTGTAGCGGCTCGCCGCGACTTCGGCCTCCTCGTGGCGGCCCTCGAGGCGCAGCTGTTCCGCGTACGTGTGATCCTCGGTCCGGTGCACCAGCCGTCCGCCGCGGAAGAAGTAGAGGCGACTGTCGCCGGCATGCGCCCAGATCGCGTAGTTCTTCTTGATGATCAGCGCGCAGAGCGTGCTGTGCGGCTCCTTCTCGGCGGCAATCGCTGTCAGCCGGATCACCGTGTGCGCCTCGGCCGCGAGGTGCAGCAGCATGTCCCGGAACGTCGAGTCGTTCTCGGTCATGTCCCGAAACAGGTTTTCAGCGGTCTGGACGACCTGATCGGCGGCCAGCTTGCCGCCGGTCCGTCCGCCCATGCCGTCCGCGACGATGGCGAGCATGGCTCCGGGATTGCGCGGGCTCGTGATGATCGCCACGCGGTCCTGCTGCTCATGCCGGTCGCCGATGTGCTGCGCCGTGACGACGTTGACTTTGAAGCTCGACACGCGGAGAGAGGAGACCTTTCGAAGGAGTCTATCATCGGGCCATTCGCGTTCTTCCAAGCGTCGGTACTGCCGTTATTTCGGGCCCACTTTGACGAATTGCGCGAGCGATGGAACAGGACGAGATCAAGCGGCGCATCATCGAATTGCAGGTCGAACATCGCGATCTTGACGACGCGATCGAACGCCTGGCGCACCAGCCAGGCGTCGACGAACTGGCCCTGCGCCGCATGAAGAAGCGCAAGCTGCAGATCAAGGATTCGGTGCGTCTGCTGGAGATGCGGCTGGTGCCGGACATTCCGGCGTGAGCCGAACGGCATCGGCCGCTGCGCCTGATTCACTCTCTGACCGCATTGCCGAAGTTTTCGCGGCCGGCGGAGCGCTGGCGGCGTCCGTGCCGGGTTTCGTGCCACGTCCGTCGCAGGCCGAGATGGCGGCGGCGGTGCACGGAGCGATCAGGGACAGCGCAACCCTGGTGGCCGAGGCCGGGACCGGCACGGGCAAGACCTTCGCCTACCTCGTTCCGGCGCTGCTGGCGGGCGGCAAGGTCCTGATCTCCACCGGCACCAAGCCGCTGCAGGATCAGCTCTATCGCAAGGACCTGCCGGCGGTGCTGAAGGCCCTCAGGCTGAACGCCGCGACCTCGGTCCTGAAGGGTCGCGCCAACTATCTCTGCCTGCATCGCCTGGCCCGGGCCGAGGCCGAAGCGTTGCTGCCGACGCGGGACGAAGCGCGGCATCTGCGCTCGATCATGCGTTTCGCCGGCACCACGACGAGCGGCGACCGTGCCGAGCTTTCGGAGGTCCCGGAGGGCGCGGCAATCTGGCCCTGGGTCACGTCGACGCGCGACAACTGCCTGGGATCCGACTGTCCGCGATTCTCCGACTGCTTCGTCTTCCGGGCGCGGCGCGACGCGCAGGCGGCGGACGTGGTCGTGGTCAATCACCACCTGTTCCTCGCCGACCTCGCGCTGCGCGACGACGCGATCCGCGACTTCCTGCCGACCGTCGACACGGTGATCCTCGATGAGGCGCATCAGGTGCCGGACATCGCGGCCGATTTCTTCGGCACTTCGCTCTCGCTGGCGCAGTGGCTCGAACTGGCGCGTGACAGCCGCGCGCTCGGGCTGGCGCGGGCGCCCGATGGCGCGTCGTGGATCGTGCTGACCTCGGCGCTGGAGAAGGCCGTGCGCGACGTGCGGCTGGCGCTGGGCGACATGGGCCTCGGCGCAGGCTCGCGCACCCCGCTCGCCCGGCTGCCGCAGGCGCCGCAGCTGCTGCAGGCACTGCAGCAGGTCGACGGGCAGGCGGCTGCGCTCGCGCGCGCGGGCGAGGTCAACCGCGGCCGCGACGCGGAACTCGACCTGCTTGCGCCGCGTGTGGCCGAGCTGAAACGCGCATTGTCCGAATGGAGCCGTGCTCTCGAAGGCAAAGGGGAGGAGACCGGCCCCCCGGATGGTGACGACGATCCGGCGGTGCGCTGGATCTCGGTGTCCGCCCACGGCGCGCAGTTCAACAAGACTCCACTGGCGGCCGGGCGCCTGCTGGCACGTGCGCGCGAGGCGCAGCCGCAGGCGTGGATCCTGACTTCGGCCACGCTGACGTCGGGCGGGCGCTTCGACCATTTCCTGGCGGAACTCGGCTTCGAGGCGCGTACCGCACGCTGGGACAGTCCTTTCGATTTCGCGCGGCAGGCGCTGCTTTACCTGCCGCAGAACCTGCCGTCGCCCTTTGACGCCGACTTTCCGGAGCGCGTCGCCGAGGCGGCCTGGCCGCTGGTGCGCGCCAATGGCGGGCGGGCTTTCCTGCTGTGCACGACGCTGCGCGCGGTCGATCGCGCGGCGGCACGGCTGCAGCAGCTGATGCAGCGCGACGACACTGTGCTGCCGCTCCTCGTGCAGGGTTCGGGCAGCCGCCGCGCGCTGCTTGACGATTTCCGCGGCTCGGGCAACGCGGTGCTGGTCGGGTCTGCGAGTTTCTGGGAAGGCATCGACATCCGCGGCGATGCGTTGTCGCTGGTGGTCATCGACAAGCTGCCGTTCTCGCCGCCCGACGATCCGATCGTCGAGGCGAAGATCGGTTATCTGCGCCGCACTGGCCGCAACCCCTTCAGCGAATTCCAGCTGCCGGAAGCGATCGTGCGGCTGAAGCAGGGAGTGGGGCGGCTCATCCGCGACGAAAACGACCGCGGCGTCCTGATGATCCTCGACGAGCGCGTCGTGACGAAGTCGTACGGCCGGGTCGTGCTTGCGAGCCTGCCGCCCTTTTCACGCACGCGCAGCCAGGAGCAGGCGATCGAATTCCTGACGCGCCGCCGCCCTGACGGCTGATCACTTCTTCCGGCTGCGCAGGTAGGCACTGTCCGGGAAGTTCAGCGCCAGCACGCGCTCGGCGTCGGCCTGCAGATCCGGCATCTCCAGCGCCTGGTACGAGCGCGCCATCAGGACCAGGGCGTCCTCGGCGACCGGCGACGTCTGGAAGTCGCGCACGACGACCTGCGCGCGCTGGATGGCGGCGATGTAGGCCTTGCGGACGTAGTAGAAATTGGCGACGTTGAGTTCGGCGCCCGCCATGGCGTTGATGAGATAGCGCATGCGGGCGCGGGCATCGTCCGCGTACTTGCTGTCGGGGAAACGCGTCACGAGTTCGCGGAAGGCATCGTACGACTCGCGTGCGCCCTTGGCGTCGCGCTGCGAGTCGTCCTCGCCGATCAGGCGGGTAATGAAGTTCGCATCTTCGCCAAACGTCGCGAGGCCCTTCAGGTAGTACATGTAGTCGACGTTGGGATTGTTCGGGTACTGGCGGATGAAGCGATCGGCGGCCTGGATCGCCTGTGCCGATTCGCCTTCCTTGTAGTAGGTGTAGGCGATCTCCATCAGCGCCTGCTGCGCATGCCGGCCGAACGGATAGCGCGACTCGAGCTTCTGGTAGTACTCCCGGGCGCGGGCCCAGTTGCCCGACGAGAGTTCTGCGCGGGCCTCCGCGTACAATCGGTCCGCATCCCACTTGGCGGTGTTGTCCTTCTCGAACAGGCTGTCGACCCCGAGCCAACTGCAGCCGCCCAGCACGAGCGCCGCCAGGACGATGGCCAGATACTGCGCCAGCGTCGCCCGGAAATGAACGCGATCCATCATCAAGGCGTTTCCGTTGTCTAGCCGCGAAGTATACGGTTCACCGCCTCTGTCTGACGGCGACGAGGACGCGCTGATCGAGGAGAAGGATGCGCAGGACCCCGGGCGCATTCGCTTCGACGTTGAGGTCGAGCATGCGGGCGAGCGCCTCGACAAGCTGCTGGCTGCGTTGCTGCCCGACGTTTCCCGTTCGCGACTCAAGCAGTGGATCGAGCACGGCGCCGTCCACGTCAACGGCGCCATCGTGAAACCGCGTCATGCCGTGCTCGCCGGTGACGTCATCGAACTCGAGCCGCAGCCGGCAGCCGACGCGTTCGCGTTCGCACCGGAGCCGATGCCACTTGCCATCGTGCACGAGGACGACGCGATCATCGTCGTCGACAAGCCGCCCGGTCTGGTCGTGCATCCCGCGGCCGGGCACTGGTCCGGCACGCTGCTCAACGGCCTGCTCGCGCATGCGCCGGACCTCGCCCGGGTGCCGCGGGCCGGCATCGTGCATCGCCTCGATGCCGACACGTCCGGACTGATGGTGATCGCGCGCACGCTCGAGGCACAGACGAGCCTCGTGCGTCAGTTGCAGGAGCGCACGGTGCAGCGCGAATACTGGGCGATCGTGCTGGGCGAGCCGCGCCGCAGCGGGACGATCGAGGACGCGATCGGGCGCGATCCGCGCAATCCGCTGCGCTTCCGTGTCAGTCGCGCGGCAGGCGCGAAGCCGGCGCGGACGCATTACACGCGCATCGCGTCGACGCAGGTCGACGGGGTGACACTCACCTGGCTGGCGTGCCGGCTCGACACCGGGCGCACGCACCAGATCCGCGTTCATCTCGAGCACCTCGGACATCCGCTGGTGGGCGACCCGGTGTACCGGCGGCGCCTGCCTTCGCCCGATGCGCGCAGCCTCTGGCGCTCGTTTCCGCGCCAGGCTCTGCATGCCTGCCGACTGGGCCTGGTCCATCCGGCTACGGAGCAGCCAATGCAGTGGTTCCGGGCGCCGCCGCCGGACATGGCGGATCTGATGCAGGCGCTGGGATTCGGCCCGATCGACCGGCCGGCGGGGTTCTCCGTATGAACGTGCCCCATCCGGAGTGGATCCGGCCTGAATGGCCGGTGCCGGCCGTCGTGCGCGCGCTGATCACGACGCGGTCCGGCGGGACGTCGGCAGGTGCCTACGGCGCACGGCTCGGGGGCGGCATGAACGTTGGCCCCGGATGCGGCGATGATCCCGCCGCGGTGGCGGCGAACCGGGCGCGGCTGCAGGCCGTGCTCCCCTCGGAACCGGCCTGGCTGAGCCAGGTGCATGGTGCGCGCGTGGTCGATGCGGCGGAGGCGGTCGCAGCGGGCCGTCCGCTGGAGGCGGATGCGAGCGTCACCGATCGCCCTGGCGTGGTCACCGTCGCCATGATGGCCGACTGCCTGCCGGTGCTGCTCGCTGATGCGCGCGGGCGTGGCGTGGCGGTGGCTCATGCCGGCTGGCGCGGCCTCGCCGCCGGCGTGATCCAGGCCGCGGCGCGGGCGCTGCGCAAGCGGCTGCGTGATCCGGCAGCCGACCTGGTCGCCTACCTCGGCCCGGCCATCGGACCGGACCACTTCGAGGTCGGGCAAGAGGTGCTGGACGCGACCTGCGCGAGCCTCGACGGGGCGCATGCCGCCTTCGTGGCCGGCGGTGCCGGCAAGTTCCGGGCCGACCTCTTTGCGCTGGGTCGGCTCGCGCTCGCGCAGGAAGGGGTCGGTGAGGTGCATGGCGGCGGCGTCTGCACCCACTGCGACGCGGCGCGCTTCTACAGCCATCGGCGCGATCGTGTCACCGGCCGGCACGCTGCGCTGGTCTGGCTGGAGGCTTGACCTGCGCGTTTGACCATGCCGGGCGCGGCATGGAGAATCCGACGGCTCACCCCACGAATTCCAGCAGCGGCGCGGATCCCGTTCCAGCGCCCCTGCAACCGGAGGACACATGGCCACCCACAAGACAGGCAGCGTGG
This sequence comes from Burkholderiaceae bacterium, assembly GCA_035429805.1. Classification (GTDB taxonomy): domain Bacteria; phylum Pseudomonadota; class Gammaproteobacteria; order Burkholderiales; family Burkholderiaceae_F; genus JALORV01. The sequence goes on from DAOMFL010000027.1 coordinate 10,821, forward strand.
CGCGGGCATCGCGCAAGGCGGCCCCGTCGAAAGCCGCGAAGCCGGCCGCACGCAAGGGCACGCGTGCAGCGACGCGCGGCCACTCCGCCGCGGCGGCCGCTTCGGGGCCGGCGCAGGCCGCACCGCGCGCGCTCGGCGAAGCGGACCCGTTCAACTTCGCGATGCCGTGGCTGCAGCCCATGACGAGTTCCCCGATGCCACTCGCGGCCGACCAGCTGCTGGGCATGCAGCAGGAGTACGTGCAGCGCCTCACCGGCCTGTGGAACGACTTCTTCGCGCACCCGGAGCGCACGACAGCGCCGATCGCCGACCCGCGCTTCGCGGACCCCAGCTGGCAGAAGAACTCGCTGGCGTCGTTCTATGCGCGCACCTACCTGCTGAACTCCGAGTTCATGAAGCGGCTCGCCGAGAGCGTGCAGGGCGACAGGAAGACGCGCAAGCGGGTGAAGTTCGCCGTGTCGCAGTGGGTCGATGCCGCTTCTCCCGCCAATTTCTTCGCACTCAACCCGAAGGCGCAGCAGACGCTGCTCGATACCAGCGGCGAGAGCCTGAAGGCGGGGCTCGGCAACCTGCTGAACGACATCGGCAAGGGCAAGATCACGCAGACCGACGAGTCGGCGTTCGAGGTCGGCAAGAACGTCGCGACCAGCGAAGGCGCGGTGGTCTACCAGAACCCGCTGTTCCAGCTGATCCAGTACAAGCCGCTGACCGAGAAGGTGTACGAGCGGCCGTTCCTGCTGGTGCCGCCGTGCATCAACAAGTTCTACATCCTCGACCTGCAGCCGGAGAACTCGTTCATCCGCTACGCGGTCGAGCAGGGCCACACGGTGTTCGTGGTGTCGTGGAAGAACCCGCACAAGCCCGAAGCCCACGTCACGTGGGAGGACTACGTCGAGAAGGGCATCATCGAAGCGATCCACGTCACGCAGGAGATCTCCGGCCAGAAGCAGATCAACGCGCTCGGCTACTGTGTCGGCGGCACGCTGATCGCCAATGGGCTGGCGGTGATGTACGCGCGCGGCGAGAAGCCGATCACCAGCCTGACTATGCTGACTGCGCTGCTCGACTTCGAGGACGCCGGCGTGCTCGACGTCTTCATCGACGAGAACCAGGTGCGGCTGCGCGAGCAGCAGTTCGCGCGCGGCGGCATCATGCCGGGCCTCGAGCTTTCGAACACGTTCTCGAGTCTGCGTGCGAACGACCTCGTCTGGAGCTACGTCGTCAGCAACTATCTCGAGGGCAAGTCGCCGCCGGCGTTCGACCTGCTCTACTGGAACGGCGACGGCACCAACCTGCCGGGACCGATGTACGCCTGGTACCTGCGCAACATGTACCTGGAGAACAACCTGCGTGTGCCGGGCAAGCTGAAGACCTGCGGCCAGCCGGTCGACCTTGGGCGCATCCAGGTCCCGACCTACGTCTTTGCGGCGCGCGAGGACCACATCGTGCCGTGGAAGGCGGCGTATGCGTCTGCGCGTGCCTTGCCGGGGGATGGCAAGGCCGGCGGTGTGCGCTTCGTGATGGGCGCCAGCGGACACATTGCCGGCGCAATCAATCCGCCCAGCAAGAACAAGCGCAGCTACTGGGCCGCGGATGATGAATCGCTGCCGGCGAACTCGGAAGCCTGGTTCAACGACGCCACCGAGCGACCCGGCAGCTGGTGGCCGGACTGGAGCCGCTGGCTGGCTCGCCACGCCGGGTCACTGAAGCCCGCGCCGAAGCGCTACGGTGACGCCTCCCACAAGCCACTGGAACCTGCGCCGGGCAGCTACGTCAAGGAAAAGGCCTAGCCGCCGGGCACGAACCGGGCGCACATCGGCCCGACTGATTTACCGATCGGAGTATCGACATGACAGAAGCAGTGATCGTTGCGGCGGCACGCACCGCCATCGGCAAGTTCGGCGGAACGCTCGCCAAGGTACCCGCGCCCGAACTCGGCGCCACCGTCATCAAGGAAGTCCTGCGCCGCGCCAACGTCGCACCGGACCAGGTCGACGAAGTGATCATGGGCCAGGTCCTCACGGCGGGCAGCGGGCAGAACCCGGCGCGCCAGGCGTCGCTGAAGGCGGGCCTGCCGGTCAGCGTCCCGGCGATGACGATCAACAAGGTCTGCGGATCGGGGCTGAAGGCCGTCATGCTGGCCGCGCAGGCGATCGCCAACGGCGATGCGCAGATCGTGGTGGCCGGCGGCCAGGAGAACATGAGCGCATCGCCGCACGTGATGCTGGGTTCGCGCGACGGTTTTCGCATGGGCGACGCCAAGATCGTCGACAGCATGATTGTCGACGGCCTGTGGGACGTCTACAACAAGTACCACATGGGCATCACCGCGGAGAACGTGGCGAAGCAGTTCGGTATCGACCGCGCGGCACAGGATGCGCTGGCGCTTGCGTCCCAGACCAAGGCCGCGGCGGCGCAGGACGCGGGCCGCTTCAAGGACGAGATCGTCGCGGTGACGATCCCGCAGCGCAAGGGCGATCCGCTGATGTTCGACGCCGACGAGTTCATCAACCGCAAGTCCAGCGCCGAAGGTCTGGCCGGGCTGAAGCCGGCGTTCGACAAGCAGGGAACCGTCACGGCAGGCAATGCCTCCGGCATCAACGACGGTGCTGCCGCAGTGCTGGTGATGTCGGCCGACAAGGCGAAGGCGCTCGGATTGAAGCCGCTGGCACGCATCGTGAGCTTCGCCTCGGCCGGCGTCGATCCGGCGACGATGGGCATGGGCCCGGCGCCGGCGTCGCGCAAGGCACTCGCCAAGGCCGGCTGGAAGGCTGAGCAGCTCGACCTGATGGAGCTGAACGAAGCCTTTGCGGCGCAGGCCTGCGCGGTCAACAAGGACCTCGGCTGGGACCAGGCGCCGTTCAAGGACAAGATCAACGTGAATGGCGGCGCCATCGCGCTCGGCCACCCGATCGGCGCGTCGGGCTGCCGCGTGCTGGTCTCGCTGCTGCATGAAATGAAGCGCCGCGATGCCAAGAAGGGACTGGCGGCGCTGTGCATCGGCGGCGGCATGGGCGTTGCGCTGACCGTGGAGAGATAGCCGGGCTGCAGACCTGACCGGCCGCTGCAGAGAAGACAATCAACGACACAGTGGAGACAGACATGGCAAAGGTGGCATACGTAACGGGCGGGATGGGCGGCATCGGCACGGCGATCTGCCAGCGCTTGGGCAAGGCCGGGTTCAAGGTCATCGCTGGCTGCGGGCCGAGCCGTGACTACAACAAGTGGCTGGGCGAGCAGAAGGCGCTCGGCTTCGACTTCTTCGCGTCGGTCGGCAACGTTGCCGACTGGGACAGCACGACGGCTGCGTTCCAGAAGACGATGGCCGAACACGGCACGATCGACGTCCTCGTGAACAACGCCGGCATCACGCGCGACCGCATGTTCCTGAAGATGACGCGCGAGGACTGGGATGCGGTGATCGACACCAACCTCAACAGCATGTTCAACGTCACCAAGCAGGTGGTGCCGGGCATGGTCGAGAAGGGCTGGGGCCGCATCATCCAGATCTCGTCGGTCAACGGCGAGAAGGGCCAGGCCGGGCAGACCAACTACTCGGCGGCCAAGGCCGGCATGCACGGCTTCACGATGGCGCTGGCGCAGGAACTGGCGAACAAGGGCGTCACGGTGAACACGGTGAGTCCCGGCTACATCGGTACCGAGATGGTCAACGCGATCAAGCCCGAGATCCTCGAGAAGATCATCGGCACGATTCCGGTGAAGCGCCTCGGAACGCCGGACGAGATCGGCTCGATCGTCACGTGGCTGGCCGGTCCCGATTCGGGCTTCACGACGGGAGCCGACTTTTCGTGCAACGGTGGACTGCATATGGGCTGAACGCCCGAATGCGGGAGGAACGAGGGCGCCAATGGCGCCCTCGTCGTTTTCGGCTGGACGGCGGGGCCGCAATCGAGCGAGCCTCGGCCGATGGAGGAGCGCCGAGATCGGCGGTTCTCCCATGCATGCCGGGACGATTCGGCGATGCTTTCCAGGGCGGCGTCAGAGCTTCTGATCCACCGTGTGCCGTACAGACTCAGCGCACCGCTTCTGGGGATTGCCGCAGGCGTAAGCCGGGCGAAGAATCGGGACGGGGCCGACGCTGCTCACAATGTCTGCCCCGGGAGGCGGACCCGCATCGTCGGATGCGATGACGTCACGAATGTCTCCTACAGTCAGGAGGTCGCCATGGCAAGTCGAGTCAATCATCAGGAAATCGTCAAGAAGCTGATAGATACCAAGGCGGTCGATTTCAAGGCCATCGGGCAGACGTTTGCCGAGGTTGGACCGGGGCTTGCGCTGTCCGATGAGCCCTGGGAAACCTTTTGCGGAACCATGCGCATCTTCATTCGGGTCTTCATCATTCGCGGTCCGATCTTCGAAAACCAGCTTGAGAACCTGGCTGACCTTCGCACCGTAAGCGGAGCGATGAAGGGCTGAAGCCCGCAGCCCAGGACGCCGCCAACGTGCGCCGTCGGTCAGAACCGAAGGGTCGCTGGGAATCCGCGGATCTCGTCCGACGGCTCCTCGGCGCACTGGACGTCGCGGAGCAGGTCCTCGAGCATCTGGCAACCGCCGGCTACACCGACGCCGGCGAACCATCCGTCAGTGTCCGGCCAGAGAAGGCCGTCGCGGAGACGGCAGTACTGCTCCTCGCCGCATCGTCGGTCGACGGGCGACCTGAAGTCAGCCGGCGCCTTGATCAACTGGCCAGCCTCCTGATTCCGCACGCGCGTGGTCCGCGCACGCGGATGGGGATCTGTTTCGAACCCGCGCTTGCTCTTGACTATGCGCAGGCTCACGCATGCCTGGCCAAAATGGGACATCCCGACCCGGCATTCGACGCCCTGTTGCGACAGGCATTGACCGCACAGTCCTTCGGCGGTCGGGAGCGCCCGCCACACCGTGGACTCGAACAGCACTGGACCGCGGAACTGATCGGGATGCAGTCATTGCTGCGCCCGCCACACTTTGCGAAGCTCGCCGCACAGTCGGCGCTCGCCCGCCCGATGGATCTCTTCGGTGGCAGCCGCGAGGATGTCTACGCGTTCACGCACGCGTTCATGTACGCGACCGACCCGCACCTGACCCGAAAGCGCCTGCCACGCTCGCGCACCGAGGTCCTGCTCGAGGCCGAGGTCGCTCTGGCGAAATGCCTGGACCAGGAGGACTACGACCTCGGCGGCGAAGTGCTCCTTGCGTGGCCTTCGTCGGGACGGACCTGGTCGGCCACGGCGGCCTTCGCCTTTCGCGTGCTGGCGCGCGTCGAGGACGAGGCGGGATTCCTGCCGTCAGCCGGCCTGCGCATGAAGCGAGTCCATGCGCTTGCGGGCCGCGAGCGTTCCAACTACGTGCTGGCGGCCTCGTATCACACCGCGTATGTCATGGGCCTGCTGTGCGCGGCTTCCCTGCGTCCGGGACGGGAGCCACCGCTCCGCCTTCGCGCACCCGAGGTCCCCGCGGAAACCGCCGCACTGGCACGCAGGTTCGTGCAGGGCCTCGAAGTCAGACCTCACTGGACCAGGTACTACGATGACCTGCTTCCAGAAGAGCGCGATGCGCTGGTGCGGTTCGTTCTCACGGTGAGCCTGCATCGTGCCTGCAAGGCGCGGGATCTCGATGTGATCCGTCAGGTGCTTGAACTCGCACATTCCAGCGGAATGAGCGACGGACCGGGCGCAAGTCAGGCCGCGGAGTTGCTGCAGCGGGCTGCTGTCTTCGCCGGCGCATCGATCGCGGCCGTTTCGTCAGGCGCGGGCGTCACACACACTGTTCCGTGCACAGCTCAGGTCGACAATGTGCAGGCGCTCGGAGACCTCGAACCTGGCGCGACCGAGGCGGGCCGCCTCGCGTCCAATGCCTGATGCCAGCGTCGGATAGGAGCCGCTTCTGACTCGCGCAGTGCGGCGCAGGTCTGATGACACGCCGCGTCTTGGCTCCGGCGCGAGTCCCACGACGGACGCGGCCCTCGCGCCGCCGTCGCCCGCTCCCGGAAGACGAATTCGCTGCCCCCCGGCGCGCGGCGGGTCCAGCCTTTGAGGGCCGCGCGCGGCAGGCGTTGGCTACTGCTTGGCGACGATCTGGTCCTTGATGTCGCTGTAAACCGACTCGGGAATGATCTTCTTCTTCACGAGATCGTCCTTGCGCGCGTAAGGGTGGCCCTTGATGATTGCCTGGGCGCGGGCCTCGCCGATGCCCTTCAGGGTCATCAGTTCATCGGCCTTGGCGCGGTCGATGTCAATGGGCTCGGACTCGGCCTGCGCCAGCAGGACCGGCTCGGAGGCGGTCGCCGTCGCCGTGGAGATCAGCGTTCCGAGCGCAAGCAGTACGGCGGTGAGGATGCGTTTCATCAGGGGTCCTTTCGACGGGAAAGACCGCTGCGTGGCCGGTGGGTCCTACGCGCCGCCCCCGCTTGCGGCTGGTTGCGTCCGATGCTGACGGTCGAGCGCGATGTCGTCGTACGACGCTGGATCTTCCTGCGGTTCCGTGTGCGTGAATGCGGAGGCGCCGGGCACCGCGATCGCGATCTCGCGCTCGATCCGCTCCGCCAGGTCGTGGGCCTGCTGCACCGTCCACGCGCCGGGCACAAGCAGGTGCATCGATACGAACGAGCGGCCGGCTGCAGCGCGCGTCCGGAGCGCATGAAAATCGATGCCCTCGGCGCGATGCCGTTGCAGGATGGCCTCGATCGCGTCGCGCTGCTCGCCCGGCAGCGAACGGTCGAGCAGGCCCAGCGCCGACCGGCGCACGAGTGTGAAACCGGTGAAGACGATGTTGACGGCCACCGCTATCGCGATCACCGGGTCGAGCCAGTTCCACTGCGTCAGCGCAACCGCGCCGACCGCAACCACGACGCCGATCGATGTCCAGACGTCGGTCATCAGGTGATGCGCGTCGGCCTCCAGCGCGATCGACTGATAGCGCCTCGCCGCACCCAGCAGCACGCGCGCTACCGCGAAGTTGATGAAGCTCGCGCCGACTGAGAGCGCAAGGCCGAGGCCGATCCGCTCGAGCGGCTGCGGATGCAGCAGGCGGTCGACCGCAGTCCAGCCGATCGACAGTGCGGCCGCGAAGATCATTGCGCCTTCAAGCCCGCTCGAGAAGTACTCCGCCTTGGAATAGCCGTAGGCATGGTCCTCGGTCGGCGGACGGGCCGATATCGACAGCATCCACAGCGTCATGCCCGCTGCCACCAGGTTCACGACCGATTCGAGTGCGTCGGACAGCAGGCCGACCGAGCCGGTCAGCCACCAGGCGCCGGTCTTGATGGCGATCGTCGCGATCGCAGCGGCGATCGACAGCCAGGCGAAGCGGGTGAGATGGCTGCGGCTCATCGTTGCGGTGGGCTGAGGGACGCTGTTGCCGAAGGATCCGCGAACCATGCCAGCAGGCCGTCGAGCGGGGCGTGGCACAGGACGTAGGTTGCCTTGTCGCGCACGATCGGCTTCGCGCGCCACGCCACGGAGATTCCGGCCAGCGCCATCATCCGGAGGTCATTCGCCCCGTCGCCGACGACGATCGCACGGTCCGTCGCGCAGGCCATCGCGGCGCACTCGTCGCGCACCGCCTGTGCCTTGCCCTCGGCGTCGATGATCTCGCCGCCGGCGGGTCCGGTCACCGTGCCGGTCAGGCGGCCGCCATCGATACCGAGTTCATTGGCGCGAGTCGCATCGAAGCCGAGCCGCTGCCGGAGGCGTTCGGTGAAGAAGCTGAAGCCTCCGGTCACGAGCAGCGTACGCAGTCCAGCGGCTCGGCAGGCGCCGATCAGCCGCTCGGCACCTTCGTTCAGACCGAGCTTCTCGTCGAACACGCGCTGCAGCAGGCCGGCGTCGACCCCCGCCAGCATCGCGACCCTGCGCCGCAGGCTCTCCCGGTAGTCGGCGATTTCGCCGCGCATGGCGGCTTCGGTGATCGCCGCCACTTCCTCGCCCTTGCCGGCGTAAGCAGCGACCTCATCGAGGCTCTCGATCGTGATCAGCGTCGAATCCATGTCGATCGCCAGCAGGCGGAACTGCCGCAGATCCCAGCCGGGTTCGACGAAAGCGTGGTCGAGCTTCCAGTAGTCCCCCAGCCCGCGCACCGCCTTGCGCGTTTCGGCATCGTCCGGCACGCCGACACAGCGGGCCGAGCGTCCGGTGACTGTGATGCGCTCCGGCGCGCAGACGACCTTGAAGGTGTCGAGCGCTTCGGCCGACAGGGCCGGACCCTGGACAACGAGGTCTTTCATCGGGATTGCAGTGTAGTGGCTGTCGATGTTCCGCCGACCGGCATGGAACGGGCGGGAAACTCCCTCCGCGCCTGCCCTTGACTTCGGTCAGCCCGACGCTGACAGTCGCCTCCTTCGGCCGCCGTAATGAACAGGGTGCAGGCTGGGACAAGGCAGCACCGGACCTCCGGCGGAGCGCACCTCAAGGAGATGACCATGCCTCTGCAGCCTCATCGAATCGCGCTGGCAGTCGGCGCTGCGCTGGCTCTGATTGCGCCGAGCACGCCCAGCCTGGGGAGCGACGCGAGCTTTGATCCGCTACTGAGTGATGGCGCCTCGTGTGCACCAGCGGCTTCGGGGCCGCCGGTCCTGTTGAAGAAACTGCTGATCGCTGCGGCCGAAACGGCGCCATTCCAGCCGGTGCCTGCCAAGGCGGCGCTCGCGGACACGCCGGTCCTGTACAGGAACCTGGGAACGCTCAGTCTGAAGGCGGGGACCTCGAATCCAAGGGCACAGGCGTGGTTCGACCAGGGCGTACGGCTTTCCTTCGCCTTCAACCATGCGGAAGCGCAGCGCGCGTTCCGCGAAGCGCAGAAGCTCGATCCGAAGTGCGCCCTGTGCTACTGGGGCGAGGCGCTGGTTCTCGGGCCGAACATCAACGTGCCGATGATGCCGGAGGCCAGCGCGCCGGCCCTGGCGGCGCTTGCGCAGGCGGTGGCGCTGGCGCCTGCTGCGCCCGCCCGGGACCAGGCCCTGATCGAGGCACTGGCGAAGCGCTATTCGGCCGACCCGAAGGCCGAGCGCGCCGCGCTCGACGCGGCATACGCGGAGGCGATGAAGCAGGTCACTGCGCGTTACGCGACCGAGGACACGATCCTGGCGCTTGCAGCCGAAGCGATGATGGATACGCAGCCGTGGGACTACTGGGAGGCGGGCGGCACGAAGCCCAAGGGTCACGGTGCCGACATCGTCAAGACGCTCGAGACCGTGCTCAAGCGAAATCCGGACCACGTCGGCGCGATTCACCTGTACATCCACGCCGTCGAGGCATCGACGCAGCCGCAGAAGGCGCTGGCGTATGCCGACCGACTTGGCGCGCAGATGCCCGGTGCGGGCCATATCGTGCACATGCCGGCGCACATCTATTACCGCGTCGGCATGTACCGCAAGTCACTCGAGACGAACAAGCAGGCGATGGCGGTTGACGAGGCTTACTTCAAGAGTTCGCCTTCGGATCCGCTCTACAAGGCCGCGTACTACCCGCACAACATCCACTTCCTGATGGTCTCGGCGCAGATGGGCGGCGACGGTGCGGCGGCAATCATGGCCGCCGAGAAGCTCGACGCGTCGATGACGCCGGAAGTGGTGGCGCAGTTCGCGATCATGCAGCCGGTCAAGGCCGCGCCGTACACGGCGCACGCCATCTTCAGCGCGCCCGATACGATCCTCGCGCTGCCTGCGCCGCCGCCGAATCTGGTGCTGGTCGAGACGATGTACCACTACGCGCGCGCCGTGGCCTTCGCCGGCAAAAAGGACTTCGCCGGCGGGCAGAAGGAGGTCGACGCGCTGGCGCGCATCCTGCGCGAGGCCGACTTCAAACCGTTCGACGAATGGGGCATCCCCGCCAAGGAGATCGTCGACACTGCACGGCTGGTTGCGACCGGGCGGCTGGACGACGCGAAGGGCGACCTCGACGGCGCGGCGCGCGCCTATGAAGACGCCGTGTTCATCGAGGACGCACTGGCGTACACCGAGCCCCCGTACTGGTACTACCCGGTGCGGCAGTCACTCGGCGCCGTGAAGCTGCGCCAGGGCAAGCTCGACGACGCCGAGAAGGCCTTCCGCGATTCGCTCGGGCGCGTTCGCAACAACGGCTGGGCGCTGGCCGGACTCGCCGAAACGTATCGCCGGAAGGGCGACGCGGCCGGCGAGCAGGCCGCGCGCCAGGCGTTCAACAAGGCCTGGTTCGGCGATCCGAAGGGGCCTGCCGTCGACAGGCTTTGAACGGCACGCGAAACGCGCAGCGGTGGGCATCCTCCCCTTCGAAAAGCGGGAGCGCTGGCAGGCAGTGCGCGCTGTGCTGCGCTCGGGCCGCCGAAAGAATCGCGGAACGCTGCGTCCCGGACCCGGGCTGACGGGGAACTGGGGCACGACCGCCGGGATCGACGTCCGCTTCTGGCAGCCCGATCAATGTGGCGCGCTGTCGCTCATAGCAGCGCGCGGAAGACCTCGCGCAGCCGTGCGAGCCGCCCTTCGAGCACCGGCAGCTTCTCTTCGATGCGCAGGCGCTCCGGTCCCGCGAGCCGCATCGTCTTCGAGCGCTGCATCAGCGCGATCAGCCGGGCCGTGTCGAACGGCGGATCGGGCATGAACTGGATCAAGATCGCCTCGCCGGACGCGTCGATCTTGCGGACACCGAGCCTCTCGGCCAGGAGGCGCAGGCGGTGCGTCTCGATCAGCGCGCGCGCGGCTTCGGGCAGCTTGCCGTAGCGGTCGACCAGTTCCTCCTGCAGGCCGATCAGGCTGTCCTCGTCATCACAGCTCGCCAGCTTCTTGTACATCGACAGCCGCTGATGTACGTCGTTGACATAGTCGGGCGGCAGCAGCGCCGGCACATGCAGGTTGATTTCCGTGACGGCAGCCAGCGGCGCGAGCAGGTCGGGCTCACGACCGGAACGCAGCGCGCGCACGGCCGCGTTCAGCATCTGCGTGTACAGGTCGAAGCCGACCTCCTGCATGTTGCCGGACTGCGATTCGCCCAGCACTTCGCCGGCGCCGCGGATCTCGAGATCGTGCATCGCGAGGTAGAAGCCGCTGCCGAGCTCTTCGAGGTTCTGGATGGCCTCAAGGCGCTTCTCGGCGTTCTTCGTCAGACCACCTTCATCCGGCACCATCAGGTAGGCGTAGGCCTGGTGGTGCGAGCGGCCGACGCGGCCGCGCAGCTGGTGCAGCTGCGCCAGGCCGAACTTGTCGGCGCGGTGGATGATGATCGTGTTGGCGGTCGGCACGTCGATGCCGGTCTCGATGATCGTCGAGCACAGCAGCACGTTGAAACGCTGCTGGTAGAAGTCGCGCATCACGCGCTCCAGTTCGCGTTCCGGCATCTGACCGTGCGCGATCTCGATGCGCGCCTCGGGCAGCAGTTCAGCAAGCCGGGCACGGCGGTTCTCGATGGTCTCGACCTCGTTGTGCAGGAAGTACACCTGTCCGCCGCGCTTCAGCTCGCGCAGCACCGCCTCGCGCATCAGGCTCGCGGTTTCCTTGCGCACGAACGTCTTGATCGCGAGCCGTCGCTGCGGGGCGGTTGCGATCACCGAGAACTCGCGGATGCCTTCGAGCGACATGGCCAGCGTGCGCGGAATCGGCGTGGCAGTCAGCGTCAGCACGTCGACCTCCGCCCGCAGCGCCTTCAATCGTTCCTTCTGGCGCACGCCGAAGCGGTGCTCCTCGTCGATGATCACGAGGCCCAGCCGCCCGAATTTCACGTCCTCCGAGAGCAGCTTGTGGGTGCCGATGACGATATCGACGGTGCCGGCGTTCATGCCAGCCACCGCCTCGGCCACTTCCTTCGAGGAACGGAAGCGCGACAGTTCGACGATGTTGACCGGCCACTGCGAGAAACGGTCGCGGAAGGTCTGCACGTGCTGCTCGGCCAGCAGCGTCGTCGGGCACAGCACCGCGACCTGCCTGCCGCCGGCCACTGCGGCGAACGCGGCACGCAGCGCGACTTCGGTCTTGCCGAAGCCGACGTCGCCGCAGACAAGCCGGTCCATCGGAAAGCCCGCGCCCATGTCCTTCAGCACGGCGTCGATCGCCGCCTGCTGGTCCGGCGTCTCCTCGAACCCGAAGCCTTCGGCGAAGGCCTCGTAGTCGTGCTGGCGGAACTGGAAGGCATGGCCCTTGCGCGCCGCGCGCAGCGCGTACAGGTTGAGCAGCTCGGCCGCGGTGTCGCGCACCTGCTTCGCGGCCTTCCGGCGCGCCTTGTCCCAGTCGCCGCTGCCGAGCTGGTGCAACGGGGCGGCGGCGGGATCGGCGCCGCTGTAGCGGCCGATCAGGTGCAGTTGCGCCACCGGCACGTAGAGCGTCGCCTCATTGGCGTACTCGAGCTGCAGGAATTCGGTCGGCCCGCTGCCCAGCTCCATCGTCTGCAGGCCCAGGTAGCGGCCGATGCCGTGCTCGACATGGACAACGGGATCGCCGACGCGCAGTTCGGCGAGGTCGCGGATCATCGCCTCGACGTTCGAGGCCCGCTCGCGCTGCTTGCCGCGCAGCCGGCGCGGGCTGGCGGCGTAGAGCTCGGTTTCCGTGATGACCGTGAGCCGCGGCTCGCGCAGCGCGAAGCCTTCGTGCAGCGGCGCAACGCCGAGGGCGAGTCGGGCCGCGCCGTGAACGAAAGCCTCGAAGCCGGCGCCATCGCCGAACGGCACACCGTACTCGGCCAGCATCTGCCCGATCGTCTCGCGCCGGCCGGCGGAATCCGCCACGATCAGGATGCGGCCGTCGTAGTCCTCGGCGTAGCGCCGCAGCCGGCCGACCGGGTCTTCGGCGCGGCGCTCGACCGCCAGAGGCGGCAGCGCCACGAACGGCGACTCGGCGAGATCCGCCGCCGGCTCGGCGAGCGTGACGCGGCCATGATCCTTCGCCCGGGTGAAGAAGGCTTCAGCGTTCAGGAAGAGTTCCGACGGCGGCAGGATCGGCCGCGCCGCGTCGCGGGCCAGGAACCGATGGCGCTCGCTGGTTTCGTTCCAGAAGCGCTGCATCGCGGCCTCGACCGGGCCGTGCAGCGCGACCACTGCAGTGGCCGGCAGGTAGTCGAACAGCGTCGCGGTCTCGTCGAAGAAGAGCGGCAGGTAGTACTCGATGCCGGCCGAAGCGATGCCGCTGCCGACGTCCTTGTAGACGCCCGAGCGGCTCGGATCACCCTCGATGCGGTCACGCCAGCGCCGGCGGAACGCCTGGCGCGCGGTCTCGTCGATCGGGAACTCGCGGCCCGGCAGCAGCCGCACCTCGGGTACCGGATAGAGCCCGCGCTGCGTGTCCGGATCGAACGCGCGGATCGTCTCCAGCTGCGCATCCATCAGATCCAGTCGATAGGGCAGCCTCGACCCCATCGGAAAGAGATCGATGAGTCCGCCACGGATCGCGAACTCGCCGGGTGCCACGACCTGCGACACGTGCTGGTAGCCGCCGAAGACGAGCTGCGTGCGCAGCCGTTCCGCGTCGACGGTCTCGCCCTGCCGGAAGAAGAAGGTGTGGCCGGCGACGTACTGCGGCGGTGCGAGGCGGTAGAGCGCCGTCGTCGCCGGCACCACGAGCACGTCGATCCCGCGCGCGCCCTGGCTCAGCCGGAACAGTGTTTCGAGACGCTCCGACACGAGGTCCTGATGCGGCGACAGCGTGTCGTAGGGCAGCGTTTCCCAGTCGGGCAGCGGCCGGACCATCAGGGCCGGACCGAAATAGGGGATCTCGTCGACCAGGCGCTGCGCATCGAGTGCGTCGGCGGCGACGATGACGAGCAGACGTCCTTCGCGGCGCGCTTCCGTCGCGGCCTGCGCGAGCAGCAGCGCATCGGCCGAGCCCGGCGGCCGCGCGAGGGCAAAGCGGGTCCCTGCAATCGGCAGCGATTGCGGCAGCAGGCCCGCGATGCCTGCGGCGGGCGTTGCGAGCGGGACGTCGGCCACGAAAAAAATCGGCAACCTCAAGGGCCGCCGAATGAGGTCGTTATTATACGAAGCGCCTTCAGACTCCGATCCTCGTGCCTCGTCCGCTGCGTTACATCGCCCTGATCCCGGCTGCCGGAACGGGTTCCCGCGTGGGCGCGGGCAGCACGCCGAAGCAGTACCTGATGCTCGGAACCCGGACCATGCTCGAGCATTCGATCGCCGCATTGCTCGCCGACGCGCGCATCGACCGCGTGTTCGTCGTCGTGGCGCCCTCTGACACGCTGTGGGACTCGTTGCCGGTCGACGAAGAGCGGGTCGAGTTCCTGCCGGTGGGCGGCGAGTCGCGCGCCGAGAGTGTGCGCAACGGACTGATCGCCATCGCCGGCCGCACCGATGACGACGACCGCGTGCTGGTGCACGACGCGGCCCGGCCCTGCCTGACCGAGGAGCAACTCGGTCGGCTGATCGATGAGGTCGGCGCCGACGACAGCGGCGGACTGCTGGCCGTGCCGCTGGCCGACACGCTGAAGCGCGGCGAAGACGGACGCGTCGGCATCACGCTCGAACGCACCGACCTGTGGTGCGCGCAGACCCCGCAGCTGTTCCGCGTGGCCTCGCTGCGCGCGGCGCTGAGCCAGGGCGCACTCGATGCCATCACCGACGAGGCGAGCGCAATGGAGCGCACCGGGCATGCGCCGAAGCTCGTCCTCGGCGGCGCCGGCAATCTGAAGGTCACCACCGCTGACGACCTGGTGCTGGCACGCGCGATCCTCGGCGAGCAGGGTCGGCTCACATGACGACATTCCGCGTTGGCCAGGGATTCGACGTGCATGCGCTGGTTCCGGGTCGCCGGCTGGTGCTCGGCGGGGTCGAGATCCCGTTCGAGCGCGGCCTGCTCGGCCATTCCGACGCGGACGTGCTGCTGCACGCAATCACCGACGCGATCCTCGGCGCGGCAGCGATGGGCGACATCGGCGCGATGTTTCCCGACACCGACGCGAAGCATCGGGGCGCGGACAGCCGCGACCTGCTGCGTGCGGCGGTGAAACGCATCCGCGAAGCCGGCTGGCGCATCGAGAACATCGACGCCACCGTCGTCGCCGAGCGCCCGAAGATCGCGCCGCATGTCGAAGCGATGCGCGCGGTGATCGCCGACTGCACCGGCGTCGATCCGCACACAATCGGGGTCAAGGGCAAGACGATGGAAAAACTGGGAGCGCTGGGCCGCGGTGAAGGCATCGCTGCCCAGGCGGTCGCGCTGCTCGTCAGATCGTGACGTCGGGCTCGGACGGCAGTCCGGCCCAGTCGAGCAGGTCGAAGTCCAGCACGAACGACACCACGGCGCCGTCGCCGTCGCGGCCCCAGTAGGCCGCATATTCGCCGGCGCCCAGGCCGGACGTCACGAGAAAACCGGAACCGCCGCCTGCGCGCACGCGCGCCCAGGTCCACATGGGACGGCGGTTCTCGCGCAGCACGCGTTCGAGGTCGCGCAGCAATCTCTGGCTGTCGACCTCGGCGCGCCACGCGGCCAGCGCCGCGGCGTCAAACACCCCTGCGACGCCGGACTCGACCTCGAACACGGAGAGCTCTCCCTCCGGCACGGCAGCCGGATCCTCGCCTTCGATCATTGCATTGGTCCAGGTGCGCGCCGGACGGTCGGCAAATCGTATGTGCACGAACGCTACGCGTTCCTCGCCTTCCGCCAGGCGTGCCAGCACGATCTGCAGCGGATAGCGCCCGCGCGGTACGTTGGGCACGAACGGCGCGCCCTCGAGCACCAGCGCATCGACGCCGGCCAGCCGTCCGCTCGGCACCTCGATGATGCCCAGCGCCAGTGCCGCCAGGTCGACCGGCTCGCCATCGATCTCGGCGGGCTGGTCGATGTCCAGGTCGGCGACCGTATCGAGCGGGACCTGATGCGCCACTGCCGCGTCGACGCCGGCCCCGCCCTGGGCCAGCGCGCCATTCCATCGCGGGGCAGCGACACCGCATCCAAGCGCCATCAGCAGCGCGCGGCGCCCCGGATCGGTCGACCTCTTCATGGCTCACGCTCGATCGGCAGCGAGAGTTCGGCACGCAGGCCGTGCGGGGCGTGGGCCAGCAGCCGCAGCGTTCCGCCGTGCAGCCGCGCGATGCGCTGGACGATCGGCAGCCCGAGACCCGCGCCGCCGCTGCCGCTGCGCGCGCTGTCGCCGCGTTCGAAGGGCCGCAGCAGGCGCTCGATCTGCTCTGCCGGCACGCCCGGTCCGTGGTCGGTCACGCCAATAACCGCGTCCTGTCCGTCGGTCGTCAGCGAGACCGTCACGTCGAGACGGCCGGTGGCCGGATCGCGACCGTAGCGCGCGGCGTTCACCAGCAGGTTGTCGAGTGCGCGGTCGAGTTCCGTGCGGTGCCCGGTGATCGCAACCTGGGGGGCGATCAGCAGGTTCACGCTGGCATCCGGCTGCTGCTCGATGCGGGCGCGCGCGGCGGCGGCCTCGACCAGCGATGACAGGTCGATGCGCTCGGCTGGCTGCTGCGGCGAGCGCCGCGCGTAGTCGAGGAACTGGCGCACGATCGCGTCCATCTGTTCGAGGTCGCCGATCATCGCGCCGCGCGTGTCGGCCGGCAGCTCGGCCATTTCCAGTTCAAGGCGCAGACGGGTCAGCGGCGTGCGCAGGTCGTGCGAGATGCCGGCGAGCAGTACCGCACGATCCTCCTCGAGCTTTGCGAGGTCCGTGACCATGCGGTTGAAGCTTTCGTTCACGGTGCGGATCTCGGCCGGCCCGGCCACCGGCAACGGCGCCGGCGCGCGCCCGGTCCCGAGTTCGCGCGCGGCCTCCGAAAGCTGTGCCAGCGGCCGGTTGATGACGCGTGTGATCAGTATCGCGCCGACGACCGAAAGCAGCAGCGCGACGGCAGCCCACCCGATCCACTGGGTGCCGATGCTGCGGGCGACCGGATCGCGCTCGATGAAGAGCCAGTAGCGGTCTTCGTCGATCGTGAGGCTGACCCACATGCCCGGCACGTCGTTGACCGCGGCCACGACCTGCGTGCCGGGCCCGAGCTTGTCGGTGATCGACTGCGCCGCCATGCGCAGGATCGGCCGATCCGGCAGCGGCGTGGTGACGTCGCCCGGCTCGAGCGGAAAGATGCGGATGCCCTCGTTGCGCGCAAGTTCGGCGAGTAGGTCGCGGCGCACGTAGGGGTCGGCATACAGGAGGGCGGCGCGGGTCAGCTGCGCCACCGAGACGATCTGCTGTGCGATCGTCTCCGCGCGCGGGGCGCGCTCGAAGACCCGGAAGCTCTGCAGCCAGGCGCCGAGGCTGGCGATGATCAGCAGCAGCACCAGCAACAGCGTCCGCCAGAACAGCGACGGCGAACGGAAGATCATCGTGTTCGATTCACGCCCGGCCGTCCGGAATGAAGACGTAACCCAGTCCCCAGACGGTCTGGATGTAGCGTGGCTTGGTCGGGTCCGGCTCGATCAGCTTGCGCAGCCGCGAGATCTGCACGTCGAGGCTGCGGTCGAACGCCTCGTACTCGCGACCGCGTGCCATTTCCATCAGCTTCTCGCGCGACAGCGGCACGCGCGGATGGCGGGCGAATGCCTTGAGCACGGCGAACTCGCCGGTCGTCAGCGACACCGGCTCCCCGGCGCGCGACAGCGTCCGCGTCTCCAGATCCAGCACGAACTCGCCGAACTCCACCGGCCCGCTGCCCGCGCTGGGAGCGCCCGGTGCCTCCTCGGCGGCGCGCCGCCGCAGGACCGCGTTGATGCGTGCCAGCAGTTCGCGCGGGTTGAACGGCTTCGGCAGATAGTCATCTGCACCCATCTCGAGGCCGACGATGCGGTCGACGTCTTCGCCCTTGGCCGTCAGCATGACGATCGGCGTGCGGTCGTTGCCGCCGCGTAGCCGGCGCAGGATCGACAGGCCATCTTCGCCCGGCATCATCAGATCCAGCACCAGCACATCGAACCGCTCGCGCAGCCAGATGCGGTTCATCGCCTGCCCATTTTCGGCGACGAACACATTGAAGCCGTTGTCGCCGAGGTAGCGGCGCAGCAGGTCGCGCAGGCGCTGGTCGTCATCGACCACCAGCACCTTGGATTGGCCATGCTTGGTCATGCGGGTCGGAGTTTCACGGGCACTTCGCGCGCATCGTACGGCCGGTCCGGTCGATGGCGGCTGTGGTGTTCACACGTTGTTACAGACTTTACCGCGCAGTCGCGCCGCCCGAGGGGAAAATTGCGGCTGTAAATGCTGTCTGGTTCCGGGATCTCCGCATGCCCGTGATTCGCGTCGTCATCGCACTGCAGGTCGTACTGGCCTGGCTGCCGGCCGGGCCTGCGCTCGCCCAGGGCGGTGGCGGCGACGCCGGCAGTCTGCGGCTGACGCCGGAACAGCGGCAGCACATGTGGCAGCAGATGACACCCGAACAGCGCGAAGCGTTTCGGGCCGCGCGCACGCCGGACGAGCGGCAGCGGGCCTGGCAGGGGCTGCCGCCGCAGCAGCGCCGCGACATGTGGCAGACGCTGACGCCCGAGCAGCGCGAGCTGATGATGCGGCGTGTGCCGAACGAGGAACGGCGCCAGATGTGGCAGAAGATGTCGCCCGAGGAACGCGAAGCGATGCGACAGCGCTTCCTGCAGCACCAGGAGCAGCGCGCCGGCGGCGAGGGGCCGCGCCGGCTGACGCCGGAAGAGCGGCAGCGCCTGCGCGATCAGATCCGCGAATCGCAGGATGCCTGGAAGGGTCCTGCGCGGAAGGGCGACGGCCGCTGATTGCGTCTCGCCGCTAGGCGCGTTCGACGTACGAGCCGTCGTCGGTGCTGACGCGGATCTTCTCGCCGGTGTTGACGAACGGCGGGACCTGCACCGAAATGCCGGTCTCGAGCTTCGCCGGCTTGAACGAGGTGGTCGCCGTCGCGTTCTTGATGCCGGGCTCGGTATCGACGACTTCGAGGACGACCGTCGTCGGCAGCTGGATGCCGATCGCGCGTCCGTTGTGGAAGTTGATCTCCACTTCCATGTTCGGCATCAGGTAGCCGGTCTGGCCTTCGAGGAAGTCCTCGCCCAGCGTGAGCTGCTCGTAGGTCTCGTTGTCCATGAAGACCCAGTTCGAGCCGTCGTGGTACGAGTAGGTCATCGTGCGGCGGTCGATGAACGGGCGCTCGACCTTTTCGTCGGTCGACAGGCGCTCGTTGCGCTTCTGGCCGCTTTCGATGTCCTTGATCTCGATCTGCATGTAGGCGCCGCCGCGGCCGCCGACGTGCACGTGGTAGCTCTTCAGCACGCGCCAGACGCGCTTGTCGAATTCCAGCAGGTTGCCGGCACGGATTTCAGTGGCGAGGATCTTGGCCATGGTGGTCTCGTCGTTCGTCCGCGCATCGCGGACGCTAGGTCGTCGGCTTGCCCGCCCTGGACGCGCGGACCGGACCGGCGCGACGGGTGTCGCGTATCGTCCCCGTCTGGCCGCCCGCCGGGGCGGCCCGCGTGGCGGGCAAAGCCCGCGATTATAGGCTGTGCCGCCGCCCCTCTCATGTCCGAGACTTCCGCCTTTGAGCCGCGCCGCGTCATCGACGGGCTGCCGCACCTGCCCGGCGTGTACCGCATGATCGGTGCAGACGGAGTGGCGCTGTATGTCGGCAAGGCGCGCGACCTGAAGAAGCGCGTGGCCTCGTACTTCAACAAGGGCGTGGGGCCGCGCACCGCGCACATGCTGGCGCGCGTCGCCGCGATCGACACGACGGTCACGCGCTCCGAGGCCGAGGCGCTGCTGCTCGAGAGCAACCTGATCAAGTCGCTGGCGCCGCGCTACAACGTCGTCTTCCGCGACGACAAGTCGTATCCGTACCTCAGATTCACCCATCACGAGTTCCCTCGCATCGCCTACTACCGCGGCGCGGTGGACCGGCGCGCGCAGTACTTCGGGCCGTATCCCAACGCGTGGGCGGTGAAGGACAGCATCCAGCTGCTGCAGAAGGTGTTCCGCCTGCGGACCTGCGAGGACACCGTGTTTGCCAACCGCTCGCGGCCCTGTCTGCTGCATCAGATCCATCGCTGCAGCGCGCCGTGCGTCGGGCTCATCGAAGCGGCGGCCTACGCGCAGGACGTCGACCGCGCGGTGCGCTTCCTGCGCGGCGCGAGCGACGACGTCATGCGCGAGCTGGAAACCCGCATGCAGCAGCTGGCTGAAGAACTCCGGTTCGAGGAGGCCGCAGCCGTGCGCGACCAGCTCGGCGCGCTGTCGCGCGTGCTGCACCAGCAGGCGATCGAGACGACGGGCTCGGACGCCGATGCCGATGTGCTCGCCGTCGTCTGCGAAGGCGGGCTTGCCTGCGTGAACCTCGCGATGGTCCGCGGCGGCCGCCACCTCGGCGACAAGCCGAACTTTCCCGCGCGTGCCGGGGAGGCGGTCGATCCGGCCGAGGTGCTCGAGGCCTTCATCTCGCAGCACTATGCGATGCAGCCGTGCCCGCCGACCGTGGTCGTCAACGCCGACATCGACGCCGACGTGGCGACCTTCCTGACGGAAGCGAGCGGGCGGCGCGTGCAGGTGGTGCGCCATCCGCAGGAGAGCCGCCGCCGCTGGGTCGAGATGGCCGAGGCGAATGCGCGACTCGCGCTGGCGCGGCGGCTGGCCGAGGAAGGCTCGCAGATGGCGCGCACGCGCGCCCTGATCGAAGCGCTCGGCCTGGATGTCGCTGACGACGAGGCCGACAAGCTGCGCGTCGAGTGCTTCGACGTCAGTCACACCGCCGGCGAAGCCACGCAGGCCTCGTGCGTCGTCTATGCCAGCCACCAGATGCGGCCGTCCGAGTACCGGCGCTACAACATCGAGGGCGTCGAGCCCGGCGACGACTACGCGGCGATGCGCCAGGTGCTGTCGCGCCGCTTTGCGGCGATTGCGCGCGGCGAGGGCGCGCTGCCGCAGCTCGTCCTCATCGATGGGGGCAAGGGGCAGGTGATGGTCGCGCGGCAGGTCTTCGAAGAACTCGGCCTCGACCCCGGCGTGCTGGTCGGTGTCGCCAAGGGCGAGGAGCGCAAGGTCGGACTCGAGGAGCTCGTCTACCCGGACGAACGGCCGTCGCTGGTGCTGGGCCGCGAATCGCAGGCACTGATGCTGGTGGCGCAGATTCGCGACGAAGCGCACCGCTTTGCGATCACCGGCATGCGCGCGCGGCGCGCCAAAGCGCGGCAGGGCTCGCAGCTGGATGCGATGGAAGGCATCGGCCCGAAGCGCCGGCAGCGGCTGCTGGCGCGCTTCGGCGGCCTGCGCGGTCTTGCCGCGGCGTCGATCGACGACATCGCAACCGTCGAAGGCGTTTCGCGTAAGCTCGCGGAGAGGATCTACGCCCAACTGCATGGCCAGCCCTCCGAATAGCAGGCCGCTGAGCTTCAACATCCCGATGGCGCTCACCTGGGCGCGCATCGCGATGATCCCCGTCATCATCGGCATCTTCTACCTTCCGGATGCCTGGCTTTCCGATCACGCCAAGAACGCCACCGCGTGCTGGCTGTTCGTGCTGGCCGCCGTCACCGACGCGTTCGACGGCTACGTCGCGCGCAAGTACGGCATGGTGAGCCGCCTCGGCGCCTTTCTCGACCCGGTAGCCGACAAGCTGATGGTCTGCGCCGCGTTGGTCGTGCTGCTGTCGCTCGGCCGCATCGACGAGTTCGTCGCGCTCGTCATCATCGGGCGGGAGATCACGGTCTCCGCCCTGCGCGAGTGGATGGCGCAGATCGGCAAGTCCGCGAGCGTCGCCGTGAATTCGCTCGGCAAGATCAAGACGATCGCGCAGATGGTGGCGATCCCGATGCTGCTGTTCCATGACAGGCTGTTCGGCGTGATCGACGTGCACGTCATCGGCACCGTGCTCATCTATGTCGCCGCGACGCTGACGGTCTATTCGATGTTCGTGTACCTGCGCATGGCGTGGCCGCACCTCGATCAGCATTGAAAATTCGCGCTCGTTGGTTTGACACCCCTCTGCTCGCCGCTATAATTCGCCGCTTCGAGCGCGGGCGTAGCTCAGTTGGTAGAGCGCAACCTTGCCAAGGTTGAGGTCGAGAGTTCGAGACTCTTCGCCCGCTCCAGAATTCAGCACGAAGGGGAAGCCGGCGCGCTTCCCCTTTTGGTTTGAGCCCCCTCTGGCGGGGTGGCAGAGTGGCCATGCAGCGGACTGCAAATCCGTGTACGCCGGTTCGATTCCGACCCCCGCCTCCAGTCCCAAGCGTTCGAGATGTACGCGCCGCAGCGCGGCGCACGTGCATCTCGAAAGGCGAATTTGCGCGTCGGGCGTCGGGCGGCCGGGCGCCCGACGCGATGACAAGTGCACGGTAACTGCTAGGCTTTCCCCGCGTTTATCGCCGCCGCGGTGGTGAAACTGGTAGACACAGCGGACTTAAAATCCGCCGCAAGCGCAAGCAAGCATGCCGGTTCGAGTCCGGCCCGCGGCACCAGAGAGTTCGATGAAAGTCTTCAACCTCAGTTGCGAGAACGAGCACGCCTTCGAGGGCTGGTTTGCCTCGACGGAGGAGTTCGATCGTCAGCAGCAGGCGGAGCTGGTCGAGTGCCCGGTTTGCGGCAGCCGCGCGGTACGCAAGCTGCTGTCGGCGCCGCGTCTGAACCTTGGCGCAGAGCCGCCGCAGGACAAGCAGCCGGTGACGATGGCCAACGACGCCAACATGCAGAAGCTGCTGCTGCAAATGGCGCAGCACATCCAGGCCAACACCGAGGACGTCGGCGAGCAGTTTCCCGAGGAAGCGCGCCGCATCCACTACAACGAGGCGCCGAAGCGATCGATCCGGGGCCTGGCTTCGCGCGATCAGGCGGCCGAACTCGTCGACGAGGGGATCGACGTCACGCCGATCCCGTTCGGCAATCTGCTGAAGAACCCGGTGCAGTAGGCGCGTCAGCGCCTGGCGTACTGCGGTGCGCCGAACAGCGACTCCTTGTCCTTGTCGCTCAACAACCGCTTGCGGCGATCCGCCAGCACTTTCACGCCGCGCTGTACCGCGGGCCGCGCTCCGATCGCATCGAACCAGCGCTTCACGTTCGGGTACTCGGTGAGATCGACACCCTGGTTCGCGTGCGAGCGCGTCCACGGAAAGGTCGCGATGTCGGCGATCGAGTAGGCGCCGGCAAGGTACTCGGCTTCACCGAGTCGCCGGTCCATCACACCGTAGAGCCGCCTCGCTTCGTTGGTGTAGCGGTTGATCGCATACTCGATCTTCTCCGGTGCATAGAGCCGGAAGTGGTGCGCCTGCCCCAGCATCGGCCCGATGCTGCCCATCTGGAACATCAGCCACTGCAGCGCCACGTACCTGCCGCGCACGTCCTGCGGCAGGAAGCGCCCGGTCATGCCGGAGAGATAGACCAATATGGCGCCCGATTCGAAGAGCGAGATCGGCTTGCCGTCCGGCCCGTCGCTGTCGACGATTGCCGGGATCTTGTTGTTCGGGCTGATCTTCAGGAACTCGGGTCTGAACTGGTCGCCCGCGCCGATGTCCACCGCATGCACGTTGTACGGCAGGCCGCACTCCTCCAGCATGATGTGGACCTTGTGGCCGTTCGGTGTGGGCCACGAGTGGAGGTCGATCATCGCCGGACTCCTTCAGTGTTTGGGCGGCATCGGCACGTGCTTGGCGATCTCGAACTTGGCGATCGCGTTGCGATGAACTTCGTCCGGCCCGTCGGCCAGCCGCAATGTGCGAGCGAGCGTGTAGGCATAGGCAACCGGGAAGTCATCGCACATGCCGGCGCCGCCGTGCGCCTGGATCGCCCAGTCGAGCACGGTGCAGGCGACGTTGGGCGCGACTACCTTGATCATCGCGATCTCCGCCTTGGCTGCCTTGTTGCCGACCGTGTCCATCATCCACGCCGCCTTCAGCGTCAGAAGGCGCGCCTGGTCGATCATGCAGCGCGCTTCGGCGATGCGTTCCTGCCAGACGGTCTGACGCGCCACCGGCCCGCCGAACGCAACGCGGCTCGCCAGCCGCTTGCACATCAGTTCGAGCGCGCGCTCCGCCAGCCCGATCGAGCGCATGCAATGGTGAATGCGGCCGGGTCCGAGCCGCCCCTGCGCGATCTCGAAGCCGCGGCCTTCGCCGAGCAGGATGTTCGAGACCGGCACGCGCACGTTCTCGAACAGGGTTTCCATGTGGCCGTGCGGCGCGTCGTCATAGCCGAACACGTTGAGCGGCCGCACGACCTTGAGCCCGGGCGTGTCGGCCGGCACCAGGATCATCGACTGCTGGGTGTGCTTGGGCGCGTCGGGATCGGTCTTGCCCATGACGATGTAGATCCGGCAGCGCGGGTCGCCGGCGCCGGAAGTCCACCACTTGCGGCCGTTGATGACGTAGATGTCGCCCTCGCGCTTCATCGAGGTCTGGATGTTGGTCGCATCGGATGACGCAACGGCAGGTTCGGTCATCGCGAACGCCGAACGGATCTCCCCGGCCAGCAGCGGCTTCAGCCACTTCTCCTTCTGCTCGGGCGAGCCGTAACGTTCGATCGTCTCCATGTTGCCGGTGTCTGGCGCGGAGCAGTTGAAGACCTCCGACGCCCACGGCACGCGGCCCATGATCTCCGCGAGCGGCGCGTATTCGAGGTTCGTCAGTCCCGCGCCGTGCGCGGAATCGGGGAGGAAGAGATTCCACAGGCCCGCCGCGCGCGCCTTCGGCTTCAACTCCTCGATCAGCTTGGTCGGAGTCCAGCGTGCGCCACGGCGCGTGTTCTCCTCGACCTCGTCGTGAAAGCGGCCTTCGACCGGATAGACATGCTCGTTCATGAATGCTGTCACGCGTTCGCGCAGATCCTGTGCCCGACTCGAGTAGTTGAAGTCCATGATGTCCTCTCCGTAACCGGTCGAGAATAGCGCAGCGCGCATGGTGCATCTTGACCGCGCGCGGTAGAGTCGCGCGGCGGGAGGAACGATGAAGGCGATCCAGTGTGTCGAGTGGGCCGGGCCTGAGAAGCTCGTGGTGGCGGAGGTGCCGCTGCCCGAGCCCGGGGCGGGTGAGGTGCGCGTTCGAGTTGAGGCGGCCGGGGTTAATTTTCCCGATGCGCTGATCGTGCAGAAGAAGTACCAGGTGCAGCCGCCGCTGCCGTTCACGCCCGGCGCCGAAGTTGCCGGAACGGTCGATGCGGTGGGTGCCGGCGTGAAGCACGTGAAGGCCGGCGACCGGGTCGGCGCCTTCGTCGGACTCGGCGGCTTTGCCGAGTTCGTCTGCGCGCCGGCCGCGATGACAGCGCCGCTGCCACCGGGCGTGTCGACCGAGGCGGCGGCCGCCTTCACGCTGACCTACGCGACGTCGCACCACGCGCTGTTCGACCGCGGACAACTCAAGGCCGGCGAGACGCTGCTCGTGCTCGGAGCCGGCGGTGGCGTCGGGATCGCTGCCGTGGAACTCGGCAAGATCGCAGGCGCGCGCGTGATCGCGGCAGCATCGAGCGACGAGAAGCTCGCGGCCGCACGCGCCCACGGTGCCGACGCGGTGATCAACTACGCCAGCGGCGACCTGCGCGAGGCCATCAAGGCCACCACCGAGGTCAAGGGCGTCGACGTCGTGTACGACCCGGTCGGTGGCAAGCACACCGAAGCCGCGCTGCGCAGCCTTGCATGGCGCGGACGGCTGCTGGTGGTCGGCTTTGCCGACGGCACGATCCCGCAGATCCCGGCCAACCTGCTGCTGATCAAGGGTGCATCGGCGGTCGGCGTGTTCTGGGGTGACTTTGCGCGGCGCGAGCCGCAGGCGAACCAGAAGATGCTGGCCGAACTCTTCGGCTGGCTGGCGCAGGGCCGGCTCAAGCCGCACATCTCACAGCGTTATCCGCTGGCGGACACGCCGCGCGCGCTCGAAGCGCTGCTGGCGCGCAAGGCGGTCGGCAAGCTCGTCATCAATCCCTGAACGCCGAGGTTCGCGATGAGAAGACTCCTGCTGCCGCTGCTCGTCTTGCTCTGCGCGCTCCCGGCCGCAGCGGCCGAGCGCGCTATCGACAGGTCCGTCGTCGTCGACGCGACCGTCGACCAGGTGTGGGACAGCTGGACCACACGCGAAGGCATCGTCGCCTTCTTTGCGCCGGATGCGAAGATCGAGCCGCGCGTCGGCGGTGCCTTCGCGGTCTACTTCGATCCGCTGGCGGCGCCCGGCCTGAAGGGCGCCGACGACATGACGTATATGGCGTTGCAGCCAAAGAAGATGCTGTCCTTCGACTGGAACGCGCCGCCGCACCTGGCGGAAGTGCGGGGCCAGCACACGTTTGTCACGGTCCGCATCGAACCCGTGTCGGACAAGCAGACCCGCGTCAGCATTCATCACACCGGTTGGGGCGACGGCGGCCAGTGGGACAAGGCCTACGACTACTTCGACCGCGCCTGGGGCAACATACTTGGCAACCTGCAGAAACGCTGGAAGGACGGTCCGATCGACTGGAGCAGCTGGATGGACCAGTTGCGCAAGATGCACGACCAGACCGCCCAGAAGAAATGACGACCCGGCACCGATACGGACGACCATGAGCGAATTGCCCGACACCGACGCCGACGCGGAACTGCGGATTCCGGCGCGCGAGCGCGACCTCGGCGGCTTTCACGTGGGCCGCGTGCTCCCGTCCGCGCGGCGGCGCATGGTCGGGCCCTTCATCTTCCTCGATCACCTCGGGCCGCTGCAGCTCACCGCGCCGGTGCCGCGCAGCGCCGATGTGCGCCCGCATCCGCACATCGGGCTCGCCACCGTCACCTATCTGTTTGATGGCGAACTCACGCACCGCGACTCGCTCGGCATCGAGCAGGTGATCCGGCCCGGGGAGGTGAACTGGATGACGGCCGGTCGCGGCATCAGCCACTCCGAACGCTTCGATGGCTTGCGCGACACCGGCGGCACGATGCATGGCCTGCAGGCCTGGGTGGCGCTGCCCGAGGAACACGAGGAAGTCGCGCCGGCCTTCGAGCATTACGGCCGCGACGATATTCCCGCGATCGAGCTGGAGAACGCCACCGGCCGGTTGATCGCGGGCTCGGCGTACGGCGTCACGAGCGCCGTGCGCACGCTGTCGCCGCTCTTCTACGTCCACCTCGAACTGCAGCCGGGCGCGCTGATCGAGCTGCCGCGCGGCTACGCGGAACGTGCGGTGTACGTCGTCAGCGGCGCGCTCGCCGCGGGGAGCGGCAGCGTCGATGCCAAGACGATGGTGGTGTTTCCGACGGATGCACGGCCGGTGCTCGCTGCGCAACAGGCGTCGACGGTCGTACTGCTGGGCGGCGAGCCGGTCGGCCCGCGCCACGTTTGGTGGAACTTCGTCTCGTCGCGCAAGGAGCGCATCGAGCAGGCGAAGGCCGACTGGACGGCCGGGCGCATCGCATTGCCGCCGGCGGATGCCGCAGAGTGGATCCCGCTGCCCGAGGGCAGCCTATAGGACCTGAATGCGGGCGACCTGAGTCCCGTTCAACCAATCGTCAGCTAGTTAACGGCCTCGCTATGCAGAATTATCTGATCAAGACTGATGCCGCCTGCCGGCGCGCTCGTCAATGGCCACACGCGCGTTCGAATACGGACTACCCACGGCAATCGGTCTCCCTCGCGCGAAACCTGCACTTGCCGCTGGTCCTGTCGCCGGGAGTCGGACGCGGCCGAGCCTGACGCTGCGCCTGCCCCCGCGGCCCCGGTCCGCGCTCATCGGCGTACTCGGCATCCTGTTGCTCGCCCTGTCTTCATCACTGCGAGCTCAGAACTGTGGCTGGTCGAAGATCGACCATGAAGTCGCGTTCAGCGAGTCCGGAGTATGGAATCCGGCGGCGTACCGCGGCTTGATGATTACGCTGACGGTCGGCCAGATCGGAGGTGCGCTGTGGCTGGGCGCGGACGAACCGCTCGGTCGGACGATGTGGCAGGGCATCGATTCCCAGATCCTCGCCGCCGTGGGGTCTGAGGCAGGCAAGTACATCTTCACCCGGGCCCGGCCGACACAGGGCAACAACCCGTGCCTTTGGTTCCAGGGCTCCGGGCACTACAGTTTTCCGAGCGGCGAGGCAGCCTCGGCTGCGGCGCTCGTGACGCCGTACATCCTTCAGTACGCCCGCGAAGACCCATGGGTCTACTCGCTGCTGCTGGTGCCGGTTTACGTGGGCGCGGGACGCATCCGCAATCAGGCGCACTGGCAGACCGACGTCCTCGCCGGCTGGGCGGTCGGCGGCCTGACGGGCTGGTACGCGCACAGCCGTGAGATTCCGATCACTGTCCAGGCGCTGCCGCACTCGATCACCGTGGGCTGGCATCACTCATTCTGACTGGTTCCGACGGCGACACACGGAGACACGAGCCCTCGACGAAGAGCGATGAATGACAGAAATATTGTCAGGGGTCTGTCCATCATCGCCGGGCCTGGCGCAACCACTGCGGCACCGTGTTCCTCGACAACCCGGTGCGCCGGCTAGCCTCGCGGATCGACGAGCCGTCCCGCAAGTGCAGACGACGGATCTTGGCAAACAAGCCCACGCTGACCACTCCCGTTCCCCCTGCTCAATCCCTGAGCGGGGAAGTGCGTTGCGTGGGTCAGTTTTGCCCGATCACATCTCGCCCAAGTGGGTCCGTCCTGGATGATCGTCAACAGACAGCCGTCTTCAGCGCCTCGGCGATGTCGCCGGCCTGCGCCTGCGCCGCGGCGAGCAGTTCGAGCCTGGCCCCTTTTTGCACCTCCTCACTGCACAACAGGCGTCGACCGTCGTGATGCTGGGCGGCGAGCCGGTCGGCCCGCGTCACGTGTGGTGGAACTTCGTCTCGTCGCGCAAGGAACGCATCGAGCAGGCGAAGGCCGATTGGACGACCGGGCGCATCGCATTGCCGCCAGCGGACGCCGCTGAGTGGATTCCGTTGCCCGAGGGCGCCGCCTAGCGATTTAGCAGCCTCGCACGCAAGCCGCGCAAAAAGAACGCGCCGGGCATGGTGCCCGGCGCTTGCGCCGGTCAGCATCGGCGCGGGGGATTCGGATCGCGAACGCGCTCAGGCGGCCGCGTGCCGGTGGCCCGCCTTGCGCGCCAACCGGTCTCCAAGAAAAGCCTTGAGCTTCGCCGCCGAGCTGAAGACCAGCTCGACCAGGTATTCGGCGCGTTCGTACCGGACGCGTTGCTCGAAGGGAAGCGGTGTGTCCTGCGTGTACATCGTGTGCTCCGTGAGGCTCGGCAATGGAGGGGCCGCGCCGACAGCCTTAAGTTAATTACGAATGCTCGAGCCTACAATCCGCTGGAATGGAACAGGATATGTGACCGCGAGGAAAAGATGGCCGAACAGCGCACCGACGAGATGATCGTGTTCGTCAGGGCCGCGGAGCTCGGCGGGTTCTCCGCCGCGGCGCGTGCGCTCGGCGTGACGCCTTCGGCCGTATCGAAAGGCATCTCGCGCCTCGAGGACCGCCTCGGCGTGCGGCTGCTCAACCGGACCACGCGCAGCCTCACGCCCACGCCGGAAGGCGCGACCTTCCTCGATCGCAGCCGCCGCATCCTGGCCGATATCGACGAGGCAGAGCAGGAGGTTGCGCGTTTCCGCCGCGCGCCGCGCGGGCTGCTACGGCTGCACACCAGCGTCGCGTTCGGCCTGCACCAGTTGCCGCCGGCGCTGCCGGAGTTCCTCGCACGCTATCCGGAAGTGCAGCTCGACGTCATCGTCAGCGACCGCGATCCCGACCTGGCCGAGGAGGGCATCGATCTCGCGGTGCGCAGCGGCGAAGTGACGGACCCCGGCCTGATCGCGCGCCGCATCTGCCTGATGGAGCGCGTCATCTGCGCTGCGCCGTCCTACCTCAAGAAGCACGGCGTGCCGAAGACGCCGGATGACCTGTTGAAGCACAACTGCCTGCTGCTGTCATCGCAGCCCGAGCTCGCCCACTGGCCATTCGACAGCCCCGACGGCGTGCGCACCGTGAAGGTCAGCGGCAACGTGACCGCCAACAACGCGGAGACGGCGGTGCAGCTCGCCGTCCTCGGCGTCGGCATCATCCGCCTGGGCGACATCCTCGTCGGCGAGCCGCTGCGCAACAGGCAGCTCGTTCCGCTGCTCACCACCGCGCATCACGTGCAGCCGGTGCCGATCCACGCGATGTACCTGCCGGGGCGCCACCGCTCGCCAAAGGTCGCAGCGATGGTCGACTTCATCCTCGAACGCTTCAGCCACGCACCATGGCGAATGCCGGTGCCTGCGCGAAGCGCCCGTCGCTGAGCAATTTTCGCACCTTAGGGGGAGCAGCTGACAGCGGCGCTGGGCAAAGAATCCTGCGTCCCCAGGTCCCGACGGGGCAGACCTGTTCCACTCCGAATGGCGGTTCCGTCCGGTTTCGCGCGTCCCGGACTGAACGAGGCAGCTGAAGGTCAACTCATGCAGTCGCCCGAGACAGCAATTCGAGCCTGGCCCATTAACACCTCGCGACGGTGTAGGTGGTGCCGAACGGCGCGTTGGAGCCGACACGGTCGGTCTTCACCAGCAGGTTGCCGGTGACGTCGTAGCTGAAGATCTGGTCGCGCGGCTCGGACACGAAGCTGCCGATGCGGTCCAGGCCGTTGTAGGCATAGCCGCGGCTCCAGTACGGAGTCGTGGCATGGGTGATGGCGAAGATTTGGTTGGCTGCGTACCGTTGGAGCGAGTCGACGGCGCCGCCCAACGTGTAGCTGCTGACATGGCTGTCCTGGTCGAGGCTGCTGGCCCATGCCAGGCCGTTTGCGATACGCGTGCACCCGAGAGCAATACGCACAATTGTGAGACAATGTCGTACACCTCGGAGTAAAGAGAGGAAAGATATGACGACGCTGACCATTCGACTTGACCCAAAACTGGAGCGGGACCTCGAGCGCGTTGCCAAGGCGTCTGGGCGCACGAAGAGCGAGATAGCTCGCGAGGCCCTGAAGCGGCAGGTGGCGCTGGCGCGTTTTCGCGACCTGCGCAGCAAAGCCCTGCCGTTTGCGGAAGCGCAAGGTCTCGTAACGGACGATGATGTCTTCCGCGCGCTGTCATGAGAGTCTTCCTCGACACGAACGTGCTCGTCAGCGCGTTCGCCGCGCGAGGCATCTGCGCCGAGCTACTGGAGGTCGTTCTGCTCGAGCATGAGCTGATCGTCGGGGCGCATGTTCTGCGCGAATTCGATAAGGCACTTCGTCAGAAGGTGAAGCTACCCGCAAGTCGTGTGGAGGAGATCGTTCGATTCATCGCGGGCGAGGCGCTGGTGACAGTCAAGAGTAGCCGGCCGTTCGAGGGCAGCGTCGATCCGGACGATGCGCTGGTGATCGGAGATGCGCTCGAAGGACAGTCGGAAGTCTTAGTGACGGGCGACGCCGCCCTGCTGCGGCTCCGGGCCGCAGATCAACTCGCGATTGTGTCGCCGCGGCAGTTCTGGGAGCGACTCCAGTCCGGTCCGCAGCGGCCGCGGTAGCGGCAAGGTGGCTTGGACTCGAGGCTTCATCGCCGGAGTGGGTGTCTCATGCAGTGGCGCACTGCATATGGGCCGCCCGAGACTGCGAAGTTGGGTGGGGCACCAGCAGGCGCCCTCTCCCTTTTCCGCGTGCGTACAGCGGCTCAGTGCAGCGCGGACCGCCGCTCCCACTCCGACACGAGTCCGGTCCACGGCATGTTCAGCAGGTCCATGCGTGCCGTCATCTGCAGCGCCGGCTGCGCAGAATCGGCGAACGGAGCCGGCATCGCCGCCTCCGTCGCCCTGGCGGGGAGCGCGGTGGCCGGGTCGGCGACGGGGTTCCACCCGGTCATAGGTGCTGTATTTCGTGCCATGGGTGTCAGGGTGCGTGTTATCGCCGGGTCTGCCCACCATGGACCCGGCCCTTCCGACGAGTCTGGCTTGATGGGCTCGCATTCCACTCCTGTCTCAAGGGCGTCCTCGCAGCTTGCGATCTCGCCGGTGTCAGCGATGGCAAGGGCGCACTTGGTGGCTGCCCATTTCTTGGTGACGGGCTCGATCCCTACTGGCTCAAACATCACGTCGCCCATAGAAACAGAGTCTTGTGCGGGACTCATCGTCGCCTCGGCCGCCGCCGTCAGCCAGCTTGCCGCTTTGGACGGCGGCCCAGTCGGCGCCCAGAGGTTGTGCATTGCGCGCATATTGCGCAGGCTGCGGGACTCGAGCAGCGCGTCCGATGGCTCGCCGGCCGGTCGCAGCAGGAGGCCCTTGGAGGGGAGCCGTGGCCGGGCCGCCAGCGGCGCCGAGGAGAGGGCGCTGAAGGCACTGTCTTCGCTGACCGCGCCGGTGCGCGAGACCAGCGTGATCGACGCCGACGACAGCGGCCAGCGCGTGAGCAGCGGATCGGCCGTGCGCGCCGCATCGAACTGCGTCGCCAGCGTCACCAGGCTGAGCGTCTCCACCACCGCCGGTGGCCCGGTCTGCCCCGGTACCCAGGCCGCATCGCCGATGATCTTCAGCGTGCCGACGTTGCGCACCCAGGCGTACCAGTTGCGCAGCGTCACGGCGTCGCCCGAGCCGCAATCGACCACCAGGTCATTGCCGCTCTTCATCAGTCCCATGGCGGCCTTGGTGATACCGTTGGAGCCTCCCAGCACGTCGTTGGCGGCGGTGCCGCTGCCGACCACGGTGTCGGCGCCGTGGCCGCGGGCGAGGGCGATGCGGTCGATGCCGGTGCTGGATTGTGTTGATCACTGCACTGATGTGGCGGGCGTACTTCCCGTACGAACTCGGCATGAAGCTGCGCATTCTCTGCAGCGGGGAGTGCAACATCCGGGTGGATCTGCTGCTGCTCTATCCGGTGCTGTTGTTGCTCTCTCTGGTAAGCCTCGTGGTGTTCATCCTGGCCGGGCGGGCGCAACGGGCTGGCTGAGTGCCATTCCAGACTCCCGGCAATTTGCACCCTCGGCCTCTTGGATGAGCGGCTTGAATGACCCTTGTCACCGCAAAGTGCTGTGATAGACTGATTTTCAATTTCAGGATTCGTCGGCACTGCGGTTGAACATGCGCCCGGGCCGACATAAGTTGCCGGATCGTCCGATTCCGCGCTCGGCAGGCTCCAAGAACACCTCGCTTGCCGCTCTCCGCGGGCTTCGAACTCCGCTTCCAAAGATTTCCAGGCAGTCGATAGCGGCGCTGTGAGCGCATGACCGGTTTCGCATGAACCGGCGTGCGGTGCGCGTCGGGCCGGCTTCCAGCTTCTCTCCGAACGGGAGACGATGAATACACAAGAGGCGAAACTCGTGCTCGAAGCGGCGCTGCTGACGGCCGAGCAGCCGCTCGCGCTGGGCGAGATGCGAAACCTTTTCAACGACGAGATCAACGCCGACACACTGCGCGTGCTGCTGGACGAGTTGCGCGCGGACTGGACCGGCCGCGGCGTCGAACTGGTGGCGCTGGCCACTGGCTGGCGCTTCCAGAGTGCGGCGTCGATGCGCCCGTACCTCGATCGCCTGAACCCTGAAAAGGCGCCGAAGTACTCGCGCGCCGTGCTGGAGACTCTGGCGATCATCGCGTACCGCCAGCCGGTCACGCGCGGCGACATCGAAGAAATCCGCGGCGTGACGGTCTCGAGCCCGGTGATCAAGACACTCGAAGAGCGTGGCTGGGTCGAGGTGATCGGCCACCGCGAGGCGCCGGGCCGCCCGGCTCTGTTCGCGACGACGCGGGCGTTCCTCGACGACCTCGGGCTGCGCTCGCTGGAAGAGTTGCCCGCGCTGGAAGACGGTGCCACGCTGGCGCCTGAATTCGAACTGCAGTTTGCCGAGGCCACGCGCGACATCGCTAGCGTGGCCGCGGAAACCTCTGCCCAGGACGACGCCGAGCCGTCGTCTGCGGCGATTGCGGCGGCGGATGCCGAGAACTCCGCTGACACCGCACCCATGACGACCCACTCGGCAGCGACCCCCGCCTAGACACGACTCCCGATGAGCGACACTCCTTACCCCGACGACAAAGAGACTCCGAACAAGACACTGACGCCAAGCAACGACGCGCCTGCCATCGAGGAGCGCGACGACGACGGTGACGAGCGCCAGCCGGGCGATGTCGACGGCAA
>DAOMFL010000028.1:0-44030 GCA_035429805.1 Burkholderiaceae bacterium
TGGCGTGAAGCTTCATGCCGAAGCAGCGTGATGGATCGCAAGGCTTAACTCGGCCGAGGCTGTGTGAAAACGCCGAAACCGTGCGTTTTCGGGGGTCGGTTTGGTATTCCCGAAGGGGCGATCGTCGATCCTGGGCCGTTCTGACGCGTCGAGTTTGCGTGCACGGCTGATCTTTGCGAGTTTTCACACAGCCTCGGCCAATTGCAGACGTTCCGTCAGTTGTGTGTATTGCCCGATTGCGGACATCGTCAAATGGAGCGCACTTAGTCAACAGTCTGCTCGCCGCTGGCCATAAGCCGGCACTGGTGGAAGTGAAATTCTTGAAAGCCCATGGCGCCTTCGTGCGCAACACCTCGCACCGGCGGGCTGACGGCATTGCCGGACGTGGCGCGCCATCGCAAGCTCCTGATCAGCGCGTGCGGCGCGGTTCGCTCTCTCCTCGCAGTTGGGCGCCCGTGCGCGCGTTGCCACGCATCGCAAGCCTGTCGGCCGCGCGCTTCGCAGGCTTTACGCGGCCGCTCGTCGCCGCGACAGCTACCGTTTCGTACTCGGCAGCGTAGCGCCTGCGAATGCGCACGATCTCGCGCGTGGACTTGCGGGCGGGCTGCTTCTTCTTGGTCGCCGACAGCAGGCGCCCGGCGATCTGGAAGAACTTCGACTCTTCTTCCTTCAGGTGGTGGCGCACCTTGAAGCTCAGCGTCTTCGCGGTTGTGATCCAGCCGGCCTGCTTCTCAATCCGCACCGACGACGCGTCCGGCAACTCGTCAACCTCGCGGCGCTCGTGCAGCGCATGGCGCGACGTGTCGAGGCCGCCGTCCTCAATCAGCAGCGGTACGTACAGGTGGCGTTCCTCGGCCGCCGCGTGTGCCATCAACTCAACCTTCAACTGCAGGAAGAGCACCTGACGCGCAGCCAGATTGTGGCGCGATGCCGTGAGCTTGCGGCACAGGTCGCGTTGCTGGTCGTGGCTCTCGCGGATGGCATCGAAGATCATGATGCAGTTCCAGGATTACGTGGTTCGGACGCCGAATTAGAGTCGCATTGAACATGATTCGGAAGAATTCGACTGTCGCGTTGGATCCGAGTGACAGCGGCGCAACAGGGTCCCCCTAATTTAGGGCCCGCCGTTTGCGCCAGCGAGTCGAGCGGCGTGTGGCGCCCGTCCGACCGACGACAGCGCTGACAGGGCGTTCCCAATCTCCGCGCACTTCGATCAGATGGCGGCCACCTCAAGTCGAGTCGCGCAGTGGCAGACTTGGGTAAAGAGCCGCTCACGAATCCAGTTCGGCTGCCAGCACGACGCTGATCACAGTGCCTTCTTGCGGGGCGCTACGTATGGTGAGGGCGGCTCCGATCAGTCGTGCCTGCTCGCGCAGGCCCGCGAGCCCGTAATGCCCCGGATGCGCGCCCTCGGGGTCGAAACCGACGCCGTCGTCAGCGATCGTCAGCGTCAGGCCGTGGCCATCGGGCGACACGCATAACGAGACCATAACGCGCGCCGCCCCGGCATGGCGCTCGACGTTGCGCATCGCTTCTTCGGCGATTCGGAAGAGTGTCTCCGCCCGTTCGTCGGCAAACGTGCCTGCCTGCGCATCGCTCGCGTATTCGACCGGAATGCCGGTGCGCTCGCCAAACCGCTCGACAAGATCGCCAAGCGCCGCGGCAAGCCCCGCGTCGCGTACTGGGTTGAAACGCATCTGCCCGATCGCGGCGCGGGCTTCATTCAATCCTTGCTGCGCAGTTTCCTCGGCGCGCTTCAATTCCTCCGCCAGCGCACCGGGGTTCGTGGCCGAAAGCCGCTTAAGGAGCCGAACCTCCGTGAGCATGGCCATCATTGAATGGGCGAGCGTGTCGTGCAGATCGCGTGCGATCTTCAGGCGTTCGCGCACGACGGCGTCGTAACGCGCCTGTTCCGCCAGCCGTTCGATCTCCCGGGTCCGTGACGCCACGCGCTGATCCAGTGCGGCATTCAAGGCCTGCAATGCGCTGCGTTCACGCAGCAGCGAAGTGAGCAATTCGTCCAGCGCGCGTCCCAACCGCGCCGCCTCATTGCGGCCGGAAGGAACGGTGATGCTTTGCGTTGCTCCGGTTCGGACGGCATCGGCCGACCGCGCGATGGCTTCGAGGTCGCGTGCGACGTGGCGTGCCAGCAGCGCGCCGAGCAACGCGGCGAGCAGTCCCAGGCCAATCAAGACCGCGGCGATCTGACTCTGCAGGATGCTGGCGCGCTGCGTGGCGTCCCGCAAAGGCTGGACCACGACGACACGCCAGCCCAGGTCGTGCAGGGCGTCGGACGCTGCGGGCTTTACGCGCGCGACCAGGTAGCGGCTGCCGTCAGCCAGGCGTTCGACATGAGACGGCCATTCGACGCCGCTGCGTGGCACCTGGGCTGCAACGATCGGCGCGGTCGACTCAGGGGTGCTCTCCCAGCGCTTGCCTTTGTGGTTGGCCGGTCCGATCAGGACCGTGCCATTTTTGTCCAGCAGCAGCACCTCGGTAGCCGCGAGTTCTCCCGGCTCCCGACGAAGACCCCGCGCCAGACCCAACAGCCAGCGCGTATTCAGTTGTGCGCCGATGATGCCAAGGGGATTTCCATTGACATCAATGACCGGCGCGCTCAGGTAGGCGATGGGCTGCGGCGCGGTGTCCGCTGCGGGAGACGGGCTCTTCGTCGGCCCAGGCACCAGTCGTACTTCGCCGACGCTCGATCCCGTCAGACCCGGCGCGAACCACAGCTGGTCGGGAACGTTCGCGCCTTCCACCACGCCGTGGGTGGCGACGACGACCCGGCCTTGTGGATTCGCCACGGCGATCCACTCGAACTCGGGGGAAACGTGCTGCAGGTTCTCGAGAATGGTTCGGAGAGTGGCCCGCTTTTCGTCGCCAAGCTCGGTGGCCAGCATCGCCGCCAAAGCGCGTATCGATTGCAGCCGAAGCGCGACCTCGAGATTCAGTTCGGCAGTGATACGGTCGGCCGTTCTGTCCAGCTGCCGTTCGCGCTGGTCGAGCAGGTTGGTACGCACGATGTCATCCACCCAAACGGTGGCGACCAGCACCAGACCGATTGACAATGCGAACACGAGCCAGCCGATGGCGGAGGCCAGGCTGGCGCGGGGGTCGAGGGTGCGCGTCAGCAGGTGCATGAACGGGATCGCGAAATTATCACGCCACCCTCGCGAGTGACGAAAGTAACGTCGCACTCGTGACCTGTGGCTCTCGCGCGCGATTGAGACATTCGGTAGATTGCCGTCGTAAACGAAGTCGTCGAGCGCTTCTGTGCAAGATGCCGGGGTATCTCGAAGTGGATGAACTGGTGGAACTGGTTGCCCGTCAAGCTGGAATTTCTTCTACTTGGGCGGCACTGGCGGTCGTGGCGATGCTGGACTATCTGACGAGCCGCCTGCCTTCGCCGCTGGTCGGGCGCATCCGAGAGCAACTGGGTGAGGCGCAGCGTGTGCGCCAATCGGACGGCGGCAATGGGGGAGGCAAGTGATGGAGGGATCCTCCGACCATGCTCGTCGCATCCGGGTGATCGTTGCCGATGATCAGGCTCTGATCCGGCGCGGGATGACGCTTATGCTGTCGGTCGAACCGGACATGGAAGTCGTGGGTCAGGCCTCCGACGGCGTGGAAGCGGTCGAGATGGCCGAGCGACTGCATCCCGATGTCGTGCTGATGGACTTGCATATGCCGCGCAAGGGCGGTGTGGCGGCTACCCGCGAAATCACGCGCTCGCTGCCCCGCACGCACGTGTTGGTGTTGACTACGCTTAATGCGGACGAGACCGTTTTCGAAGCGGTCCGTGCCGGCGCTCACGCCTATCTGCTCAAGGACGCGAGCGAGGACGAGGTGCTCGAAACGGTACGTGCGGTGCATCGCGGCGAGTCCCGGCTGACGCCGCAGATCGCGCGCAAGGTGATGGACCAGTTCCGGCGGCTGGCAACTCCGCCCTTGGCTATCCCAGCGGCAACCACTGTGGGCGACCCCGCGGCGCCGGGCGGCGCGTCAGGTGCCGCGCAGGCGAAGGCCACGGATTCCGCAGCCGAGACGCTCAGCGACAGAGAGGAAAGGATCCTGAGCCTCATCGCCGAGGGCAAGAGCAACAAGCAGATCGCCGCCGCGGTGTTCCTGGCGGAAGGCACCGTCAAGAACTATGTAAGTCGCATCATGGAGAAGCTCCACGCCAACACGCGCACCGAGCTCGCCGTGATGTCGGTGCGCCAGCGACGCGGCGGTTGACCGGGGCCAGCCGCCGTACCAATCCAAGACTTGAGCCGAACCGTCGGAAGCGGCGACCGCGGTTCCCGCCATGCCCGACACCGCCTACACCCACTCATCCGAGATGACGCCAGCCGCGCCGACTGACCGCACGCGGGGGTTGTCCGGCGCCGACGCTGTGCAGCGCCTGGCGCGCTTCGGCCCCAACGCGATCGCCGGCAAGGCGGCGCCCGCGTGGCGGCAGGTGGCGGTCAAGTTCTGGGCGCCGGTGCCGTGGATGCTCGAGGCGGTGATCGTGCTGCAGCTGCTGCTCGGGCGGCATCTGGAGGCGCTGGTCATCGCGGCGCTGCTCGTGTTCAACGCGGCGGTCGCCTTTGTGCAGGAGCGTCGCGCCAGGGATGCATTGGCGCTGCTGCGTAAACAATTGCATGTGAAAGCGCGGGTACTGCGCGACGGCGAATGGCGCCAGATTCCCGCCGAACAGGTTGTGCCGGGCGACGTCGTGCACGTGCGCGCGGGCGACCTGGTGCCGGCCGATCTCGTGCTCTTCAACGGCGCGCTGGCGCTGGATCAGGCGGCGCTAACCGGCGAATCGCTGCCGGTGGATGTCGGCCCCGGCAAGCCTGCGTACACCGGCGCCATCGTCCGCCAGGGCGAGGCGAGCGGCGAAGTCACCGCTACCGGCGCGCACACTTTTTTCGGCCGCACCGCCGAACTCGTGCGTACGTCGAGTGCGCCCAGCCACATGCAGCGCACGATCTTCGCGATCGTCAAGCGGCTGGTGATCTTCGACGCAGTCCTGGTGGCGCTGGTGGTGGTCTTCGCGCGGTATCACCACCTGCCGCTGGCAGACACGGCCGTGTTCTCGCTGATGTTGCTGGTGGCCTCCGTACCGGTGGCGCTGCCCGCCACTTACACGCTGGCTACCGCCGTCAGCAGCCTCGAGCTCGCGCGCCAGGGCGTGCTGGTCACCCGCCTGCCCGCGGTGGAGGAGGCTGCGGCAATGGACACGCTGGTGTCGGACAAGACCGGCACGCTGACGCAAAACACGCTGACCCTGGCGGGAGTGACCGCGCTGTCGGACGACACCGACGAACACGCGGTGCTGCGCGCCGCCGCCTTGGCCAGCGACGACGCGACGCAGGACCCACTCGACCTTGCGCTGCTCGCGCCGGCACGCGCACAAGGCCTGCTGCAAGACTCCCCCGTACGCAAAGACTTCCATCCGTTTGATCCGGGCACCCGGCGCAGCGAGGGCGTGTTCACCGTGGACGAACATGAGTGGCATGCGGTCAAGGGCGCGGCGAACGTCATTGGGCCGCTGTGCAAACTCGGCACGAAGCAACAAGCCGCGCTCGACGCCGCCGAGCGAACGCTGGCGGAAAGCGGCGCGCGTGTGCTGGCCGTGGCCGCCGGCCCTGCTGCCAACGCTCTGCAACTGCTGGGCGTGGTCGCGCTATCGGACCCGCCGCGCCCGGACGCGGCCGACCTCATTGCCCAACTCGGGCGACTCGGCGTGCGCGTGCGCATGGCCACCGGTGATGCGCTGGAAACCGCGCGCGCGATCGGCGCCCGGCTGGGTCTGGGCACACGAGTGTGCGAAGCCCGGGGCGATGCCCTGCAGAGCCCCGAGAACTGTGACCTCTACGCGCGCGTGCTTCCCGAGGATAAGCATGCCATCGTCCAGGCACTGCAACGCTCGGGCCACGTCACCGGCATGACCGGCGACGGCGTCAACGACGCGCCGGCGCTGCGCCAGGCCGAGCTGGGTGTGGCCGTCGCCAGCGCCACCGACGTGGCCAAGGCCGCTGCCGGCGTGGTGCTGACCGATCCAGGCCTCTCGGGCGTGCTCACGGTGGTGCGCACCGGGCGCGAGGTGCATCGGCGCATGCTGACCTACACCCTCAACAAGACGCTCAAGACCTTCGAGATCGTGGTGTTCCTCACGCTCGGGTTGTGGCTGACCGGTGGCTTCGTCATCTCGGCGACCCTGATCGTGCTGCTGCTGTTTGCCAACGATTTCGTCACGATGAGCATCGCCACCGACCGCGTGCAGCCGGCGCCCCAGCCGCAGCGCTGGCAGGTGCGCCGCCTGATGAGCGCGGCGCTGGTGTTCGCGGTCCTGTCACTGCTGTTCTCGTTCTCGGTCTACTGGTGGGCGCGCAGCACTCAGGGGCTGGACCCGGCCCGGATGCAGACTGTCGTGTTCCTGC
Organism: Burkholderiaceae bacterium; assembly: GCA_035429805.1. Lineage (GTDB taxonomy): Bacteria > Pseudomonadota > Gammaproteobacteria > Burkholderiales > Burkholderiaceae_F > JALORV01. The sequence goes on from DAOMFL010000028.1 coordinate 6,432, forward strand.
TGCTGGCGTTCACCAACCAGGCCTCCATCTACGTCTTGCGCACCGACGGTCGGCTGTGGGCCTTCGCGCCCGGGCGCTGGATGGCATTGGCCAGCGTCGGCGATGTCGTCATCGTGAGCCTGTTCGCCCTGCTGGGGTGGCTGATGGCGCCGCTGCCGATCGCGCTGGTGGCCGGCCTGATCGCAGCCTCGATTGGCTTCGCACTGGTGCTCGATCAAGCCAAGCGCTTCGTCTTTCCCCGTTTTGCGATCGTCTGATGGAGTCGTTGCGATGTCGAAATCCGCATCCCGCGTCGCCGCACCCCCCAACCTCAACGTGCCGTTCTTCTGGCCGGTCCAGCTCGCTTCCGACATGGCCACGCAGGGCCTCGAGCTGGTTGCCCGCAACGTCAAGTTCCTGGCCGAGGAGGAACGCCTGCACGGCGGGATCAAGCCCCGCCTGGCCACTGCGCATAGGGTGCGGCTCAAGTTGCGCACACTGATCCTGTGCGATTACTCCGCGCCCCGCGCCAAGGGCACTCCGACCCTGGTCGATGCGCCCTACGCCGGTCACACCTCGATGATCGCCGACTATCACGAGGGCCAGAGCCTGATGCAGACCCTGCGCGCCAACGGCGTCGGGCGCCTTTTCCTCACCGACTGGCGTTCGGCCACGCCGGACATGAAGGACCTCGAGGTCGATCAGTACCTGGCTGAGCTTCTGGCCTGCATCGACGACCTCGGCGGCCGCGTCAATCTGGTCGGCCTGTGCCAGGGCGGCTGGATGGCGGCGATGCTTGCCGCGCGCTACCCGGAAAAGGTGGCCAGTCTCGTTCTGGCGGGAGCACCCATCGACACGCACGCCGGTCGCGGCCCGCTGGTCAGGATGGTCAGGGAGAGTTCGATGAGCTTCTATGAAGACCTGGTCGCCGCCGGCGGCGGGCTGATGCTCGGCAGTTTCATGCTCGCCGGCTGGAAGAACATGCACTTCGAGCAGCACTACGTGCAGGATCACATCGACCTGTACGAACACATCGACGACCCGGTGTGGCTTTCCAAGACCGAGGCCTTCGAGCGCTGGTACGAGAATCCGCTCGACCTGCCCGGGCGCTGGTACCTGCAGGTGATCGATCAGCTGTTCAGGCGCAATCTGCTGGCCCGCGGCGAGTATCCGGCGCTGGGCCGCAGGCTCGATCTGAAAGCCATTGCCTGTCCGCTGTACCTGCTGGCCGGCGAGAATGACGACATCACTACCCATGAGCAGGTGTTCGCCGCCGAGAACCTGATGGGCACGCCCAAGAGCAGGATTCGGAAGCGCATCGTGCCCGGCGGCCACGTGGGCCTGTTCATGGGCGCACGCACCCTGAAAGAAGCCTGGCCCGATATCGCGGCCTGGATCGTCAAGCACAACGCGTGATTGCAGGGGCCCGCATCCCCAGTGGGTAGCGCGGCTGGCCGGCGCCTGCAGCAGTCCTGCACCTTGCCGCGTGACTTTCGTCACTTCACGGTCGTGACCTCGTGCACGCGCAGATCGTGACCTTCAGCAGCTTTCGAGTGGCCGGCCGATGGCTAGAGTTGAACCGATGGACGCGCGGATGGAGGCAACTCCGCGACGTTCGATTCCGAGAACTCAACCCACGAAGGACTGCATCATGACCATGACCAGGACCGATATCGCTGTCGCCGTCTATGACCTCCATACCCAGGCCGAAACCGCCGTGAAGGCGCTGCAACGCGCCGGCTTCGATATGAAGAAGATCTCGATCATCGGCAAGGACTACGAGACCGACGAGCATGTCGTCGGATTTCTCAATGCTGGAGATCGCGCCAAGGTGTTCGGCAAGTGGGGCGCGTTCTGGGGCGGATTGATGGGCATTCTCTTCGGCTCTGCGGTGATGTTCGTCCCGGTGGTGGGCCATCTGATCGTTCTGGGCCCGCTCGCGGCCATGCTGTTCGGTGGTCTGCAGGGCGCGGTCGTGGTCGGCGGCCTCAGCGCCCTGGCCGGCGCCCTGATGTCGATCGGAATTCCCAAGGACTCCGTGCTGCGCTACGAAACCGCGCTGAAGGCGAACAAATTCATGCTCATCGTGCATGGCGATGCGCAGGAGATCAAGCGCGCGCATGAACTGCTGAAGGCCTCCGGGCTTGCTTCGTTCGACCATCACCGTGCCCCGGACGAAGTCCCCTCGTCCGCGAATGCGTGAGTGGCAACGACTCCACTTTCGAAAGGACCACTCCATGAATTTCACGCTCAAACCCATTGCGCCGGCAGTGCTCGCGGCAGCGGCCCAGTTCGCCGGCGTGGCCTATGCGCAGGCCCCGAAGGCGCCTGCCGCGCCGGTCACTGCGCCTGCGGCCCGGCCTGCGCCGGCGGCGACCAAGACGCCGATCCCGATCAAGACACCGGAAGACTGGATCATCTACGACGACTCCACGTATACACCGGTGGTCGATGACGTCAGCCGGCATCTGAGGGCCGCCCGAAAGGCCTTCGATGCGAAGGACGAGAAGAAGGCCGCCGCGGAGCTGCGCATCGTCGCCGACGAACTGAAGCTGCAGGCGGCTCGTGCCGACAAGGAGGACCGGGCGCTTGTCAGGGAGGACAGGGCCCTGGTGGCGGCCGACACGCAGTTCGCACAGGACACGATGAAGCGCATGAACGCCACTGCGCTCAAAGTCGGTTCGGCTGCGGCGGCCATCGAGAGTGGCAAGGTCAAGTCCGAGGCGGACCTCGACAAGGTGATCGACAAGGCCGCGCGTGCCGACATGGAGCGTCGTTGGCTGGTCACCGACGTGACCACCTGGTACCCGGTCAGTGAGGAGCCGCAACGCCACTTCACGGACGCGATTGCGGCCTACGCCAGGAAGGACTACAAGGCCGCGGCCACCGATATCCGCAAGGCGATCAGCTACCTGCGCCTCGAGGCCAATCGCGCGACCGGCGCGGCCAGACAGGAACTCGCGAGCTCGGTGGCGCAGCTCGACACGCTCGCCGCCGCCGTCGCGAAAGGGGCGCTGAAGGACGAGCAGTCGATGACCAAGGCGTTTGCAAGAGCCGACCACGCGCTCGCCCTGGCGCACCGTTCCAACGCGGCCGAATCCTGGGCGCGCAAGGAGTACGACAAGGCCGGCTATGAACTCAAGGCTGCGGCCCATGGGCTGGAAGGCGCCGCAGGCTGGGTTGGCAGGGAAGCGACGGCCGGTGCGACGGCGACAGTGGCGGAGGCCCAGGCCGTGGGCGACAAGCTCGTCTCCGGCGCCAGCTGGACGCGCGACGAGGTCGCCAAAGGCTTCGAATCGCTGGGCAATGGCATCAATGCCGTGGGCCAGAAGATCGGCGGCACGAAGAAGGCATCGCCATTCGACGAGACTGCCTGACACCCGATCCGTGAGCACGCACAAGCCCGCAACGTCTAATCGACTGCCTCCGAGAGCTAGGCATGCAGTAACGGTGGCAGCCGGATCGACTACCGGCGGCTTTCAGCGCGAAATCGACGCCCGCTTCCGACAGGCGCAAACTTCCGCAAAGGGTCGCTATTCCCCGTTCCGACGTCTTGAGTCCGTCGCGTCGCCGCCTCGAAAAGCCGGTTGACGCCTGAGTCGACGCACGTCCTTCAAGCACCGTCGGTCGTTGTGCTCACGGCGGATCGCGGAGACTCCGGAGACCTGTCGGGAACACTTACCTGGGCTGAAGCCCGCCGACGCGATGCCGCAGCGAAGGCCAGTGCGCTGGAGGGCGCTGCGGTAGCGCTGCTGGAGCCGAGCGCGCGCGTCGGCGCGCACTCGGACTCCGACCTTCTGCCGCCGTAGCTGACGGTGCCCGATTGAATCTACCAGCGAGCGAAGGCCCGCCTCCGTACGCCCCACAGCCACACAAGCGCGACCAGGACCAGCCCAAGCATGGCCGGCTCGGGAATGACTCCGAGCGCCGTGGCGAACTGCAGCGCAAGAAGGTTATGGGTCACCGTCGTCGGGTGAACGTTGTCGAAGTACAGGTAGGTCGAGCACACGGCCGGGGCGGTGAACAGGCACGAGTCCGTCGCGTTCGTCAGGCCGAATGCCGCCGGGTTGGCGGTGACGTCCGCGAAGAACGCGGCGGTATCGAACGAGTACAGGTCAATGCCGAGCGGGTCGAAGGCGGTGTCGAGGCCTGCGAGCAACTGGGCCAGGCCACCGTTGTAGGCGGCGCTCAGCGCGGACAGGCCGGCCATGCCAGCGGGCCCCATGCCGCGCGCCTCGGGGGTCAGGCCGAGGTCTGGCATGTTCGGTACGAACAGGTGGCGGGCCCCCATGCCCGCCAGCATCAGGAGGTCATTGCCCAGGTCATTGAGTGCGGCCGGGATGAACACCGAGGGATCGCCGCCCGTTTCGGCGCCGAGGAAGATGTTGTTGGGTCCGCCCCAGACCATGAACAGCGTGCTGGCGGCATTCGGCACGGCCGGATTCACGAGCGCGTAGCGCTCGATCTGCTGGCGGATGCCGGTGACTGCCATGGTTGGAAACACCGCGCCCAGCCCCGGGGGATTGCCGATCTGGACGTTGTAGTTGCCGGTGCCATTGAGTCCGCCCCCAACGGCGTAGTTGTTCGCCGTTGCGCTCAAGCCTGACCAGCCGACCTCTACGGACACGCCCAGCCGGTTCGCCAGGTACTGCGCTGCCGTCGGCCCGTTGCTGAAGGTGCCGGCGTAGGGTGGCGACGGCGGAAACAGGTTCGAGGTGATGACAGCCGCATTGCCCGCATCGGACAGGCTGTCGCCGAAGACTACGAATTGCGAGTAAGGCGCCGCGTAAGCGGAAGTCACGACGACGCACGAAGCCAGACAGCTGGAAACCAATCGGCGAAGAGCTTTCATGGCGCACCTTTCCCCTCTTTGGTCTGTCTTCAGACCAACCTAGGTGGGCAAAGGGGTCCCGATTCGACCTACATCAAGAGCTCGTCATGGCCTGACGCAGAGGCGGTAGGCCATCGCGTCAGAACGAGAGGCGTTCATCGAGCTGTCGCGTCGACCGGCGCGATCCAACTCGCTCTGTTGAATTCTGCGAATCCATCCCGCGATTGCGAGGCGCTGATCGACGCTGCAACGTTACGTCCGCTTCAGGCGGCACGGCCGGTTCTTCGGTCAACGACCGTTTCCGCAACGCGTCGCTATCCCCCGTTCCGACGCCTCGAGTCGTTCGCGTCACCGTCTCGATACAACAGCTGACACCTGAGTCGACGCACGTCTTGCAAGCGCAGTCAGTCGTTGCCCTCGCTGCCGAACGCGCAGACGTCAGTAGAATCGTCCGCTCCCTCGCCGACGGATGCCACGATGACGACCAAGACCTATGAAGCCGTTCCGAAACACGCCGTCGCTTTCCTCGGGCTCGGCGTCATGGGCTACCCCATGGCGGGCCACCTCGCCCGCGCCGGACACCGCGTGGCGGTCTACAACCGCACGACGAAAAAGGCGGATCAGTGGGTGGAGGAGTTCGGCGGCCGTGCGGCACGCACGCCGCGCGAGGCGGCAGCCGGCGCGCAGATCGTCTTCGCCTGCGTCGGCAACGACGATGACCTGCGCAGCGTGATGCTCGGCGACGACGGCGCCTTCGCCGGCATGGACAAGGCCGCGATTGCCGTCGACAACACCACCGCCTCGGCGCGCGTCGCCCGCGAGCTGCACGGCATAGCGCGCAGCCGTGGACTGCACTTCATCGATGCCCCGGTTTCAGGCGGTCAGGCCGGCGCCGTCAACGGCGCGTTGACGGTGATGTGCGGCGGCGACCTGGAGCCGTTCGAGCGCGCGCAGCCGGTCGCGATGGCATACGCCAAGGCGGTCACACGCGTTGGCGAACCGGGCGCCGGGCAGCTCGCGAAGATGGTGAACCAGATCTGCATCGCCGGGCTCGTGCAGGGTCTCGCCGAAGGGATCCACTTCGGCCAGGCGGCCGGACTCGACATGAAGCTCGTGCTGCAGGTCATCGGCAAGGGCGCGGCCCAGAGCTGGCAGATGGACAACCGAGGCACGACGATGATCGACGACAAGTTCGACTTCGGCTTCGCCGTCGACTGGATGCGCAAGGACCTCGGGCTGTGCCTCGACGAAGCGCGTGCCAACGGCGCGCCGCTGCCAGTGGCAGCACTGATCGACCAGTTCTACGCAGACGTGCAGGCCATGGGCGGTCGCCGCTGGGACACGTCGTCACTGATCCGCCGGCTGCGGGCGCGCAGCTGACGCTGCCGTCGCACCGGGCTGCCGGAAAGCAGCCGGTCCACGCTGCATTGCCCCCGCGTACGGCGGGGCTGTAACCCGGCGGCGGCACGCGGCGAACTAACCTAGGGCCTTCTTACCGGACCGGACCATGCGCGCCACGCTGCCCCTGCTCAAGGTGTCCGACTTCCCGCCGCTGCGGCGCCGTGAACTTACGACGCTGCAGATCAATCTCGGCTACACGTGCAACCAGTCGTGCCTGCACTGCCATGTCAATGCCGGGCCGAATCGCACGGAACAGATGGACGCCGCGACCCTCGACCTCGCGCTCGACGTCATCGACGCGCGCGGCATCGGCACGGTCGACCTCACCGGCGGGGCGCCAGAGCTGAATCCGGACTTTCGCCGACTCGTGCGCGCGGCGCGCGAGCGCGGCGTCGAGGTCATCGATCGCTGCAACCTGACGATCCTGGTCGAGCCGGGGCAGGAAGACCTTGCCGGCTTCCTCGCCGGGCAGCACGTGCAGGTGGTGGCGTCGCTGCCCTGTTACTCGTCGGACAACGTCGACCGGCAGCGTGGCCAGGGCGTGTTCGACAAGAGCATCCGTGCGCTGCGGGCGCTGAACACGCTGGGCTATGGCCAGCGCGGCTCCGGCCTGACGCTCGACCTGGTCTACAACCCGCAGGGCACGTCGCTGCCGCCGCCGCAGGCGGCGCTCGAGGCCGACTACAAGCGCCTGCTGGGCGAGCGCTTCGGCATTGTCTTCAACCGGCTCTTCACGATCGCCAACATGCCGATCGCCCGCTTCGGCAGCACGCTGATCAGCACCGGCTGCTTCGCCGAGTACATGGCGAAGCTGCGTAGCGCGCATCGCGACGAGAACCTCGACGGCGTCATGTGCCGCTCGCTCGTCTCGGTGGACTGGCGCGGCCACCTTTACGACTGCGACTTCAACCAGATGCTCGGCATGGCAATGCGCAAGGGCGGCCGCCGCGCGGCGCACCTGCACCTGCGCGACCTGCTGACAAGCGACTTTGCCGACAACCCGATCGCCACGGCCGACCACTGCTACGGCTGCACTGGAGGCCAGGGTTCGAGCTGCGGTGGGGCGCTGGGCTGAGGCTGCACATGGACGACGCCACCCGCTACCGCCCGGGCCGGGGCTGCCCGCCGGCGTACGGCTACTCGCCGCGAGCCTTCGCGCGCGACGCCGAGTTCAGCACGGAGGTGCTGTACGTCATCGGCGGGCTCTACGGCAATCTGCCGGCGCTCGTCGAGATCGAGCGCATGGCAGCGCTCGAACAGGTGCCCGCGCGGCTCGTGTTCAACGGCGACTTTCACTGGTTCGACGCGGACGCGGCGGCCTGCGCAGCCGTCGACCGCGCCGTCATGCGCCATGTCGCGCTGCGTGGCAACGTCGAGACCGAAGCCGCGTCCGACGTCGAGGCCAACGGCTGCGGCTGCGCTTACCCCGAGAGCGTGCCGGACGAGGATGTCGAGCGCTCGAACCGGATCCTGCGCCGGTTGCGCGGCGCGCTCCGCGCGGCCGAGCGCGAGCTGCCGGGCCTGCGCAGCCGACTCGCCGCGCTGCCGATGCATCGCGTCGCCGCGGTCGGTGATGCGCGCATCGGCATCGTGCACGGCGACGCGTGGGCGCTGGCCGGCTGGCGTTTCGCTCACGACGCGCTGCATGGCGGCGACGACAGCGCGCTCGTGCGCGCTTTCGGGCAGGCCGCGGTGGACGTGTTCGCGTCAACGCACACGTGCCTGCCGGCGCTGAAGCTCGTCGCCACCGCTGCCGGCGAATGCGCCGTCGTCAACAACGGCGCCGCGGGCATGCCGAACTTCCGTGGTAACCGCTCCGGCCTGATCACGCGCATCGCCACGCACCCCGTGCCTGCCGCGCTGGCGTCCGCGCGCCGCTACGGCACCGACGTGGCCGGCGTGTACGTCGACGCCCTCGACGTCCGGTTCGACGCGACGGCGTGGGATCGCGAGTTCCGGCGTCTGTGGCCCGGGGGGTCTGCCGCCGAAATGTCCTACGCGCATCGCATGGCGCACGGGCCGGACTACACCGTCGACGACGCCCTCGGCCGCATCGCGCGCGCCGCCTGCGCCGCGGCGGCGGCTTAAGACGTGCGCGCGCGACTGCCGTCCACGTTCCGCACTCCCGGGGTTCGGGCGTGACGACGCGGCGCGCGCTGCTGCTCGTCGCGCTGGCGGGGGCGATCGCGGCCTTCTTCGTCCTCGACCTCGGGCGGTTCTTTACCGTCGAGTTCTTCCAGGCGCAACGGGCCGGCATCGACGCGCTGCAGGCGCGCCATCCCGTCGCAGTTCCGGCGCTCTACTTCGTGCTGTATGTCGCGATCGCCGCGCTGAGCGTGCCGGGCGCAGCGGCAATGACGCTGATCGGCGGCGCACTCTTCGGTGTCTTTCTGGGGACACTGCTCGTGTCGTTTGCGTCGACGATTGGCGCGACGCTCGCCTTCCTGATCTCGCGCCTGCTGCTGGGCGACTGGGTGCAACGCCGCTACGGCGATCGCCTGCGCACGTTCAATGAGGGCTTCCGCCGCGATGGGGCGTTCTACCTCGCCTCGCTGCGGCTGGTCGTCGTGTTCCCCTTCTGGCTCGTCAACCTGCTGATGGGGCTGACGACGATCCCGGTGCGCACGTTCATCTGGGTGAGCCAGCTGGCGATGCTGCCGGCCACGATTGCCTATGTGTTCGCCGGCAGCAAGCTGGGCGAGTTCCGCATCAGCGTCGGCCTGGTCGCCGCACTGACGCTGCTTGCGGTGTTTCCGCTGCTCGCTCGCTGGATTGTGGCGGCGCTTCGCGCACGCCGCGTCTATGCGCGCTGGGCTGACCGCCGGCCGGCGCACTTCGACTACAACATGGTCGTCATCGGGGCCGGCAGCGCCGGTCTCGTGTCGGCCTACGTCGGCGCGGCCACGAAGGCGAAGGTGGCGCTCATCGAGAAGCACCGCCTGGGCGGCGACTGCCTGAACACCGGCTGCGTCCCCTCGAAGGCGCTGCTCCGTTCCGCAAAGCTGCTGTCGCAGATCGTCCGGGCGCGCGAGTTCGGCATTGCCCGGGCGCACGCGGAGTTCGACTTCGCGGACGTGATGGCGCGCGTGCAGCGCGTGATCCGCGAGATCGAGCCGCACGACTCGGTCGAACGCTACACCGCGCTCGGCGTCGAGTGCATCCAGGGCACCGCGCGCATCACGACGCCCTGGACCGTCGAAGTGGCGACCGCGTCAGGCACCCGCGTGCTGGCGACACGCAGCATCGTCGTCGCCGCCGGCGCCCGGCCGTTCGTGCCGGCGATCCCCGGACTTGCGGACATGGACTGCCTGACGTCGGACACCGTGTGGAACCTGCGCACCCTGCCGCGGCGACTGCTGGTGCTCGGCGGCGGCCCGATCGGCTGCGAGCTGGCGCAGGCCTTCGCGCGCCTCGGTGCGGCCGTCACGCAGGTCGAGATGCTGCCGCGGCTGCTTTTTCGCGAGGATGTCGAGGCCAGCGACCTCGTGCACACCAGCCTGCAGGCCGATGGCGTGCGTGTGCTGCCCGGACACAAGGCGGTGCGGTTCGTCATCGAAGGCGGGGAAAAGGTGCTGATCGCCGATCGCGACGGTCATGAAGTGCGCGTGCCATTCGACGACGTCCTGGTGGCCGTCGGCCGCATCGCCAACACCGAGGGCTACGGCCTCGAGGAACTGGGTATCGAGACCACACCTCAGCGCACCGTGGCCACCGACGCAGCACTGCAGACGATCTACCCGAACATCACGGCGTGCGGAGATGTCGCAGGCCCGTATCAATTCACACACACCGCGGCACACCAAGCCTGGTACGCCGCAGTGAACGCGCTGTTCGGCGGGTTCCGGCGCTTCGACGCCGACTATCGCGTGATCCCGTGGGTCACGTTCACCGATCCTGAAGTCGCCCGGGTCGGACTCTGCGAGCAGGAAGCGCGCGCCCAGAACGTTCCGCACACCACGACGGTCTACGGCATCGACGATCTGGACCGCGCGATCGCCGAAGGCGAGGCGCGTGGGTTCGTGAAGGTTCTGACCCGGCCCGGGACCGACCGCATCCTCGGCGTGACGATCGTCGGAGCCCACGCGGGCGAACTGATCGCCGAATTCGTGCTGGCGTTGAAGCACGGGATCGGGCTCAACAAGATCCTCGGCACGATCCACGTGTACCCGACAATGGCCGAAGCCAGCAAGTACGCCGCCGGCGCCTGGAAGCGTGGCACCGTCACGCGCGGGCACTGGGCCGTGCTCACGGCCTTCCAGGCCTGGCGACGCGGTGACGCATCGCTGGCGCGCGTGCTGGCTTCACTGCCTGCGTTGTGGCGAGACCGGACGCCCGCCTACGCGCCGGAATCCGGCGGGCGCACGCCATCGCCATGACGACCGGCGCCATGGCCGCACCCGCCCCGCCCGGTGCGCGCGACGGCGAATCGCGGGCCGCGCTGGCGCTCGGCATGGCGGGGGCGCTCGGCGAGGAGCTGATGGCGGCGCTGGTCGCGTCTCCCGACTACCGCCTCGTGCATGTCGGCCTGAAACGGATGATCGCCTCGGCCACTGCGAAGTACCGGCCGTGGCTCATCGGCAGTTCGGTCATCGCGGCCGACGATGCCTACGTCTGCCTGACCGGGCCCGACACCTTCGTGCCGCAGGCCTCGCCGGTCGCCGTGTTCGATGCCGCGCACCTGGTCGACGCTGCACGCATCGCGCAGGGCGCAGGGGCCCGCCGCCTCGTGGTGATCTCTCCACTGTCCGCGCTACTGCAGATGAATGCCGCCTCGCACACTATCAGCAGCGAGCAGGAACTCGCGATTGTGCAGATGGAGTTCGAGACGCTGGTCATCGTGCGTCCGACGCAGGCTGAGATCGCCGAGGCAAGCGGCCCGTGGCTGGGCCGCGCCGTGCACTCGGCAAGCCGCATGGTTCTCGACATCATGCTGCCCGCGCAGGTCCAGGCACTGCGCCCGCGCACGGCCGCGCTCGCCATGCTGACGGCCATCGGGCGTCTGCCTGCCGGCGTGCATGTGATTGGCGCGCGCGAACTGCTCGCAGTCGTCGAGGAAACGATGCCCGGGTCGGCGCCGAAGCGCCCGCGCCTGCGCTGAACGGCATGGAGGCTTCCGCCGTGCCGCTGCGACTGGCAATCGTCATGCCGGTGCTGAACGAGGCGGCCGGTATCGATGCCGCCCTGCTTGCGCTGCAGCCGTTGCGTGCCCGCGGCGCGCACCTCATCGTCGTCGACGGCGGCAGCGACGACGACACGGCGGCGCGCGCACGGGCGCAGGCCGACCTTGCCGTGCAGAGCGATCGGGGGCGCGCGCGGCAGATGAACGCTGGAGCAGCGCGCGCCGTCGACGCCGACGTGCTTCTCTTCCTGCATGCCGACACCCGGCTGCCGCGCGATGCCGACCTGCTGATCGCCCACGCTCTGGCGCGGGGAGCGCGCTGGGGCCGCTTCGATGTCCGCATCGACGGCCACTCGCCATGGCTCGTGCTGGTCGCGCACCTGATGAACCTGCGCTCGCGCCTGACCGGCATCTGCACCGGCGACCAGGCGCTCTTCGTCGAGACCGGCCTGTTCCGAACGCTACACGGCTACGCCGACATCCCGCTGATGGAAGACGTTGAATTGAGCCGCCGCGCGCGCGCCATCACACGGCCTGCCGCCATTGCCACGTCGGTCGTAACCTCCGGCCGCCGCTGGGAACAGCGCGGCATCTGGCGCACGATCACGCAGATGTGGTCGCTGCGCTGGCGCTACTGGCGCGGCGCGGACCCGACGGTACTCGCGCGCGACTATCGCGAGGTGCGCTGATGCGTGGCTGGCAGATCGCTGTGCTGGCACGAACACCGGTGCCCGGCCAGGTGAAGACGCGACTGATTTCCCGTCTCGGCGCCGTACGCGCCGCCGAACTGCAGGCGCATCTGACCGAACGGGCGCTGCAGCGTGCCCGCGAGGCCTGTGCGCACGTTGCGCTGTGGCTTGACGGGCCGGCCGATTCCGGCAGTGAGGAACTCGCGCGTCGCTTCGGAGCAGAGCTCTTGTACCAGCCGGACGGCGACCTGGGGCAGCGCATGCTCGCCGCCGTCCGCTACGCCCACGCTTTGGACATGGACTCGATCCTGATCGGCACCGACTGCCCGGCGCAGGCACCGGACGATCTGCGTCAGGCTCGCACGCGGCTCGCGCGCTCGGATGTCGTGCTGCAGCCGGCGCACGATGGCGGCTACGTGCTGATCGGCATACGCGAACCGCATCCTGAACTCTTCACGGACATCGAGTGGGGCAGCGACAAGGTGCTCGATGCAACCCGCCGGCGCTGCGTCGGGCACGGGCTCCGCCTTGCTGAACTGCATGCGCTGCCGGATCTCGACCGTCCTGACGACCTGGAGGCAGCGTTCGCCGCCGGCGCGCTCGACCGGGCGCGCTGGTCATGAAGGCGTTGCGGCCGGCGTCGTTCGCCTTGGACAGCGACGACACCGGCCGCCGCGGGCTCGCCTCTTCCGTCGACATATCATTCGCCACGCCATGACGCGACTGCTGCTGCTGGGTGGAGGACACGCGCACATCTTCGTGCTGAGCGAACTCGCGCGGCGTCGTCCGCCCGGCCTCGAGGTCATGCTGGTGACGCCGCACGAGCGGCAGCTCTACAGCGGCATGCTGCCCGGATGGATTGCGGGTCACTACACGCTCGACGACCTCACGATTCCGCTGCGGCCGCTGGCACACGCGGCAGGCGCCCCGCTGCTGCCGCACCCGATCGTCCACCTCGACGCCGGCGCACGGCAGGCACGCACCGGGCCCGGAGTCCCGCTCGAGTACGACCTCGTCTCCGTCGCAACCGGCTCGGAAATCGCCACCGATGCGATCGAGGGCGCGCGCCAATGGGCGCTGCCGCTGCGGCCGATCGAGCCGTTCGTCGCGCGCTGGAGCGCGCTCGCGCCGCGGCTGGCCGAAGCCGACCGGCCCCGCATCACGCTGATCGGTGCGGGCGCCAGCGGCATCGAAGTGACGCTGGCGATCGCCTATGCGTTGCGCGCGGCCGGCAACGGCACGCAGGTGCAGCTCGTCACCGGCGGGGCATTGCTGCCGGGACACGGCGAACGCGCGCGCACGCTGGCCCGGGCGACGCTGGCCCGCGCGCAGGTGCGGGTGGTCGACTCCAGCGCGGTGCGCGTCGACAGCGACCACGTCGACCTGCGCGAAGGCGCCTCGCTGCCGAGCGACCTGACGCTGATCGCGAGCGGCGCGGCACCGCCACCCTGGGTGGGTGAATCGGGACTCGCCACCGACGCCGACGGTTTCATCCTGGTCGACCGCTGCCTGCGCTCGGTCTCGCACGACACCGTCTTTTCGGCCGGAGACGTGGCGACGATGATGGACGAGCCGCGCGCCCGCTCCGGTGTCTACGCGGTGCGGGCCGGGCCGCCGCTCGCCGACAACCTGCTGCGCGCGGCCGCGGGACAAAGACTGCGCCGGCATACGCCTCAGCGCACGGCGCTGTACCTGCTCGCGACCGGGCCGCAGCACGCGATCGCGTCGTGGAACGGCGTCGCCTGGCCCGGCGAGTGGCTGTGGCGCTGGAAGGATCGCATCGACCGTGCTTTCATCGCGTCGTTCCGCAATTGATGAGCATCCGATGCGCATCCTCGCCCTGCTCGGTTTCGTCTTCATCCTGCTGCCGCTGCTGGTGCTGGCGGCAGGCCAGTTCGGCTGGCTGATGGGACAGGCGCCCGGGGACCTCGGCGTGCGGGATGGCCGGCTCAAGGCGCCGTCGCGCACCCCGAACAGCGTGAGCAGCCAGGCGGCCCTGTGGCCGGACGGTGAGTACTCAAGCCGCTATGCGCAGATCGAACCGTTGCCGGTGCGCGGCGATGCGGCGACCGCCATCGCGCGGCTGCGGGTGATCGTGGCGGCGCGGCCCGACGCGCGGATCGTCGAGGAACGCCCGGATTACCTGCGTGTGGAGTTCATGACGCGCTGGCTGCGCTTCGTCGACGATGCCGAGTTCTGGCTGGACCCGTCCGCCAACGTCATTCAGGTCCGTTCGGCCTCGCGCCTCGGCCGCAAGGACTTCGGCGTGAACCGCGCACGCATCGAGTCGATCCGCGCCCGCTGGGCCGGCGCGGGATCCTGAAGGTGCCCCGAGGCCTGTCGCCTCAGTCCCTGCCTTTGCCGTGGCCCTTGCCGTTGCCGTTACCGTGGCCCTTGCCGTGCTCCTGCGCGTAGTACGGGACATACGTGTTTTCGTACCAGTCGTCCTTGACGAAGTACACCGGCCGCGCACACGCGTCGTACTTCTGGCAGTGTTTCGACCAGTGCTTCGCGTGACCCGGCGGCACGTGCAGGTAGATCGGCTGCATCGGCTGCACCACCTGCACTCTCTGGATCACGACCGGCTGCGGATAGATCAGCACCGGGCGCGGCGCACTGCCGATGTCGATCTGGCCATAGAAGCCGGGTTGGCCGATGCTGATCGACACACCGACGTCGGTAGCGAAGGCGGAGCACGTCGTCGCAGTGAGCAGGAAGGCGAGTGCAAGGCGTTTCATGAGGTCCTCTCGGGTGGCAGGCATTCCAACGCTCGCCGCGGACGCCGGGCTGACACGGCACGGTGGGATTAGCGGCAACCCGCTAAGGCCGCGCCCGCCGGCTCCGCAGGGGCAGGAATCCCCAGTCTCATCGACACCCGGCGAGCCGATCCTGTCACGCATCTGCGGGACATCCGCAGGACGGCCCGGCGGAGATGACGCGACAACGAGTTGCTGCCGGTCGGACGGATACTGCGAAGGAAGTGACGACATACGATCAACTCGCAGTGCGCTGCCCGCTCACAGGGTCCGGCCCCTGGTCTCGAGCAGCCACCGTCGCTCCGCTTCGCGCCGGACAGCAGGCAGCAGCAGCAGCCGAATCGCGATGATTCCGAAACGTGCCCAGCGCCAGTAGCGCCTGAAGCGCCTGCGGCTGTCCCCGTCGGTACCCACAGCACGCGTCTCCTGCGCGAACTGCGTGACGTCCGGCGCCATGGCCAGCGTCTCCAGCGTCCAGGCAATCTTCACCTGGCCCGGGTCGGCGCAGTCCGCGAATGTGCCGGACGGAAGCGCATGAAACCGGACATCGGCCTCCCAGGGCCGGCACGTGGCGCCGCAGATCACGTACCTGCCGGGTTCCTCGCCGAGTACACCCCACCCGAGACTCTTCGTCTCCTCGAGCAGGCCCTGCGGACGACGGTCCGCGCCAGCGCTCGATCCCATCAGCACCTCGCGCAGCCGGAAGATGGCCTTCACGGCCGGCAAGGACTGCATGTCGAAGTGCGCTGCGACTTCCATGACCAGGGCCGCGGGCGCGCGAACCGTGGTTTCGAAGCGCTCGCGCACATCGGGGCGTGGAATGTAGCGATCCAGCAGCGCGGTCATGTCGACGTATCGGAAATCTGCAACCATGCATTGACGCTGCGGATCTTCCCACTGCGCAACGGGCGGCCTGTTGATCGACTCCTAGAATGTTGCCCATGCCCGCCATCGATCCCGATCGTCTGCTTTCGGACCTGCGCGCGCTGCGCGCCATCGGCGCCCACGGCCGGGGCGTCGTGCGGCCCGCCTTCAGCGCCGCCGACATGGAGGCGCGACGCTGGCTCATGCGCCGCTGCGAAGAGGCCGGCCTCGAGGCCACGATCGACGGAGTCGGCAACGTCCTCGGCCGTTCGCGCCATCCGGGCAGGGCGCTGCTGCTCGGCTCGCATTCCGACACGCAGCCGACCGGCGGCTGGCTCGACGGCGCACTGGGCGTGATCTACGCGCTCGAAGTGGCGCGCGCGTTTGCGGAGGATCCGGCACGGCGGCCACTGCCGCTCGATGTGATCTCGTTCCAGGACGAGGAAGCGCGCTTTGTCGGCTGCCTCGGCAGCCGTTCCTTCACCGGCGTGCTGACTCCGGCCATCGAGCAGGGGGCCGCGGACAGCCGTGGCATGTCGCTTGCGGGGGCACTGCGAGATGCCGGCCTCGCGGACGTGCGGCGCCTGCCTCTCGATCGCGGGCGCTACACCGGCTTCATCGAGGCTCACATCGAGCAGGGCCCGCACCTCGAAGAGGCCGGACGCCGCATCGGAGTCGTCACCGGCATCGTCGGGCTGCGCGGCATCCGCTTCGTCTTTCGCGGCCAGCAGAACCACGCCGGCACGACGATGATGGCGCGACGCCGGGATGCCGCGGCCGCGCTCTACGAACTCGCGCACCGCATCAACCAGGAATTCCCGAAGGTCGCGGCCGAACGCAGCGTCTGGACGATGGGCCGTGTGCGCGTCGAACCGAACGCCGCTTCGATCGTGCCGGGCTATGCAGAGCTCGATCTCCAGTTCCGCGACATCGAGGACGCCCCGCTCGACGCCTTCGAGAAGGTGGCCGATCGCCTCGTCGCGGACATCAACTCGCGCGGCGGGGTCACGGTCGAAGCCGTGCGTTCGCGCGCGCCGATTGCACCGACGCGCATGGATGGCCGGCTGCAGCAGCACCTCGAGAGAGCGGCTGAACGCCGCGCGCCCGGCCTGTGGCAGCGCATGCCGAGCGGCGCCTTTCACGATGCCGGCATCGTCTCCGCGTGCCTGCCTGCCGCAATGCTCTTCATTCCATCAATCGGCGGCATCAGCCACGACTTCGCGGAAGACAGCCGTGAGGATGACATCGTGCTCGGCTGCCAGGTGCTGGCCGACGCCGCCGCGTCGATCCTCGCGGACGCCAACTCCCGCTAGCCGCCACGGCGCCAGCGGCCGTTGCGGCCGAGATCAGCGCCGCCGATCGATCTTCGCAACGATGCGCTCGACGCGCTTCAGGTCGCGCGGCTCGACGATCCCCGGCAGGGCGCACCATTCGAGCAGCATTTCGACGGTGCTGCCCGCGCCGCCCGAGGTGGTGCGCTTGAAGCGGTCACGCAGGTGCTTGACCTGCACCGCAAGCCGTTGCGGCTGCAGATCGGACGGACTGTCCAACCCGAGCGTCAACTCGAGTTCGAGCAGTGCATCGCGGCGTGTGGCCACGCACTTCTTGACACGATCGGCGTGATCGTAGCGGGCGTCTTCGTCCGCCAGGGCGTGCAGCGCCGCGTCGCGCCGCTGCAGCAGCCTCTTGTCCCAATCGGCGGACACTGGCGCCAGTGCTGTCCAGCGCTGCGGCACCGATGCCACCGTCGCGGCGTCGGCGACACTATCCTGAAGCGCGAGCGCGTCGAGTTCCTCGCACAACCGCTCGCGCGCCAGCAGCGCTTCCCACGTCGCCGCTTCGCTCGCGCGCGCCTGTCCGCGCAGCCGCTGCTCGACCTCATGGCGCGCGGCTCTGAAGCGCGCGTCGAGCGCCGCCGGAACCGGGCCGCTCTCGGCCACCGCCCGGGTCCACTGGTCCTGCAGTTCGCGCTGGCGCTGGCGCACCTGCGCCGCGTCCCCCTCGTCCGAATGCGCCAGCTGCTCCAGTTGCTCGCACACCAGTTCGAAACTCCGGCGCTGCGCGTGGCGGCGCTCGTCCGCCTGCCGGCGCGAGCCTTCGCGGGCTTCAAACACGCCGTTGCACGCGGCACGGAATCGGTCCCACAGCGCGCGCTCGTCGCGCTGCGGCAGCACGATCGACTTCGCATTCGCCTGCCAGCGCGACTGCAGTCCCTTCACCAGCGACGGCGCGTCGCGTTCCGCGGCGCGCGCCACGAGCGCTTCCGCCTCGGTGATCATCGCTTCACGCTCCTGTCGCGCCTGGTCGCGCGCTGCCCGCAACGCGTCGTGCAGCGGCGCGAGCGCGGCCTTCAGCTTCACATCCAGCTTCTTCCAGGCGGCCGGCTCGACGCTGCCGAGATCCTTCCCGTGCCAGGCCGCTTCGATTTCCCGCATCGAGCGCTCGATGGCGCGCCAGTCGCGCGGCTCCTCCAGCAGCGCCGGCACGCGCGCCGCAGCGGCGGTTACGAACTCGTCGCGCTGCCGGCGTGCCTGCTTGTGCTGCGCGGCCTGTTCGGCAAAGTGCCGCGCCGCCGGCGCGTAGGCCCGTTCGCAGGCAGCATCGAAACGCTCCCACAGCGGCTTCGGCACCCCGGCATGCTGTTCGTCGAGTTTCTTCCATTCAGCGCGCAGCTGCTGCACCTCGCGTGCGAGCTGCGCCGGCGTGTGGCCCTGCTGTGGCATGCCCTCGGCACGCTCGCACAGCTGCACCCGCGCCGTGTGCTGGCCGAACGACTGCCAGCGTTCGAGATCGACCAGCTGCTGCACGACCCGGCTCAGCCGCTGGATCGTGGGCTTGGGCAGCACGCCGGACTGGGCCTTCAGCGCACGCGTCCGGTCCGCGGCCGCACGCGCTTCCTGCACGTGTCCGGCTGCCAGCGCAAGCTCGGCTTCATGCAGCGCGGCGTGCAGCTCGTGCCGCGCCGCGCCCTGCTCCTGCTGGGCGGCGCGCACCTGTGCCAGTCGGCGTTGTTCGATGACGAGCAGAGCCGACTCGAAGCGGCGCGTCAGCGCCGGCGTGCGGACTGCCAGGTCCAGCGCCTGCCAGCGGGTCGGCAACTGCGCATCGTCGATCGGCGTTCCGGCGGCCAGCTGCTCGGCCTCGATGACGAGGGCTTCGGCCGCCGCCAGCGCGGTCGCCGCCTGCTCCCATTGAACGAGCTGCAGCGCGGCGCGCTCCAGCCGCGCCCCGGCCTCCGCCTCGTCGTGCTGGAGGGCCTCTGCGCGCAACGCCGCCAGTTCATCGCGCAGCGCGGGAAGCACAGTAACCGAAGGCGGCGACTGCAGCGATGCCAGCCATGTGTTGAGGCGTTGCTCGAACTGCGTGTGTGTCCTCTGTTCGGCGAGCTCGCGATCGAAGCGTTGCTGCATCTGGCGGCCGATCGCATCCCAGCGTGCGAGCCGTTCTGCGTCCTCGCCCAGGCCGAGCGCTTTCCAGCGCCGGTCGAGCTCGACCGCTGCCGTCACGATCGGGCCGGACTGCGCCACCAGCGCTTCGGCTTCGCGCAGTAGCGCATCGGCGGCGTCCGCCGTCTGCGCGCGCTGGCTGATCGCGTCGAGGCGCTCGCGCGCCAGGCGCGTTACGCCACGATCCTTGTCCCGCGCGCCCTTGAGCAAGCGGCGCAACGCATCTGGCGCGTGCACCCGCTCCGCGGCAGCGAGTCGCACGGACGCATGTTCCGCCTCGAGCGCGACGTCCACCAGCACGTTCTCGTCCAAGATCCGATCAATCGCGGCGCGGCGCCGCTCTTCGCTCTGCGCCTGCAGCGCAACCTGGCCACGCACGCCGTCGGTGCATTCCGGCGAGTCCAGCGCGGCACGTAGGTCGGCGTCGGCAGCGGAATCGGCAAGCACCTTGCCGAGCGCGGCGACGATCGCCGCTTTCACGGACGGCTCTGCCTCCGAACGCAGTGCGGTCGTCAGCGCGACGGCATTGGCGCACCGCCGGGCCGCCGCAGCGCGCACCTCGGCGACCGGTTCGGATCGGAGCAATTGCGCCAGCACGGCAGAATCCGCCGGCAACGCAGCGATGCCAATGAGACGCTGCGCCGGGTCGACGTGTTCGTGCAGCGGAGGACCGAAGATCTTGTCAAGCACGGTAGGTCTTGCAGTGGGGATGTCGCAGCCGGATTCAGGCGAGACGTGCCGGCGGGAATGGTACCGGCTTCTGCAGGCCGGCCCTGGCCGCATGTCCCGGTTGCGGATCTATCCTTGCCGTATTGCCATTCCGATGAGTCGATCCTTGCACATGCAGTGCTTCGCTGTGACCTCCGTCGCCCTGACGATGCTGGCCACGCCGGCGGCCGCGCAGGCCCCGCGCGAACGCCTGGACCTGCCGCAGATCCAGGCACGGATCGTCGAGCTGACCAACACGGTGCGCGGTCGCAACACCCTGGCGCCCGTCGCACCCGACCCGCGACTCGCTGCCGCCGCGCAACGGTTCGCCGACTTCATGGCGAGCACCGAGCGCTACGGGCACGAGGCTGACGGCCAGCGCGCCGCGGACCGGGTCGCCGCCGAGGGGTACGACTACTGTGCCCTCGGCGAGAACATCGCCTATGTTTTCAATTCGCTCGGATTCACGCCCGACGAACTGGCCGCGCGTCTGCTGGCCGGCTGGGAGCGGTCGCCCGAGCACCGGCGCAACCTGCTGCTTGCGTCCGCCACCGCGATCGGCATCGGCGTCGCGCAGAGCCCGAACAGCCGGCGCTTCTACGCGGTCCAGCTCATCGCCCAGCCGCGCAGTGCCGCCACGACATTCGAGGTCAGGAACGCCACCGACAGCGCCGTCCGCTACGAAGTCGATGGCGAGGGCTACACGCTGGCGCCCGGCGCGACGCGCACTCATACCCGCTGCAGCGAGAGCGATTTGCGCTTCCCGCCTCCGGTGGCCTCGCCGGGCGAAGGTGTCATTCGCGTGCGCGACCGCGCCCGCTATGTCGTCAGCGGGAGCGATGCGGCGGGGGTCACCATACGGGCCCAGTAGTCACCACCACGGTGCGAATGCGGCCTGCCTGAAGCCGCTCCCGCGGACGCCTGACCGGAGGCCGCGCGACTTCCACGTCTCTTCCGAACCCACCGCTCCCTACTTCAGCAGGCTGCGCAGCATCCAGGCGGTCTTCTCGTGGATCTGCAGCCGTTGCGTCAGCAGGTCGGCGCTGGACTCGTCGCCGGCCTTGTCGACGGCCGGGAACACCTTGCGCGCAGTGCGCGCGACCGCCTCGTGGCCCGAGACCAGCAGCCGCACCATGTCCATCGCTTCCGGTACGCCCGGCGTCTCGTCGATCGAGGTGAGGTGCGCCATCTCGCTGTTGGTGCCGGGCGCCGGGTAGCCGAGCGAACGGATGCGCTCCGCGATTGCGTCGAGCGCATTCCACAGTTCGGTGTACTGCTCCATGAACATCAGGTGCAGCGTATTGAACATCGGACCTTCGACGTTCCAGTGAAAGGAGTGCGTCTTCAGGTACAGCGTGTAGGTGTCGGCGAGAACTCGCGAAAGTCCCTCGGCGATCTTCGCGCGGTCCTTGTCGCCGATGCCGATGTCGATGCCGGGTACGCCGTTCGCGCCAGCCGCCGTCTTGCTCTTCTTCGCCATGGAGGTCTCCGTCGATGATTCGAACCGATGCTAGCGGCTCGTCCGATGGATGGCCAATCGGGATTTCCTACGGCGTCAATAGGTACGGCCCGCTCACCAGGACTCGATAGCCGCGTCGGGCAGCTTCGTCACTCCGTGCAGCGGGCACTTGAGGATGGCCTGCCGCAGCGCCTCGATCGCGGGGCCGCGCGTGAACGACTTGCGCCACGCCAGCACGACGCGCCGGTCGGGCGCAGGCGGCTTGAACGGGATGTATTCGAGCAGCGAGTCGCGCGGCGGCTTCTGCGGCACCGAGGTTAGCGGCAGCACAGTCACGCCGAGACCCGATCCCACCATGTGGCGGATCGTGTCGAGCGACGAACCCTCGAAGGTCTTCTGGATGCCTTCCGCCGACGAAGAGAAGCGCGAAAGCTCGGGACACACCTCGAGCACCTGGTCGCGAAAACAGTGGCCGGTGCCGAGCAGCAGCATCGTTTCCTTCTTCAGATCCTCGCTCGGGATAGCCTTGCGCCGTGCCCAGGCGTGATGCTTCGGAATCGCGACGATGAAGGGTTCGTCGTAGACCGGGCGTAGCAGCAGGCCGGTCTGCGGCAGCGGCAGCGCCATGATCGCGACGTCGATTTCGCCATTTTTCAGCAGCTCCACCAGCTTGACCGTGAAATTCTCGGTCAGCAAAAGCGGCATCTCCGGCGCATCCTTTATC
Source organism: Burkholderiaceae bacterium (assembly GCA_035429805.1). Lineage (GTDB taxonomy): Bacteria > Pseudomonadota > Gammaproteobacteria > Burkholderiales > Burkholderiaceae_F > JALORV01. Next base: position 28,408 of record DAOMFL010000028.1, read on the forward strand.
AGCTGACGGACGAGCCCGGGCAGCAGGTAAGGACCGATCGTGTAGATGACGCCGAGGCGCAGCGGCCCGGCCAGCGGGTCCTTGCCCTGGCGTGAGATCTCCTTGATGCGCGCGGCTTCGTCGAGCACTTTCTGGGCCTGCGCGACAATGCGCTCCCCCACCGGCGTGACCGTGATCTCGTTGGTGCGCCGCTCGAAGATCTGCGTGCCGAGTTCCTCCTCGAGCTTCTTGATTGCGACGGACAGCGTCGGCTGGCTGACGAAGCAGGCATCAGCCGCGCGGCCGAAGTGGCGTTCGCGCGCCACGGCGACGATGTACCTGAGCTCGGTGAGTGTCATGCGCGTTGATCAGGCCGCGAGGAATTCATATCGTCCTTCGTACCACCGCTTCACGTGCTCGCGTGCAGCCGCCGGATCGGCAGCAAGCAGCACTTCGGCCGCACTGCGGGCCTGCTCCACCAGCGCCGCGTCCCGCTCCAGGTCGGCCAGCCGCAGCAGCGGCACGCCCGACTGGCGGCTGCCGAGGAACTCGCCTGGACCACGCATCATAAGGTCGCGGCGCGCGACCTCGAATCCGTCGCGGGTCTCATAGATGATCTTCAGGCGCTCGCGCGCAGCCTCGGACAGCGGCTCGTCGTAGAGCAGGATGCAGTAGCTCTGCGTGGCACCGCGTCCGACGCGGCCACGCAGCTGGTGCAGCTGCGCCAGCCCGAAGCGTTCGGCATGCTCGATCACCATCAGCGTCGCGTTAGGCACGTCGACTCCGACCTCGATGACCGTCGTCGCCACCAGTACGTCGATCGCCCGGCCGGCGAACTGCTGCATCACCTCGGTCTTCTCCGCCGCGGGCAGCTGCCCGTGCAGCAGTCCGACGCGCAGCTCCGGAAGCAGTTGCGCAATGCGCGCATGGGTTTCGACCGCAGCGGCCGCCTCGACGACGGCACTTTCCTCGACCAGCGGGCAGACCCAGTAGGCCTGGCGGCCCGCAGCGACATCGGCGCGAATATGGGCGATGACCTCGTCGCGCCGGCGCGCCGCAATGAGCTTCGTGACGACGGGCTGGCGGCCCGGCGGCAACTCGTCGATGACGGAGACGTCGAGGTCGGCGAGGTAGCTCATCGCCAGCGTGCGCGGGATCGGCGTTGCCGAGAGCATCAGCATGTGCGGTGCCAGCGCTCCGTCCGCGCCGCGCAGCGCCAGCCGCTGCGCGACGCCAAAGCGGTGCTGCTCGTCGATGATCGCCAGCCCGAGCCTGGCGAAGCTCACCGCCTCCTGGATCAGCGCATGCGTGCCGATGACAAGCTGGGCCGAGCCTTCGGCCACCTCCGCCTGGGCATTGCGCTTGCCGGCTGCGGTGAGCCGGCCCGCGAGCCACGTGCTGCGCACTCCCAGCGGTGTCAGCCACTCGGCGATGCGCCCGAAGTGCTGCTCGGCGAGCAGCTCCGTCGGCGCCATCAGCGCGGCCTGCCAGCCGGACTCGATAGCCCGTGCGGCCGCGAGTGCGGCGATGACGGTCTTGCCGCTGCCGACATCGCCCTGCACCAGCCGCTGCATCGGATGCTCGCGCGCGAGGTCCGCCTCGACCTCATTCCAGACGCGCTGCTGAGCGCGTGTCAGCTCGAACGGCAGCGCCGCGAGCAACTGCGCGCTCAGGCTGTCGGCCAGCAGCCTCGGCGCCATGCGACGCTGCCGCGCCGCCCGCGCGAAGCGCAGCGCAATCTGCTGCGCAATCAGTTCGTCGAATTTCAGGCGTTCCCAGGCCGGGTCGGTGCGGTCCGCCAGCCGGCCCGCGTCCGCGTCCGGCGGTGGATGATGCAGCCGCTCGAGCGCCGCGCGCAGCGGCAGCAGCGGCCATCGAGCGCGCAGCGGCTGGTGCAGCACATCCCGCAGGTCGACCGCCGCGAGCGCGCGTTCGATGCGTCGCCGCAGCCAGGTCTGCGACACGCCGGCTGTCGTCGGATAGATCGGCGTCAGCGCCGCGGGCAGCGGCTCGCCTTCACGCACCGGCTTAACGCGCGGGTGCACCATCTCCAGGCCAGCAAGCCCGCCCCGCACGGAGCCGAACGCGCGGATACGCCGTCCCACCGCCAGTTGCTTCAGTTGTGACGGATAGAAGTGCAGGAAGCGCAGCACCAGCGTGCCGCCCGCGTCATCGCGGGCCGTGACGTGCAGCTGGCGCCGCCCGCGAAACACGACTTCGGCCGCCGTGACTGTCGCCTCGACCTGGGCCTCCGCGCCGTCGCGAAGCTCACCGATCGGAACGACGAGGGTCTCGTCCTCGTAGCGCAGCGGCAGGTGCAGGACGAAGTCCCAGTCACTGCGCAGGCCGATCGCCGCCAGACGCGCCGCCATGTCGCGCCCGGTCGCTGCTCCGGCCGGTGGACGCGCCAAGCGACCGCCCCTAGAGGACGAGCACCGCCTCGACTTCGAACTGTGCTCCCTTGGGCAGGCTTGCCACGCCGACGGTCGATCGCGCCGGATACGGTTGCGGCACGAGTTCGCTCATGATCTGGTTGACCGTCGCGAACTTCGCGAGGTCGGTCAGGAACAGCGAGAACTTCACGGCGTTGGCGAGCGATCCGCCCGCCGCCTTTGCAACCGCCGCAAGGTTGGCGAAGGACTGGCGCACCTGCGCCTCGAATTCGCCGCTCACCAGCTCCCCGGTCTTCGGGTCGAGCCCGATCTGGCCCGAAGTGAAGACGACGAGCCCGGTCTTCACCGCCTGCGAGTACGGCCCGATCGCGGCAGGCGCCGCCGGCGTCGAAACGATCTCCTTGTGCATGACTGTTCCTCCGCGAGTCTGCGAAGGGCGCAGTCTAGCGGCGCGGCCGCGTCAGCCGGCCTGCAGCGAACGCTTGCGCACGAACTGCTCGAACTGATCCAGCGGCAGCGGCCGGCTCAGGTGGTAGCCCTGCGCTTCGTCGCAGCCGCAGTGCTTGACGAACTCGTACTGGTGTTCGGTTTCGACACCTTCGGCCACAACGTGCAGACCGAGGCCGCTCGCCAGACCGGCCAGCGCCACAACGATGCGGGCATCGCCTTCGTCGCTCGGAGCAGCGCGGACGAACTGGCCGTCGATCTTCAGCGTGTTAAGCGGGAAGCGCCGCAGGTTCGAAAGACTGGAATAGCCGGTGCCGAAATTGTCGAGCGCGATGCGCACCCCCATGGTCTGCAGGCCGGCCAGCACCTGCTCGGACTTGTCGAGATCCCGCATCAGGCCCGCTTCGGTGACCTCGACTTCGAGCCGTTCGGCGTCGAGTCCGGTGTCGATCAACGCCTGGCTCACCATCGGCAGCAGCGAGCGCCCGCGGAATTCGCGGGGCGACAGGTTGACGCTGACGATCAGTTCACCGAGGCCCGCGGCGCTCCACGCGCTGGCCGCTTCGCAGGCCGCACGCAGCACGACTTCGCCGATCGGCTGCATCAGCCCGGCGTCCTCGGCGACCGCGATGAAAGCTGAAGGCTCCAGCAGCCCCTTTTCCGGATGACGCCAGCGCAGCAACGCCTCGGCGCCGATCACGCGACCGCTCGACAGCAACACGCGCGGCTGGAAGTGCACTTCGAACTCGCGGCGATCGAGTGCGCGGCGCAGTGCCGCCTCCAGCTGCAGTCGCTGCAGCAGTTCGGCGTTCATGCGCGGCTCGAACAGCTGCACATTCGCGCGGCCGCGCGACCTGGCGAACGAAAGCGCCGCATCGGCATTTCGCAGAAGCATCTCGGGGCCGGCGCCGTCGGCCGGGAAGCAGGCGACCCCGATGCTCACCGTCGCGGTCACCTGTTCGGCGTCCACTTCGTACGGTGCCGCGAGCAGTTCGCCGAGTTTGGTGGCGACGCGCTCGGCATCGTCGGGTTGGCGCAGGCGGCCGAGCACGACCGCGAACTCGTCGGAGCCGACACGCGCAACCAGGTCCGACGTGCGCACCGTGTCGATCAGCCGCGTCGCAACCTGCTGCAGCAGGGTATCGCCGACGCGATGGCCGAGTGCATCGTTGAGCTTGGTGAAGTCGTCGATGTCGATGATCAGCACCGCGAGCCGATCTCCGCCCAGCTGGTGGTTGCGCACCGCCTCGTCAAGCCGCGACTCCAGCAGGCGGCGGTTGGGCAACGCCGTGATGTCGTCGTACAGCGCCATGCGCCGGGCGCGTTCCTCCACTTCGCTGCGCTCGTACATCTCCGCCACCAGCCGCTCATTGGACCAGGCCAGTTCGTCATGGGCGGCACGCACGCGCTGCTCGAGTTCCTCGCGCACGCGCGACAGCGCCACTTCCATCGCCTTGCGCGAGGTGATGTCCTCGATCATCCAGACCGTCTCGCCGCCCGGGCCGCCGGGCGTGATGCTCTTGACCAGCAAACGCGCCCAGAAGGTCGATCCGTCGGAACGACGGGTGCGCCATTCAACCGCCGGTGATCCGCCCGCGTTGAGCGCGTCGCCGATGCGGTTGGCAAAGGCCTGAAACTCGTCCTCGGACGAGAAGAACACCGCGGCCGACTGGCCGAGCAGGCGCTCGGGCTCCCAGCCGAACAGGCGCGCGGCGCTCGGATTGCACTGCATGACTTCGCCGTCGCAGACCGTGACGATGCCGACCGAATCATTGGCCAGCAGCGCGCGGTACTCCTGCAGCTGGCGCTGCAGGTCGCAGCTGCTGAGGGAGGTCACGAGATCTTCGGCGGTCTGGGTCATGCGGTCCTCGCTGGCGAGCATGGCCGGGACGCGCGGCCTCCGCCGCGCGTACTTGGCCAGGTTCGAGTGTCCGCGCGGCGCAGCCTTGACGAAGGCCTGATTACGGGCGCGCCTGCCCCCTATTCCGGTGCGCTGCAGGCGATCCCGGCTACTCAGGCACAGGTTCCGGTCAGCGGGCGCCCGCTTGCGCTCACGTGCGCCGACGTTCAAGATGCCGCAGGAACCACGCCCGCAGACTCGCGGGCCGGCCTTTCTACCGCTTTCGCAATGACGACGACGCAGCGCAAGTCCCGCAAGACCTCCCGGCGTCCGAAACCGGCCGCCGCGGCCGAATCCACCGCGAAACCCGTCATGACGCTGGCGCGCCAGGTGCGATCGTGGGCCGACACCGCGTTGGGGCTGGCCGGCAGCGCAGCGGATATGTCGCTGGCGCTCGCCAAGTCGTCGGTCGGGCCCAAGCGCCGCGCGACGATCGAGAAGGCCGGAGTCCTGCTGAAGCAGATGCGCGAGACGGCCGGACTCACAGCGCAGGAACTCGGGCGCGCGATCAACCTGCGCGATGCGAGCCTGCTGGAGCAGGCCGAGAGCGGCAGCATCGTGCTGCCGTTCGAGATCATCCTGCGGCTGGCGGCCGTGCTCGGCCGGCGTGATCCGGTCGCGTTCGTGATGAAGCTCACGCGCTCGTACAACCCGGAACTGTGGAAAGCGCTCGAGGACCTCGGCGTCGGTCGCCTGGTTGCCCACGCCGGCCGGGAGCGTGAATTCGTCAACATTTACCGCGCGAGCGACGAGGCACGCCGGCTCACCGACGAGCAGTTCGCGCGGGTGCTGGCATTCGTCGCGGCCGCCTTCGAACTGGCCCTGACGCTGATCCGCGACGAGCGCGGCCGGCGCCGTGTGTCAGACCATCAGGCGTAGTTTTGTTCGAACCACCAGAGGAGAGGAACGATGGCAACCAAGGCCCGCAAATCCACCGCGAAGAAGCGCACCCACAAGGCCAGCCCGGTTCGCCGTGCAGCGCGCGGGGCCGCAAAGGCCGCACCGGCGCGGGCCGCGGCGCCCGAGAACCTGTTCGGCATGTCGATGACCGGGCTGGGCAAGACGCTGGATCGGCTGAATCTTTCGGGTGTGGCCTCCACCATCGCCGAAGGGCGCCGCAAGGACCTCGCGGCGCTTATCGCCGCCAACAAGAAGTCCTACGAGGGGCTGCAGTCCGTCGTTGCGCGGCAGACCGCGATGCTGAAGAACGCGGTCAGCGAGTGGCAGTCGATCGCGCAGGGGGTGTCCCACGGCGGTGGCCGCCAGGGGATGGGTCAGATGGACGAGGTCGCGAAACAGGCGTTCACGATGGCCCTCAACAACATCCGCGAACTCGGCGAGCTTGCCGCCCGTTCCCAGGCCGAAGCCTTCGAGATCGTCCGCCGCCGCATCATGGAGAACGTCGAAGAGGTCAACGCGCTGATCCGCCGGCGCTAGCGGCCCGGGCCGTGCTGCGGATGCTTCGCGGTCTGCAGCACGCCCGTTACTGCGGCACCGACTTCACTTCGATCTGGATCGCCGAGTAGTACGCCGCCAGGTTGCGGATATCGTCGTCGCTGAGCGGCTTGGCCGCGAACGACATCACCTCGTTGCGCCGCGTCCCCGAGCGGTAGGCGCGCATTTCGCGTTCGAGGTACGCCGCCGGCTGCGCCGCCAGATTGGGCGCGTCCGGCAGCTTGGCGATGCCGTCGAGGCCGTGACAGGTCTGACACGCCACTGCCTTGCGCTTGCCGGCTGCCACGTCCTGCGCCGCCGCATTCATCTGGCACGGCGGAGATAAAAACGCCGCCGCGACGAGCGCGGCGGCGATCCCGAAACGTCGATGCATTACGGCTGGTACGAGATGCGGTAGATCGCCCCCGCGAAATCGTCGGAGACCAGCAGCGAGCCGTCCTTCATCACGGCCACATCGACCGGCCGGCCCCGGTAAGTGCCGGTTTCGCTGTCAAGCCAGCCTTCGGCGAACACCTCGGACTTGTCGGCCGTGCCGTCCGCCTTCAGCGAGACGAAGTTGATCAGCGCCCCGCTCGGCGTCGTGCGGTTCCACGAGCCGTGCGAAGCGACGAAGATGCCGCCCTGGTATTTCGCCGGGAACATCTTGCCGTTGTAAAACGTCATGCCGAGCTGCGCCTGGTGCGCGGGGAACTCGATCTGCGGCGGCGTCCAGTTCGCCGGTCCCTTCATGTCCTTCAGGTCCGGCGCCGCCGCGGTGCCGGCGACCTTCGTGTTCTTGCCGTGGATGAACGGATAGCCGAAGTGCTCGCCGGGTTTGGTAATGCGGTTCAGTTCGCCCGGCGGCGTGTCGTCACCCATGCCGTCGGTCTGGTTGTCGGTGAACCACACCGTCTTGTCCTTCGGGTTGATGTCCATGCCGACCGAGTTGCGCACGCCGACCGCGACGACTTCGCGCTTGCTGCCGTCGAACGGATTCATGCGGATCATGCCGCCGATGCCGAGCTTCTCGAACAGCGCGACCTTGCCGGCCGGCTGCACGTTGTAAGGCTGGCCGAGCGTGATGTAGAGCATGCCATCCGGGCCGACGCGGCAGGTGCGGGCGCCGTGGTTGTACGACTCTTCTTCCTCCGGGATCAGCTTGCCCTGCGGCACGACCTCGATCACCGCGACGTCCGGGCCTTCGTAGAAGAATTCGGCGGCCGGGAAGTTGAGCACGCGGTTGTGCTCGACGACGATCAGGAAGCCGTCCTTGGTCCAGCACACGCCGTTGGGGACCTGGAACTTCAGCGACGGCGCGAACGGCTTCACCTCGTCCGCCACCATGTCGCCGTTGCGGTCGGTCACTGCCCACACGGTCGTCTTGCGCGTTCCGACGAACAGCATGTTCGTGCTCGGCGCCACCGCCATGTGGCGCGCGTCCGGAACGATCGCGTAGAGCTCGATCTTGAAACCCGGCGGCAGCTTGACCCTCTTAAGGTTCTCGCGGATCGCGTCGGCGTTCTTGCCGGTCTGCGGCACGACCGGGATGTTCAGGTCCGTGCCCGAGACCTTCATCTGCTTGAGCTTCTCGATGTTCTGCTGCGCGTACGCAGGTGCGGCCGCCCCCACCGCCAGCGCGACCGCAAGCGCCACCCCCTGCCACTTCCATTTCCCCATCATCTTCGTCTCCAGAGTTTCAATCGTTGTTGTGCGCTCTCGCACGTTGCTTCAGGTGCGAGCGGCGAGTCTAGGCAGCGGCCGGGCGCACTGCAATCGGGGGCGCACTCCCCGTTCCTTCCGGTCCCACGAAAGCGCGAGCCGCGCCGCCGTCCGTCAGAAGCTGTAGGTGGCGGTCGCGCCGATCAGCAGGTTGCGCGTCGGCGCCGGAGCGTAGTAGCGGCCGTTGGCGTCGCCAACGATGACCGCGCCGATGTACTCCTTGCCGAATAGATTGTTGACGCGGGCGAACTCGCGCAGGCGCCAGCGCCCCACCAGCTGCTCGAGCCCGCCCCAGAGGTTGGCAATCGCATAGCCGGCTGCGAACTCCGAATTGAAGTCGTTGACGGCCACCGGCCCGTTGGCGACGACCTCGAGGGCGCCGCGCAGACCGAGCGCCGGGTTGCGGTAGGCGAGGTCCGCGAAGAGCGAGGCATTCGGCACCCCGGGGATGCGGTTGTCTGCCGCAACGATCGCCGTGTTCTGGCCCGTGACCGGATTGCAGAACGCCGCGAGCGGCGCACAGCTGCGGAACGGCGTGTCGAAGCGGGCATTCAGGAAGGTCAGCGCCGCGTGGGTGCTGAAGCCCGCGCCCAGCTCGCTCTCCAGCAGCAGCTCGGCGCCGAGCCGTGACGAGTCGCTCGCGTTCACGTACGACGCGCGCCCGCCGAGGTTCCGGGCGATGACGATCTCGCCACTGGTCTGGATGCTGAACACCGCCACATTGAGCCGCGTCGCCTCGCCCAGCAGCGCCTTGGCGCCGATCTCGTACTGATCGCTGGTCGACGGCTGCAGCGCGAAATTGAGCCCGCTGAGTCCGTCCGGTCGATAGGCGAGCTCGATCGTCGTCGGCGTCTCGAATGCGCGCCCGTAGCTCGCGTACACGTTGAGCTGTGGCGTGATGCTGTAGAGCAGCGCGACGGTCGGCGTCCACTCGCCGTAGCCGGTCGATCCGCTGTCGTCCGGGTTGCCGGGCACGATGTAATGGTCCTGCGACGTGAAGTCGACCTTTGTGTAGCGCAGTCCGGCCGACACCGACCAGTTGCGGACGAACTGCCACTCCGCCTGCACGTAGGCGCCCAGACTGTCGACGTCGTTGTCCTCATCGCGCTTCAGGGCTCCGCGCACGCCGAAGTTGTTGATGTAGCCCTGACGCGCCTCGGCGGAGGCGTCGTACTCGGCGCCCGCCGTCAACGTCAGCGGCCCGCCGTAGAACTCCTGCCGATGCGTCCAGCGCACCGCCGCACCGGCGAGCTGCCGGTCAAGCGACGACACGCCGCCCGAACTCGTGGCTGCCTGCTGGGTGGCCAGCGGCACCGCGAGATACTGCTCGTTGTTGCGGCTGCCGACATAGCCGAGCACGCGCAGGCTGTCGCTGGCCGTGAGCGTGCTGTCCCAGATCAGGCCGCCCTGCAGGTTGTCCAGCGAACGCCGCGCATCGAATGCGATCGCCACGGGCTGCGCCTGGCGCGGGTTCTGTTGCACCTGCTGCTGCGTGAGTCCGAGCGGATCCTGCGAATTGGGCTGGTTGAAGCCGTTGGCGACCAGTGTCAGCTGGTTGCTCTCGTTCAGCGCGTAACCCAGCTTCGTATTGAACTGCGCCTTGCGCGCGGCACTGTGGTCGCGGTAGCCGTCGACGCTGAAGTACGACGCGCTCGCCATGCCGTTGAATTCTTCGGTCGCGCCGCCGCCCTTCAGTGCGTAGCGCTGGAAGCCGTAGCTTCCGAACTCGAGGTCCGGCGCCGCCAGCGGAGGCGTGCCGCCGGACTCGCTGAACACCTGCACGACACCGCCCGAATGATTGCCATAGAGCGCGGAAAACGGGCCACGCAGCACCTCGATGCGCTCGGCGGAGTTGAGATCGAATCCCCCCGCATTGCCCTGGCCGTCGGGCGTGCTCGCCGGCAGCCCGTCGGCGATCAGCTTCACGCCACGCGTGCCGAACTGCGACCGCGCGCCGAAGCCGCGAATCGTGATCTGCAGTTCCTGCGCGAAGTTCTCGCGGTTCTGCACGAAAGTGCCCGGCACGCGGTTGAGGCTTTCCGAGATGTTGACGCGCGCCTTGCCGTCCTGGATCGCGTCCCTGCTGATGACGTCGATCGACATCGGCAGGTCGAAGGCACGCTGCTCGGTGCGCGTGCCGGTGACGACTATCGGTGCGAGCGTGTCCTGTGCCTGCTGCGCAGGGGCGGCATACGGCAGCAGCGCAGTGAGCGCCGCAGCCCACATCTGCAACGCGGAGGGCGACGTCGACGATGGAGCGATCACCAGGCGCAAGGGCATGGATCCACGAACGCAAAGGAGCGACAGTCTAGGGGCACTTTGCCGCACATCACCACTCCCCCGCAATGGCGTGTCGGCAACTTTGAGACGCCATTGCGCTTCGACTATCCTTTGGAAGGGCTGACGCGGCCACCCGCCGAACCAATGACAAGCCGACATACTGAAATGCCGCACGTAGCGGGGTGCCGAATTTCCGCCCTGTCGCAGCTGACTCGTATCGCCACCGCAGGCTGCTTCATCGCGGCGTTGTCCGCGTGTGGATCTCTGCCGCGCAACCCGGCGCCCGCGCAGACGGTCCTGGAGGCGAGGATTCCGGGCATGCCCGAAGTCAGGGCCTGGGCCGGGCAACCGAGCGCGAAGCTCGAGCAGGACCTCGAACAGTCGTTTGCCCAGGAGTCGGAGAAGGACTTTCCGCGCCGCGCCGACGGCTCGGTGCGCTACCCGCATCTGGCGCTTTCCGGAGGCGGGGCCAACGGCGCCTTCGGAGCCGGTTACCTGAACGGCTGGACGAGCGCGGGCACGCGCCCGGTGTTCAAAATCGTCACCGGTGTCTCGACCGGCGCACTGATGGCGCCCTTCGCCTTCCTCGGTCCCGACTACGACGACGCGCTGCGCACGTTCTATACGACCACACGCACGCGCGACATCTTCGTGCTCGGATCCGTCGTTTGGCAGTTGCTGGCGGGCGAAGCGCTGGCCGAGACCCGGCCGCTGCAGGCACTGATCGAACGCCACGTCGACGCCGAACTGCTGCGCCGCGTGGCCGACGCGCACCAGAAGGGACGGCGCCTGTACATCGGCACGACCGATCTAGACGTTCCGCGCTTCGTGGTCTGGAACATGGGGCTGATCGCCACCAGCGGCCGGCCGGATGCACTGGACCTGTTCCGCAAGGTCATGCTGGCGTCGGCCTCGATTCCGGTGGCCTTCCCGCCGGTGCTGTTTGAAGTCGAGATGTCGCCCGGAGGGCCGCGCTACGACGAACTGCATGTCGATGGCGGCGTCGGCGCCCGCGTGTTCCTCAACGCCGGCGTCGTCAGGGGTTCGGTCATCCGCGAGCGAGGCGGACAGGGCGGCCAGGGTCGCGAAGACATCTTCGTGATCCACAACGGTCAACTGGTTCCGACACCCGACCCGGTCAGGCGCTCGCTGTCGGCGATCGCGTTTCGCGTGATCGACGCGTCGGGCCGGACCGCGGCGATGGGCGACCTGTTTCGCATCTACGCCTATGCGCAACGCGAGCAGGCCGGCTTCCAGTGGATCACGATTCCGATCGACGTCAGCATGGACAGCGACGAGATCTTCGATCCGGTGCAGATGCAGTCGCTCTTCGACCTGGGCTACCGGCTCGCGCAGCAAGGCGGGGCCTGGGAGACGGAGCCGCCCGGGCAGCGTGCCGAGCCGTAGCCTGCTGCGCGGCGGACCGGCTGCGGGTCCGGGAGTGAAACGCGCGCCGACGTCGGCCGATCGGTGTCAGTTGGCCGATGTCGGGGCGACCGGGCTCGATGTCCGCAATGTATTCAGTGCGCCGATCCTGCCTTGCGGCTTGGGCGCCTGCTCGCTGGCGATATCCACCCAGCCGCCACCCACGGCCTGATAGACGTTCACCAGTTGCGCGTAGCGCGCCGCCTGCAGGCCGACCGAGGCGATCTCCGCCGCGAACAGCTCGTTTTCGGCCACCAGCACGTCGAGGTAGCCGGACACGCCCTTGTCGAAGCGCAGCTTGGCGAGACGGGCAAACTCGCGCAGCGCCACGACGCGCTCGCGCTGCACGGTGAACTCTTCCAGCTTCTTCTGCGAGCCGGTCAGCGCGTCGTTGGTTTCACGAAACGCGTTGAGGACGGTCTGCTGGTAGAACGCCAGCGCCTGCCGTTGCCCCGCCTCCGCCGAGAAGACCTGCCCCTCGATGCCGCCGAACGTGAAGATCGGTCCGGCCAGACTCGCGCCCAGCAGACCCGCTGCCGCCGGACCGGTGAACAGACTGCTGAACGCCGTGCTGGTGCTGGCCGTGACCGCGCTGAGCGAGAGATTCGGGTAATACAGCGCGCGCGCGGCGCCGATGTTGGCGTTGGCCGCCACCAGATTCTGCTCGGCCTGCAGGATGTCGGGACGGCGCTGCAGCAGTGTCGAGGGCAGATCCCCCGGAATCAGCGGCGCGGCCAGCTGGTCGATGGTCTTGCCGCGCGGGATCGGACCCGGGTTGCGGCCGAGCAGGATCGAGATCAGGTTCTCCTGCGCGGCGATGGCCTGCTCGAAGGCCGGAATCGCGGCCAGTGCCTGCTGCACCTGCGAGCGCACCTGCATGACCTCGGTATTGGCGACCAGTCCGGCCTTGTAGCGCAGTTCGAACAGCCGCATCGTCGCGCCGAGGTTGCGCGCGGTGGCCTGCGCGATCTCCAGCTGGCGGTCGAGCGAGCGCAGCACGATGTAGCTGGTCGCGACACCCGACACCAGGGTCAGCACGACGCCGCGCTGTCCCTGCTCGCTGGCATACACCTGCGCCTGCGCGGCCTCGGTCTGTCGGCGCACGCGACCGAACAGGTCCGCCTGCCACGCCGCGCCCAGTGAAACGCTGTAAAGGGAGAAGTACGGATTGGCACCGGCCGGCAGCGGCGGCTGGCCCACGGCGCTGGCGCGGGCGCGCGAGGCATCGGCGCCGTAGCCGATCTGCGGATACAGCTGCGAGCCCGTGGCCGTGAGCGCACCGATGAACTGGTCCACCCGCGCGGCAGCGATCACAAGGTCGCGGTTGTTGCGCAGCGCGGTCTCGACCAGTTCGTTGAGCACCGGATCGCCGAACTGCTCCCACCATTTGAGGTTCGCGACATCGGCGGCCTTGGGATAATCGATGCGCCAGGCGGCCGGCGCGTCCATAGTCGGGCGCACGTAGTCCGGCCCGACCGTGCAGCTGCACAGTGCAGCGGCCATGATCGCGACGAGTGCAGGGGTCCTCATTGGCTACTCCTTCTATCAAGGGCGGGCCGCGGCAGGGCCGGCCGGTGCACCGGGCCCGGCCCGATGCGCGAGATTCTCACTACCGTCGCGCGCTCCATCAGATCACGATCATGCCGGAGACCAGCGCCGCCAGCGCAATCGTCGCAGCCACCGCGAGGAGGACAAACAGCGCCAGTTCGCCCGCGCCGAAGACGCGAGCCTTCTGTTCGCGCCGGGCATGGAGGTAAAGCCACGTGCCGGGCGCGTACAGCAGAGCCGACAGCAGCAGGAATTTCGCGCCGCCCGCGTAGAGCATGCCAGCTGCGTAAACGGTGGCGACGGCAGCAATCGAGCGGTCAGCATTGCGGCTGCGCGCGTCGCGCTCGTAGGTCTGGCCGGTCCATGCCAGCTTGAAGCCGTACGCCGCCACCAGCAGGTACGGAACGAGCGTCATTGCACTGGTCAACTTCAGCGCCATCGTGAAGGCGTACTCGGCGAACCAGGTGACGAGCACGAAGGCCTGGATCGCAATGTTCGTCAACCAGAGCGCCACATACGGCACGCCCCTGGCGTTCTCGCGCGCCAGGTACACGGGCATCGTCCCGCTCTTGCCCGCCGAGTGCAGTACCTCGGCCGCGAGCAGCGACCAGGACAGGTAGTTTCCGGCAATCGAGATCAGCAGGCCGATGCTGATGAACACGCGACCCCAGGGACCGACGATGGCCTCCATCACGCCGGCCATCGACGGGTTGGCGAGCGCCGCCAGTTCCGGACGCAGCAGCACGCCGTAGGAGAAGATCGTCACCAGCACCAGCAGGCACAGCACGCCCAGGAAACCGAGCACCGTGGCCACGCCGACATCGTTGCGGTCCTTCGCGTAGCGCGAATAGACACTCGCGCCTTCGATGCCGACGAAGACGAATACTGTCACCAGCATGGTGCTGCGCACCTGGCCGGACAGCGTGGCGAATCCCGGTGACTCGCCACCCCAGAGATTGGGCGCGAAAACGTCGGCATTGAATCCGGCGATGACGACGACGACGAAAATGGCGAGCGGCACGGTCTTCGCCACGGTGGCGATCGTGTTCAACGCCGCCGCCTGCTTCACGCCGCGCAGCACCAGCAGATGCACGGCCCACAGCAGCAGGCTCGCGCCGAGTATCGCGGCCGGTGTCGAGCCATCGCCGAAGACCGGGAAGAACTGCCCCAGTGTCGCCTTGATCAGGATCAGGCAGGCCACGTCCGCCAGGCAGCAGGCGATCCAGTAGCCGAAGGCTGCGCAGAATCCCAGGTAGTTGCCGAAGCCCGCCTGCGCATACGCATAGATGCCGGCATCGAGGTCGGGCCTGCGGCGCGAGAGGTTCTGGAACACCAGTGCCAGCATCAGCATGCCCGTGCCGGCGATGACCCAGGCCACCATCGCGCCCAGCGCGCCGGTGGACCGCCCGAAGGCCGCCGGCAGCGTGAAGATGCCCGAGCCGACCATCGATCCGACAACGAGCGCAATGAGCGCGCCGCGGGAGAGCTTGGCGTCGCTCATGAATGGCCACGCATGACATGGTGCTCAGGCGCGCGCCAGCAGCCAGCCGCAGGCGCCGGCCACCAGCAGCAGCGCCAGCATCGCCGACGCCCATTGGCGTACCAGCCGGTCTCCGGCCTCGAAGACGGTGCCCAGTCCGGCGAAGCCCGGACGCACGGCGCCACCGCGGCCAAGCAAGGGGCGACGGGCCAGCGCTGCCGCCAGCAGCGCGCCGACGCCGAACAGCAGCAGCATCGTGCCCAGCTCCCCGGGCGAAAAGGCCTTGTCCACCAGCTCGGCGGGCAACGGCCCCCACACCGCCACCAGCGACAGCAGCAAGGACGCCACAGCCAGCCCCAGCGCGGCCCATTGCGACAGCAAAGACACCGGCTTCAGATCCGCCAGCGGTGCGGCGGGCCGGGCAAACACGCGCAGCGCGATCAGTACCACGTATCCCGCGGTGAAGGCGGCGCCACCCTGCAGCACCCAGCTCCACCACCACTGGCCGGACTCGTCGGCCGATGCCAGCAGCAGCTTCTTCGCCAGATACGCACCGCTCGGCACCACGCCCATCAGCGCCACGCCGCCGATGAGGAAGGCGGCCACCGCCAGCGGCAGCGCGCGCGCCGCGCCGGCGAGCTCGTCGATGCGGTCGTGGCCCAGGCGCGCATACACGAGCCCGGCCGCCATGAACATGCCCGCCTTGGCCGTGGCATGCGCGATGGCCTGCAGCACGCCGGCGGTTGCCGCCACCTCACGCAGCGCCATGTCGCCTGCGGCATCGAAGGCGAGCGGAAACAGCAGGAACAGGTAGCCGATCTGCGCCACCGTCGAATAGGCCACCAGCAGCTTCAGCCGCTGCTGGCGCAGCGCCACCACGCTGCCGACAACGATGGCCGCCGCGCCCAGGCCCGCCAGCAGTTGCGCGGCCTGCGCGCTGGCCACGCCGGGCATCACGTCCAGCCACAGCCGCAGCACCAGGAACCAGGAGCCCTTGATGACCAGCGCCGACAGCACC
>DAOMFL010000029.1:0-42815 GCA_035429805.1 Burkholderiaceae bacterium
GTCCGTCTCCGCCAAACCAAAACGCCCCCACTCTCGGGGGCGTTTTCGTTTTCGGGTTCAGTGATGAAACAGGACCGCGTGCGTCTCAGCGCGTCGTTACCGGGCTGCGGACCCACTGCATCTCGACGGCGTCGGCGCGGGCCACCTGGCCGGTGCGGCGGTAGAGATCGGCAAGCAACTTCCATTGCGCGCGGTTGGTCGGATCGGCGCGGGTGGCGCGCTCGGTGAGCGCAACGGCTTCGTTCAGTTCTGCCGGAGTGGCCTTGGGTGCCGCGAGCACGCGCGCCGCTGCGGTGAGTGCGGGACCGTGTTCGGGCCACTGCACGAGCACTACTTTGAACGCGGTCACCGCATCCGCCGACCGGCCGCGCATGTGCAGCGCTTCGCCGAGGAAGTAATTGGCGAGCGGGTCGTTCGGACGCGACGCGAGCACCGATCTGAAGCTCTCCTCGGCCAGTTCGGGTCGCTTCGCCTGCAGTTGCTGGATGCCTTTGATCAAAGGCACGTAGCGCGGAGGAGCTTCGACCGTGCTGAGCCGTGCGAGGGCTTTGTCGGTTGCCGGTCCGTCCTTTCGCAACGCGGCGCACAGGCCGAACAGTCCCAACGCGTCAGGATCGGCGAACTGGTTCGCCAGCGTGCGGGTCGCGATCGAGCAAGCCGCAGGCCAGCGTCCCCGGGCCAGCGCCGCCGCGGCTTCCTGCCGCGCTGCGTCGAAGTCATCTGCCTGAAACGACGGCCGGGTATCAGCTTCGAGCTGTGTCCCTCCGAGCGGCTTCGACTCTCCCTCTGTCGTGACGACCGTGGCGAAGCTGCCATCTGCCGTGGCTGCCAGAAAGAGCCCCACGCAAAGGAGCTTCAGGGCAGCGCATCGCGATGTCCTCATGACCATAACCGAATGTGTTGCGGCGACCGTGAGTCTTCTATCACGGCCGCCGCAGGCGAACTGTGGACTACATCAAGTCCGCCCGTTCATCTCCGGGCGGACCGGCGGATTCCACCGATGGCCAGCATCGCGAGGCCGATCAGCGCAATGGTCGCCGGCTCGGGGACCGAAGGTCCCGGCCCGATCGCAGTCGCGTTCAGGATGTTGATGTACCAGGACGTTGCGAGGGTCGGCCCCCAGTAGCTGTATCCGCCCCAGCTGCCGTTGGCGAGCTGCGAATTCGTCAGGTACTGGCTGTAGTCTTCCCACCAGTTCCAGACGTCGCCCGGGTTGTCCTTCACCTGTCCGGCGCCGGTGAACATGAAGTTCGAAATCGCGGTGCCGGTCAGTCCGATCGTCGACTCCAGTCCCTTGTAGACCGACCACATCGAGTACGGATGGCCGAAGTTGCCGTCCCAGGTTGCGCTCGGCCCGTCAGGCCAGTTGGCGTTCAGGAAGTTCAACGCGCCGGTCATGGTGCTCGCCCCGCCGGTGTCGCCGAAGCCTCCGCTGCCGTTGTAGCCGGTGAAGGCCATCTCGACCAGCAGGCCGCCCGTCTTCGATTCGTTCACCAGGTAGCCTGGCGAGTCGTAGCCCGAGCCGCCGCTCACGGGGTTCTGGATGTAGTTGATCCAGTATTTCAGCTCGTCCTTCGTATAGCCCGGGACGACGGCTCCGGCCTGTCCCGCTGCGAGCATGCCGATCGCGCCCCATTGCGTGGTCGAGTTGTCGGCCAGTCCCTGACTCGGGTAGTAGCGCCAGCCCCCGCGGTAGACACCGTTGGCAGCTGTCGACTGGCCAGCCAGGTACATGTCGACCGACTCCTGGATCACCAGGCCGTAGGTCTTGCCATTTACGGCGGGGTTCGTCGACACAATGACGTCGGTGGCGTTGACATAGCCGCTCGATACGGCCTTGGCCAACGTCGTCAATGCCAGCCCGGAGATGTAGGTCGTCTCACCTTGGGCCCCCCAATAGAGGCCATGTCCCGTCCCGGACTGGTCGGCGTTGAAGCCGTCCGGACGAAGGCCGACGTTCACCTGCGTGGCCTGCGTCATCAGGTAGTTCAGGCCGTTGGTCACTGCCGCCGAGTAGTCGGCGCCGTTCCATCCGAGCGGCTTGCTCTTCTGTTCTATGAACGAGAGGAGTGCCGCCGCCGTGTCGGCCGCGTTGTACCCACTGCCGGTCCACTGGCCCTGCGCACCCTGCGTGCTGGCCAGGTAGGCCAGCCCGTCGTCGATCGCCGCTTGTTTCTGCGCTTCGGTGGACGCCACGGCGGCTCCGGAAGCGAACAAGCATGCAGCGATCACTGCTGCAGCCGTTCTTGAAAGTCTCCACTTCATTTCCCACTCCTTCAAAGAGCGGGCTGAAGACTTGCCGCAGTTTGCCTTGAGGCCGGCAGGCTTTCAGCCCGCGACGCGATTCACGATCAATCGGCAGCCATCGTGAGTGCCAAGGCAACAACTCTTGCCTGGAATGGAAGCAACCATCGCGCCAGAAATGTCTTGTTCCAAGTAAACAGGCGCTTACGAAAGACGCGCTTTCGCGCCGGCCTTACAACGTAAGAAATTTCGACGATCGAGGTGTAATTCAGAGCGCGACAGTCGGGATATTCACTGATATTGAGTCCCATTTCGCGATCGAATTCACGAGGACGAAAGGATTCGCGGGCGCTGAACGCCAGGGAGATGTGACCGGCTGACCGCCTCGCACCGGCTCACGGGAAGGGCCGCGCGTCGGCGCACAAGAGCACGTTGCGATGGGCCACTGCTGGTGCCGACCCTGCTGCGCTCGCGTGAGTCGCATCCCGCATTCGCTTAAGCCTGACTGCGTAACGGGTCGTGGCGTTTCTTGATACCGCATGCGGGCTAGCACGTCTGCCGTCTCGCGACCGACACCGGTCGCCGGAATAATTCGCGCACTCGCAAACTGTCTGGAGTTCTCGTGCGCAGCATTCAT
Source organism: Burkholderiaceae bacterium (assembly GCA_035429805.1). Classification (GTDB taxonomy): domain Bacteria; phylum Pseudomonadota; class Gammaproteobacteria; order Burkholderiales; family Burkholderiaceae_F; genus JALORV01. The sequence goes on from DAOMFL010000029.1 coordinate 2,882, forward strand.
CTCGCCGTCCTCGCTTCTGCGCTGCTAATCGCGGGGAGCGCATCGGCTACCGGAGTCGGCGTCCGCGTCGGCACGACTGGAGTGGGCGGTGATGTCGCCTTCGATTTGGTGCCGACGCTCTCGGCGCGCTTCGGCTATTCGTATCTCAGCTTCAGCACCACGGTCGATTCCACCGACGTCAGTTACGACGCAAAGCCAAAGCTCTCCAACGGCAATCTGTTTCTCGACTTCGCACCGCTGGGTCCGCTGTTCCGCATCACCGGCGGCGTGATCCTCAACGACAACAAGGTCGACGTGAACGCGCAGCCCACCGGCGGGACCTACACCCTCGGCGGAGTGACGTATCCGGCGGCCGCGATCGGCAGCCTGAGCGGAACGGTGAAGTCGGGCAATTCGGCCGCGCCTTACCTCGGCATCGGCTACGGCCGCGTTGCCGGAGCCGGTGTGAATTTCTACGCCGACCTCGGCGTGATGTTCCAGGGCACGCCGAAGGCGAGCCTCACGGCGACCTGCGGTCCGGCAACACCACCGGCACTGTGCAGCCAGATCCAGGCGAGCACGGCGGCGGAGGCGATTGACCTGCAGAACAGCATCAAGAACTTCAAGTATTTCCCGGTCGCGAGCATCGGCGTCACGATCGGCTTCTAGCCGCGGCCGGGCTCGAAGGAGGCGCGTGATAAACTCGCGACCTCGCGCCCGTAGCTCAGTTGGATAGAGTACTTGGCTACGAACCAAGGGGTCGTGGGTTCGAATCCTGCCGGGCGCGCCACACATAGGGGGCTGCAGACATGCAGCCCCTTTTTCTTTGTCCGTCGACTCGGGACGCGGAGCGGGTGCAGCGTCGCGCGGGCTCGCGTAGGCTGCGCTGATTAGACCTCGAGGAGTTGCCTCATGGCGCGCACGTGGTTCGCCAAAGGCCTGCGCGGAATGATCGCGAAGCGCATTCAGCTCGATCTGCTGCGTCAGGGGTTCTTTGTCGGCCCGCCCGACAAGTTTGCCGACGGCGTGTTTGGCAACGACACCACGACGGCGCTGTCCCGGCTGCAGGCGGCGCGCTCGCTGCCGTTGACCGGCACGGTGGACGAGACCACCTGGCAGCAACTGACACACGATCCCCTGCCGACACTTTTCGAGCGGTGCCTGAGCATCACGGCCGAATTCGAGGGGCACGGGTTCGGATTGCTGCAGGGGAACTTCGATAGCGCCGGGCTCACCTGGGGCGTCATCGGCTTCACGCTGTCCAATGGCGAAATCCAGAAACTGCTCGCCGAAGCCGAGGCCGCGGTGCCAGGCACGCTCGATCGGGTGCTCGGGCCACTGGCGGCCATCTGGCGGGCGAAGACGGCGCTGCCGCTCGCGAAACAGATCGCCTGGGCCGACGGCATCAGTTCCGGGCCCGACAAGTCGCGCGTGCCGCCCGAGTGGAAGGATGCCTTCGCGAGGCTCGGCGACGAGCCCATCGTCAAGCGGCTGCAGATGCAGCGCGCCTACGACGCGTACTTCGTGCCGGCCGCGGCCACCTGGCGTCGGCTCAAGCTGTCGAGTGAACTTGGCGTCGCGCTGTGCTTCGACTGCCATGTGCAAAATGGAGCGTCACGCGTGCAGGCTGTTGACGAACTGGCGCCGCTGGCCGGGCGTATCGGCGAAGCCGACATGCGCTCACGCCTGGCCAACCGGGTCGCGGACCTGTCGTCGCCGAAGTGGCGCGAGGACGTGCGCGGGCGCAAGACGACGATCGCGCTCGGCGAGGCCGACTTCCGCTCGCGCCACTACCGTCTGGCCGACTGGGGGCTGGGCGAATTTGCCGCGGCCTAGTCAAGGCAGTTTCAGGCCCGCGCTTCGGGCACGGCCCGTTCCGCGGGAGGCTCAGCCGATTGCCAGCCCTTCGCCTGCCGACCAGTCGACCCTTCCGAGTTTCAGGGGCGGAGTCTCGTGCGGGGCGATCAGGTTGAACCGCTTGTAGCGCAGGCCGACCTGCGCCTTGGCGCTTCCGAACTCCACGCCCTTGATGCGCCCGGCCTTGATCGTGAGGGTCATCGAATCGAGCACGAGGTTCAGATCCACGGTCAGCACGATCGTGATCTCGCTCGGGACGCCCGTCAGCAGTACCGCGAGGTCGACTTCCTGGGGCGCCTGTAGCGTGCTGCGGAACAGGCGGTGCGTGAATTCGCGCTCCGGCGGGAACTTCGTCGCATCGCTGTACTGGTGCAGGTCCCGCAGCGTCACGAGCGCGCCGGCAATAATCTCCAGCAGATCCTTGTCCAGCGCCGAGTTGACTTCTCTTGCAACGGCGCCGGCGGCGGTTTCGCCGAGGAAACCGACCAGCGTGCCCACTTCGCCGGAATCGCCGCTCAGCGCAGCCTGGACCGCCTTTTCGTCGACCTTGCCCAGCAGGTCGGACAGCGACACTTTCGACGCATTCATCATGTTTCCGCCGCCGATGCCCACGCGGGTGCGCCGGCCGGCTGCAGCGATGTTCGAATGCGCAGCACCGGCGCGCTCGGGTCCGCGGCCAGCGCCGACGGCGCGGCCGCCCCGCGAAACCGTCCCTGGACCTTGGCGATCTGCGGCATCTGGCTGCCGGTCGCGGCCCGCTGAGGTTTCGCGCCGCGCGGGACGCGCAGCCGAGCGATGCCCAGTCCCCCGAGCAACCCGCCGGCGAGTGTCGCACCCGATACCCACCACGGCAGGCGCTCGCTGCGTACCGTCTTCAGCTCTTCGGCCAGTCGCGTCGTCGCATCGCGCTGCTGACGCACGTTGTCCTCCAGCGTCCGGATCTGCGTCGCCTGCGCGTCGATCGAGCCCTTCTGCTGCGCAACCGTGGCGTCCAACTGCGCGATCGACTGCTTCTGCGTGGCGATCACGCCGTCACGCTCGGCAATGTCCGAGCGGGCCCGCGCGATGGCGGCATTGTCCTGGTCGAGGGCCGATCGCAGGTCGCGGGCGGTCCGGTCCTGTACGACATCCGTGCTCCTCGCCTGCGCGATCGTCCGGTCGCGGTCCGCCAGCTGGGACTTCAGCTGATCAATGATCCGCTTGAGATCCAAAATCTGACGATCCTTCTCTCCGCGTTCCGCCGTGAGACGCTTGATCGCGGCGTCTCGCTCCTTAAGCGCCTCGTCCCGGCCTGTGCCCCTCCTCTGCAGCTCCTGCACCTGGGCTTCGAGCTGCGATATGCGCGTGCGCTGCTCTTCGAGCTGGCGCCGGTCACCGCCCGCGGCGTTCAGTCGGCTGCGCAGGTTGCCATTGTCGTTATTGAGCCGGCTGATCTCGGCGTTAAGTCGGTCGATCTCCCGGTTGAGTCGGTCGATCTCGGCGCGCGTCGAAGTCTCGGCCTGCTCGATCTGCGCCTTCATGTCCGGGACTCGCTGAGCGAGCCGGCGCATCAGCTCGGCGTTGACGGTCGGTGAAACACGGGTGGCCTCGGTTCTCGACTGCAACGGCGCCGTCTGCGGCGACCGGCTGGGCTGGACGGCGCTGACCGTGGTGGCGCAGAACGTTCCGCACACGGTGCCGACGGCGAGCAGTGCAGCGATGTGCTGTCGCATAGGTGGGGTCTCGGACAGGAGAGGGATTCCGTGAATGCTCGATCCGCCGAAGAGCGCAGCGCGAAGCGGCAGCTCCGACGTACCGGGTTCGCACGTCAAGAATAGCCATTGCCGCGCCGGCTCGTTTGATGCATCGCGGATTGATGGCATGGATGCGGCCTCGTCCGCTCGGTAGCGTCGCAATGTCGGTCGGCGATCGCTGCGCGCGGTCAGTGGCGGGCGCAGGCGGTGAGCGACCGGCCCACCGGAGGCAGCCATGCAACTTCGAGTCGTGCGCGAGTACTACAGGACCGACTTCACGATCGGACGGATGCTGGTCGACGGGGAGTTCGAGTGCTACACGCTGGAAGACGGCATACGCACGAACAAGGTCGCCGGCGAAACGGCGATCCCGGCCGGCAGGTATCCCGTGACGATCACGTATTCGAACGCTTTCCGGCGTGAGCTTCCGCTGGTGAGCGGCGTCCGCAACTTCACGGGCATCCGGATCCACAGTGGCAACAGCAATGCGGATACGCTGGGCTGCATCCTGGTCGGGCAGAGCTGGAGCCCGGGCGCGAATGTCATCGGATCGAGCCAGCGTGCGCTGCAGGCGCTGCTGCCGAAGATCCAGGCGGCACTGGCGGCGGGAGATTCCGTGATGCTGTCGGTTGAACAGCCGGACGCACCGCCCGAACTGGCATCGCGCGAGTTGATTCCCATTTCGCGCCGGCGCGGCCGGAAAGCGACGAAGTCGACCGGGCGCGCGAAATCATCTGCGCGAGCGGGCCGCGCGAAGTCGGCGAAGACGGCGAAGACGGCGAAGACGGCGAAGACCGCGCCGAAGAAGACCGCTGCCGGAGCGGGTACTTCCAGGCGACATGTCTCGAAGTCGACGGCAGCTAAGGCCAAGGCACCGGCGCGAAAGGTCGCGCGCTCGGGCTCGAGGAAAGTAAACACGAAGCGGTCGCGCAGCTAGGCGGCGCGCGGCCGGATTTCGCCTTGTCTGAAGATGCTTGGCCAGAATGGACAAAGGTCTCAACCCATGCACGAAAGTGCACGGGGACCTGCGCACCGCCCGCGGGAGGCGGACCCCGTCAAGGGGCGGCTCGTGAATATTCAATTGCGCAGGCCGCTGCACTGTGATGGCATGTCGGTCGCGGCGCGTGTGAGCGGATCGCCCTGCATGCGCCGAAGCAGGGCCCGATGAGAACAAAAACGGTGTACGCAGTTGCGGCGGCAGTGGTCCTTGGGGGCTGCGCCCCCTATGTCTACAAGAGTGAGATCAATGCGTTTGCGGGCGGGGTCGACGATCTCGCGACGGCCTATCGCACCGGAATGAAGGGCATGGCAGGCGATCGTGTCGAATTGCAGCGCTGGCAATGGAGCGTCGATCGCCCCCGTGTCTCCCTGAGCGAGGAGTGCGTGGTCGATTTCAAGTCGCCGGCCGCCGGTCCCGCGTGTGCTGTGCTCCCCAGCAGCGGCAAGCCGCTGCCGCCATCCGCTGTCGAAACGCAGGCGGCGGCCGCTGCACCGATCGTCGCGGCGCTGCGCGACTATGCGAATGCGCTGGCGGCGGTCACGAACGCCGAGGACGCCGAGCAGCTCGACGCGGCGCAGACGAAGTTTCGCGGTTCGCTGCAAGGCCTGCTGAAGCAGCAGTCGGTGGAGGCCCCGAAGGTCGGGCCGGTCGTCGAACTGATCGGCACGGCCTTCACGGCCGTCTTGAACGAGCGGCGCTACACGATCCTGCGCGACGGCGTCACAGCCGCCAACGGCGCCGTCGAGCAACTCGGCCAGGCGCTGGGCGAAACGCTGACCATCATGCGCGTTGCGCAGGCCGGCCAGCTGAAGCTCACGGCCGATCACATGGCGCTGCAGCTGGGGCCCGGCGTCGGCGGCCGGGAGTATGTCGAGCGCCTCAGCCTCGTCGAGGCCAAGGCCGCTTCCCTCGAGTCGCTGCGACGTTCCGACCCGCGCCGGGCGGCCGACGACATGGTGCGCGCGCATCGCGAGCTGGCGCGCGCGCTCGCTGACGAATCCCGCGAGGGCGAAGCGGTGTTCGAGGCGGTGATCGTCTTCAGCGAGAAGGCGAAGGCCGTGCGGAGCGCATTCGGAAGGGAATCTAAGAATGACTGAGCTGGGCGCGTTTGCCTTTGGCGTGGTGATCGGCTGGTTCACCTATTTCACCAACCGTTACCGCAAGGGCGATGTGCAGTTCAGCGACCTCACGACTCTGATCGGAGTCATCGGCGGCGGGGCTGTCACGGCGCTGTTCGGCGATGCCCGCGCGGAGCTGTTCGGTGCCTATGGCGTCGGCCTTGCGGTCGGCTTCTTCGCCTACTTCGCCTGTCTGCTCTGGCTGGTCAGGCAGTCCAACGGCGTGTTCACCTGGACCTGGTTCCTCGATGGGCGGCGCAAGGCACTGCAGGACGACGAAACGATCGACGGCAGCCGGGGTCCCGGCACGGCGATGGATCTGCAGCCTCAGGCCGCGGCCGCCCCGGCCGAGACATCGCTGCTTGCCGAAACCGCAGCGCTGCGCGACCAGAGCGTCCAGGATACGTTCGGCGCGCTGCGCGACCTGGCGCGGCGCATTGCATCCTCCGGGGACGACGCCGAGCGCGCGCAGCTGCTGCGTTCGCAGGCGGAACTCACGACGCGCCAGAACGAGCTGCTGGCATTGCGGCTGCGCGAGGTGCTCGAGTCGGATGCGGTGCAGGCTGCGGTCGCGCAGCTCAGGGACGCCGCCGCAGAACTGAACGCCGCGGCCGCGGAAATGAAGTCGGCGGCGGATGCCTTCGCCACCGCAACGAAGGTGATCGACCGGGTCACGAAAGTCCTCGGCATCCTGACAACCAGCTTCGCGTGAGGCGGATTCGCCAAACGCATCAACCGGAGAGGCTACTGCGATGAGCGTCAACGAAAGTCACTTCTGCACCTGCCTGACGGCGGGCGACCTTTCACTGGAAGATCAGCAGGCCATGGCCGGCCACAAGGCCGCATTGCTGAAGGATGCCAAATGGCCCGTGGGCAGCGTGATCACCGTGCGCTTCCTCGAAGGTGCGCCGGAGCTGCAGGCGCGCGTGCGCAAGGTGGCCGAGGAATGGACCAAGCTCGCCAACCTCACGTTCGACTGGCGCACCGACGGCCGCACGGATATCCGCATCGCCTTCAAGCAGGGCAACGGCTCGTGGTCCTATCTGGGCAAGCTCTGCCGGCAGATCCCGGAACCCAAGCCGACGATGAACTACGGCTGGCTCACGCTCACGTCGAGCGACGACGAGGTGCGGCGTGTCGTGCTGCATGAATTCGGGCATGCGGTCGGCCTCATCCACGAGCACCAGAACCCGAAGAACGGCGGCATAGCCTGGAACAAGGATGCCGTGAGGCACGACCTCAGCGGTCCGCCCAACAACTGGGACGATGCGACGATCGAGAACAACATGTTCAAGAAGTACGACGTCAATGCCGTGATCGGCACGCCGCCCGACCCGACGTCGATCATGATGTATCCGATCCCGCGTTCATGGACGAACGACGGAACCCAGGCCGGCCTGAATTCGGAGCTGTCGCAGAAGGACAAGGACTTCATCAAGGCGGCCTATCCGAAGTAGCGCGCGATGGCGAAGGAAGACTATGCGCTGCTGATTGGCATCGGCAGCTATCCGAAGCTGGGTGAAGGCGGCACCCCGGCGAATCTGCGCAGCCCGGCCAACGACGTCGCGTCGGTCAAGGCGTGGCTGGTGGACCCGAACGGCGGCAATGTGCCCGAGGATCACGTGACGGCCATCGTGTCGCCCGACGGAGCCGAGACGCCGACCGGGGACCAGCTCGAAGCCGAGCTGCTGAAATTCATGCCGATCGCGGAGTTCAACAAGAGCCAGCAGCGCGGCTTCACCGTCGGGCGGCGCATCTACCTCTACATGTCAGGGCACGGTTTCGTGCCGCTCGGCGTGCAGCGGGCGTGCCTGTTCACGGCGAACGCGTACGAATTTGCCGGTTACAACGTGCACGCGACCGGATGGCTCAACTGGCTGCAGGAGGCGGGCTTCTTCCGTGAATACGTGCTGTGGATGGACTGCTGCATGGAGCGCATCACGAGCTTCCAGCCGCGCGACCCGCCGTTCCGCCAGCCGCTCGACGTCGAACCGCCGCTCGCCTGCTTCGTCGCCTTCGCGGCGCAGCGGCCGCTGCGGGCGGTCGAAGCCGTGATCCCGGAGGATGGCAACAAGGTCCACGGTGTCTTCACCTGGGCGCTGCTGGAAGGGCTGCGCGGCGCCGCCGCCGACCGGAACGGCGTGGTCAGCGGCCGCAGTCTTGCCGACTGGATCCGCAATGCGCAGGTCGCGCGGATCGGCCCGACCGACATCAACAACGTCGAGGTGAGCAAGGAGCCGGAGGTGCTGCGCGAAGATCCGGGCCTCGTCTTCGTCCGTGGCGTCAGGAAACGCACCTATGACGTCGCGATCTCGTTTCCGGCCACGGCGACGGGCCAGAGCGCTCGCCTGTGGGGCGGCGCACCGCCGGTCGTGCGCAAGACGTTCTCCGTCACCGGAGCACCGGAGGTCCTTTCGCTCGAGCCCGGCCTTTACCTGGTCGACGTTCCGGGCGCGGGGCTGCGTCAGGGCTTCGAAGTGCTGGGCACGATGGCACTTACTGTGGAGTCGACCGGCGCCGCGGTGCCGCCCCCGGAGATGATCGACGGCCGGCTCTTCGACCTGAATCTGACGTCGAGCGAAACCGGGGCGCAGATCTACGTCATCGACAACACTTTCGCGCTCGCCGACGGCGGGCCGGCGCCGCTCTCGCCGCGACTGCCGTTCGGGCTCTTCAAGCTGAAGACCAAGCTGCCGCGCGCGCCGTCCGCGCAGCAGGTGATCATGCTCGACGGCACCGACGCCACGAGCGGAGCGATGCCGGCGCAGACGGTACCCGGCCCCGAGCCGATCGCGGTGCCGCCGGTCCTGGGCACGTCGACGAGCCACGAGTACCACTGGAGCGCGCGCGTCGATGCGATAGGGCTGGCGAACGTGACGGCGCTTGCGCAGGACGAGGGCGTTCTCGTCGTGATGGCGCGGACCTTCAGCGGCCGGGGCGGCGAGGAGCGGGGTACCAACACCGAACCCTGGCGCGGATTCTCCATCGCGGACGCCGCCGGTGCGACGGTGATGGACCTCGAGACCGACAGCGTGCACCAGAGCGGAGGCGATCCGCTGGCCACCCTGGTGCGGAAGCTCAAGGCAGGCAGCTATTTCCTGCGACATCGGCTCGACAGCGGCACGCTTCTGGAGCAGAGCCTCATCGTCTGTCCCGGCTACCGTCACGAGGTCTACGTGCTGCGTCGCATGCTGCCGGGCGAGGACAAGCTCGCTGAGCGGCCACGGGTTTCGATCGTGATGCGACGTCACGGTGAACCCGTGGTCCCTGAAGAGGACCGGATGATCGAAACGGCACGGCTCGCGCTGGCCGACGAACGCCGCATCCTCAATGCCGAGCTGGAGGACCGGCTGCTGCGGAATTTCGACAGTCCGATGGCCGGCCTGATCGGCGGGCACCTGCTGCTGGTGGAGCGCGACCGCGATCCGTACCGGGACATCAGCCTGCTCGGCGCCGCGGTCGACAAGCTTCAGGCGATGATCGGATCCGGTCACCCCGATGTGGCGGCCCTCGCGCTGAACTGCCTTGACGGGACGCAGCGCAAGGTCGGCACGCTGACCGGACCGCCGCTGTTCCAGCGCAGCTGGGTACTGCTGACGGCCGCCGCACAGAAGCGCCCGAAGCTGATCCCTGCGGCCATGTACGAGCGCGTGCTGGCGATGTCCGCGTTGCCGCCGCTGCTGGTCTGGACCGCGGATGAAGCGATCAAGGCTGGTGTGCGGCAGGCACTGATGAGCCAGATGTCGACCGAGGAACCCGGTAAGCCGCCCGCACAGGCGCCGCGCGACGCCGCGCTCCCCGACGCGCGCGTCGATGTCGACGCCGTGCGGGCGATGCTGCCGGGCGCCGCTGACGCTGCCGAGAAGAAGGCGCGGGCGACGACGCGCCTCGCAAAGCAGCGGCTGGCACAGATGAACCTGCCGCCGAGCGCGCTGGATGTACTGCGCCGGGAGCCGAAATAGCGGCGAGCAGCGATGACGGACACGCGACGGGCCGCCGCGGACTGGCTCGGTGAGACCGGACTCCGGCTTCCGCCCGGCGTGGTGCTTTCGTTCCAGCGCTACGAGTTGCCGGCCTCGGGGGTCATCGATCGTGCCCCGGCCAGCCTCGGTGCGCTGCCCGTGGCACTCTCGCGCGACGGCGAACTGCTGCTGCCGCTGGCGCCGCGCGAGTGCTTCTGGATCGGGCTGACAAGCGACGCGGCGCAGCCGCTTTCACTGTCGGTTGCCGTTGAACGCGACGACGGGTCGGCGACCGACGTGCTGTCGGGCGCACCGTGGAATGCGGCGGACCCGGCCTGTGCAGGGGTGCCGGGCGTGTCGCGAATCGACGGCGTGCGGCGCGCAGACGGCTGCTTCGAACCGCTGCTGCGAGACGATGGAAGCGGACGCGGGCGGCGCGGCCGTGGCTTGCGCTTCATCGTGAATGCGCGCGGGGCGACCGCGGCGCCGCTCAGCGCAACGCTCGAGTTCGTCGACTACGCGGACTTCAGCGCGAGGAGCGGTTCGCCACCGCCGGCGCCGCTGGATCGGGACGCCGGCTACAAGGGCTGGCTGCTGCCCTGAATGCGCGCGGCCGCAGTGTCCATCGCTCAGCCGACGCCGATCGCGTAGGGGAACCCGTTGGGCGCCGCGGCTCCCACCGCCACGTGCTTGCGCATCCCGGCGTCGCAGACCGCATAGCCCCAGTTGATGAGCCGCTGCTGCGTGGCGTCGTCCATCGACGTCAGGCGGGTCGGCGTGGCTGCGATGCGCAGCGTCTTGTCATGCGGGCACGGCAGCGCGTCGGACAGCTGATAGTCGGAGATGTCGGTCCGCACGCCCCAGTAGGATCCCTTGCGCAGCCCGGCAACAAAGGAGCCGACGACGTGGCGCTTGCGCAGCGCGCGGACCTGGTTGTCGATCAGGTCGAGCACGCGCAGCATGTGGCGCCCCCAGTCTTCCGCGGGCTCTTCCTCAGGCGAGATCTTCTGCCCGGCGTCGCTCACCAGCACTGTGCCGCAGTTCTTCCAGACTGGTTCGATGCCCATGTTGTCGTACACGCCGCCGTCGGACAGCACGAGGTCGGTCGAGAACGGCTTGCGGCACAGCTCCACGTCGGGAAACGGCTTCATCGCGCCGTCGGGCAGCTTCACTTCGCACGGCGACAGCACCGGCGGGAACGCCGACGAGGCCGTCACCGCGCGCGCCAGCTCGATGTTCGGCGCGTCGACGTAGCCCACCTGCCAGTCGGCGAGCCGCTTCTTCGTCAACCGCATCAGGCTCGCCGTCTGCACGTTGGTCGCGCAGAAGACGAAGCGCGGCGAGTCCGGAAGGTCCTGCAGCGTGGCGTCGCCGAACAGCACCTTCTTGTACTGCTTCGTCACGCGGTCCGAGGCGGAGACGCCCGGCAGCAGGGCACCGACCACGACGGACGACACGTCGATCGAGGTGGCGGCCATCTTCCGCAGCGGTGCGACGACGAGCGACTGGAAGTTGGCTCCGACGCCGGCGGCGTCAAAACCGAGGTTGCGCCACGCGAGCGCCAGCACGCCGGCGGTGATCGAGCCGCCCGAGACGCTGGAGATCCGCGAGAGCCGCGGCAGCCAGCCCATTTCGTTGAGGCGCCACAGCACGCCGACGTGGAACAGCATCGCGCGGTAGCCGCCCCCGGACAGGCACAGCCCGACCTCGTCGGCCGACACCTCGCCCGCGGGGCCGGCATCCGATACCGGCGACATGAATTGTTCAAGTTGGTGCAGTGCGTCCGGGTTCGGCATGGCGTCCTCTCAGAGCGTGACGGGTATGGTGAGTTCGGAGTCCGTGCGCACGCGCGCCTGGTAGCCGAACTTCTGCTGGCTCGCGGGATCGAGCCATGGCGCGGTGAACTCGCTACGGTAGTTGAAGACCAGCTGCTTCGGTTTTCCGATCTCCAGGATGCGCGCGATGCAGACCTTGTCCGGGTGGTTGAACTGCGCGCCGTTGGTGCTGATCAGGTAAGTCGGGCTGTCGATCAGCGCGAGCAGGTCGTCATTGGTGTTGTTCTTGCTGCCGTGGTGCGCCACCTTGACCGCGTCGACCTTGAGCTTCTGCTGCCCGCGGTCCTTGAGCACGCGCCCGATCGACGCGGCGACCACGTCGGGATGGGCGTCGCCGAGCAGCAGCGCCGAGCGGCCCTCGAACTCGGCGAGGAACGCGAGGCTGCTGCCGTTCGCCTTGGCCTGATCGATCTTGAACTGGTCCTGCAGCAGCTTGTCGAGGTCCGGCGTCGTTCCCAGCAGACCCTGCTTCGGCAGGAACTTCTTGCGCTCGGCCAGCGCTTTCCAGGCCGCCTCCAGGTCACCCGGCTTGAAGCCGGCGGCCACGATGTCCTTCTTCCACTCCTTGGCCATCGCGTCGAGCTTCGCAGCGTCCGGCGACAGCAGCGTGAGCTTCATGCCGCCGGGCAGGTCCACCGCGGACAGCGGGCCGGCCTTCGGCACGACCCACGGTGCGGCATCCGGATTCCACGCCGCCGGCACCCGGTTCACCAGCAGCGCGCTGAGGAACTCGCCCTGCAGCGCGCCGAGCAGCCCGTGCGCGCGCTCCATCTGGCGCCAGCCGTTGAACATCACCTTGGCGACGGTGAAGGGCAGCGGCTTGTCGGCGAACATCCGCACGAGGCCCTCGACGTGGTCGCCGTCGACGTGCGTCAGCACGATCAGCTCGAAGAAGCGCTCGTTGCCGGGCACGAGAGCGAGCCGTTCCGACAGCGCCTTGTAGGTGTTGACGGGTCCGCCGTCGATGAGGACGCGGTGCAGCTCGTCCGGCGCGCCGTATTCGATCCACAGCGAATCACCGTGAAGCGCGGGCAGCATTTCGATGCGAAAGACAGTGGTCATGTCAGTCCTTGAAGCGCCAGTCGGCGTCCCCGAATGCGGCAAGACTCATCGCCATCAGCTGGCTGTCGTGCACCGAACGGCGCTTGGCCGCCAGCAGCACGTCGCCGAAACTGTCCGGCGCGTTCGGAAGCGCCTTGCCCAGCGCATCCATGATCTCGCTCGCCACCTTCGCGGCGTCAGCGCCCCAGATCAGCGCTGCCGTGGTGGCGATGACGATCGCGGAGCCGGCCTGGCGGAACACCGCGATGTTCGACGTATAGGCATCCTTGTCGGCGACGCTCGCGGTGTCGCAGCCGAGCAGAAGAACGATCGGGGGCGCGGGCAGGCCGTCCGGACACACATAGCTGCGGTCGATGAAGCGGCACTCCTGCGTGTGCCCCTGGATCTCGAGCGCGAGATCGGCACCCTTGCCCGACGTGTGCGGAAGCACGATGAACAGACTCGGCTTCCTGGCCTCGACTTCCTCCGGCCAGCTTTCCCAGTTCGCAGCCACGGCGACCGCGCCCTTCCACACCTTCTTCACCTGGTCCGACAGTGCCTGCTGATCCTCCTTGGGCACCTGTTCGCTGATCGCCAGAAGTGCCGCTCCGCTCGTGTCGAGTTTCTTTCGACTGGCGGTCGGTTCGCTCGCGCTGATCGCCGCGGCGACGCCGAGTCGCGGGTCGTGCACGTGGCGCTCGATGACGCGGCCGAGGCCCCAGAATCCCATCGGGCAGACACAGTTCGCCGGGCTCTTCTTCGGCTGGCACGTTTCCGGGCAATGTCCCTGCTCGAGCGCCTGCGCTGCGTTGGGACACACGGGCGCGTCCGTGGCCGGAGGCGGGTACTCGTAGACGAATTCGAGCGGCACCACGGCGTCCGGTCGGGCGCTGACGATCTGCATCGTTGATGCCTTGCGCAGCGCGTCCGCGGTCGGCGACTGGCCGATGTAGTCCAGCACCAGCTTGCGAAACAGGAAGTTGCCTTCGGCCGCGAGCCGGCCCAGCCACGCCGCGTTGGCCGTCGTCGCCAGGCCCTTGGTGTGGACCTTGGAGTTGTTGGCCAGTTCGACCAGCAGATCGCTGATCGCGGCAAGCTGGGCCTGGAGGTCGTCGAGTGACGAGACGTACGCGCCGTCGCGCGACGCGGCGGTCATCGCGGCGCTGCCGTCGACGGCGTGGTTCAGGATCAGGCTCACGTCGAAGGGACGGCGCTCCTCGAGCGACGCGAGGTCGTGGCGGACGATCATCTCGACCTGCGGGTGCAGACCCCCGCCCGCACCGGCGCGGGCCGCTTCTACCGAGTCGACGACAGCCGCCTGTACGACCGCCGTCTGCAGCACGCGGCCCTCATGCAGTACCGAAATGCGGCCGCGGAAGTGCGCCGTTGCCTGCGGAACGAACATGAACGAGCAGACGCTGCTCGCGCCCCGGCGCCGGAGGTCAATCCAGCCGCTCTGCGCCCGGCCGATGACGCCGATCTCGTTGAAGACGACCTGCAGGTGGAAGACATCCTGCCTGTCCCAGTCGAGCAGGTCATCGCGGAAGGCGGCGCTGGCCTGAATCGTCCCGAGGCCCGGCGGGCCGATGAAGACGTCGAGCCTGTAGGTCTCTTTGCGCACGAGTTGCGGCTCGGCCGCGACCCAGTTCGCGTCCTCCTCGCGGAACAGGTCGCCCTGCAGGTAGCGCTCTTCGGCCGGTGCCGCCGCCTCGGCCGGAGCCGTCGGCGGGGCCGCGGCGGTATTGGGTTCGGCCGCCGCCGTGGGTGGCTCGGCGCTGGCCATCGCGTCGTTCGGTGGTTCGGCTTCGCGCGCGTGTGACGGCGGTGCCGCACGCGCGACCGGAGGTATCGGCGTCGAGGGTTCTGCGGGAGGAGGAGGCCAGGAGGCCGATCGTCCGGAGCGCCAGATCGCGCGCAGCCAGTCGGTCCAGCGCTCACCTTTCATCACCGGCCGCGGCGCGCGTTCCCCGATCCAGAGCAGCCGATCGTCGTGATCGAGCACTACCGCGAAGCGCGGCTCGGGAACCTCGGCCAGTAAAGCCAGGCGCCGACCGGCGCGGAAGACAATGGCCGGCGCGAGATGCCGGACCAGCAGATCCGCCACGTCCACGAGCCGCGCGGAGTGTCGGGTCCGTTCACTGATGGCCCGCAATTCCGAAGTCGGGATCCGCCGCGCGAGTGCCGAGGCTGTCTGGACCCGCCAGGTATGGCGGTCGAGTCGAAGTGCGACGTAGGCTCGCGGAGCCTCGTCGTCGGCGAAGCCGGCAAACGGGCGCAGATCGCCGAGCAGGTTCGAGAGCCGCGCGGTGCCGTCGTAGACGAGCGCGGCCCGGCTCCAGTCCACCTTCGTCATGTGTCCTCGTCGATCGCCCGAGTTGCCGTCCTTCATTCTGGAGGGTCGGTGCGATCAGGCAACCCCCGATCGGGGCGATGCGTGCGCACGATGGTCGCCCCCGCCGGCGAGGGGCCAGTATCCAGCCGGTCGTTGCCGGCTGGCAAGCCGTGCCGGAACGCTAGGCGAGCCGCGCCAGCGCCCGCGCCATGCGCTCGATGCGCCGGTCCTTGGGTTCCTTCGGGTTGGCCGTGAATTCCGGATGCTCGATCGCGCAGGCCAGAAGTTCGAAGAAGGCCTTGTCGAGCGCCTTGCGGCTCGCGGAAAGCTGCTGCGCGATCGGCTCGCAGTCTTCGCCTGCCTCGATCATGCGCTGGATGCCGCGCAACTGGCCTTCGACCCGCTTCAGTCGAAGCAGGAGCTCGCGCCGCGCGCGGTCGGCGCCGGACTCGGGTGTCGTGTTCTCAGCGGCTTTACGTGCAGGCAACTCGGGTCTCCGGCACGCCCAGCTTCTTCAGCATCCAGCCGAGCGGGCAAACGTTGGTCAGTCCGTATTGAAACAGATTCGCACCGACAAAAGCGGTGAAGGCGAGCCACCACTGCGACACGAACAGCGGGCTCGCCGGCGCGCCGAGCAGCAGCGAAATCAGGATGAAGGTTCCGGCAATCACACGGATCCAGCGGTCGATGGTCATCGGGGGTTCCTCAGGCGGTTGCAGGCGTGGGCGCCGTGCCGGTGGCGGCCGGCTTCCTGCGGTAGTTGACGGCGTAGTAAAGGACGGGAATCAGCACCAGCGTCAGCGCAGTCGACACGAAGATGCCGAACAGCAGCGAGATCGCCAGGCCGTTGAAGATCGGGTCATCGAGGATGAAGAGCGCGCCGAGCATCGCGGCCACGGCCGTCAGCACGATCGGCTTGGCCCGTGTGGCAGCGGCGTCGATCGTCGCCTGTTCGAAGTCGACGCCCTCGTCGAGGCGCTGATGGATGAAGTCCACCAGCAGGATCGAGTTGCGCACGATGATGCCGGCCAGCGCGATCATGCCGATCATCGAGGTCGCGGTGAACTGCGCCCCGAGCAGCGCATGGCCGGGCAGCACGCCGATGATCGTCAGCGGAATCGGCGCCATGATGATCAGCGGCGTCACGTACGAGCGGAACTGGGCGACGACCAGCAGGTAGATCAGCACCAGGCCGACGCCGTAGGCGATGCCCATGTCGCGGAAGGTCTCGTAGGTGACCTGCCACTCGCCGTCCCATTTCAGCGCGAACTTCGAGTAGCGGTCGCCGGGCGGCGAGATCCAGCGTTCCTCGAGCGGCAGGCCGCCGGGTGTGGCGAGCTTCGCGATCGCCTCGCGCATCGTGAACATGCCGTACAGCGGCGAGTCGGTCTTGCCGGCGCCACCGGCCACGTCACCGGTCACGTAGACGACCGGCTGCAGGTCCTTGCGGTAGAGCACGCGCTCCCGCGGCAGCGTCGTCGGCCGCACCAGCTCCGACAGCGGGATCTCGTACGGCAGTCCGGTGGTCTCGTCGCGCACGCTGTCGGATCCCCGCACCTTGAGCTTCAGCAGCGTCTCGATCGAGCCCTTGGTGCTGTCGGCCAGTCCGACGCGCACCGGCACAGCGTACTTGCTGGTGCCGTCGTGCAGCGGGGTGACGTCCTCCCCGGCGAGCGCAAGCCGCGTTATCCGCGCGATCTCGGCCGCCGGAATGCCGTACTGCGCGGCCTTGGCCGTATCCACGCGCAGCACGATGCGCTCCGCAGGGTCGAGGACCGTGTCATCGATCGCCGTGATGTCGGGCGTGGCCTCGAACACCGCCCGTATCTGCTTGGCGAGCTTCATCTGGGCCTCGGTGTCGGGCCCGTAGATCTCGGCCACGATCGGCGACAGCACCGGCGGTCCGGGCGGCACCTCGACCACCTTCACGTCGGCACCGTGGCGCTTCGCAATTGCCTCGAGCGCGGGCCGCACCGCCTGCGCGATCTCATGGCTCTTGCGCTTGCGTTCGTGCTTGTCGACGAGGTTGACCTGCAGGTCCCCGACCTCGCCGCCGGTGCGCAGGTAGTACTGCCGCACGAGTCCGTTGAAGTTGATCGGTGCGGCGAGGCCGGCGTATGCCTGGTAATCGGTGACCTCGGGCTGCTTCGCTACCTCCACCGCCATCTCGCGCAGCACGGCGGCCGTGGCTTCGACCGGCGTTCCGGTCGGCATGTCGAGCACGACCTGGAACTCCGACTTGTTGTCGAACGGCAGCATCTTCAGCACAACGAGCTTCAGCGGCACCAGCAGCACCGACAGCGCGATCGCGGCGGCGATGCCGAGGCCGAGCCAGCGACGCTGCCGGCGTCCGGCATCGCCGCGCAGGAAAGGCCGCATCACGCGCTCGAAGAACGCAGCCAGCCGCTGGCCCAGCCGGTCGGCGCTGGATTCGACCCCGTGCGCCGCCGGCAGCAGCCGCAGGGCCATCCACGGCGTGATGACGAAGGCGATCGCCAGCGACAGCAGCATGCCCATCGACGAGTTGATCGGGATCGGCGCCATGTACGGCCCCATCAGGCCGGTGACGAACGCCATCGGCAGCAGGGCGGCGATGACCGTGAACGTCGCCAGGATCGTCGGTCCGCCCACCTCGTCGACCGCGCGAGGGATGATCCGCGCCAGCGGCAGGTGGTCGAGCATCGAGCGGCGGTGGATGTTCTCCACCACGACGATCGCGTCGTCGACCAGAATGCCGATCGAGAAGATCAGCGCGAACAGCGATACGCGGTTCAGCGTGAAGCCCCACGCCCACGAGGCGAACAGGGTCGAGGCCAGCGTCAGCACGACGGCGCTGCCGACGATGATGGCCTCCCGCCGCCCGAGCGTGGCCCAGACCAGCGCCACCACCGAAAGGGTGGCGAAGATCAGCTTCTTGATCAGCTGGTTGGCCTTGTCGTTGGCGGTGGCGCCGTAGTTGCGTGTTTCGTCGACCACCACGTCGGCCGGAATCAGCTGGCCCTTCAGTTGTGCCACACGCGCCATCACGGCGTCGGCGACAGTCGATGCGTTCTCACCCGGCTTCTTCGACACCTGCAGCGTGACGGCCGGGTACTCGACCGCCGTCGCTCCGGCACCCGCCTGGCGATCGCGCGTGCCGTGCCAGACGTACTGGCTCGGAGTGTCCGGGCCGTCAGTGACGTTCGCCACATCGGCCAGCAGGATCGGCCGCCGTTCCCGGGTCGGGCCGGCGAGGCCGACGACAAGTTCGCCGACATCGCTGGCATTGCGCAGGAACTGTCCGGTGCGGACTTCGACCGTGCGGTTGCCGGACGTCAGCTGGCCCACCGGCAGCGACGCGTTGGTCACCTGCAACGCACGTTCGATATCCGTGACCGTCACGTGGTGGGCGTTCAGGCGCTCCGGATCGAGGGTGACGCGCACCACGCGGCCGGGTCCGCCGAGCGTGGTGACCTCGCGCGTGCCGGCCACGCGCTTGAGCTCGACCTCGAGCTCGTGTGCGATGTGCTGCAGATCGCCCGCCGTGACATCGGGGCGCGTTGAATGCAGCGTCAGCGTGACGATCGGCACGTCGTCGATGCCCTTCGGCTTCACGACCGGTTCCTGCGCGCCGAGGTTCAGCGGCAGCCAGTCGCGGTTGGACATCAGCGTGTCGTAGAGCTTCACCAGCGAGTCGATCCGAGGCTGGCCAACCTTGTACTGAACGGTGAGCACCGCCATGCCCGGTTGCGTCACCGAGTAGATGTGCTCGATGCCCGTAATCTGCGACAGCACCTGCTCCGCGGGGACGGTGATCATGTTGTGCACGTCTTCGCTCGACGCGCCCGGGAACGCGATCAGGACGTTCGCCATAGTCACGTTGATCTGCGGTTCCTCCTCTTTCGGAGTCACCACCACGGCGAACAGGCCGAGCAGTAGCAGCAGGATCGCGATCAGCGGCGTCAGCTGCGAGTGCAGGAACGCCTGCGCGATGCGGCCGGAGAGGCCGAGCCCGGTTTCCGATTGACTCATCGCTCGTCGCCCTTCAACGCGCCGCGAACGGCGCCTGCAGCACGCGCTCGCCTGCGCTCAGTCCGGCCAGGACCTCTACGCCGCTGTCGCCGACGCTGGTGCCGACGCGGACCTGGCGTAGCTGCGGCTTGCCGTCGGTGGTCAGCACGTTCACTGCGGTCAGTTCGCCGCGGCGGATCAGTGCAGAGGCCGGAACGACGAGCTTGCGGGCGCGGCCGATCGGAACGAGGACCTTGGCTGTGGCGCCCGGAACGACACCCGCCATCTCGCTGGTCGGCAGGTCGGCGCGGATCTGCGTGGACAGCAGCCGCGCATCCGATGCCGGCAGTACCGTGACCCGGGTGGCGTCGACCGTGCGGTTCAGCTGGGGCAATTCGACGCGGGCGCGGGTGACCGCGGCCACCAGGGGCAGCACGTGCTGCGGCAGGTTGCCGACAGCCCGCAATGCCGAGGGGTCGTGCACCGCGACCACGCCGCGCCCGGGCGCGGCGACTTCGCCCGGCTCCATCAGTCGGCGAGTCACCACGCCATCGAGGGGCGAACGAAGTTCGGCGAAGCTGCGCGCCGTGTCGGCCTGGGCCTGGCCCGCGCGGGCTGCGTCAGCCGCCGCCTTGGCCGCGCGGTAGTCGGCATCGGCCTTGTCGAGCGCGGCCTGGCTCACGAAGTTTTTCTCGAGCAGGCTCTTGGTGCGCTCGAGATTCAGGCGGGCCTGCACCAGCTGGGCCTCGGCCTGGGCGACTCCGGCACGGCCGGCAGCGACCTGGGCATCGGTCTCGCGCGTGTCGATGCGGGCCAGCACCTGCCCCTTCTTCACGTGGTCGCCGGCGTCGACGAGGATCTGCGTCACCGTGCCCGAGAGCTGCGCCGCGACCGTGGCCTGGCGCACCGCCTCGATGATCGCGTCGGCCGCATAGACCTCGTCGACTTCGCGCATCTTCACTTCGATGGATTCGGGCTCCTGCGGCCGGCCGGCTTTTTCGGCTGACCAAGCGGGCGGCTGGACGAGCGCGGCGACGGCGAAGCCGGCGGACAGGGCCGCGAAGAGGACAGAAGGGCGAGAACTCATGGGTCGGTCGATCGAAAGTGGCTGGGCCGGTCTGCCCGTGAAGCCGCCGAAGCGGGGGCCCGCTCGCGCCCAAATGGCGCGGCCGGGTCAGTCGGATTCGGGTGCAGTTTACCGGATTTTCACATACCCCAGGGGGTATATGGGCACTGTCTGATCTGGCTCAAGGGGCAGGGGACCCGGCCCGGCCGGCAGACGCCTGGGAAGGAGGCATTGGCATAGTCCGTGCCGGGCTCGCTCAGGGTGCCGGAATTTACGAGAGAGATTCGCCCGCTGTCGACGCAAGGCGATCCCCAGCGACTTCCGAATGCAGCCGTGAATTCCGCGCCGAACGCCGACTTTGGCGCGACTGTGGGATCGTGACCTCTTGCAAATCTTGGCTATTGCCGACTGTGGGCCCGACGCTGCCGCTCATGGTAGACCGCCCGCCGGTAATCTCACGTCGTTCTCTTGAGCAGTCCCAACATTGCGATGACACAGAAGGCCGCGCCAGCGTAGAACGTGAAGGACGCCCCGAACCGATCCCACAGCAACCCGGCGAGCGCGCTGGCGATCAGCATCGCGCCTCCGCTCACGAGGTTGAAGAATCCGTAGGCCGTTCCGCGCAAGTCCGGTGGTGCGGTATCGGCCACCATCGTCGCCAACAAGCCCTGAGTCATGCCCATGTGTATGCCCCACAACGCAACGCCTGCCAGAACCGTACCCCAATGGCTGTTGGCAGCAAGGACGATGTCGGCGGCGATCAGCACGACGAGCCCCCAGGCAAGCAACGCCTTGTGGCTGATGCGGTCCGACAACGCGCCAAACGGGTAGGCGGAAGCGGCGTACACGAGACTCATCGCCACCATGACCAACGGCACGAGTGCGACCGGGATGCCGCTCTGCTGGGCGCGCAATACCAGGAACGCTTCGCTGAAGCGGGCAAGGGTGAACACAGCGCCAATGACGACCACCCACCAGTAGGCGGGACTTAGGCGCCGGAGGTTGGCGCGACGAATCGGATTGACCTGTTTTTCGCCTTCGTGCCTCTCGGGCTCCCGTACGCCGAAGACGAGCAGCAGCACCGCGAGCACGCCCGGAACGACGGCAATCCAGAACACGGCCCGGAAGTCATTCGACCACAGCAGCATCAGGCCGACCGCGACCAGTGGGCCGACAAACGCTCCCACCGTATCGAGCGACTGGCGCAGGCCAAATGCGGCACCCCGAACCTCCTTCGGTGCAATGTCGGCCACGAGCGCATCACGCGGCGCACCGCGAATGCCCTTGCCCACGCGGTCCAGGAAGCGCGCCGCCAACACCATGCCCACGCCCGAAGCGATGGCGAAGAGTGGTTTGGTGAAGGCGCCCATCGCATAGCCGAGAACGGCCAGTCCCTTGCGCTTGCCTAGGTAGTCGCTGAGCACCCCGGAGAACACCTTGGCAATCAACGCTGTTGACTCGGCCACGCCCTCGATGAGTCCGACGGTCAGTGCGCTGGCACCGAGTACGCCGACCATGAACAGCGGCAGGAGGCTGTGGATCATCTCGGAGGAGATGTCCATCAGCATGCTGACGAAGCCGAGCGCCCATATGCCGGGCGGAATTCGTCGCAGCGTGACGGTCTCCCTCGAGCAAGGAGCCGGTCTGCACACCCGATCAATCATCGTACGGACGCAACTTCGGCGCCGTCGACGGCGAACACCTCCCGGTACAGATCCTCCCCATAGCTCGTCAGCTGCGGACTGCCCTCGACGAGACGGAAGGTCCGGGTGCCGTCGGGCCGGCGCTCCGCGCGCAGGAAGAGGGCATCGTTCGCGTGCCCACCTTCAAGGCCGTGCGCGAGTTCGTACTGATGCGTGACGAACAGGACCTTGATCCGCCTTTCCATCAGGGCAGAGACAATCTGGCGCGCAATCTCCGCGCCTTCGCGCTCATTGGTCGCGGCGAACGACTCGTTGAACAGCACGACGGCGTCGGGCGTCAGCGCATCGATGATGTCGCTCATGCGGCTCAGCTCCTCGTCGAGCTTGCCCTTCGTCATCGTCGCGTCTTCCTCGCGCCGGTAGTGCGTGAACACGCCGCTGCACACCTCGGCTGCAAACGATTCCGCGGCCACGAACATACCGGCCTGCATCATCAGCTGCGCCAGCCCCACGGCGCGCAAGAAGCTCGACTTGCCACCCTGGTTGGCGCCGGTGATGACCACGAGGCTCTTGCCGTCCGCATCCACCGTGTTGCCGACCACGCCGCGCCCCATGCTGAGCGCAAGGGTGGCGTCGGCGAGTTCCTGAAAGTGCAATATCCGCGCCCCGGTCGCGGCGGGCTCCCCGAAGCAGATCGGCGTGGCCTGCGCCAGCAGCCGGTCGGCCAGGTTCAGGCAGCCGACGTAAAAGGCGAGCTCGCTGCGCAGGTTCTCGAAGAAACTCAGGATGTGGTCCGAGGACTGGGCCACGGCGTTGGCAACGAGGTTGATCCCGCGGTCGCGCAGGGCCCCGAGCGCGCGCGCTCCCGCCTCGTCGCGATTGCCGATGCGGAACGTGAGCGCGGGGTGGAGCACGCGCTGGAGCCACGCCTCGAGGGGATTGCCTTTCGCCGGCGGCGGACGCAGCACGTAGTCCACGCCCTGGTTGCCGTCGCCGAGGGCGGCGCCGATCAGGACGCCTCGGGGGAACTTCAGATCCTCCAGGTGCCGCTCGATGCGCGCGAAGTAGTCATCGCTGAACTCCCGCTGCAGCATAGAGAGCAGGCGGGACATGCCTGCCGACTGCAGCTGCGCGCCGTACTGGTCCGCGATGCGGCGCAGGCGCCGGAGCATCTCGGTGAACATGCGCATCGTCTCCAGCCCGCCGTGCAGGATTGCGGGAGGATAGGTGCCGAAGACACCGAACCAGCCGCGCCGTCGTGTCTCCAGCGTCTCCTGCGCGAGCGCGTACAGCTGTCGGGCGACATCCGGATGTGCAAGGCAATCTCTCAGGATCTGCTGCCGATGCAGGATCGTTTCGGTGTCGTTGTCGAGACTTGACAGGAGGACTGCACGCGAGACGTTGAGGACAAGTTCGTCATCGCCGGCCATCGCGCCCAGCAAGACGTCCAGCGCGAGGTCCTGCGTGAGATTGAGGTGCTGGACCGGCGGCGGCTTCTTCGGATCGAAGTCCCAGTCCGGATGCATCAGCAGCGCCTTCATCCGCTGATCCTTGCTCTGACGGCGGCACCGGTGACGCGGTACTTCTCGGCGATCGCCAGGGCGTAGGCCAGGCCGTCGGCGGGGCGTCGCTCCAGCCGGTACGTGCGCACGGCCGGGTCGCGCGGATCGACGGCGCCGACCAGGCTAACGGTCTTTTCGTCGAAGGTGGCCAGTTCGTCGAGAAAGGTGACGCACACGGCGAGCAGATCCAGCCGGGAGATTGCTGCCATCACCTTTCTGCCGAGGCCCACCGCATCCTTCAACGTGGTCGAGGCGAAGATCTCGTTCATGATGATGATGCTGGCCGGCGTCGCCTGTGACAGGATCGCCCGGATTCTGACGAGGTCATCGTGCAGCTTGCCGCGCAGGCTGCGAACGTCCTCTTCGCGCTCGAAGTGGGTGAACAGCCGATCGAACAGGAAGAGCCGGGCCTCGGCCCCGGGGACCGGACAGCCCAGGGCCGCCAGGTAATGCAGCTGCCCAAACATGCGTGCGAACGTTGTCTTGCCCCCCTGGTTGGGACCCGAAACCACGAAGATCCGCTCGGGATCACGCAACTCGAAGTCGTTGCAGACAACCGGGGCCGGGACCTTGGCCAGACTGGCCGCCAGCGCGAGGTCGAACGTGTCCCGTGCAAAGACTTCCTTGGAGGAAGTCACGACGCGCGGGCGACAGAAGCGCAGGCCCGTGCGCCGGAGGCCGCCGATGAAGTCGAGGTAGGCCGCATAGAACGGAACCTCGCGGTCGAATCGCGCGACCGTGGCGTCAAGGTAGTGCGCGTGCCGTTCGCAGAACGCTTCGAGGGCCTTGAAGGCTTCCGGGTAAAGCAGGGCCACGCGGTCGAGCACCTGCGCCTCAATGTGGTTCAGGTTACCCGAGTCGACCATCCGGACCCGATAGTCCTTGACCGCGCCGCGCCGGAACTTTTCGAAGGTCTGCTCGACTGCGGCGCTGTAGTCGGTCCGTACATCGTCGCGCAGCACGGTGATAGCATCGCCCTGAATCAGGAGGCAATAACGCAGCGCGGCGAGGTCACCTGCCACCTGGCCCGCCTCGGCGCAGAGCCGGCGGAATCCGGACGAATCGACGTAGGTGGTCAGAAATGAGCGCCACGCGCGCATTCCACGCGACCGCAGCGTGAGGGGCTGCAGGTCGCGGGCAAACTGGCGGACCGCCTCGCAGTAGTCCTGAACGGCTCCCAGGAAGCGGCGCTGCCGCTCGTACCTGTAGTAGAGCTTTTCCGTCAGCCCGAGCAGCATGCGCATCGAGCGAAGCCGCCGCGCGAACGACTGCAGGGCATCGCGCGGGACCACCTCGTCCAGATCCTGCATGACTTCCTGTCGATAGGCGATCGCGTCAAGGTTCTTCAGCGGGGCATGGAAGATCGGTGCAAGGTCATATTCTTTCCATGCCGCAGTGACCGCTTCGACGATCTGACCGAGGTTCAGGTCGTGGAAACAATCCGGAGCGTCGCGCGTAACGACGGTACCGGCACCAAGGATGCTGGTGAATTCCGAGGCGTCAGCCGCGGCCTGCAGGTTCGCTGCGAGATCGAAGGCGCTTTCGTTCATCGGTCGCCCGCTTCGTCGTGCGGCATCGCTGCACCGTTGAGGCGCGCCAGCGCGCGCCGGAGGATCTGGTCGCTCACGCAAGAGGACGCCCGGTCCTGTGCCGTCGCGGCCGCGAGGTCCGCCGTCATCCGGGCCAGCCGCTCGAGCTGGACCTGGAGCAGTAGAGGACGGATAGTCTGTCGGTCGGCGAGGAGATAGGCCGGCGCGAAGTGCCTCAGACACAACCCGTAGCCCCCGGCGTAGGTGTCGCGGTTCGTTTCGGTCCGCAGCAGATCCAGCAGCCCTCCGATGGCCGCGTCGCGCGCCACGGCCCGGCGTTCGCATCCCGCGCAGCCGAGCGCGCGCTTCTTCGTCGTCTCTTTCTTTGGCGCGCGCTGCCTGGCGCGACGGCGACGGAGCCATCGAGAGCCCTTCGCGACTGCTTCTGGCAGCGGCGGTGAAAACGGAGGCGCGCGACGTTCCATGGCAGACAACGCGGCCTCGGCCGCGAACCTCGCCGCGCCGCGCGCGAGGACGGGGTCATCGAGCGCCACGGCGGCCCGCACGTGCTCCGGGCACGACGGATAACTTAGCCAGTCCGGCTGCCCGGTGTGCAGCGTGAGCCGCATGTCGCGGACCCAGCGCGCATGCGCCATCTCTTCGGCTCCGCACGCCGCGCAGGTACTCCGGTCTGCAAGCCTTTCCGCCAGGCCGATCGCCCTCGGGCTCAGAAGTGGCCACGCGGCGTCCGCTTCGTCGTTCTGGCGCCGATTGAAGCTTCCGGCGACGAGGTGAAGCAGCAGGTCGGAGTCGGCCGGCGGGCTGCCGGCCGCGGCGTCCAGGTGCCGGGCCAGCGCTTGAGTGAGGCTTTCGCGATAGTGCACAAGCAGCCGCTCGCGCGCCGTTGTGCTCGCGCCGATGTAAAGCGTCTTGAAGTGGGCAAAGCAGAGCTGGCTCAGCCGCTTATGGGCTGAGCGGTCGGGCCCAGCAGCTAGCGCGTGCCCCAGTCGTGTCGTAGTTCGCGCGGCACTGCGCTCTGCGTACCGACAGGCCGGGCAGTCGCGACCTGCGCTGAAGAACAACTCGAAGACGCGCTCGCCGAAGGTCACCGGTTCGCTCAGCCATCCATGCCACCGAACGTACGCGGCGTGCAATGCCTGGCCGATCGATTCTGCGTGCGCGCCGTGGCTGCCAAGAAGCGCCGCATGCCTCGCACAGTAGCCCAGGGCGTCTGCGATCGATTCGGCCGTGCGCGGCAGTCTCCTCGCTCGCCCGAACGCATAGTCCACATACTGGCCTTCGGCAGCCGCCCGCGCCGCGCACGCCACGCATTCGCACGCCGTCGGGTGGTCCGACGTGTGGTGTGGAATGGAATCCGACGTTCCCCACCTGGCCGCTGCAGTCGCGTCGTCAGACGCGCGGACCGCCGCCTGATCGGTGCAAGCGGCGGTCTCTAGCTCGGTCGGCCCGAAATCAGGAGCGTCGACGAGGACATCGCCCACGGTTGGCTGCATTCGCATCCCCACAAAGCCTGCGACAGGTCGTTTGTAGGCATCATCAGCCTCGCGGCGGTTTCGAGCACGGGAGGAATGCCATCTCCCGCCAACAAATTCAGTTTACTTGCCGGCTTCGCCAAGGACAAGCGCGAAGCCCTTCGCTCCTCGCCGCGGCTTGGCGCCGATCAAGCCGTGGCCCCATCAGTCAGCGCAAGGGCGGGCTCGAGTGCAAGCACGAGTTCGACCGCGCGATGCGTGGAAGCGATGTCCGCCAGTGCGCCCGACGCATCGGCGAAGCCGCCGCTTCGCGCCTGACAGGCCAGCGCAAACGCGAGCACGTTGCGGCCGTGTCGAACCGGCAGCCCAAGTGTCCGGCAACAGACAACGCCAGCGTGCAGAAGTTCGAGCCGTCCCCTGGACGAACCAACCGTTGCCTCAAAGCCGAAGGGCATACGCTGTAGGCGGTCGACAAACTCCGTGAGGCCGGGCAGGGCGGGTGTTGCTCCGCAGGACCGCAACAGCTCGATCGCCGCGCAGGTGTCGGCCAGATTGGGGCCGGGGCCGAACCCGCCGTCGTGCAGCAGCCCGGTTACCGTGCGGCCGATCTCCGCGAGGCCGGCGACGATGCCGCATTCGCGGTGCAGCTGCGTCACCACGAGTGCCCGCGACAGCCAGCCGGTCAGAAGGATCGAGTCTTTCTCCGGCGCCGGACCGACATCCAGGCCGGCGATGCGGAGGCGCATGGTCCGATCCGGCTGATAGGACGGATCGAGCACGCGCAGCGTCTGGGTCAGGTGATACAGGTCCCACGGCTGCCGGTTGACCGGAATCGAGTGCAGGTCATCGAGCAGACGGTCGCCATGCGTTGGCGACATGCCGAGAAGCGCGAGTGCGCTGACGGCGTGAAACGTGTCGGACAGATTCGGCTCGTTGAGGTACTCACTGCGGTAAAAGCAGAATCCGCCCTGCGGGCATTGCCTGCCCTGCAGATACCGACCGGCACGATGCAGCGCTGACCTCACGGTGCCCTATGGGTCACGTCCGGAGGCCGGCGATATCGGCGCGCAGCCTCACGATGGTCTGGTTCGAACGCTCGAGGGCCCGCTGGCGCGAATGCAGGACCGCTTCGCCGCGCTGACGCAGTGCCGTGCCGCCAGCCACCGCGCCTTCGATTCCGGCGATGGTGGCTTCCATGCGCGCCAGCAATTCGTGCCGGAACTTGGCCGCACTGTCCTTCAGTCGCTCCTCGAAATCATGGCGAATCCGGCCCGCCTGCATCTCGATCATGTCCTCCGCGAACTCCTGGGCCCGTTCTCGGACCAGGCGCGCGCCGGCCAGTCGCGGCAACAGCAGCACGATCGAGGATCCGAGCATGCTCAGACCGGTCGGCTCGCTCCAGAACTTGTACTGGAAATCGGCCTGCGGTTGCCAGTCGACGGAAGTCCGCGCAGTCTCGAAAGGCAGGTTAAACAGTTGCGCCGAACTCGCCAGCAACTCGTCCGCAATCCCCTGCACGTGCCCCCAGAAGCGCTCGCACAGGCGACCGAACTCCTGCACCAGCCGCGCATCCTGGTCCGCGCGCCAGCTGTCGAACGCGGCGCGGACTTCGTTGATTGCGTATGTCTCGAGCGCCGAGCGCAGGCCCTTCATCGGCAGCTCCTTCAGCTCCTCGCAGCGCAGCGCGACGTCCGCACGCAAGCGCTCCGTCATCGCCACACGGATCTGCTCGAGCGCCGGCTCGATTCCCTGCTTCTGCAGCTTCGTCACCTCGGCGGCCAGCAGCACGGCATCGTCCTGCATCGCCTGCAGTGTCTGCTGCTTACGGAGTTCAAAATGGGCGAGGCGGTCCCGGATCTCCTCGAGCGGATCCGTCAGTGCCTTCAGCTCGAGCCCGATCGCCAGCTGGGCCTGCGCCAGTGCGCGCTCCAGGCTGCCTGCAAGAGAACCGAGCCAGACCGCGCGGCGCTCTTCGCCCAGCAGGCGCGCCAGCGCCGCGTCCAGGGCAGGCAGGCCGCCCTGGCGGAGGAGTTCCGCGTCCGCCGTCTCCAGGCCCTTGCTCACAAGCCGGGCGGAAAACGGAATGACCGGTATGGACGCCTTCAGCGCGTCGCACACCGCGCGTGCCGTGAATTCGAGTGACTCGGCCAGGTCGCCGCCGGACAGGTAGTCGGCCTTGTTCAGCAGGCAGAACACCTTGGCTGCGTGACGACGGATATCGACGAGGAAATCCAGCTCCGCGCGTCCGACCGGCTGGTCGACCGAAGCGACGAAGAGCACGGCATCGGCCTGCGGCAGGAAGCGGTAGGTGACGTCGGTGTTGTGCCGGTGCACCGAACCGATGCCCGGCGTGTCTACGATGCGTACGCCGCCCCGCAACCGCTCTGACGGATAGCGCACCACGACGTGATCGACGCCCTTGGCATTGCCCGGGTTGCCCTTCTCGGTGGCGTAGTCGGCGATCTCCCGCAGCCCGATCGTCTTCGTCTGTCCATCCAGGAATGCAACGGACGCCTCGGCGGAGTCGCCGTGGCAGACGAAGGTCACGACCGACGTCAGCGGCACCACGGATACCGGCAGCACCGCCGCGCCCAGCAGCGCATTGATGACGCTGCTCTTGCCGCGCTTGAACTCGCCCACCACCACCAGATTGAACGTGCCTTCGTCGAGGCGCTCGGCCAGCTTTCGGCAGGCGGCCGCGTCGACGCCGTCGAGCGCCTGTGCCTCGACCAGGCATCGCTCCAGAACGGCCTGACGATCGGTCGCCGCCGGCACGGCTGCCTCGGAGCTACGGGTACTCATGACCAGTCGATCAGCGCACAAAGCCCCGCCGGCCAGCGTACTCGGCCGCCGTGCCCAGCTGCTCTTCGATCCGCAGCAGCTGGTTGTACTTCTCCACGCGCTCACCGCGGCACGGTGCCCCTGTCTTCAGGTGCCCGGTCCCAAGGGCCACGGTCAGGTCGGCGATGAAGCTGTCGACGGTTTCGCCGCTTCGGTGAGACACCATCGCGCCCCAGCCAGCGCTCCGGGCGAGCTCGACCGCTGCAATGGTTTCGGTCACCGTTCCGATCTGGTTGAGCTTGATCAGCACTGCATTGGCGACCCTGGCATCGATGCCGCGCTGGATCCGTCCGACGTGCGTGACGAACAGGTCATCGCCCACCAGCTCGATGTCCGACCCCAGGCGCGCGTTCAGCATGCGCCAGCCGTCCCAGTCGTCCTCGGCGAGTCCATCTTCGAGCACCACGATCGGATAGCGTGCGGCCCACCCGGCGTAAAGCTCCACCATCTCTGCCGAGGTCGCCTTCCTGCCCTCCGTGCGCAGGTGGTAGTGGCCGTCCTCGAAGAAGCTGCTCGACGCCGGATCGATGGCCAGCATCACGTCGTCGCCGGGCCGGTAGCCCGCGCGTTCGATCGCAGTAAGGATCAGCTCGATGGCATCCACATTGCGCGGCAGGGCGGGCGCAAAGCCGCCTTCGTCGCCGACCGCGGTCGAATGTCCCCCGCCCCTGAGCACTGCCTTGAGCGTGTGGTAGATCTCGGCACCCCAGCGCAGTGCCTCGGCGAAGCTGGGCGCGCCGACCGGGGCAATCATGAATTCCTGCAGGTCGGTGCCCTGCCAGTTGGCATGCACGCCGCCGTTCAGGATGTTGAACATCGGAACCGGCAGCCGGAACGGCGTGGCACCGGGCCGGTTCGCGCCGAGATAACGGAACAGCGGCACGCTGCTAGCAGCCGCGGCGGCGCGCACGACTGCCATGCTCACTCCGAGGATTGCATTGGCACCCAGGTTCTCCTTGCGCTCGGTGCCGTCGAGCGCCAGCATCGTACGGTCCACGGCGCCCTGGTCGAGCGCGTCCATGCCGATGAGCGCATCGCGGATTGCGCGGTTCACACCGGCGATGGCCCGCTGCACGCCCTTGCCGCCATATCGGTGAGGGTCGTCGTCGCGCAGCTCCACGGCTTCGTGGATCCCCGTCGACGCGCCGGACGGCACAGCGGCCCTTCCGCTTGCGCCGCCGCTCAGGACCACGTCGACTTCGACGGTCGGGTTGCCGCGCGAGTCGAGAATTTCGCGCGCGTGCACGGACTGGATCTTCGTTGCCATCATGAGCGTCCCTCGTTGCAGGTTTGTCCTATGCCCGCAGGGTCGCGACGAGACGCTGCGGGTGAAGCAGCAGGTCGAGGGCGTCGGTGATGCTGCGCGCTACGGCGTCTGCCGCCAGCAGCGTCTCGACGGCCGCGGCTTCCTCCTGAATGACTGCGATCGACAGCGCGGCACACTCGAGCATCAGGCGGTCGTTCCTGCCGTTGCCCACACACACCGCGCTGGCCGGAGCGATCTGTTCAACGTACGCGCGCTTGGCTTCGGCCTGCTGCTGCGAAGGCAACAGCGTGAGCGCGCAGGACAGTCCCCGCAGCTGCTCGCGCGCCGTGCCGAACGTATCGGCCGTAAGAACGTGGACCTTCAGGTGCTCGGACAGCTGCTCCATCCGCGCACGCACGCCCGGCATCAGCAGCCCGTCGCATGCGAGGGTGCCGTTGAAGTCGAGCACGAGGTGCCGCAGGCGCAACGCGGGCGCCCCCGGTATCGTCAGTTCGAGCCCATCCGGGCTGGCAGCTCGGGCGGGCTCGGGAGCGCCCGGCGCCTCGCGGCCGTCGCCCTCCCGGCCGAGAACGCTGCACGCTGCCGCGCGCACCGCGTGCGCGGGATGTTCCGCAGACAGAAGAAGCAGCGCTCGGCGGCCCTCCACGCTGTCCTTCATCGCGCCCAGTGCGTCGATGATCAGCAGGCCCTGAACGACGTCGACGGGGTGCTTCAGCGCGCACTGCGCCAGGGGGTCGGCGGTCGGAGCCTCGGCCCGCAGGCGCAGCGCATGGACCGCCCGCATGCGCACGTCAGCCAGAGGGTGCTCGAGCGCATGCAGCAGCTTGTCTCGATAGTCGTGCTCGCTCAGTTCGGCGACCCGCTGGCCGCAGGCCGGGCAGACCGTGTCGTCGGTCGATACCCGTGCAAAGCAGTTCATGCAGAACGCGTTGCCGGCCATCGTCTTCAGCGCGTGACCTGTCATGGCAGGTCCGCTGTGCGAGGGGTAGCGTCCGGTGCCACCCCTCCTGGCGCAGAAGAAGGATCCTCGGCTCCTTCCAGACCGATGCCGAAGCGATCGGCCAGGACGATGAACTCGATCCGCAACATGTCCAGCATCTGTGTCCTCCAGGCCTGGAGCAGGCGGTCGTGGCGCTCGAGGGCGGCGGCGACGCGGCGGCGCAGCCCGGCCCGCTCGAACTCGCTGCGCAGATGACTGGCCAGCACCGTGCGCAGCGGCGGCAGTATGGAAGGGCGGCGGACGGTTATCTGCGGCACCGACGCCGCGGCGTCGAGTAACGGAGGTGCCGCGGGTCGGGCAAGATCCTCGGCATCGGCGAGGGCCCCGGGCGCCGCACGCGCAGCCGCCGCCAGCGCCGTGGCGAGGCGCGCGCGAGAGAGACCGACATCGCGCTTGATCGCTGTCGTGGTCGCTGCGGCGCGGCCGGCCAGCGACGCCACGACAATGGCGGAGGCGTCGAAATCCCGCTCGGGCTCTTCGTGCCAGATCACCGCCGCGTTGTGCGCTGCCTGGGCCAGCACGTCAACGGCCGCTGCGGCCGGATCGCCAAGTGCCGCCTCGCTCATGGGTCGAAGGCGATCGAAGTCGGCCAGCGCCCTGCGCAGGCCATCACCGATGCCGTCGCCGCCGTGCTCACGGGCATGTACCGAACGGACCTGCGCCGCCTGGGCGCGGCGTTCCAGGCCTGCGATCACTTCGGTCCGCAGGGCGTTGACTTTGCGAGCGGTCGAGGCGTCCCGCAGGCGCCTGCGGTCCTGCAGGCAGGGCCTGAGGACATCATCGAGCCAGCGATCGACAAACGCGGACACTTTCACGCTGACGGGATGGACGGCAAGCTGGACGCCGGCCGCGGCATTCAGTTCGCCCTGAATGTAACTTTCGGCAGCCACGAGGTCGTCCCTGCCGAGCAGATCGGCCTTCGTCAGAAGGACCATGACCTCGGCGCCGGAGCGCGTCAGCGCTTCGGTGAGGGCGGCGTCCTCGGGCGTAAATGTCGAGGTGGAATCGATGAGCAGGACGCCGAGATCGCAGCGCGGCAGGCAGGCGAGCGCCTCGGCAGCGGCCTCCTGGGAGAGCGAGCCAAGGCCCGGCGTATCGACCAGAGACACGCCGTCAAGCAACGGTTCGGGCAGGGCGATCTGCAGCCGCTCCACGTGGCGCAGGTTGCCCGGGTTCTGGCGCATGTTGGCAAACTCGGCCAGCCGCCCGAGGTCGAAGGTTTCGGCTTGCGCATCGATGAACGAGACGGTGCCTTCGACCTTCTTGCCGTGGACAAGGCGCGTCTGCACCGCGGTCACGGGAGTCACGCCAACCGGAAGAATGTCGCGCCCGACGATGTAGTTCACCAGTGAAGACTTGCCGCAGTTCACGCGCCCGAAGAACACGATCTCGAGCAACTCGGACGCCAGCCGCTCGACGATCGACTCGTATCCGGCCTGCAGTCGGATCAGCCCGTGCTTCCTGATCGTTCGTTCAAGTTCGGCCAGTTCCTGCTGAACGCCATCCGAGGGGGCGAGGTGCGGCATCCGGTCGATCACACTGCCTGTGCCGCCGCGCGCCAGATAGGAATCCATGTCGTCGAGCAAGTCGGTCAGCGCGCCGCTGACCAGACTGAGTTCGCGCAGCCGTCCCTCCGGTGCTTCTTTACGTTCCGCGTGGCGCGGTGCCAGTTCCGCGATTGCGATGCCGGCGCTTCGCAGCATCGAACGGGCCGTCCGGACCGCACTGGGGGGTGACGCCGACGGTGCCATTTTCCAGCGCCGCAGCGCCGCCGTCATCGTCTTGCGCGCGAGCGCCGCGGCATCGTCGAACGCCTTCAGCTGCGCTGGGGTGGTCTCAGGCGAGGAAGTCGAAGACGAGCGCTGGGCGGCCGTCAGCGCGCGCTCGGCCTCTTCGAGCATTTCACTGACGTGAGCGAATGCGGCCCGGACCCCGCGTTGCACATCGTCAGGCAGATCGGTCCGGCTCGTTCCGGTTCGGCTCATGGCTCGCGCGGGCCTGTGCCGGCCGGACCACGAGGCGCGGAAAGCCTGCATGCCCTCGCCGGTTCCGGACGGCGCAGACAGGCATCATCAGCCTCGCGGCGGTCAGGGGAGGAATGCCATCTCCCAACGAAACTCCATTGAACAATTCGACCCCCGAAAAGACAAGTGGTTTCCAGCGGTCGCTTGGGCTCGGTCAAAGCGCCGGACCCTCACGGCGCAGCACCCCCAAAGGCGCCCAGCAGACCACGCCATCCGCCGCTCCAGCCGGCCGCCGCAACAAGGGCGGCACGGTCCTGTACGGTATCGGTGCCGCGCAGCTCCCATGCGAAGGACTCGTCGTAGCGCCTGATATGAAGGGCGATTTCGTCCGCCATGTCGCGGCTCGACCCGCCCGCGTCATCAACGCCGGCCGACAGTTGCGCGCACAGGTGTTCCCGGCATCGCGCCGGATCCTGAGTGCCTGCGCAGAGCCCGCAGACGTGCCGGCGCCAGAACGGCTCGGTCTCGCGCATGAAGGCGCGCAGCGGCGACATGTCGCGGCCGGTCTGCAGCCGCGCGGCCGCGACGAAGCCGGGCGAATCGGGTCCAAGGCCGAGCTCGCACAGATGGCAAGGACCGCGTCGTTCGAGGCGCCGCGCAAGGAAGCGCTGCTGGCGGCCGTCCGTCGACAGCGCAGCGGCTCCGGCGAACACCCTCTGCGCGCGCTCCATCAGGTCGTCGTACAGGACGGCGGGGCCGTGCAGATACCGGTGGTGAAACGCCGTCTCGATCACGAGCCACGCCGCGGTGTGCCGCTCGCACAGGCCCCAACCGGCGCGCAGGCGCGTCCGGACCTCCGGTTCCATGATGCTGCCCTGCATGAACCACCAGAGGAAACCGACCTCGCCACGCGACAGCGGCGCGGCCCTGACGATGTCATGGGGAGGCGCGGGCGCGGAGTCGTTGCGCGACGAAGAAAAATGGTAGTGAGGCAAGCTGGAACACCACTGAAAAGGCGATCAGCGTCGGAATCGACACGTCGTAAAGCCAACCCATCAGTGCGCTGCCCGCAAACCAGGCAACGCCGAACGCCATGTTGAACAGCCCGAACCCGGTGCCGCGCCGCTCCACTGGCGTCATCTCGGCGATCGCCGCGCGCATGATCGATTCCTGGGCGCCCATGCCGATGCCCCAGACGACCGCGGAGGCGAGCGCCAGCTCGAAGCCGCCGGCGAAGGCGAGTGGCGCGAACATTGACGACACCGCGGTGGCGCCGATCAGCACGGAGATGCCGCGGCGATCGAACCAGCGGCCGAGCACCAGCGCGGCCACCCCATCGACGCCCATCGCGATGGCGTAGAAAATGGCAATCCACTCCGCTGGCACGCTGCCCGATCGCTCGAAGTGAAACGCGAGCAGCGGGTAGTCGGCATACGCCGCGCCGACCAGGCAGGTCCCGATCAGGTAGCTCCAGAAGGCGCGCGAGAAGCCGCGCGTCGACACCGGCTTGGCCGCAGCCTCGAGATCCTGCGGGCGCGGATAGAGATAGCGGCCGACCGCCAGGACGGCGAGTGCGGCGAGCGCCGGGATCAGCAGCACCGCGAAACCAAGTCGGTAGTCGCCACGCCACGCGAGCACCGCCGCGATGATCAGCGGGCCGATCGTGGCGCCGGCCTGGTCCATCGCTTCATGCAGACCGAAGCCCCAGCCGCGCCCGGTGTGCGTGGTGGCATACGAAAGCATCACGTCGCGCGCCGGCGTGCGAATGGCCTTGCCCACGCGCTCGAGCACCATCAACGCGGCCGCAGCCTGCCAGTGCCCGGTCAGCGCCAGCGCTGGAACGGCCAGCAGGTTCACAGCAAAGCCGATAAACAGGATCGGCCAGTACCGCTGCGTGCGGTCTACGAGCCGGCCCGACCAGAAGCGCAGCGCATAGCCGATCAGTTCGCCGCCGCCGGCCACGATGCCGACCACCGTCCCGGTTGCGCCGAGGACCGCGAGATAAGACCCGTTGATGCTGCGTGCGCCCTCATACGTCATGTCGGCGAAAAGACTGACGATGCCGAGGACGATGACCAGGCGAAGCGCCGAGCGACGCTCGGCACTTTCGGCGCGGGCCGGGAGGCTCGCGCCCGCGACGCGATTCATTGGCGGCTCCGCGGCCGGCTACCGCCGAACTACAGTCACGGCGCAGTGCGCGTACGCAATGATCTGGCGCGCCACGGAGCCGATCAGCCAGCGGTCAAAGCGCGAGTGGCCGCGGTGACCGACGACGATGTGATCGACGCGGTGGCGTTCGGCATAGCGCACGAGCTGCTCTGCCGGGTGCCCGACGACGACGTGCAACTGACTCTTCACCGTCTCCTTCGCCAGCGCATGTCGCAACTTGGCGAGTATCTTGTCGTAGTGCTGCCGCGAGTTCTCTATCACGGCTTCGGCCTCGACTTCCTCAGCGAACTCAGGCGGGCGGGCGACGGCGAGGATGTGAAGCTCTGCGCCATACTTGCGTGCCAGATCCAGCGCGAAGTCGAATGCCTGTGCGCCGCTCTCGGACCCGTCGTAGCCCAGCAAAATGGATCGAATCATGGCTCTCTCCTGGCTTGAATCGGCTGTCCGGCGTCGATAGGCGAGGAATCTGGCCTTGCGTCCTTGCCTAGCAGGTGACGTGGCAGAAAGAAGGCATTGGCTATCAGGGTCGGCACGACCGCGCTGCCGATGACCGCGGCGACCAGGGCTGAGTATTGCCCCTGATCGACAATGCCGTGCGACAGACCGAACAGCGCCGAGATCGTGCCAAAGGTCAGGCCCGTCGACATCAGCAGCGTCGTGTACATGCTTTCCTGCCTTGGTGAACCGGACGCAACCGCGACTGGATAGACGCCCGCCACCTTGGTCACCATCTTGCCGAGAAGGAGCGCCACGAACGCAAGTGGCGCGGCGGCCAGCGCCGGCAGCGAGACCAGCGAACCGGCGCGGATGAAGTAGAACGGCGTCAGGAAGCCGAACGTCAGCGTGCGCAGCCGGCGGATCAGCGCATGGTCCTTTCCAACGGTGCCGGCCAATACCATGCCGAGCAGGTAGGCCGGCAATACCGCCTCGCTGTCGGCCCAGGTTGCCAATGCCGCGAAGGCGAAAAGGCACGTCATGAGGAACTTCGCTTCCAGCTCCGACGGTCGCCCGCCAAAGCGGCGGAAGAAGCGCGGCGTGAGCCATGGCAGCACGAAAAACGCCGCAGTACCCGCGCCGACAAAGATCAGTGTCTTGTAGGTGAATGGCGCGAAGATCAGACCCAGCGCGACCACAGTCGCCAGGTCGGTGATGAAGCAGGCCGCCAGCACGCCCTTGCCGTAGTCGGTGGCGTTCAGTCCGAACTCGAGCATTACGGCGTAGACCACGGCGACCGAGGTGGTGGACATGGCGATTCCGGCCAGCCAGCTCGCTTCCACGGACCACCCGAGCGCCCAGCGAGCCAGCGCCGCACAGCCGAAGAAAGGCATGAAGAAACTGATGAGGCCGATCGTGAAGGTCGTCTTCCATTGCTTGCGCAGCACCCCGGGATCGAGTTCCGCTCCCGCCAGGAACGTCAGGAGAATCGCGCCGGCCCCGGAAAGAAACTTGATCCAGGTGGCATCGCCAGCGAGCAACGCTCCGCCAAGGGCTGCGCCGATGACGAGTTGCGCGATCGTGCCGACGACGATCTCCGACAGCGCAGTGGCGACGCGAAGCCAGATCGAAACCAGCGTGGCAATAAGAGCGAGCGCGAGCCAAAGGGCCGCTTGCGTCCAGATTTCGGTCACGTCTGTTCACCTTCGCCCGCGGCCGGGTCGTCGCGATCGGGATTGAGTACGCCAAAGCTCGCAGGAATGTCGGCGTAAAACAGGCGGACCTTCTCGGCGGCGATCAGCTCGAGCAGACGCTTCTTCTCCTCGGCGGTGACAATGAACTCCACCTCGACGATAAGGCTTCCACCCAACTCGAAGAAGCGATCCTCGTGCATGCGGTGATGGTGGCCAAAGCCGGCCATTGCATGAAACGCCGAGCCCCCGCGGATTTTCATCCTGTTTGCGGTATGAAGCAGCCAGTCCCACAGCGGCGCTCCGTGCAGCCGCTGGCCTTGCGGCACATAGAAGCGCAGATACGAACCTTGCATCGTCTTCTCCTCAGTATTTCTGCCGGTCAGGAATGACACCGCGCACGCCGCCCCGTGGGTCGGCGACGTCGCCTACGAAACGGGGAATCAGGTGCACATGAAGGTGAGGGACGGTCTGTCCGGCCACTGCACCCACGTTGATTCCGATGTTGTAGCCGGCGGGCTTGTGGCGCTCGTCGAGCAGCGCCTTGCCCGCGTCGATCAGTTCCAGCAAGGCGGCCCGTTCGGCAGCCGTGGACTCAAAGTACGAGGCGATGTGTCGCCGCGGCAGGACCAGCAGGTGGCCCGGGTTCACTGGGTACTTGTCAAGGAGGGCATAGGCGAGCGCGTTTGCAAGAACGGCTCCATCGGTGTTGCAGAACGGGCACTCGTCCATCTCATGTTCCCGTAATGGCCCGGACGGCCAGCATGCCGAGTGCCGTAAGCAGCACCGATCCGCCGACGTGAGCGCCGAGCATGGCGGCCGCCCAGGCGAGATCGGCACGGGCCAGCAACGAAGTCAGTTCAGCCGAAAAAGTCGAAAACGTAGTGAGGCCGCCGAGCAGTCCAGTGATGATCAACAGTCGAAGTTCGGGAGGAAGCGCGGCGTGGCGCTCGAACAGAGCGGCAGCGACTCCGATCGCGAAGCCGCCGATGAGGTTCGCGGCCAGGGTTCCGAGTGGCAAAGATGGCAAAACGGCGTTGAGCCGCAGGCCCAGCCACCAGCGCAGCCAGGCACCGATGCTGGCACCGCTGCCGACGGCGAGAAAGCCAAGGAGCTTCATCGTGTTCCTTTCGATCGGCGCACGGTCCGACAAGGAACACACGAATGCAACCTACGTGCGCCCAAGCCTTTGGACGTGCAACGTAGGCATCATCAGCCGCGAACGCGGCGGTTAAGGGAGGAATGCCATCTCCGTGACGGGAATTGTGCCACGCCGTGTCCGCCTGGGGACGAGCGGGCCGGACGATTCAGAGCATCACTTGATGGCAAGAACGAGCACGCCCAGGCCCACTAGTCCAATGCCGAGCCACTCGCGCACCGTCGGCCGTTCTCCAAGCAACACTACAGCAAATAGAGCGACCAGCACGACGCTTAGTTTGTCGACCGGCGCGACCTTCGACGCTTCGCCAATCTTGAGCGCGCGAAAGTAGCAGACCCAGGAGGCCCCCGTCGCCAGTCCCGAAAGGACGAGGAACACCCAAGTCCTGGTTGGCAGCGCCAGCGGGCTGCTCCACTTGCCCGTCAACGCAACGAAGGCCGACAGTACAAAGAAGA
This sequence comes from Burkholderiaceae bacterium, assembly GCA_035429805.1. GTDB lineage: Bacteria > Pseudomonadota > Gammaproteobacteria > Burkholderiales > Burkholderiaceae_F > JALORV01. Next base: position 41,502 of record DAOMFL010000029.1, read on the forward strand.
TGACAACCGTGCGCACCAGCGTAGCGAGGTCGGAGTCCACGCCCTCGAGCCCGATCTTGGCGAAGATCGCCGTCAGCGCCGCGAAGACTGCTGAAAGTAGAGCCCAAATGAACCAAGTGGGTGCGCTGGTCATCGAATCGCGATAGTAGCTTCTCGTTGCGAGAGGAGATCCGGCAGGCAGGCCCGGGTCCGCGTGGCTACCGCTCCGTCTCCTTGTCCGCTGCCCCCGAGCGACAGTGGGGACCGGCTAGCTGTGCGATCTTGTACGCGGTGTTTCCTTGCGCCAATGCATCTGCATTTGCCGTTTGCGCTGGGTTGATACCTTGACCGAACGCAATCCTCGTCGACGGAATGTCGCTAGCTTGGCACGAACTTCCTTTGCGTGAGGCAATGAGATGACGAAATTCAGTGTCGCTGAGGAACCAACTAGCCTGAAGATCCGGATAGAGGATATCGGCGAGAAGCAGGGCCAGTTGCTTCAGGCTCTGCAGGAGTGTGCGGAGGGCCGGTGCACCTGTCCGACCAATCAATATGAAAAGCTTCAGAAGATAGATATTGCTCCGCGTGAGGGCGACATCGAAGTCTCTCTGGTCCCGAGGGATGGGGAGTCGATTGACCGGGCGGAGATTGACCGCTGCCTGGAGTACACAGCGGCCCGGCTCGGCAACGCGCCCAAGTAGGGAGTTGCGAATCAGATCGGCACCCGAGGCGGGACCGAATACGACCGCTTCGAAGCAATCCTGAGGTGTCAGTTGGGCCGCTTAGAGGCCAAATGGTCCTGGCATGACTTCGGCTGCATCCGGCCGAAGATCGTCCCCCAGTTCTGCAGTTTGCGACTCAGGCCGCTGCCTGCACCCGCTCGTAGTACCGCGCGCGCAGGACGAGCCGGCGGTGTGCGTCCGAGTCGGTGAACGCCGCGCGGTCGTGCAGCACGTTATTGCAGACGATGCCCATGCCGGGCGCGAGGCGAAGCCGCAGCACGCGGGGATCGTGATCGAGCAGCTGCAGCAGGTGTGCAGTGGCGGCGTGCACGACCGCATCGTCCTTCCACGCGATGCTGCGCGTGCGCGCCGTGTAGCGCATGTGCAGGTGGCCATCGACCACCGAGAACACCGGGCCCGACTGGTCGCCGCGCGCGACGTCGCCTTCCTCGCTGCGGGCAGGAATGGTCATCGCATCGTCCTGCATCAGCGCGACGACGAGCGCGGGGTCGGAGTCGCGCAGCGCGATGTAGGCGAGCTCGTGGTCGAACACGCGGTTCTCGCCGCCGGTTTCGGCGCGCTCGACGCAGTGCAGGATCATCGCGCGGATGCG
>DAOMFL010000030.1:0-42655 GCA_035429805.1 Burkholderiaceae bacterium
AGCACGTCGAGCGCGATGCCGAGCTCGACCACCATCGGCATGCCGTAGGTGGCGCTCGTTGCGGCGAAGAAGAGCGCGTTTTCCATCGCCAGGAAGCCGATCACCTGCGGGATCGCCTTAGTCCGCGTGATCATCATCAGGAACGACAACAGCACGCAGGCGAGCGCGATGCCGAGCGTGCCGCGCGCCACCGACTGCGACAGACCGGAGATCGGCAGCGCCAGATTGAAGGCGAAGATGACGAGCACGATGCCGAGCAGCATCGTGGTCGGGATGTTGATCAGAGTCTCGACATCCCAGCGAACGTTCAGTCGCTCGATCATCCGGTGCAGCAGCCACGGCATCAGCAGGACCTTCAGCGCGAAGGTGATCGCCGCCGACCAGTACAGGTGCGGCTGCCCCGTGAAGTGCGCCATGACCGTCGTCGATGCCGCCAGCACCAGCCCCTGCAGCGTGAACAGGTGGATCAGCGACAGAACGCGCCGCTGCGCCAGCAGGCCGAAGGAGAGCAGCAGCAAGATAGCTGCGAACAGGTTGACGAGCTGGGTGACGAGACTCGGCATGTTCGCTTGCCCTATGCCCCGAGAAGGAAGTGCACGAGGATGCCGATGACGGCGAGCAGGAATGCACCGGCGAGAAACTCGGGCACGCGGAAGATCCGCATCTTGGCCGACAGCGATTCGATCAGCGCGAGCACGGCGCCGCCGACCGCGAGCTTGCCGACCAGCGCCGGCGCGGCGAGCAGCATGCCGACCGGATCCTGCACCTGCGCGATGCCCCAAGGAAAGAAGATTGCCAGCCCGATGCACGAGTAGGCGAAGAGCTTCAGGCTCGCGGCCCATTCGAGCAGCGCCAGGTGCCGCCCGGAGTATTCGAGGATCAGCGCCTCGTGAATCATCGTCAGTTCGAGGTGCGTGGCGGGGTTGTCCACCGGAACACGCGCGTTCTCGGCGAGCGCGACCATCGTGAATGCGACGCCGGCGAACGCGAGGCTTGGATAGATGGCGAATTCCTGCTCGCCGATGGTCTCGACGATGTTGGCGAGCGAGGTCGACTGGGTCAGGAACGCGGCCGAGAACAGCACCATCAGCAGCGCCGGTTCGGCCAGGAACCCGATCAGCATCTCGCGGCGCGCTCCGAGGGTGCCGAAGGCGGTGCCGATGTCCATCGCGGCCAGCGCAATGAACGCCCGCGCCAGTGCAAAGAGCCCCACGAGCGCGATCGCATCGGCAGCCGGCGCCAGCGGCAGGTCGGTCGACAGCGTGGGCACGATGCCGCAGGCGAGCACCATCGCGCTGAAGACGATGTAGGGGGCGAAGCGGAACAGCGGACTCGCCGATTCGGCGACGACGGACTCCTTCCAGAACAGCTTGTGCAGCGTGCGATACGGGAGCATCAGCGGCGGCGCGCTCTTGTTCTGCAGCCAGGCACGGCACATGTTGACCCAGCCGGTGAGCAGCGGCGCCCCAAGGACCGCGACAAGCAGTGCCAGCAGTTGCGCAGTAACGCCGGTCCAGTTCATCGGAACACCAGCACCAGCATCACCAGCAGCGTGACGAAGCTGTACATCAGGTAGGTGGAGATGCGCCCCTGCTGCAGCAGACCGACGACACGGGATACGGACTCGGTCAGCCGTGCGATCGGCAGGTAGAGCCACGCCCACAGGTGGTCGCTCGCCACCATGCGATAGGTCGGCTCGGTGTCGAATGGCGATGGCAGATGCCGCTCGATGCGGAAGAACGGCTCGAATACCTGGCGGATCGGTTGTCCGAAGCCTTCGGCAGTGTCCTGCATGCGCGCGTTGAGCAGCGGGTAACCGCAATCCCACGGCGGGGCGTAGCGCACCCGGCCGTGATAGAAGCGCCGCACCAGGATGAATGCGAGTGCGTAGCACGCGGCCAGCAGCAGCAGGAAGAGCAGCGGGCTGTAGCTGGCGCGTTCCGGATCGACGGGTGTCAAAAAGACCCAGCCGCTCGCGGCGACCTGCGGGCCGATGCCGTCGCCGACCAGCGCCCGCGTGACCGGATCGAGCAGCGCGATAACCTGACTGGGAAAGAGGCCGAGCAGCACGCATCCGGCGGCCAGCCAGACCAGGCCCGTCCGCTCCCACGCGGCGGCATCGTGCGAGCGCGCCAGTGTTGGCTCGCGCGGCTGGCCGAGGAAAATCACGCCGAAGAACTTCACCATCACGTAACCGCCGAGCGCCGCGACCAGCGCGATTCCGGCAGCGACGACGGGCACCAGGTTGTTGACGAAGGTGCTCTTGAGTCCGAGCGTGAAGAGGAAGCTCTGCAGCAGCAGCCACTCCGATACGAAGCCGTTGAGCGGCGGCAGCCCGGCGGCCGCAAGCGCGCCCAGCAGCGCGAGCCAGCCGACCCAGGGCATGAAGCGCAACAGGCCGCCCAGCTTGCCGAGGTTGCGCTCCCCGGTTGCGTGCAGCACCGCGCCGGTGCCAAGGAACAACAGGCTCTTGAAGAAGGCGTGATTGAGCGCGTGATACAGCACCGCAGTCAACGCGAGCGCCGCCATCGGCGCCATGCCGTAGCCTATGAAGAGCAGCGCGAGGCCGATGCCGACGACGATAAGACCGATGTTCTCGATCGACGAGTACGCGAGCAGGCGCTTCATATCGGTCTGGATTGCGGCGAACACGACGCCGAAGAGCGCCGTGACGAGGCCAACGACCAGGGCCAGCACACCCCACCACCACAGTTGCGTCTGCAGGATCTCGAAGCTGATCCGCAGCAGTCCGTAGATGGCCGTCTTCAGCATCACGCCGCTCATCAGCGCCGACACCGGCGACGGCGCAGCGGGATGCGCTTCCGGCAGCCAGATGTGCAGCGGCAGGATGCCGGCTTTGGCGCCGAAGCCGAAGAACGCCAGCAAAAAGGCGACCGACGCCCAGAACGGCGTGAGCTGCTGCGCGCGCATGTTGGCGAAGGTGTAGTCGCCCGTGTTCGCCTGCAGCACGCCGAAGGCGAGCAGGATCGACAGCGCGCCGACGTGGGCGACCAGCAGATACAGGTAGCCGGCGCGGCGGATGTCCGGAATGACGTGGTTGGCCGTGACCAGGAAGAACGACGTGAGCGCCATCAGTTCCCACATCACCATGAACGCGTAGGCGTCGTCGGCGAGCATCACCAGCGCCATGCTGGCCAGGAACAGGTGGTAGAGCAGGCAGAGCAGGCCCGGCGGCGTACCTTCGCCGCGGCGGAAGTAGCCCGCGGCAAAGGCCGACACGCCGGCACTCGCTGCGCCGAGCAGCAGCAGGAAGAAGGCCGACAGCGCGTCGAGTCGCAGGTGGAACGGCAGGCCCGGCAGGCCGAGCGGCAGCACCGCAACTTCAGGCCCGCCGAAGAGTCCCGCCGCTGCAGTGGCCGCGATGCCAAGGCCGACCAGCGCGCCGAGCGGAAACAGCACGCGCGCGACGATGAAGAAGTTGTGCGGCCGCAGGATGCCGGCCGCCCCGATGGCGATCCACGACGCGATGGCCGCGAGCAGCCAGTCGATCGCGAGCCAGTCAGACGGTGCTGTCATTGCGTGTCTTTGCCTAGCGGGTCGACTTTCCGCGCGACGCCGTCAGCAGCCACGCCGGCAACGGCCTGTCGCCGGTGTTCTTGATGATGTATTCGCGGATCATCTGGCGCACCACCTGCGACGGCGTCAGGTCCTGCGCGGCACAGATCTCTTCGAACATCGCCTTCTTGCGCGGGTCCAGCAGCAGCGTCAGGCGGGCGGTCTTGGTCTCGGACTTGACGGTCATTGTCGTGGCGGTCGTGGGCGCAGACACAAGTATGTTAATCATATGTGCATCAAAAGCAAACAAAGGGGGTATCCAGCCTCTAACCCGTGGGGGTATGGTTCCCTCCCGGCGCACCGGACTTGAGCACGATCAAGCAAGGGCGCAGGCGGGGTCACATACTTCATTGACAGGCGCGGGTCGTTGTGAGTTCGAAGTGCCCGATTCGGCGGCACGACCCCCGAAGAACTACTGGGAGACGGGTATGGCACACGTGGTCGTGATGGGAGCGGGCCTCGGCGGACTGCCGATGGCCTACGAGATGAAGGAGCTGCTGCGTCCGGAGGACCGGATCACGGTCATCGGACAGGGCGACAAATACCACTTCGTGCCATCCAATCCCTGGCTGGCGGTGCATTGGCGCAAGCGCAAGGACATCGAGTTTGCGGTCGCGCCTTGCCTCTCGAAGAAAGGCATTGCCTACGACAGCCGCGGAGTGAAGCGCGTCTACCCGGACGAGAACCGTCTTGAACTCTCCGACGGCACGAGCATCGGCTACGACTTCCTCGTCATTGCCACCGGGCCCAAGCTGGCCTTTGAGGAGATCGAGGGCCTCGGTCCGCAGGGGCACACGCAGTCGGTGTGCCACATCGACCATGCCGAGCGGGGCGCCGCTGCCTGGGAGGCGTTCGTCAAGGCGCCGGGGCCGATCGTGGTCGGCGCGGTGCAGGGCGCTTCATGCTTCGGGCCGGCGTACGAGTTCTGTTTCATCATGGAAACGGACCTGCGGCGCCGGAAGATCCGTGACAAGGTGCCGATGACGTTCGTGACCGCGGAGCCGTACATCGGGCACCTCGGGCTCGGCGGCGTGGGCGACTCGAAGTCGATGCTCGAATCCGCGCTGCGCGACAAGCATGTCAAGTGGATCTGCAACGCCAAGGTGACCAAGGTCGAGGCGGGCAAGATGCACGTCACCGAGCACGACGAGGACGGCAAGCCCAAGAAGGAGCACGTGCTGCCGTTTGCCTATTCGATGATGCTGCCGGCCTTCAAGGGCGTCGACGCGGTGTTCGGCATCGAAGGTCTGACGAATCCGCGCGGTTTCATCCTGATCGACGAACACCAGCGCAACCAGAAGTTCCGCAACATCTACGCGGTCGGCGTCTGTGTGGCGATTCCTCCGGTGGAGACGACCCCCGTGCCGACCGGTGCACCGAAGACGGGCTTCATGATCGAGTCCATGGTCACCGCCACGGCCCACAACATCCGCGAAGAACTCGACGGCAAGGCGCCGTCGCACAAGGCCACCTGGAACGCGGTGTGCCTCGCGGATATGGGCGATACCGGCATCGCATTCGTCGCCTTGCCGCAGATCCCGCCACGCAACGTCAACTGGTTCAGCGAGGGCAAGTGGGTGCACCTCGCGAAGATCGGCTTCGAGAAGTACTTCATCCGCAAGCTGAAGACGGGGACCTCCGAGCCGATGTACGAGAAGGTCGTGATGAAGGCGCTCGGCATCGCCAAGCTCAAGTCGTAGCGGTGCGGCGGCCGAGGAGCCGCGGCTACTTGACCCGCATGCCCGGCTGCGCGCCGGGGTGCGGGTCCAGCAGATAGATCCCCGGAACGGCCTTCTCGTCGGCATGGCTGGCGGCCAGCACCATGCCTTCACTGACGCCGAACTTCATCTTGCGCGGCGCGAGATTCGCAACCAGCACTGTCAGGCGGCCTACCAGTTCCTCGGGCTTGTACGCCGACTTGATGCCCGAGAACACCGTGCGTTCGCGGCCTTCGCCGGCGTCGAGCGTGAGCTTCAGCAGCTTGTCGCTGCCGTCGACGTGCGTGGCGGACACGATCTTCGCGATGCGGAAATCGAGCTTCGCGAAATCGTCGATCGTGATCATGTCGGCGATCGCAGCGCCGCCGGGCAGCGCCGGCGCGGCTGGCGCTTCAGCCGGCGGCTCGAAGAGGGCATCGATCTGCTTGGTCTCCACGCGGGTCATCAGGTGCTTGTACGGAGCGACGCGCTCTGGCGGCGCGTGCAGGTCCGTCCAGTTGAAGGAACGCGTCATGCCGAACAGCTCGCGGGCGACGCGATCGGCTGTCGCCGGCAGGATCGGTGCCAGGTAGATCGTCAACGCGCGGAAACAGCGCAGCACGTCGCTGCAGACGTTCTGCAGCAGGTCGCGGTTCGCCGGGTCCTTCGCCAGTTCCCACGGCTTCATGCGGTCGAAGTGCTCGTTGGCGTAGTCCGCAATCCGCATGACTTCGCGCAGGGCCTTGCCGAACTCGCGCTGCTCGAGGAACGAGGCGATGTCCTCGCTGGACGCCATCGCGACGGCCAGGCTGGAGCTGCCGCCCTCGGCCGGTTCGGCCCCAATCGAGAGGCGCCCGTCGAACAGCCGGTTCAGGAAGCTCGCCGCACGGCTCGCGATGTTGACGTACTTGCCGATCAGGTCGCTGTTGACCCGCTGCACGAAGTCGTCGGGGTTGAAGTCGACATCTTCGACGCGTCCGTTGAGCTTGGCGGCGACGTAGTAGCGGAACCACTCCGGGTTCATGCCCAGCTCGAGGTAGCGCAGCGGATCGATGCCGGTGCCGCGGCTCTTGCTCATCTTCTCGCCACTGACCGTGATCCAGCCGTGCGTGTAGATGTTGTCGGGCACCTTGCGGCCCGAGAACCGCAATATCGCCGGCCAGAACAGCGTGTGGTGATAGATGATGTCCTTGCCGATGAAGTGAATCTGCTCGACATCGTCCGCATCGAGGAACTCGCAGAAACTGCGTTGCTCGCCATTCGCCTTCGCCTCTCCACTTTCGAAGTAGGCCTTCAGCGACGCGAGGTAGCCGATCGGCGCGTCGTACCAGACGTAGAAGAACTTGTCCGGCGCGTCCGGGATCGGGATGCCGAAGTACGGGGCATCGCGCGAGATGTCCCAGTCAACGAGGCCTTTGCCATCCGGGCCGAGCCACTCCTGTGTCTTGGCATGGACCTCAGACTGCAGCGTCCTCTCGCCGTGGCGGTTGCAGCCCGCGGTCCACTCCCGCAGGAAGTCGACACAGCGCGGGTCCGACAGCCGGAAGAAGAAGTGTTCGGAGGTGCGCAACTCGGGCCGGGCGCCAGTCAGCACCGAGTACGGATCGATCAAATCTGTCGGCGCGTAGGTCGAGCCGCAGACCTCGCAGTTGTCGCCGTACTGGTCCTTCGCGCCGCACTTGGGGCACGTGCCCTTGATGTAGCGGTCGGGCAGGAACATGCCCTTCACCGGGTCGTAGAACTGCTCGATCGTGCGCGTCTCGATCAGCCCTTCCTTGCGCAGCGCCCGGTAGATCGACTGCGAGAGTTCGACGTTCTCCGGCGACTCGGTCGTGTGCCAGTGGTCGAAGCCGATCAGGAACCCGTCGAGGTAGCGCGGCCGCGTCGCCCGCATGTCGTCGATGAACTGCTGCGGCGTCTTGCCGGCCTTCTCGGCGGCGATCATGATCGCCGCGCCGTGCGCGTCTTCCGCCCCGACGAAGTGAACGGCGTTCCCGCGCATGCGCTGGAAGCGCACCCAGATGTCGGCCTGAATGTACTCCATGATGTGGCCGACGTGCAGCGGCCCGTTGGCGTACGGCAGTGCGGTCGTGACAAACAGATTGCGGCTGTTCATGGCTTCAGTGTCCGTTGTGCGAGGCATCGCGACGGTCGTCGCGGCGGGGCTGTCAGCGCGACAGCCGGCACATTCGGAAGGTGCGCCGAAGCAGTGTGCCAGGGAGAGGCGGCCGATGTGTCATGCCCGCATTTTACGGGCCTGCAGCGGGACGCCCTCAGTCGGCCTGCAGGCGGTAGCCGACGCCGGTCTCGGTCTGCAGGTACCGCGGGCGCGCGGGATCGGGTTCGATCTTCTGCCGCAGCTGCTTCATGTAGACGCGCAGGTAGTGCGGATCGTCGACGTGTTCAGGTCCCCAGACCTCGCGCAGCAGCAGCCGCTGGGTCGCGACTGTCCCGGCGTGCTGCGCCAGCACGCCCAGCAGGCGGTACTCGATGGGCGTGAAGTGCAGGGGCTCGCCGCCGCGGCTTGCGCGCCGGCGCGCGAGATCGATCTCGACATCCCCAAACCGCAGTGGGCCGGCGGCATCGTCTGGAGCACGCGCGGCACGCCGCAACGCGGCCCGCACCCGCGCGAGCAGTTCGCCGACCGAGAACGGCTTGGTCACGTAGTCGTCCGCACCGGCATCGAGCGCGGCGACCTTCTGTGGTTCGTCCACGCGCGCAGACAGCACGACGATCGGCAACGTCGACCACTCGCGGATTCCGCGCACGACCGCATGACCGTCGGCGTCGGGCAGGCCGAGGTCGAGGATGACGAGGTCGGGCTTGTGGCTCGCGGCTTCAATCAGGCCGCGCCGCGCAGTATCGGCTTCGAACACGCGGAAACCCTCGGCCACGAGCGTTGTCCGCAGCAGGCGGCGCAGTTGCGGCTCGTCGTCGACGACCAGAATGGCATGCGCCGCCTCCGTCATGGCGCAGCTTCCTCCGGCGGCACTTCGGGAGCCTGTTTCAGCTGCGGCAGCGACACGACGAAAAGCGCGCCGCCCGCCGGAATGCGTTCGGCGTGGATCTCGCCGCCGTGGGCCCGGGCGATGGCGCGGCAGATCGCCAGCCCGAGTCCGACTCCGCCGATTGCACCTTCGGCGCGTCCGCGCTGGAATTTGCCGAACAGCATTTCCGGCTCGACATCGGCCGGAAAGCCCGGTCCGTCGTCGGCAATCAGGATTTCGACCCCCTCGTCATGGCGCTGCACGGTGATGACGACATGGCTGCCTGCCGGCGTGTACTTGGCCGCGTTCTCGAGCAGGTTGTACAGCAGCTGTTCCAGCAGCACCGGGTCGGCAAAGACGAGCGGCGGTGCCTCGTCGAGCCGGGTTTCGACACGATGCCCTGCGAGCAACGGCTGCAGCCGCTGCAGCGCTCCGCCGACGACTTCTTCAAGCGAAACCCACTCGGGACGGATGATGGCCTGTCCCGATTCAAACCTGGTCATGTCGAGCACGTTGGCAACGAGCTGCGTCAGCTGTCGCGATTCATCGACGATCGTCTGCGCGAGTTCCTGCCGTGCCTCCTCCGGCAAGCGCGATGGACGCTGCGCAAGGCTGCTGGCAGCGCCGCCGATGACAGCGAGCGGTGTGCGCATGTCGTGTGATATGGCGGCGAGCAGGCTGTTGCGCACCGATTCAGTCTCCGCCGCGACCGTCGCTGCCTGCGCGCGCTCGGCCAGATCGGCGCGTTCGAGCGCGAGTGCCAGTTGCGACGCAAACGTTTCGAGAAGGTGGGCCTGTTCAGGAAGCAGGATGCGGCGCGGATTGGCTGGAAGCACGGCCAGCACGCCGAGCGACTTGGCCGCATGGCTGCCTACAAGCGGCAGATAGCGGGCGGGGGCGGCGGGCAGCGTGTCTGTGCCCAGGCCGGCCTTCTGCGCGTGATCGTTCACCCACTGTGCGACGGACAGATCCGCGCCGCGCAGCGAGGCCGCCTCCGGTGGAGAGCGCGGGTGTTCCAGCACTCCGTCGCCGCCGGGCATCAGCACCGCTGCCTGGGCTTCGAAGGCTTCGCCGATGTGCCTGACGGCCACGCTTGCCATTGCGGCGGCTCCGCGCGCTGCTGCCAGCTCGCGGCTCATCGCATAGAGCAGCGCCGTGCGCCGCTCGCGGTAACCCGCGACGCGCGCCTGCAGCCGCACGCTGTTCATCAGTGTGCTGATCAGCACTCCGACGGCCGTCAGCACCGCGAAGGTGATCAGGTACTGGCCGTCGGCGATGTTCAGCGTGAAGATCGGCGGCACGAAGAAGAAGTTGTATGCGAGCGTGCTCGCCACCGAGGCAGCCACCGCCGGACCGCGGCCGAGCCGCCAGGCAATCAGCGTGATCGACAGCAGGTAGATCATCACGACGTTGGGTTCGTTGAAGACCGAGGTCGTGAACCATGCCACTGCGGTGGCTGCCGCAACGCCGACGGCGGCCCACAGGTACGGCGGCCACCGGCGCTTGGTCGAAGCGGGCGCGTCGAGGTAGGCGGCGCTGCGCGCCAGCAGCGGGCTGCGCGCCATCCGCATTGCCTCGGTCGCCTTGACAACGGTGACATCGATGCCACGGATTCGTGCCAGCACCTGGTCAACCGTCGAGGGGCGGATCCAGCGACGGAATCCGGTCCGGCTTGGTTCTCCCAGCAGCACGCGTGAGACGTTGCGGGTGCGCGCGTAGTGCACCAGTTCTTCGGCGGCCGAATGTCCGCCGAGCGTGACCGCCTCGGCTCCAAGCATTTCGGCGAGCCTCAGATACGCAATGCGGCGGTTGCGCTCGGCCTCCGGCAGGCGGATCAAGTCGGGCGTTTCGACGTAGACGACGATCCACTCGGCGCGCAGCGCGGCCGCGAGCCGCTTGCCCGCGCGCACCAGAGTCTCGCCGTCGCTGCCGGGTCCGACGCCGACCAGGATGCGCTCGCCCGCCGCCCACGGCGCACCGATGCCTTCGGTTGCGCGATAGCGGTCCATCATCGCGTCGACGCGCTCGGCTGTCTTGCGCAGCGCCATTTCCCGCAGCGCAATCAGATTGCCCTTTCGGAAGAAGTTGTCGAGCGCAACGCGGACGCGCTCCGGCACGTAGACCTTGCCTTCGCGCAGCCGCTGCAGCAGGTCGTCGGGCGGCAGGTCGATCAGCTCGACTTCGTCGGCCGCCTCGAACACCGTGTCGGGCACCGTCTCCTGCATCCGCACGGTCGTGATGCCGGCAACGACGTCGTTCAGGCTCTCCAGGTGCTGGACGTTGACGGTGGTCCAGACGTCGATGCCGGCCGCGCGCAGTTCATCGATGTCCTGCCAGCGCTTCGCATGGCGGCTGCCCTCCGCGTTCGTGTGCGCGAGTTCGTCGACCAGCAGCAATTGCGGCCTTCGCTGAAGCGCGCGGTCGAGGTCGAATTCGCGGACCAGGGCGCCTCCCTCGGGCACCAGCCGGAACGGGAGCGACTCCAGGCCTTCGAGCAGCCGTTCCGTTTCCGTACGGCCATGCGGCTCGACGTAGCCCACCACCACGTCGATGCCCTCGGCCTTGCGCCGCTGCGCGGCTTCAAGCATTGCGTAGGTCTTCCCGACGCCTGCGGTGGCGCCAAAGAAGATCTTCAGCTTGCCGCGACGCGCCGCACGTTCCTCGGACTGAACGTGGGACAGCAATGCATCGGGATCTGCGCGGCGCGGTTCCATCACTTCAGCGTAGTCGATTGCGACGGCAGCGGCGCATCAGTAGGCCGAGGCGTGCAGCGATCAGGCCCTGCACGAGCCGCGCGACCATCGACCGGGGCGCTGCGTCCTCCGACGCGAACATCGCGCTCACCTGGAGGCGTCCAGCGCGAGATTCAGGGCGAGGACGTTGACACGCGGCTCGCCAAGCACGCCCAGCTGGCGCGGCTCCGTATGCGCCGCGACGAGCGTGCGCACCGTGGCCTCGTCAAGGTTGCGCTGGCGCGCAACGCGGCGCGCCTGGTACGCGGCGGCGGCCTCGCTGATGTGCGGGTCCAGCCCGCTCGCGGATGCCGTGACGAGATCCTGCGGGATCGGCAGCGGGTTGTCCGGGTCGGCAGCCTTCAGCGCGGCGATGCGCTCCTTGACGGCGTCGACCAGCGCAGGATTGGTTGGCCCGAGGTTGGAGCCACCCGAGCTCATGCCGTTGTAGGGCTGTGGCGAGGTCGCTGAGGGCCGGCTCCAGAAGTACTTCGGATCCGAGAACGGCTGGCCAATCAGCATCGAGCCCGCCGCCGTTCCGTCGCGCACGATCAGGCTGCCGTGTGCCTGTTCACGCATCGCAAGCTGAGAGACTGCGGTGATCAGGCCAGGATAGGCCACGCCGGTGACGAGGGTGAGCAGCATCAGCATCAGAGCAGCTGTCATGAAGTCGCGTCGCATGGGGTCCTCGAGACGGTCTAGACAAGATGGGCGGCGACGAGCACGAGGTCGACCGCCTTGATGCCGATGAACGGCACGATCAGCCCGCCGACGCCGTAGATCAGCAGATTGCGCCGGAGCAGGGCCGATGCCGTGTCCGCGCGCGTCTTCACGCCGCGCAGTGCCAGCGGGATCAGCGCGACGATGATCAGTGCGTTGAAGATCACCGCCGACAGGATCGCCGATGACGGCGATGCCAGCCCCATGACGTTGAGCGCGTTCAGTTGCGGGTAGGTCGCCGCGAACGCCGCCGGGATGATTGCGAAATATTTGGCGACGTCGTTCGCGATCGAAAAGGTGGTCAGCGAGCCGCGCGTGATCAGCATCTGCTTGCCGATCTCGACGACCTCGATCAGCTTGGTCGGGTTCGAGTCGAGGTCGACCATGTTGCCGGCCTCCTTCGCAGCCTGCGTGCCGGTGTTCATTGCCACCGCGACGTCGGCCTGCGCCAGCGCCGGCGCGTCGTTGGTGCCGTCGCCGCACATCGCCACCAGCCTGCCGTGCGCCTGCTGCTCACGGATCAGCCTGAGCTTCGCCTCCGGCGTTGCCTCGGCGAGGAAATCGTCGACCCCGGCTTCGGCGGCGATCGCAGCGGCCGTGAGCCGGTTGTCGCCGGTGATCATCACGGTCTTGATTCCCATGCGGCGCAGCTGCACGAAGCGCTCCTTGATGCCGCCCTTGATGATGTCGCGCAGCTCGATGACACCGAGCGCACGGCCACCTTCCGCGACGACCAGCGGCGTCGCGCCTTTGGTGGCGATCTGGTCGATGAAGGCGCGGACCGGCCGGTCGAGCGCCTTGCCATGCGCCTTGAGCCAGGCATCAATGGCGTCGGGTGCGCCCTTGCGGATCTGCCGTTCGCCGATGTCGATGCCGCTCATGCGCGACTGCGCGGAAAATGGCACGAAGGTGGCATTGAGTTCGTGCAGTTCGCGGCCGCGGATGCCGTAGGACTTGGCGAGCACGACAATTGAACGCCCCTCGGGCGTCTCGTCGGCGAGCGATGCCAGCTGCGCGGCGTCGGCCACGTCCTTCTCGGCCACGCCCGGCACCGCATAGAACTTCGCGGCCTGCCGGTTGCCGAGCGTGATCGTGCCGGTCTTGTCGAGCAGCAGCACGTCGACGTCACCGGCCGCCTCGATCGCCCGGCCCGAAGTCGCGACGACGTTGGCCTGGATCATGCGGTCCATTCCGGCGATGCCGATGGCGGAAAGCAGCCCGCCGATCGTGGTCGGGATCAGGCAGACCAGCAGCGCCACCAGCACCGTCAGTCCGATAGCCTGACCGGCACCGGAACTCGCCACCGCGTAGATCGAGAAGGGCAGCAGCGTGGATACGGCGATCAGGAACACCAGCGTCAGTGCCGCCAGCAGGATCGAGAGTGCAATCTCGTTGGGCGTCCGTTGCCGCCTGGCGCCTTCGACCATTGCGATCATGCGGTCGAGGAAACTGTCTCCCGGGTTGGACGAGATGCGAACCACCAGCCAGTCCGACAGGACGCGCGTGCCGCCGGTCACGGACGAGCGATCGCCGCCCGCGGCGCGCACCACCGGCGCGGACTCGCCAGTGATCGCGGACTCGTCGACCGAAGCCACGCCGCCGATGACCTCGCCGTCGCCGGGAACGACCTGTCCGGCCTCGATCAGCACGATGTCGCCCTTGCGCAGCGTGCTCGAGTTCACCGTCGTGCGCGCACTGTCCGGACGTTCGCTTTCGAGCCTGACGGCCGGGGTGTCCTGCTTCGCGCCGCGCAGGCTTGCGGCCTGGGCCTTGCCTCGGCCTTCAGCCAGCGCCTCGGCGAAGTTGGCGAACAGCACCGTGAACCACAGCCACAGCGAGATTGCCAGCGCGAATCCATCGCGCCCTGCCACTGCAAGGATCGTGGTCAGCAGCGCGCCCAGCCACGTGACGAACATCACGGGGTTGCGCCACTGCGCCATCGGCGTCAGTCGCTTGAATGAATCGATGGCTGCACGGCTCATCAGGGCCGGGTCGAGCGTCCGTATCCGGTGTTCGTGCCTGCTCATTTCCTTGCCTTCCTTCCTACTTCGCGAACAGCAGCAGGTGTTCGATGACCGGCCCAAGCGCCAGCGCAGGCACAAAGGTCAGTGCGCCCACCAGCAGCACGGTCCCGATCAGCAGTCCGACGAACAGCGGCGTGTGCGTCGGCAGCGTTCCGGTCGACGCCGGCACGTGTTTCTTGGCAGCAAGACTGCCGGCGATCGCCAGCACCGGGACGATCAGCCAGTAGCGCGCGAGCCACATCGCCACGCCAAGCGCGGAGTTGTAAAAGGGCGTGTTGGCCGAAAGGCCGGCGAACGCGCTGCCGTTGTTGTTGCCGGCCGAACTGAACGCATAGAGCGCCTGCGAGAAGCCGTGTGCGCCAGGGTTCGACATGCCGGCAGTGCCAGGCTCGATGACGACGGCGAGCGCCGCTCCGACCAGTACCAACGCCGGCGGGATCAGGATCACCAGCGCTGCCATCTTCATCTCGTACGCCTGAATCTTCTTGCCGAGGTACTCTGGCGTGCGTCCGACCATCAGGCCTGCGATGAACACCGCGATGATGGCGAACACCAGCATCCCGTACAGACCCGAGCCGACGCCGCCGTAGACCACCTCGCCGAGTTGCATCAGCCACATCGGCACGAGACCCGCGAGCGGCATGTAGGAGTCATGCATCGAATTGACCGAGCCGTTCGAAGCCGAGGTCGTTGCAGTGGCCCACAGCACCGAGGTCGGCACGCCGAAGCGCACTTCCTTGCCCTCGACGTTGCCGGCGCCGGTTTCGACGCCGAGCGCGGTGACGCGCGGGTTCGGCGTTTCCTCGGCGACCATGGCGCCGACGGTCAGCGTGAGGAAGATCGCGCTCATCGCGGCGTAAATGGCCCAGCCCTGGCGTGTGTCGTTGACCAGCCGGCCGAACGTGAAGCACAGCCCCGCCGGGACCAGCAGAATCGCCAGCATTTCGAGGAAGTTCGACAACGGTGTCGGGTTTTCGTACGGATGCGCCGAGTTGACATTGAAGAAGCCGCCGCCGTTGGTGCCCAGCTGCTTGATGGCGATCTGCGACGCGGCCGGGCCCTGGGGCAGCGACTGCGTCGCGATTGTTACCTTCTTCTCCGGTGCGCCGTCCCTGGCCGGGGTGACAACTTCGACCGGCTGCACTAAAGGTACATTGACCGCCTTGTCGAAGTTCTGCACGACACCCTGCGACACCAGCGCCAGCGACAGCACGACCGCGAGCGGCAGCAGGATGTAGAGCGTCGAGCGCGTCAGGTCGACCCAGAAATTGCCGATCGCAGCAGACTGGCGCCGCATGAGCCCGCGGATGAACGCCACCAGCACCGCCATGCCGGTCCCCGCCGATAAGAAGTTCTGCACCCCGAGGCCGAGCATCTGGGTCAGGTAACTCATCGTCGATTCGCCGCCGTAGCCCTGCCAGTTGGTGTTGGTGGCAAAACTCACCGCGGTGTTGAACGACGAATCCGCCGTCACCGCACCGAAGTCCTGCGGGTTCAGCGGCAGATAACCCTGCAGCCGTTGCAACGTATAGACGACCAGCGTGCCTAGGAGATTGAAGACCAGCACGGCGACCGCGTAGCGCTGCCAGCTCATGTCATCCTCGGGCTGGACCCGGGCAAGGCGATAGATCAGGCGCTCGACCGGTGCCAGCACCGGAGCCGGCATCGTCCGCTCGCCCCGGTAGACGCGGGCCATGTAGCTGCCGAGTGGCCAGGCCAGAGCCGTCAGAGCGGTGAAATACAGGATCAGCTGCAGCCAGGCGACTCCGCTCATTCAAAGTCCTCCGCTGCCAGCAGCGCCCACACGAGATATAAGGCCACCGCCAGCGCTAGTGCCAACCCCACGCCGTGCCAGAGCGTCATGAGCGGTCTCCCCGGTGCAAAAGCCGGTCGCACAGGCCAATCAGCGCGAGGGTCAGCACGAACAGCACCGCAAGTGCTGCCAGAAAGATGAGGTCGAGCATGAAATCCCCCTGTGGAAACGTCTGCACTCTATAA
The DNA here is from genome assembly GCA_035429805.1 of Burkholderiaceae bacterium. Lineage (GTDB taxonomy): Bacteria > Pseudomonadota > Gammaproteobacteria > Burkholderiales > Burkholderiaceae_F > JALORV01. The sequence continues at coordinate 15,735 of DAOMFL010000030.1, forward strand.
GGCACGGCATAAAGGCCGCATAGAGATTTGGGGCAACCGAGGCGATGCTCGATTCGTGCAAGAATGGCTGTCCACATGCTGTCCAATTCCCCACTCCCATGAGCATCAGCGTTGAAGCGGCCACCGAGGCTCTGAAGACGGTTGTCGATCCGAATACCGGCAAGGATCTGGTGAGTTCGCGCTCGGCACGAAACGTGCGGGTCGAGGGCGACAACGTCAGCGTCGACGTCGAACTCGGCTATCCGGCCGCGAGCCAGATCGAGCCGGTCCGGCGCATGGTCATCGGCGCACTGAAGTCGGCCGGCGCCGGCAACGTCAGTGCCAACGTCACGATGAAGATCGTCGCGCACGCGGTGCAACGTGGCCTCAAGGTGATGCCGAACGTCAAGAACATCATCGCGGTCGCCTCGGGCAAGGGCGGTGTCGGCAAAAGCACCGTGGCCGCCAACCTGGCGCTTGCGCTCGCGGCCGAGGGAGCGCGGGTCGGCGTGCTCGATGCCGACATCTACGGGCCCAGCCAGCCGACGATGCTCGGCATCACCGGAAAGCCGGAATCGTCTGACGGGCGCACGCTGGAGCCGATGGAGAACTACGGCATCCAGATGAGCTCGATCGGACTGATGATCGATGCCGATCAGCCGATGGTGTGGCGCGGGCCGATGGTGACGCAGGCGCTGCAGCAGCTTCTCGGGCAGACCAACTGGAAGGACCTCGACTACCTCGTGGTCGACATGCCGCCGGGCACCGGTGACATCCAGCTGACTCTGGCGCAGCAGGTTCCCGTCACCGGCGCCGTCATCGTCACGACGCCCCAGGACATCGCGCTGATCGATGCCAAGAAGGGCCTGAAGATGTTCGAGAAGGTGAGCATCCCGATCCTCGGCATCGTCGAGAACATGGCGGTACACGTCTGCTCGAAGTGCGGCCACGCGGAGCACATTTTTGGCGCGGAGGGCGGAAAGAAGATGGCCGAGCAGTACGGCGTCGACTACCTCGGCAGCCTTCCGCTCGACATCCGCATCCGCGAGCAGGCCGATTCCGGCCGGCCCACCGTGGTCGCCGAGCCCGACAGCCCGATCACGCAAACGTACAAGGCAATTGCCCGCAGGATCGCCGTGCATATCGCGGAAAAGGCGAAGGACATGTCGCTGAAGATGCCCGCGATCAAGGTGTCGAACACCTGAGGGATCGCGTCGGGTGGGTCCGGTCAGCCGCCGGAACCTCGCCGACCGGCTTGCGGCGCTCCCCTGTGTGCCGAGGCCCAAGCGGCCGGGCCGCGTCGGAGCGACGGGTGCCGGGCTTCGACCGCGTCGACCCGACTCGACGCGTCGTCTGGGTGATCCCGGTGCGCGACCTGAAGCCGGCCGGACACCGCCGCTAGGTTCCGTGATCCGAGGCGCCGCTTCAGCCTTCCCGGATTGTCGATCAGGGCCGGACGGAGCGATCGACGAGGTCGGCCTGCCCTGCCGACGAGTCCGGGTGTGATTTCATACGGCCTTGGCCATTCTCCAGCCGCAGTCGGGAGGCCGCGAGCAGCTGATCCCGGACCGCAAGCCAGCGCGACATGAACATCTTCGTCTCGTACAGCCCGGCGGACAACGAACTGGTCTCGGCGATCGTTTCGCTTCTGTGCGCAGGCAACGGCGCGCTTGTCTACTGCGACGCGGACTCGATACGAACAGGCGGAAGATGGCGCGAAGAACTGGGCGCCGCGATTTCCGGGGCGGATGTCGTTCTGGTGTTCTGGTGCCACCACTCGAACATCTCGTACGAAGTGCGGAAGGAGTTCGCGCTCGCGCTCGAACTGGGCAAGGAGGTCCTGCCCTTGGTGCTGGACGGAACTCCGCTGCCCGGCAAACTTGCCGACCGCCGCTGCATCGACCTGCGCGCGCGCGTCGGGGCGATGCACGAGGGCTCGCTCGGGCAGGAAGCGCCGGGACACCTGGTCGAGCGGGTCGAGGCGGATCGCCTGATCGCCAGCGACCTGTCAAGGCAGTACGAAGAACTGCTGGTCATGAGTCTGGCGCGGGAAATCGAAGCGGAGCTGGCCACAAGGCTGGGGCCGAGATGAATCCTCCGGGCCGGAACGCCGGCTGACGCGGGTTCCGGCCTTGCGCCGGCAGCGTGCCAGTCGGTTCGGAGCGCTCCTGCGCAGAACTTCGACGGCGGTCAGCGACGCGCGCCGCCACGCCCGACAGTCGCGGCGAGAGCTCCCTAGTAGCCCATCCGCATCGAGGTGTCGTCCTCGTCTTCGAGGTCGACCTTGGCCGATGGCGGGAGTTTCGCGATGATCTCTTCGATCATGCGCACGTGTTCCGCCTCTTCGGCCCGCAGCTCCTCGAACAGGGCCTTGACCTCCGGTTGCGTCACGCTGCGCAGCGCCCTGTCGTAGAACGCGAAGGCTTTCTTTTCGGAGTGCAGGGCCACCTGGTAGGCATTGAATTCGGACATGTTCCAGCTCGGCGCGCCCACATCCGGGGCCTCCACATCGAAGATGTCGTCGAGCTTGACCCGTGCAGGCTCATTGCCAAAAAGCTTGCGCCGGCGCTCTGCGAGCTCGTCACCGTGCTTCTTTTCGTTGAGGGCCATCGACTCGAACACCGACCCCGCATCGTCGGTCAGACCGCGTCCGAGCTGGTTGGCGAACAGCGTGTAGCGCTCGCACGCCTCGACCTCGATCAGAGCAGCAAGATCGAGAGTGTCCATCAGCGTGAGCTTGGAAAAATCGACTTTTGCGGGCATGAATCCTCCGGATCTGATGCAGCGCGCTCCGTCAGCTGACGTGAGCCGGGTAGTTGAAGGGGAAATTGAGGAAATCGTACTCGCCTTGGAAGACGGTATCACCGCACCGATTCTCCGGCCGCGGCGGCCGACGCGCCGCCCGCCTCGATGTGCTAGGCAGCGCCGCCGGAGGAGGGACATGGGACTGCCGGCAGGGCGAGCCACGCGCTTACGCGGGCGCTTCCTCCGTTTGCTCCAGGATCGAAGTCCGGGGTCGTTGCCCGTCAGTACCCTCCGGGAATCACCACGCCCCACGGCTGTTCTCCGACCTTGATCTGCTTGAGTTCCTTCTTCGTCGCTGTGTCGATGACCGAGACAGTGTTCGAACGGCCGTTGGCGACGTACAGCTTGGCTCCATCGGCCGTCAGCGCCATGTTCCAGGGCCGATTGCCGACCTTGATCGTCTGGGTGACTGTGTTGCTTGCGGTATCGATGACCATAACGGTGCCGTCGGCGCCATTGGACACGTAGACCTCGCGTCCCGACGGGTGCACCTTGATGCCATTGGAACGTCCCCCGGCGGGAATCGTCGCCAGCACCTTGCGGTTGGCGACGTCGATCGCATACACGGTGTTTGCGATCTCGCAGGCGACATAGGCGCGCGAACCGTCCGGCGTGAAGCCGATGCCGCGCGGCCGTTTGCCGACTCGGATCGAGGTGGCCAGCTTGCGCGCGCCGACATCGATGACGTCCACGACCTGCGACTCCTCGGCGCTGACGAACACCCATTTGCTGTCCGGGCTGAACACTGCGTGCTCCGGATTCTCGCCTTCGACCTTCACCTTGAAAGCCACCTTGCCGGTCGCGGTGTCCACGAACAGCACCTGGTGATCCTCCTCGATCGCGACCGCGATCCACCGGCCGTCAGGCGAACGCCCCACGCCTTCAGGCGATTCGCCGAGGTCGACCGCGCCCGTCGCCGTGCGGCTTGCAAGATCGACGATGCGCAGCGCATTGCTCTTCTGGTCGCTGACATAAAGCTGCTTGCCGTCGACGCTGACCGCCATGCCGCGTGGCGTCTTGCCGGCCTTGATCGAGCCGACGACCTCGTCCTTGGCCGTGTCAATGACCGACAGCGTCCCGTCCTTCTCGTTCGACGCGTAGGCGAACTGGGCCGAAGCCCCTAGGGGTGCCAGCAGCGCAGAGCCGGCGATCAGTGCAAGGATCGATTTCTTCATCGGTTCTCGGTCTCCTTCTTCGTTCGCTGGGCAGCACGCCGCCTGCCTTCGGCGATCTGCTCCGGTGTCATGTCCTTGGTGATTTCGCTGCGGTAGGCAAAGCCGTCCATCACGCTGTTCTCGCCGGCGGCGCTGAACCAGGCGTAGGCCTCGACGAGATCACGGTCGACGCCGATGCCGTCGCGGTACATGCGCCCGATCGACAGCTGCGCGATGCCGACACCAGCGTTCGCAGCCGCGGTAAGCCACTGTGCGGCCCGCTTCGGGTCCTCGGGCACGCCGCGCCCGAGCCGGTACATTGTGCCGAGTTCGGCCTGCGCCTGCGGATGGTTCTGCCTTGCCGCCTCGGTGAGCCAGCGCACCGCGGCGGAAGTGTCCTTGTCCATACCCCAGCCGAAGCGCGCCATCATGCCCATGCGGTACTGCGCCTCGGCATCCCCGGCCGTGGCGCGCGGGGCATAGAGGGCGACCGCCGTGGCGTAGTCCTCGCTCTCGTATGCCGCGCGTGCTGCATCCGGCTGTGCGAAGGCCGGCGTGACCGCCAGTGCGGCGGCCAGAGTGCAGGCACGCAGCGCATTTGCGATGATGCGGCGGCTCGACTTGAGGTGATCGTTCGGGGATCGCATGCGCGGCCTGAGTGTATTGATTTCCGCTCTCGTGACGGTGCTGACGACAGCGCCCAGTGCGGCTGCGGACTCATCGCCGCAGGATCTGAAGCTCGAGGCCGGCCGGCAGCTCTTCTTCGATCGGCAGTTGTCGGAGCCGCCGGGCACCTCCTGCGCATCGTGCCACGATCCGGCCCGCGCGTTTACAGGTGACAACGGTTCCGGCTCGGCCGTGCCGCGCGGCAGCCGGCCCGAAACCCGGGGCACGCGCAATGCGCCCACCGTGATGTATCTGGCGACGAGTCCGGGGCCGGGGTTCTTCGAGAAGGACGGCACGTCCGTGCCGAGGGGCGGCTTCTTCTGGGATGGACGCGCGGCAACTCTGGCCGATCAGGCGCTCGGTCCGTTGTTCACGCCGCATGAAATGAACAACCGTGATGCGGTGGCGCTGGTCGCAAAGGTTGCGGCGTCCGATGCCGCGCCCATGCTGCGGCGTGCGTTCGGTGCCGACGTCTTCACTGATCCCGGAAATGCGCTTCGTGCGATCGCGGCATCGATCACCGCCTTCGAGCAGAGCCCGGAACTGGCGCCGTTCTCGTCGAAGTTCGATGCGGTGCTGCGGGGCCAGGCTCGCTTCACGCCCGCGGAGGAACGCGGCCAGAGCCTCTTCACGATTGCGCAGAAGGGCAACTGCGCCGCCTGCCACACGCTGAACCCCGACAGCCGCGATCCGCGCGACTCACTGTTCACGGACTTCGGATTCCATGCACTGGGCGTGCCGCGCAATCCGGATGTCGCCCGGGCCGGCGAGTTCGACCTCGGTTACTGCGGAGCACTGCCCGGAGGCGCGGGAGCGAACGCACGCTGGTGCGGCTGGTTCAAGACGCCGACGCTGCGCAACATCGCGGTGACGGCGCCGTACATGCACAACGGCCGCTTCGCCACGCTGCGCGAGGCCGTCGCGTTCTACGCGACGCGGGATACGAACCCGGAGCGTTGGTATCCGGCCGGGGAGAAATTCAATGATCTGCCACCGACGCTGCGCGGGAACGTGGACCTCGATACCCGGCCATATCACCGCCGTCCGGGTCAGCGCCCCGCACTGAACGACGAGGAGATCGACGATATCGTCGCGTTCCTGAACACGCTGACGGATGGCTATGCGCCCTGAGTCGGGACGCTGACCGCCGACCGACGGGACCGATACCGCAGGCGCGGCAGCATGCGGTGAAACACGCCGTCGCGATCGATGAACAGATGCTTCAGCGCGGCCAGCACGTGCAGGTTGATCAGCGACACGAACATGATTGCCGCGACGAAGTGGACGGTGCTCAGGAACTCCTTCGCCGCGTCGTCCTTCCAGCCCCAGTTCGGCAGCGTGGTGCCGAAGTACTTGATCGGGTAACCGGAGAAGATCGAGCCCAGGTAGCCAGACAGCGGCATCGTCAGCATGCACGCATACAGCAGCCAGTGGCTCGCCTTCGCCGCGCGCACCTGCCAGCGCGGCATGGTGGACGGCAGCGGCGGCGGCCGGTGCGTAAGACGCCAGCCCAGGCGGAGAACGATCAGCATGCCCACCGTGATGCCGATCGATTTGTGCAGGTTGAACCAGCTGGCGCGCACTCCGGCCGGCAGTTTCGGAATGTCGAGCATCCACAGCCCGAGCGCGATCTGCGCGAGGACACCGATCGCCACCAGCCAGTGCAGCGCCATGGCTACCTGGTCGTAGCGATGCGTGGCCACGGTGCGTTGGTCGCTCATGCACCCGCGCCGTGGGCCGACGTCTACTTGGCGCCGGCCGCCCGCAGCAGAGCCGCAGTCTCCGGGTGCTTTTCCGCGACCGCCAGCGAGAGCGCCGATTCGCCGCGGCTGTCCCTGGCAGCGACATCGGCACCGCGATCAAGCAGCAGCTTGACGCTGTCGTCCTTGCCGTAGGCCGCGGCCCACATCAGCGCGGTGGCATCGTTGGCATAGCGCTGGTTGACGCCAACGCCCGCGGCCAGCAGGGCCGCCACGCATTCGGCGTTACCGTTGCCGGCCGCGTAAACCATGGCGGTCTTCTCGGTGCGATCGACGGGCTCGAGGCTCGCCTTGGCGGCGATCAGCATGCGTGCAACCTGCACGTGGCCGCCGTAGGCTGCGCTCATCAGCGGCGTGACACGCGCCAGATTGGCCAGGTTGACATCGGCGCCGCGCTCGATCAGCAGCTTGACCAACTCGGTGTTGCCGTTGCGAGCCGCCGTGTTGAGCGGCGTATCGCCGAGTCGGTTGCGCGAGTTCGGATTGGCGCCCTGGTCCAGCAGCGTCGTGACGGTCGCGATCGAGTTCGTGCGCGCAGCCTGCAGCAGATCGAAGTTGATATTGCGCTGCTGCGAACTTGTCGCCGTCGTGACGACCAGAAGCAGGGCTGCTGCGATGCAGCGAAACGGTTTCATCCGGGATTCCTCATTCTTGTTGGCGTCCGCGTCCCCTGTTTTCGGGGGAACTTGTGTCACTGCTCGAAAACGGCGCCTATTATCTGCCCGCCCGGCGCGATGTCGACAACCAACACCGGGTACGGGAACGGCGGTCGGGGTTGCCGGGGCAAGCACATCAGCACCGTGATCGCCAGTACAGGCGTCGATACTGCGCGCCACACAAGAACAATTGATTGACGAACGGGAGAAGGGACGATGAGCAAGGTGCATTCATTGAGGGCGCTGGTCGTGGGTGTTGCAGCGGTTGCAGCCGCCGCCGCGATGGCGCAGGAAGTGCAGGGCCAGAAAGGTGCGGCGGCTGGAGCATCCAGAGCTGTCAATGTCACCCAGGCGCAGCTGAATGAAGCCGGAAAGCAGTACAACAACTGGCTTCATACCAACGGCGATTATTCGCAGCAGCGCTACTCGACCGGCACCCAGATCAACACCGGCAACGTCAAGAACCTCCGACCGGCTTTCGTGTTCCAGACCGAGGTCGTCGAGTCGATGGAAACGGCGCCGATCGTGGTCGACGGCGTGATGTTCCTTACCACCTCGTACAACCATGTCTATGCCGTTGATGCGGTCACCGGCAAGCAGCTCTGGCATTACAAGCACAAGATGGGTCCCATCACCACGTTCTGCTGCGGACCGAACAACCGCGGCGTGGCGATCTCCGGCGGCAAGTTGTTCATGGGCACGCTCGATGCGCGGCTCGTTGCGCTCGATGCCAAGACTGGCAACGTGGTGTGGAACATCGAGATCGCTGATCCCGAGAAGGGCTACAGCGAGACCATGGCGCCCACGGTGATCGACAACAAGGTGCTGATCGGGACCAACGGCGGCGAGTACGGCATCCGCGGGTTTGTGAAAGCCTTCAATGCCGACGACGGCAAGCTGCTTTGGACCTTCTACACGATCCCGGAAAAGGGCCATGAAGGCGTGTGGGCGGTGAACGATGCGACCGGCCGCAACATGAAGCGCGACATCGCTGCAGAGAAGGCGCAGCTCGCCAAGGACAGCTCGTTTTACCAGACGCTCGGCGGCGGGGTGTGGATGAACCCGTCGATCGACCTGAAGACGCGCACGGTTTGGTTCGTGGTCGGCAATCCTTCGCCTGATCTGTACGGCGCGGAGCGGCCCGGAGACAACCTGTATACCGATTCGCTGGTGGCGATCGACCTCGACAAGGGGACGTACAAGTGCCATTCGCAGTACGTCTCGCACGACGTCTGGGACCTCGATGCGGTGAGCCCGCCGATCCTGATCGACGTCAAGGACAAGTCCGGCAAGATGATTCCAGGCGTGATCCACGGTGGCAAGACCGGGCACGTGTATGTACACGACCGTTCCAACTGCAACCTGATCCGCTTCTCCGAGGCGATGATTCCGCAGGAGAACATGTGGGTGCTGCCGACGCCGGAAGGTGCGCGCATGCTGCCGGGCGCCAACGGTGGCGTCGAATGGTCGCCGATGAGCTTCGATCCGAAGACGCGCCTGGCGATCGCGCTCAACCTGCACCAGCCGATGACCTATCACGTCGAGACCGCCAAGTACCCGGGCGGCAAGCTCTGGCTGGGTGGCGCGTTCAAGGTGATCCCGAGCGAGAAGCAGTGGGGTCGGGTGGCTGCGGTCGACGTTGACTCGGGCAAGGTCAAGTGGAAGTTCGACACCGAGCAGCCGCTGATCGGTGGCGGGCTGGCCACGGCGGGTGGGCTCTACTTCTTCGGCGAAGGCAACGGCAACTTCAATGCGCTGGATTCGGCGACCGGCAAGAAGCTGTGGAGCTTCAACTGCGGCGCGGGCGCCAACGCGATGCCGGTCTCGTACACGGTCAACGGCAAGCAGTACATCGCGATGGGCTGCGGCGGCAACACGCAGCTCGACTTCAAGCGCGGCAACAGCCTGTTCGTGTTCGCGCTATAAGAGGCTCATGAGGCGATCGGGGCCGCCGAAGGGCGTCCCTTTTTTTCGGGGGAGAGAAATGAGAGAGGGTTGGACATGGCCCCTGGTGGCCGTGGGATTGGCGCTGGCGGCACAAACCGCCTCGGCGCAGGACGTCGACGCCGGGCGCAAGAAGGCGGAGGTTTGCTTCGCGTGCCATGGCCCTGACGGCAATTCGGTGCAGCCGCAATACCCGGTACTCGCGGGGCAGACGGCGCGCTATATATACCTGCAGCTGAAGGACTTCAAGGAAGGCCGCCGCACCGAGCCGCAGATGGAGCCGTTCGTGAAGGACATGTCGCGGCAGGACATGTTCGACGTTGCAGCGTTCTTCGCGGCGCAGAAACCCAGGCCGCTGGCGTTCAAGCCGGACCCGGCCAAGGCCGCGCGCGGCAAGGACAAGGCCGACGAGACGCTGTGCACGATGTGTCATCTTGGCGGCTTCGCCGGGCAGAACGAGATTCCGCGGGTCGCGGGCCAGCAGTACGACTATGTCGTGAAGCAGATGCGCGACTTCAAGACCGGCAAGCGCACCAACGACGCCGGCAACATGTCCAGTGTCGCGAAGACGCTGAGCGAGCAGGACATCGAGAACCTCGGCCATTATCTGGCCGGTCTGTACTGATGCCCGCGGTCCTCGTCGGCACGATCCGTGTCACCGAGCCGGAGGCCTGGCAGCAGTATGTCGACCGCGTCGGGGCCACCTTCGGCCCGCACGGCGGACGCGTGCTGATCCGCGGCGTGAAGGCGGCGGAACTGTCCGGGTGGGCTCACGGCGAGCGCATTGTCGTCGCGGAGTTCCCGGACCTGGAGTCGCTGCAGCGCTGGCACGACTCGGACGAGTACCAGGCGCTGGTGGCATTGCGCGAGGCCGGTGCGGATGTCGTCCTGACGGCCTATCGCATCTAGGTACGTCGGCACTGGCCGGCGGGTGAAAATGGGATCCCGTGACTTTCCCGGTTATCCCATGCGATTGCTTCTCAACGCGCGCCGGATCTGCCTCGCGATGGCAGCCACTGCGTCTCTGTTCGCCGGTTGCAGCCGCACCGAACAGCATGTCGTCGCGCCGGCCGGCAAGACCGTGCCGCCTCCGGTGATGCCCGCGCCCTCCGCGCCGCCACCGTCTTTCTTCCGCGACCACTACGCGAAGCTTGAAGACTGCGTGCACGACTGGGGCTATGCGCAGAAGTGCGTGCCGGTACCGCCGGGGTCGCCCGCCCAGCAGGCCGGCGCCAGCTTCTTCGGGCCGACCTACGCCAGGAACTATCGCGAGGAGACTCAGGTGCAGCTGCGCAAGGAAGCCATCGACAGCGGCTACGCCCAGTCGGTCCCGACTGAGGCAAGTAACATGTCGGTCGGCAAGTCCGAAGTGAAGCCCTGAGACTTGCCTCGCGACGCCGCTGCACCGCCGTGAATGAATGCGCACGGCCTGCCGCTGACGACCGTCGTCGCACCGACTGGCTCGATGCGTGATCTGAGGGTGGGGTCGATTGCCGCGTTCCTGGTGCAGCTCGCCGCGTTGGCAGTCCTTCTACGCGCATTGCCCGGCCAGAATTGCAGCGCTGCTGCAGGTCAGCTGGCGAGCGGCGCCTTCCATGCCGGGCCCGGGATCGCTGTTGGCGTCATCGCCTCCGGGCCTTTCCCGCCGTCCTGAGCATCGACGTCCGCCTGTCGCGCCGGTTCGACGCGCGAACGATTCAGGCTCACGGGGGCGCCGGCATCGTCTACGCTCCGTCCATGCCGCGCCGGCGCGGCGCTTCTACGCTCGCAAAAGCTCGACTTCGCGCATGCTGCTTTGCCAGATCAGTGATCCTCACATCGTGCCGCGAGGCACGCTGGCTTATGGCCGCGTCGACACGGCGAGCATGCTCGAGCGCTGCGTCGCGAAGATGATGGCGCAGCCGCGGCTGCCGGATGCGACGGTGGTCACCGGGGATCTGACCGATCACGCGACGGCCGAGGAGTACGGCACGCTGCGCGAACTGCTGGCGCCGATCGCGGCGCGCATGCCGCTGTACCTCGTCGTTGGCAACCACGACGACCGGGATGGCCTGCGGGCGGCCTTTCCGGAGCACCGACACCTCGCCGGTGAGGGCGGCTTCGTGCAGTACGCCGTCGACGACTTCCCGGTGCGACTTGTGGTGCTCGACACGCTGATCCCTGGGGCACCCGGAGGCCGCCTGTGCGCCGACCGGCTGCGCTGGCTCGACGCGACGCTCGCGGCCTCAAAGCGGCCCACGATCGTCGCGCAGCATCATCCGCCGCTTGTGACCGGCCTGACGATCATGGACTCGATGGCGCTGGAAGACCCGGCGGCCGAGGAGGCGGTGATCGCACGCCACCCTCAGGTCGAACGTGTCATCTGTGGCCACTATCACCGGAACATCCAGGCGAGATTCGGCGGAACGATCGCCTCGGTGTGCCCGAGTTCCGCGCATCAGCTGGTGCTCAACCTCGTGCCCGGCGCCGACATCCGCTTTGCCTATGAGCCTTCCGAGTTCCATCTTCATTTCTGGAACGGTTCGCGCATCGTCACCCACACCGAAGTGGTAGACGACTTCCCAAGCTGGGGGTCGCGCGACTGATCGTCGCGCTGCAGCCTCGCCGCTTGTAGATGGGTCGCCGTGATGTGACCGGTGAGCGGTGCAGCCGGAGCGAAGCCCGCAATGCCGTCAACGACCATCGACAGCGCGGGCTCGGTGGAACTGCCTTGCTATGCTGCGCGCCGATTCTCGGCTCGGACTTCTCAGTCTTTCGCGTTGAAATGGTGCGCCGCTTGTTTCCGCGTGGCATGCGGGTCGGATTGGGGGAGTGATGAGCGACGCGGCGACGCAGTCGAGCTGGGTCGGGTCGCTGTTTCAACGCCACGGCGTCGCGCGCGGAGACATTGCGGGCGGCATCACCGCGGCGCTGGTTCTCCCCGCAGTCGAAGGAAGCTACGGCCTGCTCGCTTTCGGCGGGCTGAGCCCGGACCAGGCCGCCATCGGCTTCCTGCTGGGCGCGTGCACCGCGGCCATTGCCTGCATCGTTTCGATGGTCGCCGGCGGCCGCGGGCCGATGCTGAGCGGCTCGAGCGCAGCGCTCGCGATCCTGACCGCGTCGCTGATCGGCTGGCTGGTCGCTGACACGCGCTTTCTGAGCGCGGACGGCCGTCCGTTCATGCCGTTGCTGCTGGCCTTCCTCGCGCTCGGTGTCGTGCTCGCGGGCCTGATGCAAGTGATCCTCGCAAAACTGAAGCTGGGCGTTCTGGTGCGGTACATCCCTTATCCCGTGCACGCCGGCTACATGAACGGTGTTGGAATTGTGATGGTCGGGGCCATGGCGCCGCACCTGCTTGGCCTGCCGTTCGGGGCGACGGTGGCTCAATGGCGCGAAGCGCATCTGCTTGCGCCATTGATCGCCATCGTGGCGTTCGTAGTGGCGATCAAGCCGCCGCGCTGGAGCCGCCGTGTCCCGCCGTATCTCACGGGATTGATCGCTGCCACTGCCCTGCATCACGTTCTGGCACTGACACCGCTGTCGAAGGCCCTGGGTCCCTTCTTCCACGCGCCTGTATTCGAGTGGCCGGGCCTCGACGTGATGGCGCCGGTCGCCGATCAGGTCAGATCGGGCCTGCTGCTCGATATGGGCGGTCCGCTGCTGCTCTTCGCCGCAGCCGTCGCGATGATGTCGACGCTGCAGACGGCGCTCGCTGGTTCGACGATCGACGAGCTGACGCGCATCCGCCGCGACGGCGAAGTCGAGCTGCTCGCGCAGGGCGTCGCGAACATCGGCGTCGGTGTCATCGGAGCGCTGCCTAGCTCTGGATCCACGATGCGCAGCAAGATGAATCTCGATGCCGGCGGCAAGACCTCGATGTCGCGCCTGGTCTTCGGCGTCACGCTGCTGCTGGCACTGGAGTACGGACTGCAGTTCATGAGCCTGGTGCCGATGGCGGCGATCGCGGGCGTGTTCTGCGCGGTCGCATATTCGCTGATCGACGAATGGACGCGCAGCGCGACGAAGGTACTGTGGCGCCAGTCGCTCAAATGGCGCGCGCCGACCGCACTGCTGCAAAGCTACCTCGTGATGGCGTTCGTGGCGGCCGTCACGATCTTCGTCTCGCTGGCGCTCGCCATCGCACTGGGCACGCTGGCGGCAATGATCCTGTTCATCCGCAGCAACACGAAGAAGCCGGTGCGGCAGGTCTCGCATGCCGATCGCCGGCGCTCGCGCAAGGTGCGCCCGGCTGACCAGTCGGACCGCCTGCATGCTGAAGGCAGACGCATCGCGATCATCGAGCTGGAGGGGGCTCTCTTCTTCGGAACGGCCGAAGAGGCCGACGAGCAGATCGAGCATCTCGCGCATGATGCGCAGTTCGTCATCATCGACTTCACGCGGGTGACGGACGTCGACGCGAGCGGCGCGCGCGTGCTGCTGCATGCGGCCTCGGCCGTCCAACAGGCCGGCAAGCAGCTGCTGCTCGCGGGCCTTTCGACCCGCGATTCGCGCACTCGAATCATCCGCGACATGGACGTGCACGAGCGCCTTGCCGACGCGCAGTTCTTTCCGGATGTCGATCGGGCGCTGGAAGCGGCGGAAGACCAGTTGCTGAGGTCGCTGGCCCACGAATCGAAGACCGCCGACGAGATCCTTCGCCTCGATCAGACGCTGATGGGCTCGCGACTCGATCCGGACGAGATCGCGCTGCTGCTGTCGATGCTCGAGGAGCGTCGGTTCAAGAAGGGCGAGGCTGTGTTCCATCGCGGTGACCCCGGCGACGCCATGTATGTCTCGCTGCGCGGTCCGATCGGAATCTGGCTGCCGCCCGATCCGGGCAGCAGCGACGGCGCAGGGCGGCGCATGGTGTCCTATGCGCCAGGGGTCGTCTTCGGCGAGATGGGATTGCTGCAGGGCCAGTCGCGCTCAGCCGACGCGATCGCCGAGGACGACGCGGTCGTTCTCAAGCTCTCACGCGAACACTACGAGCAGCTTGCGACCGAACACCCGGTCCTGCACGGCAAGCTGTTGCTGAGTCTGGGCCTGCTGCTGTCGTCACGCGTGCGCGCGCTGACGGACGAGCTGGAGTCGGCGCAGGCCGTGCGCTGACGCCGCGGCAGGACGGCCCATCTGCGCGGCCGGGCGGCGGACTGGACCCCCGCCGCGAATCGAGGAACACTTCGCAGTATGGTGATCGCTTCCCATCCGCATCGCGATGCGCTGCTTGCGCAGCAATTGCGCACGCTGTTGCCCGATCTTCCGACGCCGGCGATCGAGTTCATGCAGCGCCACCTCCAGTGGGTAGAAGTCGCTGCCGGCGAGACGCTGATCGAGCAGGGAGCGGTCGGCGACTCGGCGTACCTGACCATCAGCGGACGGCTGCGGGTCTACGTTGCCGCGGATGGCGCCGCGCCGCGCATGGTGCGCGAACTGTCGCGCGGCGAGGTCATCGGCGAGATGAGCCTGTATACGGGCGAGCCTCGTTCCGCGACAGTCGTCGCGGTGCGCGATTCCGCGCTGGTGCGGCTGGCCAAGGAGCACTTCGAGGCGCTGATCATCACGTATCCGCAGGTGTCGCTGACCTTCACGCGGCAGATGATCCGGCGCCTGCAGACCGAGCACGAGCGGCACGCAGTCGCCGCGCCGGTGACCATCGGGCTGCTGCCGGTGTCTGCGGGCGTATCGGTCGACTCGTTTGCCGCTCGGCTTGCCGAACAGCTGGCACGCTTTGGTCGCGTGTCTACGGTCAGCGCTGCGACAATCGACGCCGCGCTCGATGATCAGGGCATCGGCATGCGCGACGACGCGGGCGCCGACCGGCGCATATCGCTGGCTCTCGATGCTCTGGAGGCGCGGAACGACTTCGTGCTTCTGGTGGGCGACGCAACGCCGGGCGCATGGACCCGCCGCTGCATTCGCAACAGCGACGAGATGCTGCTGATCGCAGATGCGACGCAGTCGCCGGTCGTGCATCCGATCGAGTCGGTGTGTCTCGACGGACGGCCGGCGCGCAGTGAGGCAGCCGAGATACTCGTCCTGCAGCATCCAGGCGACGCTGCAGTTCCAAGAGGGGCGCGGGCCTGGCTTGCGCGGCGTCCGGTGACGGGACACGTCAACATCCGCAGCGGACAGAAACGCGACATGGCACGGCTCGCACGCCTGTTGAGCCGGACCGCGGTCGGACTGGTGCTGGCCGGCGGCGGTGCTCGAGGCTTTGCGCATCTCGGCGTGTGGCGCGCGCTACAGGAGCGCGGCATCGAAGTTGACGTCGTGGGTGGCACCAGTATCGGCGCCATCATGGCTGCGCTGGTGGCTTTCGACACGCCCGTCGAAAGGGCCGTCGACATCGCGCGCCGCGCCTTCAGCACCAACCCCACGGGCGATTACAACCTTTTGCCACTGGTCTCCCTGATCAAGGGCAGGCGCGTGCGCCGTGCCGTGTACGGATCGCTTGAAAAGCTCGCCGGCGGTCCGGTCGATATCGAGGATCTGTGGAAGGGGTACTTCTGCATCGCGAGCAACTACTCGCAGGCGCGCGAGCAGCGCATCGCCTCGGGTGATCTCGCGCAGGCGCTGCTGGCAAGCTGCGCAATTCCGGGCGCCCTGCCGCCGGTCGTGCGCGACGGCGATCTGCTGTGCGACGGCGGCACCTTCAACAACTTCCCGGTGGACGCAATGCGCGAGCTGCGCGGAGTTGGCAAGGTGATCGGCGTCGATCTCGGTGTCCGCAGCGCGCGGCGCCTAGAGTTCGACGACGTGCCGGGCAGCTGGTCGCTGTTGCTCGATCGACTGCGTCCGCGCAGCAAGCGGCGCTACCGGCTGCCCTCATTGACGGCGTACCTGCTGAACATCACGATTCTCTACAGCACGTCGCGCCAGCGCGAGGCGCAGCGGCTCGCGGACCTGTACTTCAATCCGCCGCTTTATAAGGTCGGCCTGCTGCAGTGGTCGCGCTTTGACGAAATCGTGCGGCAGGGTTACGAATACGCCGTGCAGGTCATCGGAGCGCTGCCCGAGTTTCGGTCCGCGGCGCTGGGTCGAACGCCCGAGAACGAGCGAGAGGAGACCGCTGATGCGCAACATGGATGAGGAGATTGCGAAGCGCCTCGCCGAGGCCGACGAGGCGGGCGAACTCAGCCGAGCGGCGAGCTACGGCAAGCCGCTTGCCGACATGGAAGGCTGGCACGAGACGCCGGAAGCTCTGCGCATGCCGTTCAAGATTCTTAAGGATGCCGGCGTCGTCCCGCGCGAGGTGGAGATGTTTCGCGAGCGCGCCGAACTCGCGAAGCAGGTGCTGGAATGCACCGACCCCGAGCAGCAGCGCGCGCTGCGCCAGAAGCTGAGTGAGCTCGAGCAGGCAATCGCCCTGCGACTGGAAGCACTGCGAATTAATCCTAGTTTGTAAAGTTTTTCGACATCGCGCGCCGCTCGACGACGCTTCCATCGTCGTCGTTGGCCTCGAGCCGACGAACGGTGCGCTTCGCGCGGGCTCATTGGCCTGCGGAAACCTAGAATCCGGGCACTGTGGCGCGCGAGGCGCGCCGTCCCTTCAGCAGCGCGAGGGCTCCTCCACAACGCGCGGCAACTACTGCGGAAGAAAAGACCCGGATCATGGGACAGACAAAGACGCTGATCAGAGGCTTGGCGACGGCGCTGCTGCTGTACGGACTGACGTCGATCACTCCTGCGAGCGCGATTTCGTACGTTGGCAAGTGGGACCCGGCCTTCGGGTCGGCGTTTCCCGATCTGGGGTGGCGCGGCGAAGCGAAGTTTGACGTTCCCAATGCATGCGTTGCTCAGAACGGCTGGGTGCTGAATAGCGACAGCTGCTCGGCATTCGGTATGAAGATCATCAGTGCGGAGGTCGAGTTCTACAAACTGAGCGACCCGACGAATGTTGCATTCCAGGAGACGTTGTTCTTCAACACGTCATCATCTGCGGTGCTCAGTGTGGACCTCAACAACGGTCTGCTGGAAGGCGTCTACGGCGCCTTCCTGTATTCGCTGCCCTCGACGATCCCTCTTGCGGGCGGTGGCTATACGGACTTCGCTCTTTTCTTCGAAGGCGATCTGGCACGCATGTTCTACGTCTCGAATCCGCCGGGGGGCCACAAGACGTTTGGCTTCAGCGACAGGAATCCGCCGGACGGCCGCCCGTTCATGACGTTCAGCGTGGTCCCGGAGCCAGCATCATTGTCGCTGCTCGGGCTTGGACTACTGCTCACTGCGTGGCTTGCACGGCGGTCTCGCGTGGCGCCGCAGGCGTCGAAACCGTCTCAGGCTTGAGTGCATTGACGATCGCATCGTCCACACTCCAGCCTTCTCCCAGATTCCAGTCGTCGTCAAAACCCGTCGCGCGTTCGCGATAGCGAGCGATGCGCGATCGAAGTCGTTGCTCAGCACGCGGTGACCGCACGAGTCCGAGTCGTAGGCGCGCGTTCGCCGCAGCAGCCGTAATGCGGACCGCCAGCGTCAGATCGCCTTCGGCATTCAGCAGTTCCGCATATTCCTCCAGGCAACCGAGCAACTCGTCCCACATCTCGAGTTTGCGCAGTGCCTGCATGGCTTCGGTCAGGCGGTTTCGCGCGGACGACAGATTTCCCGCCTGAAGGTCGCTCGCTCCAAGCCAGCGCAGCGCATTGGCCTCGCCGCGCTTATCAGCCGCGTCGCGGGCCACCGTATAGCCACGCGCAAACCAACTGACCGCCCGCGCGAAGTCGGCGGCCTCGAATGAGAGTTCGCCAGAGGCTAGATCGCATACGGTTTCGAGTTCCTGATACTTGATCTCACGAGCGATGCTTAGCGCCTGTCCGACTAGTGAGTGGGCTTCTTCGTCATTGCTGAGGTGGGCGGCGATCTGGCCGAGATGAAACAGCCCGATTGCTTCGCCCTGCCTATCTTCGGCCTTGCGGAAGATGCCCAACGCTTCGAGCTCACACTCCTTGGCGCCGGCGACATCCCCCATGTGAAGCCGCGCCGTTGAGAGGGTCGACAAGGTAGCGGCAATGTCGACGGGGTTATCAAGTCGTCGACGAAGCTCGAGGCACCGTTCAAGCAACCGACGGTCCTCAGCGAAATCGCTCTGGCTTTCCGCGAGCTGTGCGCTCACATACAGCGCCCAGGCATGTGCCACGTCGGAATTCTGTACGTCGGGCAGTTTCAGAACCGCCTTCATGTAGGCGCGGCCCTCCGTCGCATAACCGCGCAGCTCCCAGAACCGCTCGAGCGCCACGGCGAACTTGACCGGGACAAACCGGTCCGCTGCGCCGCCCAGAGCAAATGTCATCGCAGCGCGAACGTTGTCCAGGTCGGTCTCGAGGCGCCGACTCCATTCCGCCTGCTCCGGCCCGGTGATGCCATCGCGTGCCTGCTTGGACAGACCGAAAAAGTGCTCGCAATGCCGGGCTGCGATCACCGCCATTTCGCCTGAAGCCTCGAGCTTCTCGCGCGCGTAGTCGCGGATCGTCTCGAGCATCCGATACCGCGCCCGCTCGTCGCTCTCGTCGAGCATCACGAGCGACTTGTCGACCAATGATGCGAGCAGGTCGAGGATGTCCTCGGGCGGCAGCGGGTCCGCCCCGCAGATGGCCTCAGCCGACTGGAGATCGAACCCGCCGACGAACACACTCAGCCGGCCGAGCAGCAACCTCTCCGTTTCGGAAAGCAGGTCATAGGACCAGTCGACCAGCGCCCGCAGCGTCTGTTGCCTCTCCTGCAGGACGCGGCCGCCTCCGACCAGCAGCTTGAAGCGATCCTTAAGCCGCGCGTTGATGTCTGCAACTGACAGCACCCGCATGCGCGCGGCGGCAAGCTCCAGCGCCAGCGGAATGCCTTCGAGCCGTGCGACCAGTTCGGAGACCGCGGGCGCCTGCGTGGCGTCGAGCACGAACGACGGCCGGCCCTGACGTGCCCGCTCGACGAAGAGGCGCACGGCAGAAGACTGCGACAGCTCGTCGACGCCGGCATTGGTTGCCGGCAGAGGGAGGGGATGGAGCGGGTAACTCTGCTCGCCGGGAACCCGCAGGGCCTCGCGACTCGTCGCAAGGACCCGCACGTGCGGCGCTGCACGCATGACGGCATTGCAGAGTTCTGCACTTGCCTTCACAAGGTGCTCGCAGTTGTCGACCACGAGCAACGCGCGCCGGGCCCGAAGGTGAGCGCAGAGCGACTGCAGTGGCGTGCGATCGGGCTCCGGCTGGACGCCGATTTCCTTCGTCGCTTCGGCGACCACCAGCGCTTCGTCCCGCAACGGCGCGAGATCGAGAAACCAGACACCGTCAGGGAACCGGTGCATCGACTCGGCCGCCACCTGCAGGCACAGCCGCGTCTTGCCGAGCCCGCCCATGCCGAACAGGGTGACCATGCGCGCCTTCTCGAGCAGCGCCTTGACCTCGCCGATCTCGACATCGCGGCCGACGAACGAAGTGGACTGGAAGGGCAGGTTGTTCGGAATGTCCCGGACCGGCATCCACCAGTCGGCGGCCTTGATGACCCGGTACGCCTTCTCCGAGTCCGCGGGCGCCACACAGCGCGTCCCCGGTCGCGCGACTTCGAACAGTTCGATCGGGTCGGCAACGCCCTTGACGATCCAGTGACCGTGCGACTCCAGTTTCAGGTCGGTGGCACCGAGCGCCTCGCGCGCTTCCGACGTCAGCAACGTCTGCCCACCTCGTGCGATCGACATGACGCGTGCCGCGGTCGGCTTCACCAGGCCTTCCACCTCGAGCGGCTTGGCGCCCCGCGCGACATCCTCGGCACTGTTCTGCCGCAGGATCACGGGTCCGACGTGCACTCCGGCCCGCGCCTGCAGTGGTACTGCGAGGGCCGCCAGCGCAGGGTGATACGCCATCGCGAAGGCCACGGCATCGCTGACGCGTTCGAACATCATCAGCATGCCGTCGGTCTTGTCGATCTCGCGACCCGCGTGCTGCTGCAGCAGATCGCGCGCCACACGATCGTGCGCGGCCCAAGCATCTGCCATGGCGGCGTCACCGATGCGCTCGGCCAGCTGCGTGCTGTCGACCACGTCGGTCAGCAGAAGGACCCGGATGTCGCTCATTCGGACATTTGCGAACTGAATCGACTCACCGTTTTGCAGGGCTGCGTGCGAACGGCGACAAAATGGAAACGGCGGCCGATCCGCTGCAGCGCGCCAGTCTACTGGGACCGCCCACCAGGGGAGGCCGCGACGACGCTAGACTGCGTCGTTCGTCCAACGGGAGGAATCCGATGAAATGCCGACACGCCGTGATTCTGTCCCTGATGATTCCCTTGTCCGCCCTGGCGGCGCCGGACGCAGCGGAAGGCCGCAAGCTGGTTCAGGTGCACAAGTGCGAGAGTTGCCACCAGGACAAGGTCTACGGTCCGGTCGGGACGATTTACCTGCGCAAGGACAGAAAGGTCACCAGCTGGCCGAAGCTCAAGTCCCAGGTGGCGGCCTGCAACTCTATGCTGGGCAGCGGACTCTTTCCTGAAGAGGAAGAAAGCATCGCTGCGTATCTGAACGAGGCGTATTACAAGTTCCCGGTGAAGTGACGATCGGCGCCGCGGGCGCCGGGTACCTGAGCCGTTGAACCGGATCGCCGACAGGCGCGTCGCCGACCAGAGCGGCGCACGCGCCGTTTGCCCTGATGGCATGGCCTCGACCGGCCGGGCCACCCGCCTGGGCCGCGGTGTCCCGGAGCCCATCTGACGGGATCACCCCCGGCGCGACCCACGCCAGAGCGCTTACACACCTCGTTCGGCCTAGCGCTGCGCCCGGACTTGAGCCGTCCCGCTCAACCCTTTGGTTTCGCGGATGCGCGGCCTTGCGTATGGCGTCCGGGCCCGTAGCTTTGCGGCACTCGGGCACCCCCCGTCGAGTCCCTCTGAATGGCGGGCCGCCATTCGCACCGATTCTGAGGCTTCGGACGATCCATGCATGGCTGGACTCCTCTCGCAGCGCTGCTGCTGGCCCTTGCGACCGGCTGCGCTTCCGGGCGCCCGCCGGATGCCCGCGGGCTGGACGTCATCATCAAGGCGCGGCCGGGAGGCATGGCAGCCGATGACTCGGCCGCACGGACGATAGAGAGGGCGACGCAATGTGAAGCAGACTTCGTGCGCGTGCTCGCCACCGGAGCCTTCGTCATCCGACTGTGGCCGACGCAGCGAGCGCCCGACGCACTGAAGTGCATTTCGCAGCTCAGGACGCTGCCGGAAATCGAGTACGCCGAGCCGGATGCCGTCATGAAGCCTTCGCAAGGTCGGTGATATGAACAGAACTTTGTGGTGCCCTGATCGATATGCGCTGGTCGTGGCGGCGCTGATCCTCGGCTGGATGCTGCCGGCTGCCTACGCGCAGGCCGGGAAATCAGCCAAGTCCGCCCAGCCGGTGTACGCCGGCATCATCGTCAAGTACAAGCCGACCTCGCCGATGAAGGCGACAGCGATGAATGCGACGGCGCTGCGTGCGGTCGAGGATCGCGCCCGGGTCAAGTTCGCAGGGACGAGGTCCGGCGCGATGGATCTGGCGGTCTTTCGTTTTGCGCAGCCGATGGCGGCTGCCGAAGCGCGGGCGGCGGCAGCGCGGCTCGCGCTTGATCCCAACGTCGAATATGCGGTGCCGGACCAGGTCATGCACGCCTATCAGGTCACGCCGAACGACACCGACTTCGCGGCAAGGCAGTGGAACCTGCAGGTGCCGGCGGCGGCGGCGGGCGGTGCCAATCTTCCACCGGCGTGGCAGCGGACCACCGGCTCGGGGAGCGTCGTGGTCGCTGTGGTCGACAGCGGCATCCGTCCGGGTCACCCGGATCTCGCGGGGCGCCTGCTGCCGGGCTACGATTTCATCAGTAGCGACGCCTTCAGTGCGCTGGGCTATCCGGCCAACTGGAACGCGGCTGACGGCAACGGGCGCGATGCCGATGCCACGGATCCCGGTGACTACCTCGATGCATCCCTGCTGGCGATGCTGCCGCCGGATCACGGGCTGACGCCGGGGCCGAGTTCCTGGCATGGCACGCACGTGGCCGGAATCATCGGCGCGGCCGGCAACAACGGACTCGGCGTGGCCGGCATCGACTGGAGTGCGCGGATCCTTCCGGTACGCGTGCTCGGCCGGGACGGCGGCACGACATCGGACATCATCGACGGGATTGCCTGGGCCGCCGGCCTCAGCGTGCCCGGTGTTCCGGCAAACACCACGCCGGCGCGCGTCATCAACCTCAGCCTCGGCGGCCCGGGCGAGTGCAGCTTTGCCTTCATCGATGTCATCGCCAGAGCGCGCGCCGCGGGTGCGATCATCGTCGCTGCGGCCGGCAACGAGGGCTCACTGTCCGTTTCACAGCCGGCCAACTGCAACGGTGTCATTGCCGTCACGGCGCACGTGCGTGATGGCGACAACGCGAGCTACGCTAACATCGGAACGCAGGTTGCGGTCAGCGCGCCGGGCGGGGGCTGCGGATCCACAGCGCTGATCGACCAGACCGGGGCGCAGGACCGATGGAACCAGTCCTGCAGCGGCTGTCACTCCGTCGACTTCCTACGGCAGCAGATCAATGCCCGCGCACCAACAGGGGTCACGTTCACCAAGGCGCGTGCAGCGCTGGACGCCGCTCTTCGCGGGGTCGACCTCGACGGCACGGATACCGGGATGGAAGGGCTGGCGTCCAGCCTCTCGTCCACGGAGCGCAACGATCTCGCAGGCTTCATTTCATCGACGACATGTGCCGGGCCGACTGATCGCGTCTATTCGACGCTGAATCTGGGGACGACCACGGCCCAGGCCGAGGGCTACGGAACGGAGGCCGGCACCAGCATGGCGGCGCCGCACGTCAGCGGCGTGATTGCGCTGTTGCTGTCCCTGAGTCCGCGGTTGACGGCGGACGAGGTGAAGTCGGTGCTGCAATCGTCGGCGCGTCCGCACCCGGCGGGCACGTATTGCGAGAAGCTCAAGGGGGCGTGCGGCTCCGGTCTGGTGGATGCCGACGCTGCGCTCCAGCACATCCTGGACAACAAGCCGACCGTGTCGGCAACCCTGCAAGGCACGGCCGCGGGAGTGAAGCCGGCGGGGAGTTTCACGCTGCTCGGCAGTGTGAAGACCCTCGGTGGGCGGCTCGCGCCCGCGAACGGCATGACATGGCGCCAGATTTCCGGACCCGCGGCACAGATGCCGGTCGCGGTCGGCGCCTCGATCACGCTGACCGCGCCAAGCAAGACCGGTCCGATGGCCTTCGAACTCTCGGCCGTCGACTCCGGCGGATACGCGGCGACATCGACGGTGACGGTGACGGTCAACTCACCGCCGACGCTGGCTGCGGTCGCCACGAGCAAGCTGAAGAAGGGAGATGCGGCCAGCGGCACCTTGAAGGCCACCGACGCCGACGGTGACTCGATTACCTATGTTCTGATCACCGGGCCCGAGGGACTGAAGCTGGATGCCGCGACCGGCGCCTGGACGTGGACACCGGACAAGAAGGGCACTTACACCATGTCGGTGATGGCCACGGATGCCTACGGCAGCAGTGCGCCGATGAACGTCACGCTGGACGTGGAGTCGGGCGGAATCGGAGCTGCGCCATGGTGGCTGGCCTTCCTGCTGCCCATCCCGCTGGTGCGCCGCAGGGTCGAGAGCGGCGACTGAACCGGGGCAACGCTGCGCTTCAGGATACGCAGCCCGAGGTGGCTGCCTCGAGGTCGCGCGTCGACACCGGAGTCGGAATCCTGTAGCCGTACTTCACGCCTGTCATTTCCGCAAGGATCGCCACGGCGATTTCCGGCGGGGTGCGTGCGCCGTTCTTCAGGCCGACCGGCCCGTGCAGCCGCTCCAGTTGCTCGCTGCTGACGCCGAACTCCAGCAGCCGTTCCTTGCGCTTGGCCTGGTTCTTCTTCGAGCCGATCGCACCGACGTAGAAGGCGCTGCTTTTCAGCGCCTCCATCAGCGCGAGGTCGTCGAGCTTCGGGTCGTGCGTCAGCGCGACGATGGCAGTGTGCTTGTCGGGCCGGAATTCGATGACCGTGTCATCCGGCATCGTGCGCACGAGCTGCGTTCCTGGCACGAGCCAGCCATCCGCATATTCTTCGCGCGGATCGCAGATCGTCACCGTGTAATCGAGTGCCAGCGCCATCTGCGCCACGTAGTGGGTCAGCTGGCCGGCGCCGATGACCAGCAGGCGCCAGCGTGGTCCGTAGGCCGTAACCAGCCGCGCGTCGCTGCAGTCGAGCACGTCGGTGCCGTCGCCCTCGGCCAGCGTGACCGCACCGGAATTCATGTCGAGGGTGCGCACCGTGTGCCGGCCGGCCGCCACGCGCGCCAGCAGTTCGTCCACCTGCGCGTCAGTGTCGAGCGGCTCCAGCACCAGTTCAATGGTGCCGCCGCAAGGCAGTCCGAACCGGAAGGCTTCTTCGGCGGTCACGCCGTACTTCACGCGTTCCGGCCGCGTCGCCGCGGCCGCCTGGCCCCGTACGCGATCCACCAGATCGTCTTCGATGCAGCCGCCCGAGACCGAGCCTACGACCAGGCCATCGTCGCGGATGATGACCAGTGACCCGACCGGGCGCGGCGCGGAGCCCCAGGTCCGCACGACCGTGCCCATGACGGCCCGATGGCCGGCCTTGAGCCATTCGTCCGCTTTCTTCAGCACCTGCAGGTCGACGCTGTCCATGTTGCGGCCGGTGGCCCGGCTCCAGGGCAAGGGGGAAGGGCGCGCGCCATTCTAGTTCTTCGGCAGCGCGGTGTTGCGCTGCGCCATCCGCCGCGAAGGCGCGATGCCGCGCGCCGACGGTTGCACCGGACTTTTTGCTGCTGCTAATGTCCCACGCTCCACCGCCCCGGCCAGAAGAGGCGGTTCGCACGACCTTCTAGGAGACCTTGATGCCCGTCCCGCTTTCATTGCGGGTCAACGGCAAGGCCGTTTCGGCCGACGTTGATCCTTCCCTCTCACTGGTCAACCTGCTCCGCGAGGAGCTCGGGCTGACGGGCACGCACGTCGGATGCGACACCGCGCAGTGCGGTGCCTGCACGGTGCATGTCAACGGCCGCGCTGTGAAGAGCTGCAACGTGCTGGTGGTCCAGCTCGCAGGAGCCGAAGTGACGACCATCGAGGGCATCACTCCGTCCGATGGCATGCATCCGATGCAAGCCGCATTCAAGGCCTGCCACGGCCTGCAGTGCGGTTTCTGTACGCCGGGCATGGTGATGAGCGCGATCGACCTTGTGCAGCACCACCCGCATGCGACCGAGCGGGAGATCCGCGAGGGGCTCGAAGGCAACCTGTGCCGCTGCACCGGTTACCAGAACATCGTGAAAGCGGTCGCGCAGGGCGCGGCCAGCATGAAGTAGGAGGCTCCGATGAACGATCGCGCAGGATTCATCGGCAAGTCGGTCGAGCGGAAGGAAGATTTCCGCTTCCTCAGCGGCACGGGCCAGTACACCGACGACATCGCGCTGCCGCGCCAGAGCTACGGCTACTTCGTGCGCAGCCCGCATGCCCACGCCCGGATCCGCGGCATCGACACCACGGCCGCCCAGGCTGCGGCCGGCGTGCTCGGCATCTACACGGGGAAGGATCTCGCCGGAATCGGCGGCTTACCGTGCGGCTGGCTGATCAACAACCCGGACGGTTCGCCGATGAAGGAACCGAAGCATCCGGTGCTGGCCGAGGACAAGGTGCGCTATGTGGGCGACCACGTGGCCCTCGTCGTCGCCGAGACGCTGGCGCAGGCGAAGGCCGCCGCGGCGCTGGTCGTCGTCGATTACGACGTGCTCCCCGCCGTCGTAGACACCGCGACTGCCGACACGGCGAAGTCTGCCGTGCACGACATCGCGCCGGACAACGTCTGTTATGTATGGGGCTGCGGCGACAAGGCGGCGACGGACGCGGCGTTTGCCAAGGCCGCACACGTCACCAAGCTGACCTTCACGAACAACCGGCTGATCCCGAACGCGATCGAGCCGCGCGCGGCCAATGCGAGCTACGACCGCGCGGGCGATGCCTACACGCTGTACGTGTCCAATCAGAACCCGCACGTCGAACGGCTGCTGATGACAGCGTTCGTGCTCGGACTGCCCGAGCACAAGGTGCGCGTCGTGGCACCCGACGTCGGCGGCGGCTTCGGCTCGAAGATCTATCTGTACGCTGAGGAGACCGCGCTGGTCTGGGCGAGCAAGCGGGTCGGCCGGCCGATCAAGTGGACCGCCGAGCGCTCCGAGAGCTTCCTGTCGGACGCGCACGGCCGCGACCACGCAACGACCGCCGAACTCGCGCTCGACAAGGACGGCAAGTTCCTCGCGCTGCGGGTGCACACGACCGCCAACATGGGGGCGTACCTGTCGACCTTCGCGTCGTGCATCCCGACGATTCTCTATGCGACGCTGCTTGCGGGGCAGTACGCCACGCCGGCGATCTACTGCGAGGTGAAAGCGGTGTTCACCAACACCGCGCCGGTCGACGCCTACCGCGGCGCGGGGCGTCCGGAGGCGACCTATGTTGTCGAGCGCATCGTCGAAACGGCGGCGCGCGAACTGAAGATCGATCCGGCCGATCTGCGGCGTCGCAACTTCATCAAGACGTTCCCGTACGCGACACCGGTCGGCCTGACCTACGACACGGGCGACTACGACGCGACGCTCAGGCGCGTGATCGAGCTCGCCGACGTCAGGGGCTTTGCCGCGCGCAAGGCGGAGAGCGCGAGCAAGGGCCTGCTGCGCGGGCTCGGCTATTCCTGCTACATCGAGGCCTGCGGGCTGGCGCCGTCGAATATCGCAGGCGCGCTTGGCGCACGCGCCGGCCTCTTCGAGGCAGGCGAGGTTCGGGTGCATCCGACCGGCAAGGTCACGGTGTTCACCGGGTCGCATTCGCACGGGCAGGGTCACGAAACGACGTTCGCGCAGGTGGTCGCCGACCGCCTCGGCATCCCGCTCGACGATGTCGACATCCAGCACGGCGACACCGGCAAGATCCTGTTCGGCATGGGCACCTACGGCTCGCGCTCGATCGCCG
>DAOMFL010000031.1:0-41993 GCA_035429805.1 Burkholderiaceae bacterium
CGACGGTGGCCCAGGTGTCGACCATCGTGCCCTCGTCGACGTAGGCGCCGATGTTGACGTACGACGGCATCAGCACGACATTCTTCGCGATGAAGGCGCCGCGGCGCGCGACCGCCGGCGGCACGACCCGTACGCCCGTCGCGCGCATGTGCTCCTCGTCGAGGTGCGAGAACTTCGGCGACACCTTGTCGTAGAAGCCGAGTTCGCCGGCGTGCATCAGCCGGTTGTCGTTGAGGCGGAACGACAGCAGGACTGCCTTCTTCAGCCACTGGTGCGTCACCCAGGTGCCGTTGATCTTCTCGGCGACCCTCGCGCGGCCGGCGTTCAGGTCCGCAATGGCGTGGTCGACCGCTTCGCGCACAGTGGCCGGGGCGGAGGAGGCGGAGAGACTCGTGCGCTGCTCCCACGCGTCGTTGATCGTCTGTTCGAGCGGCATGGCGGTATCCAGGAAGGTTTCAGAGGGTCAGGGAGGCGATGCGTGCCGCGGCCTCGGCCACTTCGGCCGGCTCGGCGACCAGAGCGATGCGCACGAAGTTCGTGCCCGGATTGAAGCCGTCGACGCTGCGCGACAGGTAGCTGCCCGGCAGGACCGTGACGTTCTTCTCCGCATACAACCGGCGCGCGTAGTCGGTGTCGGCGATCGGCGTGCGGGCCCAGAGATAGAACGCCGCGTCGGGTTGCGAGCACGCGAGGTGCCGCGCGATCACCGGCGTCGCCTGCGCAAATTTCTGCGCGTACAGGCGGCGGTTGGCGACGACGTGCGCCTCGTCGGTCCATGCGGCGATGCTGGCGGTCTGCACCGGCAGGCTCATCGCGGTGCCGTGATACGTGCGATAGAGCAGGAACTTGCGCAGCGCCTCGGCATCACCGGCGACGAAGCCCGAGCGCATTCCGGGCACATTGGAGCGCTTGGAAAGGCTCGAGAACATCACGATGCGATCGAAGCGATCGCGGCCGAGCTGGGTGGCGGCACCGAGCGCTCCGAGCGGCGGGGTCGCCTCGTCGAAGTAGATCTCCGAATAGCACTCGTCGGAGGCGATGATGAAGCCGTGGCGATCGGAGAGCTCGAAGAGGCGTCCCCATTCCTCCAGCGTCATCACGCGGCCGGTCGGGTTGCCCGGGGAGCACACGTAGACCAGCTGGACGCTCGCCCAGTCGAGCGGCGACAGCCGCTCGAATTCCATGCGGTAGCCGTTGCCGGGGGTCGTCGGCAGATACACCGGCTGCGCGCCCGCGAGCAGCGCCGCGCCCTCGTAGATCTGGTAGAACGGGTTGGGCGAGATGACGCGCGCCGGCCGCGTGCGATCGACGACCGTCTGCGCGAACGCGAACAGCGCCTCGCGCGACCCGGCGACCGGCAGCACCTGGGTCGCGGGATCGAGCTGCTTCAGCCCGTAGCGCCGCGTGGCCCACGCGGCGATTGCCTCGCGCAGCGCCGGCACGCCGAGGGTCGACGGATAGCTGGCGACACCGCCCAGCGCCCTGGCGTAGGCCTCGAGGATGAACGGCGGCGTGGCGTGCTTCGGTTCGCCGATCGACAGGTTGATGTGCGGCAGGCCGGCGGGCGGCGTGATACCAGCGAACAGCTGGCGCAGCTGCTCGAACGGGTACGGATGGAGCCGGTCGAGATCGGGGTTCATGGGCGTTCCGGCCGGGTCGGGCCGCCCTCGATGCCGGGGCTCGCGAGTTCCACGTGCGGCCGCGGCTTCCAGCCCTTCTTGCGGTGCTCGGCCACGACGGTGGTGAAGAGGCCCCCGCGCACGTACCAGCGTGCCGTCAGCCGCACGAAGCGCGGCTTCAGCGCCGCGACCAGGTCGTCGAGGATGCGGTTGGTGACGGCCTCGTGGAACACGCCCTCGTTCCGGTACGACCAGATGTAGAGCTTGAGCGCCTTGAGCTCGACGTTGCGCCGGTCCGGCACGTAGTCGAGCACCAGTGTGGCGAAGTCGGGCTGCCCGGTCATCGGGCACAGGCAGGTGAACTCCGGCACCTCGATGTGCACGAGGTAGTCGCGCTCCGGCGCCGGGTTCGCGAAGGTCTCCAGTGTCTTGCTGGGGCGTGTGGCCATGGTCGCTGCTGCGGTCGCGTGCGCGCTCGATGCGGCAGCGAGTAGAAAGTGCGCTGTTATTATACGAAGGCGATAGTTCTTCCCCTCGCATTCGCCGGAGGCACGGGCCGTGCCCGCTGGTGGCGCCCGGGGACCGACCTCCACCCTTTCCCGCTCAAACACACGTGCGTCTACGGCAGATCAAGCTTGCCGGGTTCAAGTCATTCATCGACCCGACACCCATCGATGTACCCGGCAGTCTTGTCGGTGTGGTCGGCCCCAACGGCTGCGGCAAGTCCAACGTCATCGATGCCGTGCGCTGGGTGCTGGGCGAGAGCAAGGCGGCCGAGCTGCGCGGCGAGTCGATGCAGGACGTCATTTTCAACGGCTCGGTGAACCGCAAGCCCGGAGGCCGGGCGAGCGTCGAACTGGTGTTCGACAACGCTGACGGGCGCATCGGCGGCGCCTGGGGCCAGTACGCCGAAATTTCCGTGAAACGCGTGCTGACGCGCGACGGCACGTCGAGCTACTACATCAACAACCAGACCGTGCGCCGGCGCGACGTGCACGACATGTTCCTCGGCACCGGACTCGGGCCTCGCGCGTACGCGATCATCGGGCAGGGAATGATCTCGCGCATCGTCGAGGCGCGGCCCGAAGAGCTGCGCATCTTCCTCGAGGAAGCCGCGGGAATCTCCAAGTACAAGGAGCGCCGCCGCGAGACCGAGAACCGCCTCGCCGACACGCGCGACAACCTGACGCGGGTCGAGGACATCCTGCGCGAACTCGATGGTCAGATCGTCCGGCTCGAGCAGCAGGCCGAAGTCGCGGCGCGCTACCGCGAGATGCAGACCTCGCACGACCAGCAGCAGCAGATGCTGTGGCTGCTGCGCCGGCGCGAGGCCGAGGCGGACCGCGAAAAGGTTGCGCGCGATATCGAGTCGCGCACAACGGCTCTCGAGGGTCACGTAGCGGAGCTGCGGGGCGCCGAGCGCGCACTCGAGGAAGTGCGCACCGCGCACTACGCGGCGAGCGATTCGGTGCACGAGGCGCAGGGCGCGCTGCTGCAGGTGAACGCCGAGGTGTCGCGGCTCGAGTCCGAGATCCGCATGATCGTCGACGGCCGCACGCGCCTGCAGTCGCAGATCGAAACGCTGAAAGCGACGCGTGCGCGGCGCATGGACGAGCGCAGCGAGCTGCTGGCGCGCGCGGCGAGCCTGGTGCAGGCGATCGAGGACGCCACGGCGAAGCTGGCCCAGTCGCAGTCCGACTGCGCCGGGCACGAAGGCACGCTGCCGGCGCTCGAGCAGGGCTATCAGGCGGCGCGCGAGGCGATGACCGCGGCGCGTGCGCAGGCAGCAATCTCGGAGCAGGCGATCGACGCGGCCGGTGTCGAGCAGCGCAATATCGACAAGCAGCTCGGTGTACTGCTGCTGCGGCGCGAGCGGCTGGCGGAGGAGCGCGCTTCGATCGGATCCCCGGACGAGGCCCGGCTTGCCACTTTGCAGCAGGAAGTCGCCGGCCTGGAATCGCAGCTCGGCGAGCACGCCGCGTCCCAGAGCGCGGCCGAGGCGCGCGTGAATGCGGCCACGGCCGAGCGGCAGCAGCAGTTCGACCAGCGTGCCGCCGCGCAGGAGAACCTGACACGCATCGAGGCGCGCCTCGCTGCGCTGCGCCAGGTGCAGGCAAACGTCGAAGCGAATACGCGGCTCGATCCCTGGCTGGCTGCGCAGGGGCTCGACTCGCTGCCGCGGCTGTTCCGCAGGCTCAGCGTCGAGCACGGCTGGGAGACCGCTTTCGAGGCCGTGCTGCGCGAGCGCGTCGAAAGTGTCGAAGTCGGACGTCTGGATACGGTCGGCGGACTCGCGTCCAGTGCTCCGCCGGCCCGCGTGGCGTTCTACTCGACGACCGGTGCCGTGGCGCGCGAAGGCGGCCAGATGCCGGGCTTCGGGCGCCTGTCCGACCGCATGCGCGGCCACGACGCGGCGCTTTCCGCAGTGCTGACCGACTGGCTCGCCAATATCTTCGTCGCGCCCGACCTGGCCGCGGCGCTCGCCGCGCGCGAACAGCTACCTGTCGGTGGCCAGTTCATCGTCCGGGACGGGCACATCGTGTCGCGCTACGGCGTGCGCTTCTTCGCCGCGGATGACGAGAAAAGCGGTCTGCTGGCGCGGCGCCTGGAAATCGAGAACCTCGATAAGGAAATCCGTGCCCAGCGCCTGATTGTGGAGGAGCGTACAGCGGCGCTGGCGCGTGCCGAGTCGACGTTGCGCGATGCGCAGGATCAGCTCGTTGCGGGTCGCCGCGAAGGCGAGCGCGTGCGCGCCAGGCTTCATGAGGGGCAGCTGGAAGCCGTGCGCCTCGGCGAGCTGATCGATCGCGTGAAGCATCGCAGCGGGCAGATCGAAAGCGAGCTGGCGGAGATCGAGGCCCACGAGAAGGACCTGCGCAGCGGGCGCGATGACGCCGACAACCGGTTCCAGGCGCTCGATGCCGAACTCGCGGCGCGCCAGGAAGCGGTGGAAGGGGCGCGGGTTGCCTACGAACAGGCCGACCAGGCGCTGCGGACAGCGCGCGACGAGCAGCGCGCGCTCGAGTCGGCGCGCCAGCAGGTCGAGTTCGCGCTGGCCTCGAACCGTGAGCGGGAGCGCGACGTCAGGCATGCCGCCGATGTGGCTGCCGCCGACGCCGAGCGGCTCGAAGCGGACATCGCGGCATCGACGAGCGAGCTCGGACGGCTCGACGATGGTGCCGCGCGTGCTGGGCTCGAGGACTGGCTCGGCCGGCGTGCGGCCGCGGAGGATGGGCTGCGGCAGGCGCGCAGCCGGCTCGACGAGCTCGCGCAGCAGCTGCGCTCGACCGACGAGCGCCGGCTGACTCTGGAGCGCGAGCTCGAGCCACGCCGGCAGAAGATCACCGAACTGCAGCTGAAGGAGCAGGCCGCGCGCCTCGCGGCCGAGCAGTTCGCCAGCCAGCTCGCCGAAGTCAGGGCCGACGAGGCGCAGCTGGCGGAGAAGCTGACCGCGGGCACGAAGCCGAACGCGTTGCAGGCCGAGATCGCGCGGCTCGCGGAGGAGATCGCCGCGCTTGGCGCCGTCAACCTGGCCGCGCTGGAGGAGCTGACGACGTCGCGCGAGCGCAAGGCGTTCCTCGACGCGCAGTCGGCGGACCTCAAGGCGGCGATCACGACCCTCGAGGACGCGATCCGCAAGATCGACCGTGAGACCCGCGAACTGCTGCAGCAGACCTTCGATCAGGTCAATGCGCAGTTCGGGCAGCTGTTCCCGAAGCTGTTCGGGGGTGGCGAAGCGAAGCTCATCATGACCGGCGAGGAAATCCTCGACGCCGGCGTGCAGGTCATGGCACAGCCGCCGGGCAAGCGCAATAGCACGATTCATCTGCTGTCGGGCGGCGAGAAGGCGCTCACGGCGACAGCGCTGGTGTTCGCGCTATTCAAGCTCAATCCGGCGCCGTTCTGCCTGCTCGACGAGGTCGACGCCCCGCTCGATGATGCCAACACCGAGCGGTTCTGCCGGCTGGTCGAGTCGATGACCGACAACACGCAGTTCCTGTTCATCACGCACAACAAGATCGCGATGGAAATGGCGCAGCAGCTGATCGGAGTGACGATGCAGGAGCAGGGGGTTTCGCGCATCGTTGCGGTGGACATCGAGGGCGCAGTCCGGCTTACGGCCGAGGCGGCCTAGCAGGACCCTGCGATGACCAAGCTGCACTGGGCGCTGCTCGCCATCGCCGGCGTCCTGCTGCTGGCGCTCTGGATCTACGGAAAGTGGCAGGAGCGCCGCGCCATCGCGCGGCTCGACGCGGCGATGCGCGACGGCGTCGGCGATCCGCTGGCTGCGGTGCCGGCTGGAGCTGTGTCACCGCGGCCGCTCGCCCGCCGCATCGAGCCCAGGCTCGACGTGCCGCCGGGCCCGTCCGCGGCGCAGGCCGCGGGTGAGCTGCGGGTCCCGGGGGCGTCGCCCACTGCGGGCGTGGCGGGCGCAGAGTCCCTGCCGGAGGGACAGGCGGTCGAGCGTGCAGACGCCCCTGCGTATGCGTTGCCCGATGGCTGGGCCGAGGATCCGTTGCTGGATTTCGTCGTCGAACTGCGCTGCGCGCATGCGGTGGACGGCGTTGCGGCGCTCGACGCACGCAGCCAGCTCGAACGGCTGCAGTTGCCTTTGCCGGCGCACCTGGCAGTCTGGGACGCGCGGACGCAGCAGTGGACCGCGCCCGACCGCTTCGGCTTCTATTCTGAACTGCTGCTCGCCGTGCAGCTGGCGCATCGCCACGGCGCGCTCGGCGAGATCGATGCGGCGCGTTTCGTGGCCGCGGCGCAGCAGATCGCGCTCGCCCTCGACGCGGATTTCGACGTGCCGGACGTGCCGCGTCTTGTTGCGCAGGCTGCCGAGCTCGACCGGCTGTGCGCGCGCTTCGACGTGCAGATCACGCTGACGCTTGAAGCCGCTGAGGCGCCGTGGAGCGCCGACGTCCTTCAGGCTGCAGCCGCGGCGGTCGGATTCGTGCCGGCCGGCGTCGGCCGCTGGGAATTGCGCGATGCAGGCGGAGCGCTGCAACTGCTTCTGGCCGCGCCGCAGATTCCGGCATCGCGGCTGGCGGTCACGGTCGACGTTCCGCTGGCGCGGCCGGAAGCGTTTCCGCTGATCGCGCAGTTCGACGCTGCCGAGCAGCTCGCCACGCGATTGACTGCGCGCGTGGTCGACGACAACGGCCGTCCGGTGCAGCGGGAGGCGCATCTGGCATTCGCGGCGCAACTGGCCGGGCTGCATGAAGAAATGCAGGCCGCGGGCATCACGGCGGGCTCGGAGCGGGCGCGCCGTCTGTATGCGTCGTAACACCGGTGTCGCGCCCCGGCGCCGGCCGCCGCGGTTGGCGGCGCCGCACTCGTATCGCTGACGATGGGCTCCGCTCGTCACACGGCGGCGAAGGAGCAGGCACAACGGTTGCGCGAGCAGATTGCGCGGGCGGACTACGAGTACTACGTGCTCGCGTTACCGACGCTGCCGGACGCGGAGTACGACCGGATGTACCGCGAACTGCAGGATCTCGAAGCGGCGCATCCCGAGCTTGTGACAGCGGATTCGCCGACGCAGCGGGTCGCCGGCGCGGTGCGCTCGGACCTGCCGAAGGTGCGCCATGCGGTGCCGATGCTGTCGATCCGAACCGAGACCGACGCCGGTCCCAACGGCGCGCGCGCCTTCGACGCGCGCATCCGCCGCGAACTGGGACTGGGCGAGGCCGATCCTCCGGTCGAGTACTCCGCCGAGCTGAAGTTCGACGGCCTCGCCCTCAATCTGCGCTACGAGCACGGCGTCCTGGTGCGCGCTGCGACGCGCGGTGACGGCGAGGAGGGCGAAGACGTGACCCCGAACGCGCGGACCGTGCGCGCGATTCCGCTGCGACTGGCGGGTGCGCACGCGGCGGTCATCGAGGTGCGCGGAGAGGTCTTCCTCGGGCGCCGCGAGTTCGAGCGGGTCAACGAGCGCCAGCGCGAAGCCGGTGAGAAGGTGTTCGTGAATCCGCGCAACGCGGCGGCGGGCTTCCTGCGCCAGCTGGACGCGCGGGCGACCGCGAGCCGGCCGCTGTCGTTCTATGCCTACGGGCTCGGCGAGGTCGCCGGCTGGGCGCTGCCGGCCACGCATGCCGGCGTGCTGGAGGCGCTGGCCGAGATGGGGGTGCCGGTCGCTGCCGAGCGCCGCGTGGCGCACGGGGCCGAAGAGCTGGTGGCGTTTCACGCCGACATTGCCGCGCGGCGCGACCGCCTGCCGTTCGACATCGACGGTGTGGTCTACAAAGTGAACCGGCTCGACTTGCAGCGGCAACTCGGCTTCGTGTCGCGCGAGCCGCGCTGGGCCGTCGCGCACAAATACCCCGCGCAGGAGGAGCTGACGCAGGTCGTCGGCATCGACGTGCAGGTCGGCCGCACCGGCAAGATCACGCCAGTTGCACGCCTGGCCCCGGTGTTCGTCGGCGGCGTGACGGTCAGCAACGCGACCTTGCATAACGAGGACTACATCCGCAGCCTCGGCCTGATGATCGGCGACACGGTGATCGTGCGGCGCGCCGGCGATGTGATCCCGCAGATCGTTTCGGTCCTGCCCGACCGGCGGCCGCGGGGCGCGAAGGCCTTCCGGATGCCGGATGAGTGCCCGATATGCGGGTCCAGCGTGATGCGCGAGGAGGGCGAGAAGGACCTGCGCTGCACCGGCGGGCTGTACTGCCCCGCGCAGCGCAAGCAGGCGCTGCTGCATTTTGCGGGGCGCCGCGCACTCGACGTCGAAGGGCTGGGCGACAGGCTGGTCGAGCAGCTCGTCGACGAAGGGCTGGTCAGGACACCGGCCGACCTGTTCAAGCTCGGCCTCGGAGCCATCGCCGGCCTCGAGCGCATGGCCGAGAAGTCGGCCGGCAATCTGCTGACCTCTCTGGAGCGCGCGCGCAGCACAACGCTCGAGCGCTTCATCTACGCGCTCGGCATCCGCCATGTGGGCGAGTCGACCGCGCGCGATCTCGCGCGCCACTTCGGTACGCTGGACGCGTTGATGGACGCTTCGGAAGACGAACTGCTGCAGGTACCGGACGTCGGCCCGGTGGTTGCCGCGTCAATTTCCCGGTTCTTCGCGGAGCAGCACAATCGCCAGGTGGTCGACGAGCTGCGGGCAGCGGGAGTGCGCTGGAAGGAAGGTGCGTCCCCGCGGCGCATGGCCGGCGCGCTCGAGGGCAAGACGTTCGTGCTGACCGGTACGCTGCCGCACTGGACCCGTGACGAGGCGCGCGAGCGCATCGAGGCGGCCGGGGGCAAGGTGGCTGGCTCGGTCTCGAAGAAGACCGACTACGTTGTTGCAGGCGAGGAGGCCGGCAGCAAGCTCGACAAGGCGCGCGAGCTCGGCGTGGCCGTCATCGATGAAACGCAGTTGAGAACCATGCTGGGAGGCTGATGTACGCAATCATCGGAGGCAGCGGCCTCGCACGACTTTCCGCACTGAAGGACCCGCGCCGGCAGGTGATGCGCACGCCGTATGGCGAACCGTCCGGCGCGTTGACGTTCGGCCGGCTGGGAGGCGCCGACGTCGTGTTCCTTGCACGTCATGGATATGGCCACACGCTCGCCCCGCACGAGATCAACTACCGGGCCAACGTGTGGGCGCTGAAGGAACTGAAGGTCGAAGGCGTGATCTCGGTCGCCACCGTCGGTGGCATCCGCGGCGACCTCGGGCCGGGGACCCTGGTGGTCCCCGACCAGGTCATCGACTATTCGCACAGCCGCAAGGCCACCTTCTTCGAAGGCTCGGAGATGCCGGTGATCCACGTGGACTTCACGCAGCCGTACACGCCCGCGCTGCGCGAACGCCTGCTGCAGGCGGCCGCGAGCTGCGGCGAGACTGTCATAGACGGTGGTGTCTACGCGTGCACGCAGGGGCCGCGGCTGGAGACGGCCGCCGAGATCGAGCGCATCGCACGCGACGGCGGCGACATGGTCGGCATGACCGGGATGCCCGAGGCGGCGCTGGCGCGCGAGGCGGAGCTCGCCTATGCGACGCTGGGCGTCGTCGTCAACCACGCGGCCGGGCGTGGCGACAGCAAGCACGCGATCAAGCTCGAGGAACTCGACGAGGTGATGCGCGCAACGATGACGCGCGCAGTACGCATCCTCGGCGCCTTCTTCGGAGGCGAGGCGTGATCCGCGAGATCCTGCGCATGGGCGATCCGCGCCTGCTGCAGGTCGCCGTGCCGGTGCGCGACTTCGGCACGCCGGAGCTGCGCGCGCTGGTGGCCGACATGTTCGACACGATGCACGCGGCCAACGGCGCCGGGCTCGCCGCGCCCCAGATCGGCGTGCCGCTGCGCGTCGTCATCTTCGGGTACGCCGATCCGGCGATGCCCAATCCGCGCTACCCGGACGCCGACCCGGTGCCGCAGACGATCCTCGTGAACCCGGTGCTCGAGCCGGTCGGTGACGCGACCGAGGAGGGCTGGGAAGGCTGCCTCTCGGTGCCCGGACTGCGCGGCGTCGTCGAACGCTACAGCCGCCTGCGCTATCGCGGATTCGACCTCGACGGGCGGCCGCTCGAGCGTGTAGCCGAGGGATTCCACGCGCGCGTCGTGCAGCACGAATGCGACCACCTGGACGGCGTCCTCTACCCGATGCGTGTGCGTGACTTCACGCGCTTCGGCTATACGGACGTTCTGTTCCCCGACCTCGGCGAGCAGCCGGACGATTAGCGAGAGCGCCGCGAAGCCCGCCTTTGTCCTTCGGCGGAGCGCGCGGCCGCTCCGGAGCGAAGCCGACTGACTAATGTTGAGCGGCTCGCCAGCGAGCCGTGCCACTCCGGGCGCACGTGCGATCGGCGCAGCCGATCGCGTACACGAGGAGTGCCGGACCTACGGGGCGATCGCTTCCAGCAGGTCCTGCTCGATCTCGAGCTGGTTGCGCTCCTGGCCGAGCTCGGCGCCCGAGACCAGGAAAATGTCCTCGGCGCGTTCGCCGAGCGTCAGCACCTTCGCCGTGTGCACGTTGAGGTCGTGCCGCGCCAGCGCGCGCGCGATCGAGTAGAGCAGTCCCAGCCGGTCGGTGGCGGTCACCGACACCAGCCAGCGTGAGCCGCGTTCGTCCGGCGCCAGCCGCACCTCAGGGGTGACCGGGAAATGGCGCGATTGCCGCGACATGCGTCCCTTCACGGTCGCCGGCAGTTCGTGGCGCTTGGCGATCCACTCGGCCAGTTCGTGCTCGACCTGTGCCAGCAGTTCGCGGTAGTGCGGCGTGCGGCCGTTGTCGGTCACCAGGAAGGTGTCGAGCGCGTAGCCATGCCGCGTCGTGTGGATGCGCGCGTCGAGGATGCTCAGGTTGCGGCTGTCGAAATAGCCGCAGACCCGCGCGAACAGGTCCTTCTGGTCCTGCACGTAGATCAGCACTTCGGCGCCCTCGCCGATGCGCGCCAGACGTGCACGTACGACCGGCTTGTCGGTCCGCACACGCGCGAACAGCGAGCGCGTGTGCCAGGCGATGTCCTGTGCGCTGTGGCGCAGGAAGTAGACGACGTCGAGCTGTTCCCACAGCGCCTCGCGCGCGCTGTCGGACAGTCCATAGAGCCGCAGGATGCGCAAGGCCTCCTCCTTGCGCCCTTCGAGCACGGCCGTCGGGGAGACGCTGCCGCCGCCGAGGAGACGCCGCGTCGAGCGGAACAGGTCCTCGAGCAGCTTCCCCTTCCACGCGTTCCAGACCTTCGGGCTGGTGCCGCGGATGTCGGCAACGGTAAGGAGGTAAAGGGCGACCAGACGGCGTTCGTTCTTCACCAGCCCGGCGAAGCGCCGGATCACGGTCTCGTCGGCGAGGTCCTGCTTCTGCGCGACCTGAGACATCGCGAGGTGGTGCTCGACGAGGAACACCACCAGCGCGGTGTCGTCCGGCTCCAGGCCGTGCTCGCGGCAGAATCGCCGTGCGTCGCGCCCGCCGAGGACGCTGTGGTCGCCGCCACGGCCCTTGGCGATGTCGTGGAAAAGCGCGGCGATGTACAGCAGCCACGGCTTGTCGAAGTCGGAGATCAGCTGGCTGCACAGCGGATACTCGTGCGCGTGTTCCGCGAGAGTGAAGCGCCGCAGGTTGCGCAGCACCTGCAGGATGTGCTGGTCGACGGTGTAGACGTGGAACAGATCGTGCTGCATCTGGCCGACGATGCGGCGGAACACCGGCAGGTAGCGACCCAGCACCGAGAGCTGGTTCATCCGCCTCATTTCATGGAGCACGCCCTTGGGCTGCTGCAGGATGGACAGGAACGTGGCGCGGTTGCGCGGGTCGCGCCGGTAGCGGGCGTCGATGCGCACGCGTGCGTGCCACAGCGCCCGCATCAGCGGCGCCGACATGCCGCGCAGCTCCTGGTGCTGCGCCATCAGCAGGAAGGCGCGGACGATGGCATTCGGGTCGCTGTCGAGGGCGTCGGGCGCGCGCAGATCGAGCAGTTCGCTGCGCGTGACGAAGGTCTCGTCGAGCGGCACGGCCGGCTCCTCCGCCGTATGCAGCAGCCGCAGCTCGATGTTCTGCAGCACGATCGTGTTCATCTGGGTGACCGCCTTGGCCGACCAGTAGTAGCGCTGCATCATGACTTCGCTCGAGCGACGCGCCGAGGTCGCGTGGAAGCCCGCGCGCTCGGCCACGGCGTGCTGTACGTCGAACACCAGGCGATCCTCGCGCCGGCCGGTGACCAGATGCAGCCAGGCGCGAATCTGCCTGATGCGGCGTTCGCTGCGCCGGATCAGCCCCGCTTCTTCGGCGGTGATGAGTCCGTTGCGGGCCAGTTCGGCCCAGGTCCTGCCGTAACCGGTCGCGCGGCCGATCCACAGCAGCACATGGAGGTCGCGCAGCCCTCCGGGGCACTCCTTCACGTTGGGTTCCAGGCTGAACGGCGATTCGTTGTACTTGATGTGACGCTGGCGCTGCTCGAGGACCTTGGCCCGGAAATAGGCGGTCCGGTCGAGCGATTGCCCGATCGCGCGCTGCAGCCGCAGGAACAGCCGGCGCGGGCCGCAGATCGGTCTCGCCTCGAGCAGCGAGGTCAGCACGGTCACGTCGGCGCGTGCCTCCGCCTCGCAGTCGTCGAGGGTGCGGACGCTGTGGCCGAGTGTGAGGCCGAGGTCCCACAGCAGGCTCACCAGGCGTTCGATGGTCTCGCGCTGCGGCCCGTCGGCGTCCTGCTCGAGGAGGATCAGCACGTCGATGTCGGAATGCGGGAAGAGTTCGCCCCGGCCGTAACCGCCGACG
Source organism: Burkholderiaceae bacterium (assembly GCA_035429805.1). GTDB lineage: Bacteria > Pseudomonadota > Gammaproteobacteria > Burkholderiales > Burkholderiaceae_F > JALORV01. Next base: position 12,825 of record DAOMFL010000031.1, read on the forward strand.
GCCACCAGTGCCGCGTGCTGGTCGAGTCCCGTGCTTTGTGCCAGCTCGCGCAGCAGCCCGTCGGTCGAGCGGGCGAGGCCCTTCAGCAGCGCTTCGACCGGCCCGCCGGCCGTGTAGCGCGCTACCAGCGCGTCGCGTTCCAGTCGCAGGCGATCCCGCAGCCGGAGACCGACGTCGTTCATCGAGTCGCTGAGGTGGCGATCAGGCCGTCGCGGGTTCGGGTGCCGAGCTCGCTGTCCACGTGCCAGTGACGAAGCGCGGCGGAGCGGGTGCGGCCGCCGAACGGGTCAGCACTTCATATCCGGTGTCGGTCACGAGGACCGTGTGCTCCCACTGCGCGGACAGGCTGTGATCCTTGGTGACGATGGTCCAGCCGTCGGCGAGTTCCTTGATCTCGCGGCGGCCGGCGTTGATCATCGGCTCGACCGTGAAGGTCATGCCGGCAGTCAGCTTTTCGAGCGTGCCCGGCTTGCCGTAATGCAGGATCTGCGGCTCCTCGTGGAACTTGCGGCCGATACCGTGCCCGCAGAACTCCCGCACGACGCTGTAGCCGTGCTTCTCCGCATGCGTCTGGATCGCATGCCCGATGTCTCCGATCGTCGCTCCTGGCCGGACCTGCTCGATTCCGAGCCACATGCAGTCATACGTGACCTCGCACAGCCGGCGCGCCGCGATCGACGGCTCCCCGGCGTAGTACATGCGGCTCGTGTCGCCGTGGTAGCCGTCCTTGATGACGGTGACGTCGATGTTGACGACGTCGCCATTTTTCAGCACGCGGTCGCCGGGGATGCCGTGGCAGACCTGATGGTTGACGGACGTGCAGATCGCCTTCGGAAACGGGCGGTAGCCGGGCGGGGCGTAGTTGAGCGGGGCCGGGACCGTGCCCTGCACGTTGACCATGTATTCGTGGCAGAGCCGATCGAGTTCGCCGGTGGTCACACCGGGCCTGACGAACGGCGTGATGTAGTCGAGTACTTCCGCGGCGAGCCGGCCGGCATGCCGCATCCCTTCGATATCGGCGGGCGTCTTGGTCACAATGGGCATGGGCTGGGCGTCGGGTCGGCTTGAGCGAAACGGTCTCAGGTGGCTATAATATCGGGCTGCCTCGCGCTTTGAAATCAAAAGCTTAGGCAAGTTTCCCAATTGCGGAGCCCGGCCGAGCGCAGGGTCATCGCATGACGGACCCTTGCGAGGCAGAAATCGCGCGCACCGCCACCAAGGTGCAACCCGATGTCCGCGAGCGGACGCGGGCTGCGTCGGCGACTGCGCTAGACCCAACCTTGGAGAGAGCACAAATGTCAGTGACCATGCGTCAGATGCTGGAGGCCGGAGTCCATTTCGGCCACCAGACCCGCTTCTGGAACCCGAAGATGGCGCCGTACATCTTCGGCCACCGCAACAAGATCCACATCATTAACCTCGAGCGCACGCTCGAGCAGTTCAACGACGCGACGCGCTTCGTGCGCCAGATGGCGGCCAACCGCGGCACGCTGCTGTTCGTCGGCACCAAGCGCCAGGCGCGCGAGATCATCGTCGAGGAAGCCCAGCGCGCCGGCATGCCGTTCGTCGACCAGCGCTGGCTCGGCGGGATGCTGACCAACTTCAAGACCGTCAAGGTGTCGATCAAGCGCCTGAAGGAGATGGAGCAGATCATCGCCGACAACGGCACCGAGCGCATGACGAAGAAGGAAGCGCTCGACTTCAGCCGCGAGGTGGAAAAGCTCAACAAGTCGATCGGCGGCATCAAGGACATGAACGCGCTGCCCGATGCGCTGTTCGTCATCGACGTCGGCTACCACAAGATCGCGGTGCAGGAAGCGGCCAAGCTCGGCATCCCGGTGGTCGCGGTCGTCGACACCAACCATTCGCCAGAAGGCGTGACGTACGTGATTCCCGGCAACGACGATTCCAGCCGCGCCGTGCGTCTGTATGCGCGTGGCATCGCCGATGCCGTGCTCGAGGGCAAGGCCCAGGCGCTGCAGGGCGTGGTCCAGGCGGTCGCGGGCGGCGGCGAGGAATTCGTCGAGGTTGCCGAAGGTGAGGAGTAACCCGCGCCGACGCGGGCTGCAAGAAGGGGCGCAAGCCCCTTTTTTGCACTGAAAGATCAACGAATGCAGGAGCAGTGAATGGCGGAAATCACCGCAGCGATGGTGAAGGAACTGCGCGAGAAGACCGACGCGCCGATGATGGAGTGCAAAAGGGCGCTGGCGGAGGCCGGCGGCGACCTGGCCAAGGCGGAGGAGATCCTGCGCGTCAAGCTGGGCAGCAAGGCCAGCAAGGCGGCGACGCGGATCGCCGCCGAGGGCGTGGTCGCCGTGCACATCGACGGCAAGGTGGGGGCGATCGTCGAGGTCAACTCGGAGACGGACTTCGTCGCGAAGAACGACGACTTCCTGAAGTTCGCGAAGGACCTGGCGGCCCTGGTGGCGAAGATGAACCCGGCCGACGTGGCGGGCCTGTCGGCGCTGCCGCTCGGCGGCGGCACCGTCGAGTCCGTGCGCACGGCGCTGGTCGGCAAGATCGGCGAGAACATGGCGATCCGGCGCTTTGCGCGCCTGGAGGCAGCCGGGACGCTCGCAAGTTACGTGCATGGTGGCAGCAAGATCGGCGTTCTGCTGGACATCGGCGGCGGTGACGCGGAACTCGCGAAGGACGTCGCGATGCACATCGCGGCGAGCAAGCCGAAGTCGCTCGACGCGAGCGGAGTGTCCGCAGAACTGCTCGATGCCGAGCGCCGCATCGCGATTGAAAAGGCGCGCGAGGCTGGCAAGCCCGAGGCGATGCTCGAGAAGATCGCCGAAGGCACGGTGCAGAAGTTCCTGAAGGAAGTGACGCTGCTGGGCCAGGTGTTCGTGAAGGCCGAGGACGGCAAGCAGACGATCGAGCAGCTGCTGAAGGCGAAGGGAGCGAAGGTCAACCGCTTCGCGCTCTACGTCGTCGGCGAAGGCATCGAAAAGAAGCAGAGCGACTTCGCCGCGGAAGTGGCGGCGCAGGCGGCCGCTGCGCGCGGCTGAGGCGGCGAGGGCGCGATGAAACCCACCCCGACCACGCCCGCCTACCGCCGGGTCCTGCTGAAGCTGTCGGGCGAGGCCCTGATGGGCGACGATGCCTTCGGCATCAACCGCGCGACCGTCGAGGCGATGGTCGCCGACATCGGCGAGGTCGTGAAGCTCGGGGTCGAAGTCGCCATCGTCATCGGTGGCGGCAACATCTTCCGCGGCGTCGCGCTCGGGGCGGAGGGCATGGACCGCGCCACTGCCGACTACATGGGCATGATGGCGACCATCATGAACGCGATGGCGCTGCAGGACGCGATGCGCCGTGCCGGAGTCGAGGCGCGCGTACAGTCGGCGCTCAATATCGAACAGGTGGTCGAACCGTACATCCGTCCGAAGGCGCTCCGCTACCTCGAGGAAGGCAAGGTGGTCATCTTCGCCGCCGGCACCGGCAACCCGTTCTTCACCACCGACACGGCGGCAGCGTTGCGCGGCTCGGAGATGGGCGCGCAGATCGTGCTGAAGGCAACCAAGGTCGACGGCGTCTATTCGGCCGATCCGAAGAAGGATCCGCAGGCGACGCGCTACGCGACGATCACCTTCGACGAGGCGCTGGGCCGCAACCTGCAGATCATGGATGCAACCGCCTTTGCGCTGTGCCGCGACCAGCGCCTGCCGATCAAGGTGTTCAGCATTACGAAGCCCGGCGCGCTCAGGCGCGTCGTGCTGGGCGAGGACGAGGGAACGCTGGTCCACGTCTGAACGGGCAATTCGAGGAGAGCCGGATGAACGTTGCTGAGATCCAGAAGACCACCGAGCAGAAGATGCAGAAGTCGGTGGAGGCGCTGAAGGCGGATTTCGCCAAGGTCCGCACCGGTCGTGCGCATACCGGCCTGCTGGATCACATCCAGGTCGACTACTACGGCTCGATGGTGCCGCTGGCACAGGTGGCCCAGGTCGGCCTTGGCGATGCGCGCACGATCACGGTCCAGCCGTGGGAGAAGAAGATGGTTCCGGTCGTCGAGAAGGCGATCCGCGACTCGGACCTCGGCCTGAATCCGGCGACCACGGGCGACGTCGTGCGGGTGCCGATGCCGCCGCTCACCGAGCAGCGTCGCAAGGAGCTGGTCAAGGTCGTCAAGCACGAGGGCGAGAATTCGAAGGTCGCGATCCGCAACCTGCGGCGCGATGCCAACCACCACGTCAAGGAACTGCTGAAGGCGAAGACGATCTCCGAGGACGATGACCGGCGCGCCGAGGAGTTCATCCAGAAGCTGACCGACCGCTTTGTCGCCGAAGTCGACAAGCTGGTGGCCGAGAAGGAAAAGGAGGTCCTGACCGTTTAGGCGGTCAGAGAGCGTTCCGTGAGCAAGGATCCCGGATCGTCACCTGTCGCGGGACGGGCACTGCCGCGGCACATTGCGATCATCATGGACGGCAATGGCCGCTGGGCCGTGTCGCGCGGCAGCCCGCGCGTAGCCGGACACCATCGTGGCGTCGAGGCGGTGCGGGCGACGCTGGCCGCCTGCGGCGAGCGCGGGATCGAGTACCTGACACTATTCGCGTTCAGTTCGGAGAACTGGCGCCGGCCGGCCGACGAAGTGTCGACGCTGATGCGCCTGTTCATGATGGCGCTGCAGCGTGAGATCGACAAGCTCAATGAACTGGGCGTCCGCCTGCGCGTGGTCGGCGAGATCGGTGCATTCAATGCCGAACTGCAGCGCCTGATCCTCGAGGCGGAGCGCCGCACGGCAGCCAACAGCCGTCTGCACCTGACGATCTGCGCGAATTACGGCGGTCGCTGGGACATCGCGCAGGCGGCGGAACGCGCGGCGCGCGACCAGCTCGCTGCAGGGCACAGCGAAGTGCGTATCGATGCCGCCAAGATCGGCGAGCGGCTGGCGCTCGCGTTTGCACCCGATCCCGACCTGCTGATCCGCACCGGTGGCGAGCGCCGCGTCAGCAACTTCCTGCTGTGGCAGCTGGCCTACGCCGAGCTCTACTTCAGCGACGTGCTGTGGCCGGACTTCGACGCGACGGAGCTGGATGCAGCGCTGAGCTGGTACGCCGGCCGTCAGCGCCGTTTCGGTCTGACCGGCGAACAGGTCGAAGCCGAATCCTCGATCCAGAACGCCGCCTGAGGGCCGTTGCGTGCTGAAGCAGCGGATCATCACGGCGCTGGTGCTCGTTGCAGCCCTGCTGGCTGCGCTGGCCTGGTCGCCGCTCGCGTTCGCGGTACTGCTGACGATCGCCTTCGCGATCGCACAGGCTGAATGGCTGCAGCTTGCCGGCTGGGGCGCGGCTGGAGCGTTCGCAATGGCGCTGGTCCTCGGGGCGGCGCAGGTCGCCGCGCTCGTCTGGGCGCCGGCCGCAGTCGACGCCGTCACGATTCCCCTGGCACTCGTGGCCACGGTGACCTGGCTCGTCCTGGGCGCCGTGCTGCTGCGCTCGGAGCGCCACGGCACGGTGCGCATCGGCGCCAGCGTGTCGACGCTGCTCGCGATCTTGCTTTGTCTCTCCGCGTGGTGCGCGCTGATGCTGTTCCTGCGCGCCGGGGCTGTTCTGCTGCTGTCCGTGCTGGTGATCGTGTGGCTCGCCGATACGGCCGCCTACTTCAGCGGGCGCGCGTTCGGACGCCGCAAGCTCGCGCCGAGCATCAGCCCCGGCAAGACCTGGGCCGGCGTCTGGGGCGCAGTCGCCGCGGTCGTTGTCGTTGCGATCGTGGCTGCGCACGTCGCTCCCGCCGCGCCCCTGTATTCGAATCGTCTGCTCGGGTCGCTCGGCGTGATCGCGACCGCGCCGATTCTCGCCTTCCTCGTCGCTGTTTCGGTCGTCGGAGACCTGTTCGAAAGCCTGCTGAAACGGCAGGCCGGCAAGAAGGACAGCGGGCAACTGCTGCCGGGACACGGCGGGTTCTATGACCGCCTCGATGCGATGCTGGCGCTGCTGCCGGCGTCGGCCCTGTTCTGGGCCTGGACTCGCTGATGCGGACAATCACGCTGCTCGGAGCCACGGGCTCGATCGGTGCGAGCGCCCTCGACGTCATCGCGCGTCATGCCGACCGTTACCGCGTGCATGCGCTGACGGCGCAGTCGAACGCCGAGGCCCTCGCCGATCTCGCGGTGCTCCACCGGGCCAGAATCGCGGTGATCGGCGACAAGGCACGCGAATCCCGGCTGCGCGATGCGCTGCGCGCGCGTGGTTCCGCGTGCGTCGCGCGGGGCGGCGCCGAGGCGCTCGTCGAGGTGGCGCAGGCACCCGAGGTCGACACCGTGCTGGCGGCAATCGTCGGTGCGGCCGGGCTGATGCCGACGCTGGCGGCGGCGCGGGCCGGCAAGCGCCTGCTGCTCGCCAACAAGGAGGCGATCGTCTGCGCGGGCAGTCTGCTGATGGCTGCGATACGCCAGTCCGGCGGCACGTTGCTGCCGGTCGACAGCGAGCACAACGCGATCCACCAGTGCCTTGCCGGCTCGGGTGAAGAGCAGCGCGGCCAGGCACGCCTGGTGCTGACCGCCTCGGGTGGCCCGTTCCTGACTCGCCAAGACTTCGGCGGCGTCACGCCGGAGGAGGCCTGCGCACATCCGAACTGGGTGATGGGCCGCAAGATCTCCGTGGATTCGGCCACGCTGATGAACAAGGGACTCGAAGTCATCGAGGCGAGCTGGCTGTTCGGCCTGCCGGCTGAGCGCATCGACGTCGTGATCCACCCGCAGAGCGTGATTCACTCGATGGTCGAATTCCCAGACGGCTCGGTGCTGGCGCAGCTCGGATCGCCGGACATGCGCACGCCGCTCGCCTACGCGCTCGCGTGGCCCGACCGCGTTGAAAGCGGCGCGAGCCGGCTCGACTTCACACGCGTCGGAGCACTGACTTTCGAAGCGCCGGACCGCCGACGCTTCCCGTGCCTGGGTTTCGCCTATCGTGCGCTTGATGCGGGTGGTGCAACGAGCGCCGTGCTGAACGCGGCCAACGAGATTGCCGTCGAGGCGTTTCTCGACCGGCGCTTGCCGTTTGTCGGGATCGCGCCGACGATAGAGCGCGTGCTCGACGAGTACCAGCCCTCGGCGCCGGCCACCGTCGACGAGGTGCTTGAGGTCGATGCGCAGGCGCGGCGCCTTGCCGCGCGCGCCGTCGCGGAAGAGACCCGGGGAGCTGCATGAATCTGATGACGACCATTGTTGCCTTCCTCGTCACGCTCGGGGTCCTGATCGTCATCCACGAGCTGGGCCACTACTGGGTAGCGCGCTGGTGCGGCGTGAAAGTGCTGCGGTTCTCCATCGGCTTCGGCAGGCCGGTCGCGCGCTGGGTGCGCGGCCCCGATCGCACCGAGTGGGTCGTGTCGGCCCTGCCGCTGGGTGGCTACGTGCGGATGCTCGACGAGCGCGATCCCGAGGCGGCGCCGGAATCGGAACAGGAGGCCGCGCGGGCGTTCAACCGGCAGACCGTCGGCAAGCGCATCGCCATCGTTCTCGCGGGTCCGGTCGCGAACCTGCTGCTGGCGATCTTCGTGTACTGGCTGCTCAATGTCATCGGCGTGTACGAACCGCGCGCGACGCTGGGCACGCCGCCGGCCGCAACGGCCGCGGCGCGCGCGGGCGTCGAGGCCGGCGACACGGTGACAGCGGTCGACGGCGATGAAGTCCGATCGTGGAACGAACTTCGCTGGCTGCTGCTGCAGAAGGCCGTAGCGCGGGCGCCGATCGCGATCGACGTCGAAGGCACAGACCGGCGTCGGCGCAGCCTGACGCTCGAGCCGGGGGATCTGACCGCTGCCGACCTCGAAACGGATGTCGTTGCGCGCCTCGGCGTCGTGGCGTACAGCGGTCCGCCCAGGATCAGCCGCATGGCCGACGACAGCGTCGCGGCGCGCGCTGGCCTGCGCGTCGGCGATACGGTCATCGAGGCGGACGGCAGGCGGCTGACATCGGCGCGCGACCTGATCGAGCGTATCCGCGCCTCCGCGGACCGGCCACTCGAACTCGGGGTCGATCGCGGCGGCGAATTCGTGCGCATCGCGGTCACGCCGGCGCGCGTCAACGATGAACAGGGCAGGGCGATCGGGCGCATCGGCGCCGAACTGAGCGACCGCCCGCCGCTGATCAAGGTCCAGTACGGGCCGATCGAAAGCGCTGCGCTCGCGACGACCAGGACCTGGGACACCGCGGTGTTTTCGATACGGATGCTCGGCAAAATGATCACCGGCGAGGCCTCGTGGAAGAACCTCTCCGGCCCCGTCACGATTGCCGACTACGCGGGCCAGACCGCACGCATCGGCGTCGCACCGTTCTTGAACTTCCTCGCGCTCGTCTCCATCAGCCTTGCGGTGCTCAACCTGCTGCCGGTTCCGATGCTCGATGGAGGGCACCTCCTGTATTATCTGATCGAGATTCTCAAGGGCAGCCCGCCAGCAGACTGGGTGATCGAGTGGGGGCAGCGCGCCGGCGTGGCGCTGCTGGGCCTGCTCACCATGCTGGCGCTCTACAACGACCTGATGCGGCTGCTTTCCTGATTCCGGCATGATGCAAGAGCGAACTGGAGCGCCGCGTGTCATCTAGGCGCAGCGTCCCGCTGACGTTGCGCCGTGTCGCTGCCGCGGTAATCGCCGCGTACTGCATCGGTGTCCAGGCGCAGGAGTTCGTGGTCAGGGACATCCGCGTCGAGGGCATCCAGCGCACCGAGGCTGGCACCGTCTTCTCGTACCTGCCGATTCGCGTCGGCGACCGCTTCGACGCCGAGCGTGGCACGCAGGCGATCCGTGCCCTTTACGCCAGCGGTCTGTTCAAGGATGTGCGCCTCGAGGTCGATGGCGATGTGCTGGTCGTCATCGTCGAGGAGCGGCCGGCGATCGCAACCATCAACCTGGCCGGCGTGAAGGAGTTTGAAAAAGACCAGGTGATGAAGTCGCTGCGGGAGGTCGGGCTCGCGGACGGCCGCATCTATGACCGCTCGCTGCTAGAGCGCGCCGAGCAGGAACTGCGTCGCCAGTACCTGTCGCGCGGCCTTTACGGCGTCGAGATCAAGACCACGGTCACGCCGATCGAGCGCAACCGGGTCAACATTTCGATCAACGTCGAGGAAGGCAACATCTCGAAGATCCGCAGCATCGAGTTCACCGGCAACCGCATATTCAGCGACGGCACGCTGCGCTCGAACATGGAGCTGTCGACGCCGAACTGGATCTCCTGGTACACCAAGCGCGACCAGTACTCGCGCCAGAAGCTCGGCGCCGACCTGGAGACGCTGCGCTCCTTTTACCTGAACCGGGGTTACCTGGACTTCCGGATCGACTCCGTCAATGTCTCGATCTCGCCGGACAAGCAGGATATCTACGTCACGATCAACGTGTTCGAGGGCGAGCGCTACACGGTCTCCGGTGTCACGCTGGGGGGCGAGCTGCTGGGGCTCGATGAGGAGCTCAAGCCGCTGATCAACGTGAAACCCGGTGACGTCTACAACGCCGAGCAGATCAACGCGATCGGCAAGGCGGTGACGGACCGCATGAGCACGCTTGGCTATGCGTTTGCGTCGGCCAATCCGGTGCCCGAGGCCAACAAGGACACGCGCGAAGTCGCGTTCACGATCCTGGTGGACCCGGGCCGCCGCGTGTACGTGCGCCGCGTCAACATCGGCGGCAACACGCGCACGCGCGACGAAGTGATCCGGCGCGAGGTCCGTCAGGCGGAGGCGGGCTGGTTCGATGCGGACCGCGTGCGCCTGTCCAAGGAACGGCTCGACCGCCTCGGCTATTTCGAGACCGTCACCGTCGATACGCCTGCTGTGCCGACCGCGCCGGACCAGGTCGACATCAACGTGACGGTCAAGGAGAAGCCGACCGGCAACATCCAGCTCGGCGCCGGTTACTCGAGCTCGGAAGGGCTGGTGCTGACGGCGGGCCTGTCGCAGAACAATCTGTTCGGGTCAGGCAACGCGCTGGCGCTCGAGGTGAACACCAGCAAGTCGAACACGGTGTTCTCGATCACGCACACTGACCCGTACATCACGCCGGAAGGCATCAGCCGGACCGTCGAGCTCTTTTACCGGAACTCGAACCTCGCCGAACTGGGTCTCGCGAATGTCGGCTACAACACCCGTGGCGCCGGTCTGGTCTACGGCGTTCCATTCACCGAGTACGACCGCGTCTTCTTCGGCCTGCGGTACGAAGGAACGCAGATCGACCTGACGCCGACGTCGCCGCCGCGTTACATCCAGTATGTCGCCGACTTCGGCGACAACTCGGATGCGCTCGCGCTGACCACCGGCTGGTCGCGCGACAGTCGCGACAGCCTGATCATCCCGACCAAGGGTCGGTACCAGCGCGCATTCGCCGAAGTCGCGCTGCCGGTGCTGGATCTCGAGTACTACCGGCTGACGTACCAGTTCCAGCAGTTCATCCCGGTGGCGCGCTGGATGTCGCTGGCCTTCAACACCGAGCTGGGTTATGGCAATGGCTACGGCGGCAAGCCGTATCCGTTCTTCAAGAACTTCTACCTCGGCGGCATCGGCAGCGTGCGCGGCTTCCAGGCGGCCACGCTCGGCCCGCGTGACGTGTACGGCGATCCGCTCGGCGGCACGCGGCGCTTCAGTGCGAACTTCGAGGCGCTGGTTCCGGTGCCGGGCGCGGACAAGACCCTGCGCGGTGTCGCCTTCCTCGACATGGGCCAGGTGTGGGGTCCGGGCTGCAACGGCATCTACCAGGCCGGGGCTACCCTCGCGGCGGTCGCACTCGATCCGGCTAAGTACTGCTCGGGACCGTTTTACGGAAATTCGGCCGGCATCGATCTCGGCCTGATCCGTTATTCCGCCGGCATTGGCATCGCCTGGATCTCGCCAATGGGGCCGTTGCGCCTGTCGTATGCGTACCCGCTGAACTCGGAGCCCTGGGACCGCATCCAGCGCTTCCAGTTCCAGATCGGCGCCGGGTTCTGATATGGCAGAATTCCTCGCTTCTATCTGGCAGGAAACACCATGACCAAGTGGCTCTCGGCAGCGGCCACAGCCGTGCTGCTCGTTGCGGCGCCGCTCGCCTGCGCGCAGGAACTTAAGGTCGGGGTCGTCAACTCGGACCGGATCCTGCGTGACTCCCAGCCGGCGCGGGCCGCGATGCAGAAGCTCGAGGCGGAGTTCTCGAAGCGGGACAAGGAAATGCAGGACATGGGCGCGCGCCTGAAGTCCTCGGCCGAACGTTTCGAAAAGGATGGTCCGATCATGTCGGAGACCGACCGGGTCCGCCGGCAGCGTGAACTTGCCGAAATGGACCGCGAATTCCAGCGCAAGCAGCGCGAGTTCCGCGAGGATTTCAACCAGCGTCGCAACGAGGAACTGCAGGGCCTGCTCGAGCGCACCAATCGCATCATCCGGCAGATCGCGGAGCAGGAAAAGTACGACCTCATCGTGCAGGAAGCGGTCTACTTCAATCCGCGCATCGACATGACGGAGCGCGTGCTCCGCGCGCTGAACAACGCGAAGTAGCCGATGCTTTCCGGCGGACTGTCGCTGTCGGACCTGACGGCCGCCATCATTGATTCGACCCAGGGCCGGTTGCGGGCGACGCTGCTCGGCTCTCCCGACCGCTGCGTGACCTCGGTGGCGCCGATCGCGACGGCGGCGGCGTCGGACCTCGCGTTCCTCGCGAATCCGCGTTTCCGCCGCGACGCGCAGCAGTCGAAGGCCGGAGCCATTGTCCTCACGGCCGGCGACGCGGACGCCATCGGCGCGCGCGCGGATGTCACGCTGGTCGTCGTCGATGCTCCCTACGCGTGGTTCGCGCTGGCCGCACAACGGCTGCATCCTGAGCCGCCAGCGACGGCCGGTGTCGACCCCGCTGCGCGCATCGGTCGCGGCGTCCGCATCGACGACACCGCCTCGGTCGGCGCCGGTGCCTTCGTCGGCGACGATGCAGCGGTCGGCACCGGCGCAGTCATCTCTGCAGGCGCCCACCTCGGCGCCCGCGCGGTGCTCGGAGCCGGTTCGCGCCTTCATCCCCGCGCGGTCGTGCTGGACGACTGCACGCTCGGTGAACGCTGCATCGTTCACAGCGGCGCGGTGATCGGGGCCGATGGCTTCGGCTTCGCGCCGCTCGATGGAAAGTGGATCAAGATCCCGCAGCTCGGGCGTGTGATCATCGGCGATGACGTCGACATCGGCGCCAACACGACGATCGACCGCGGCACGATGGGGGACACAGTCATCGAGTCCGGCGTCAAGTTGGACAACCAGATCCAGATCGGTCATAACTGCTTCGTCGGCGCCAACACGGTGATGGCCGGGTGTGTCGGCGTCGCCGGCAGTGCCCGCATCGGCCGCAACTGCATGATTGGCGGCTCCGCCGGCATCGCCGGGCACCTGTCGATTGCCGATGGCTGCGTGATCGGGCCGGCGACAGTCGTCTCGGGCTCGATCACTACGGCCGGGCATTACACGGGATTCTTCCCGATCATGAAGAATCGCGAATGGGAGCGGGCTGCGGCGGTCGTGCGGCAGCTCGACGATCTGCGCCGCCGCGTGCGCGAGCTCGAGGCGGCCGGCAGGGGAGAGAAGAAATGAAACTGGACATCAACAGCATCCTGCAGCTGATGCCGCATCGATATCCGATCCTCCTGGTGGACCGGGTGCTGGAGCTGGAGCCCGGCGTTCGCATCGCGGCGGTCAAGAACGTGACGGTCAACGAGCCTTTCTTCCAGGGCCACTTTCCTGGCCACCCGGTGATGCCGGGGGTGCTGATCATCGAAGCGCTGGCGCAGGCCGCGGCGGTGCTCACGTACGTGACGATGAAGACGTCGTATCCCGAAGGGACACTGTTCCTGTTCGCCGGCATCGATGGCGCCCGCTTCAAGCGCCCGGTCGTGCCAGGCGACCAGCTGCGCCTCGAGATCACGATGGACCGGGTCAAGCGGGGCGTCGGCAAGTTCTCGACACGTGCGCTCGTCGACGGCGAGGTCGCGTGCGAGGCCGAACTGATGTGCGCTCTGCACAAGGCAAAGGACGAGGCGTAGTGCCGAAGGTCCATCCCACCGCGCTGGTCGACCGCGCGGCCGAACTGGCCGCCGACGTCGAGATCGGCGCCTACAGCATCATCGGCGCCCGGGTGCGCATCGGGCCCGCGACCGTCGTCGGTCCGCACGTCGTCATCGACGGCCGCACGACGATCGGCCGTGGCAACCGCTTCTTCCCGTTCTGCTCGATCGGCGGCGTGCCGCAGGACAAGAAGTACGGCGGCGAGGACACCGAACTCGTCATCGGCGACGGCAACACCGTGCGCGAAAGCTGCACGGTGAGCGTCGGCACTGCCCAGGGCGGCGGCGTCACGCGCATCGGATCCGACAACTGGATCATGGCCTATACGCATATCGCGCACGACTGCAGCGTCGGCGATCACACGATCCTCGCCAACAATGCAACGCTCGCGGGCCACGTGACCCTGGGTGACTGGGTGGTCATCGGCGGGATGTCGGCGGTCCACCAGTTCTGTTCCGTCGGTGCCCATGCGATGGCAGGCGGCGGCTCGATCGTGCTGCGCGATATTCCGCCCTACGTGATGTGCAACGGCAATCCGGTGGAACCCCACGGGATCAATTCTGAGGGTCTGAAGCGCAGGGGCTTCGATGCCGAAACGGTCAACCTGCTGCGTCGCGCGTACCGGACCCTCTATAAAGAAGGGCTGACGACCGCGGAAGCCGTAGCCGCGCTCACGGCCATGATGGCCGACCATCCGGCCTCTGCCGGTGCCATCGGCCTGCTGAAGGACTTCGTCGCCAGCTCGCAGCGCGGCATCATCCGCTGATGCCTGGTCCGAGCACCTGCGCCTTCGTCGCCGGGGAGGCTTCGGGGGACCTGCTCGCGGCCGGTGTGATCGCCGAACTTCGGCAGCGTGCCCCGGAGCTGTGCTGCGCAGGAGTGGGCGGTGACCGCATGATCGCTGCGGGCTTCGATGCCTGGGCGCACGTGCGCGAGCTCTCGGTGCGCGGCTACGCCGAGGTGCTGCGCCACCTGCCGCGCCTGCTGAAACTGAGACGCACGCTCGCCCAGCGCCTGCTGGCCGAGCCGCCTGCCGTGTTCGTCGGCGTCGACGCGCCGGACTTCAACCTCGGGCTCGAGGAGCGGCTGAGGCTGCGCGGCATCCGCGTCGTGCACTTCGTCAGCCCTTCGATCTGGGCCTGGCGCAGCGAGCGCATCGGGCAGATCGGGCGCGCGGTCGACCGGATGCTGCTGGTCTTCCCGTTCGAGCAGGCGATCTACGACCGTGCCGGAATTGCCGCCACCTACGTCGGGCATCCGCTGGCCGGCATGATCCCCACAGTGCCCGATGCGGCGGCGGCGCGGGCGCGCCTGGGCATGGCGGCCGACGGCGCCGTCGTGGCCCTGCTGCCGGGCTCGCGCGCCGACGAGGTGCGTCATCTCGGGACGGTGTTTCTTGCTGCGGCAGAACTCCTGTGCCGGCGCGACGCGGGCCTGCGCTTTGTCCTGCCGGTCGCCGATACGGGGCTCAGGAAGATGCTCCTGGCGATGCTTGCTGCGGCGCCCGGTGCGGCTAAGCGGCTCACGCTGGTCGACGGGCGCTCGCACGACTGCCTTGAAGCGGCCGACGCCGTGCTGGTGGCTAGCGGCACGGCGACACTGGAGACCGCGCTGTACAAGCGGCCGATGGTCATCGCCTACCGGATGCCGAGGCTCTCGGCGTGGCTGATGCGGCGCAAGGGGCAGATCCCCTGGGTGGGCCTGCCGAACATCCTGGCCGGCGAGCTGCTCGTGCCCGAACTGCTGCAGGAGCGGGCCACGCCCGAGGCGCTTGCCGATGCGCTGTGGGCGCAGCTGAATGACAGCGAACTGCGCGCGCGGCTCGAGCGGCGGTTCGCCTCGATGCACGAAGAACTCAGGCGCGACACGGCGTCGCTCGCGGCTGAGGCGATCCTCGAGGTCGCAAGGCGATGAGCGCGCGGCGCCGCGCCGGCGGCTTCGATCTCTTCGAGCAGGCGGCGCGGGCCGGCAGACGGGTCTGCGGCATCGACGAAGCTGGCCGCGGGCCACTGGCCGGGCCGGTCGTCGCGGCCGCGGTCATTCTGGATCCGGCGAACGGCATCGACGGTCTCGCCGATTCCAAGGCGTTGAGCGCGGAGCGGCGCGAGGATCTGGCAGCCCGCATCCGCGAGCGCGCCCTGGCGTATGCGATCGCCGAGGCCAGTGTCGAGGAGATCGATGCGCTCAACATCCTCCGGGCGACACTGCTCGCGATGCGGCGCGCGGTGGAAGGCCTGCGCATTGCGGCAGAGTACGCGCTGGTCGATGGCAATCAGATGCCGACGCTGCCCGTTCCCGGCCGGGCGATCATCGGCGGCGATGCGACCGAACCGTGCATCTCGGCGGCGTCGATCCTGGCGAAGACGGCGCGCGATGCGCTGATGCGCACGCTCGATCTGCAATATCCGGGCTATGGCTTCCGCCGGCACATGGGGTATCCGACGCCGGAGCATCTGAGCACTCTGCAGGCGCTGGGTCCAAGCTGCGTGCACCGCAGGTCGTTCGCGCCGGTCCGCCGTCTGCTCGGCGCCTCAGGTCTTCCCGATGGTCCGCATCACCTCGGCTGACAACCCGCTGGTGCGGCGCCTGCGGCGCCTCGCCGATTCGCCGCGCGCCTGTCGCGAGTCGCTGCGCTCGATCGCCGAGGGGGTGCATCTCGTCGAAGGGGCGCTGGCGGCGCAGGTGCCGGTCACGGCGGTGGTCGTCAGCGCGGATGCAACGGCCGCAGCGCGGGCATTGGCCGAACGCGCGGCCGGAGCCTGCGGCACGCGCGTCACCGAATTGGCGCAGCCGTTGTACGACAGCATTGCGCCGGTCGAGCACGGCACTGGCGTGCTGATCGAGATCGCGATCGCGCGGCCGCCATTGCCGAGCGGGCTCGCGGCCGATGCGATGTACCTCGACGGAGTGCAGGATCCGGGCAATGCAGGCACGCTGCTGCGCATCGCAGCGGCAGCCGGCGTCCGGCATGTGGCGGCCGCCACCGGCACGGCGTTCCTCTGGGCGCCGAAGGTGCTGCGCGCAGCCATGGGCGCGCACTTCGCGCTGTCGATCTACGAGGACGTTCCGCCGCCACAACTGGCGGCCGCCTTCCGCGCCGAACGGCTGGCAGCCGATGCCGGGGGCGATGAAGCGCTCTTCACGGCCTCGTGGGGCGCGGGCCCGACCGTCTGGATGTTCGGCTCGGAAGGGCAGGGCCTGGGCTCTGCAACGCTGGACAGCGCGCAGCGTCGCCTGCGCATACCGATCGATCCCGCTGCGGAATCGCTCAATGTGGCGGCCGCCGCGGCGGTGTGCCTGTTCGAGCAGCGCCGCCGCCGCGGCTGACGACCCGTCCTTCGACGATCGGCCGGGCGCCCACTCAACGCCGACCGGCGCGTGTCGCTAATAGGAACGCCGGTCGAGCCGGACCTCCTGCATGATCGTCGCCGCGATTTCCTCGATCGACTTGGTCGTCGACGAAAGCCAGCGGATGCCTTCGCGCCGCATCATGCGCTCTGCCGCCTCGACTTCGAAGCGGCAGTTCTCGAGCGACGCGTAGCGGCTGTTCGGACGGCGCTCGTTGCGCACCTCCGACAGTCGCTCCGGCGCGATCGAAAGGCCGAACAGCTTCCCCTTGTACGAGGGCAGCACCGAGGGCAGCTGGTTGCGCTCGAAGTCCTCCGGGATCAGCGGATAGTTGGCGGCCTTCACGCCGTACTGCATCGCGAGGTACAGCGACGTCGGCGTCTTGCCCGAGCGCGAGACGCCGACCAAAATCACGTCGGACTTTTCGAGCCCCGTGGCCGACTGTCCGTCGTCGTGGGCCAGCGCGAAGTTGATCGCCTCGATGCGGTTCTTGTAGTCCTCGGAGTTGACGGCGATGTTGTGCGAGCGCCCGATCGTGTGCGTCGACTTCATGCCCAGCTCGCGCTCGAGCGGATTGACGAAGGTCTCGAACATCTCGATGACGAACGCGTCGGACGCCGCGCGCAGTTCGGCCGCGACCGGCGGATTGACCAGTGTGGAGAACACGATCGCGCGCCTGCCGTCGCGGCTCCGGGCCTCGTTGATGCGCAGGGCGGCGTCGCGCGCCTTTTCGACGGAATCGACGAAGGGCAGGCGCTGCGGCCGGTAGCGCAGGTCCCCGAACTGCGTGAGCACGCTGTGACCCAGCGTTTCCGCAGTGATTCCAGTGCCGTCGGAGACGAAGAAGACGGTCCGGTCGAAGGGCCCAGCGTCGCGGTCAGGCATCCAGTCCTCGCTGATGCGGCGCAACAAGACAGCAGGGCCGCTCGGTAGAATCGCCGAATTCTAGTCACACGAACAGACCAGGAGAGGGCATGACATCCGCGTCCTATGTCGTTCCGTTCAGCGAACTGCGCATGACGGACGTGGAGTCGGTCGGTGGCAAGAATGCCTCGCTCGGCGAGATGCTCGGCCACCTGGAGGCGACCGGCATCCGGGTCCCGGACGGGTTCGCGACGACGGCCACGGCATTCCGCGATTTCATCGAAGCCGGGGGCCTCCGCCAGCGTATTGCGGCGGCGCTCGATGCGTTGGACATCGACGATGTCCGGGCCCTGGCGAAGACCGGGGCCGAAATCCGATCCTGGATCGTCGACACCCCTTTTCCCAAGCGTCTTGGACAGGAAATTAGGTCGCATTATCAGAAGCTTGTAGATGAATATTCGAGTAAATTCTCGGTTGCCGTCCGATCCAGTGCGACGGCCGAGGACCTGCCTGATGCGTCCTTTGCAGGCCAGCAGGAGACCTATCTGAATGTGGACGGAATCGAGGCCGTGCTCGAACGCATCAAGCACGTCTTCGCGTCCCTCTACAACGATCGGGCGATCGCCTATCGCGTGCACAAGGGCTTTGCCCACGCCGACGTGGCACTGTCGGCCGGGGTGCAGCGCATGGTCCGCTCGGACCTGGGCGCCGCCGGTGTCATGTTCACGATGGACACCGAGTCCGGCTTCCGCGACGTGGTGTTCATCACGTCGAGCTACGGCCTCGGCGAAACCGTGGTGCAGGGTGCCGTCAACCCGGACGAGTTTTACGTGCACAAGCCGATGCTTGCAGCTGGCAGACACCCGATCATCCGCAAGTCGCTGGGATCCAAGCTGATCAAGATGGAGTTCGATGCGGCCGGTGCGAGCGCCGGCCGGACCGTTCGCACGGTCGACGTCGCCGATGCCGAACGGCATCGCTTTTCGCTGACTGACGCCGATGTGCTGGAACTGGCGCGCTACGCGGTGCTGATCGAACAGCACTACGGGCGGCCGATGGACATCGAGTGGGGCAAGGATGGGCTCGATGGCCGCATCTACATCCTGCAGGCGCGCCCCGAGACCGTGAAGTCACAGTCGGGGGTCGAGACGCAGCAGCGCTTCAGGCTGAAGGGTAAAGGCGCGGTGCTGGCGTCCGGCCGTGCAATCGGCCAGAAGATCGGCATCGGCGTGGTGCGCAACATCCGCGGCACGGCCGAAATGGACCGCGTGCACTCCGGCGACGTGCTGGTGACCGACATGACGGATCCCAACTGGGAGCCGGTGATGAAGCGGGCCGCAGCGATCGTCACCAACCGCGGCGGGCGCACCTGTCACGCCGCGATCATCGCGCGCGAACTCGGCATCCCGGCCGTCGTGGGCTGCGGCAACGCGACCGACGTGCTGACCGACGGCACGACAGTGACCGTGTCCTGTGCAGAGGGCGACACCGGCTATATCTACGCCGGGGCACTGGAAATGGAAGTCGAGAACGTGCAGCAGGGCAAGCTGCCGCAGATCCCGGTGAAGATCATGATGAACGTCGGCAACCCGCAGCTGGCGTTCGACTTCCAGGCGCTGCCCAATGCCGGCGTGGGGCTGGCACGGCTCGAATTCATCATCAACAACAATATCGGCGTGCATCCCAAGGCCGTGCTCGACTATCCGAACGTCGACCCGGACCTGAAGTCCGCCGTCGAGCGCCTGTCGGCGGGCTATGACTCGCCGCGCGCGTTCTTCGAGGCGAAGCTCGCGGAAGGCATCGCGACGATCGGCGCCGCGTTCTGGCCCAAGCCGGTCATCGTGCGCATGTCGGACTTCAAGAGCAACGAATACAAGAAGCTGATCGGCGGTTCGCGCTACGAACCCGACGAAGAGAACCCGATGCTCGGCTTCCGCGGCGCCGCGCGCTACATCGCGGACTCCTTCCGCGAGTGCTTCCGCATGGAGGCCGCGGCGCTCAAGCGGGTGCGCGAAGTCATGGGGCTGACCAACGTCGAGATCATGGTGCCGTTCGTACGCACGCTCGAAGAAGCCAGGCGCGTGACCGAGCTGCTGGCCGAGGAGGGGCTTCCGCGCGGCAGCGGCGCCGTCGATGGCAAGGGCGGACTGCGGCTGATCATGATGTGCGAGGTGCCGTCGAACGCGCTGCTGGCCGACCAGTTCCTCGACTACTTCGACGGGTTCTCGATCGGCTCCAACGACCTGACGCAGCTGACGCTGGGACTGGACCGCGACTCCGGCCTGGTCGCCGAAGGATTCGACGAGCGCGATCCGGCCGTGAAGGCCCTGCTCATGCAGGCGATCGCCGCCTGCCGTGCGCGCGGCAAGTACATCGGCATCTGCGGCCAGGGGCCGTCCGACCACGTCGACTTCGCGGAGTGGCTGGTGCAGCAGGGCATCGAGTCCATCTCGCTGAACCCGGACACGGTCGTGACGACCTGGCAGCGCCTCGCGCGGTCTGCCTGAACCGCTTCGGTGCGGCGCCGCGGCTGCGCCGCCCATCGGCTCCGGGCAGAATGCGCTTGAAATGAAGTCGCGGACCCGCAGCTAAAGCGCCACGGAGGCATCGGCATGGATTCGTACATCGGCTGGTTCGTCGTCGCGTTCGGCCTGCTGGTGGCCGAACTGCTGACCGGGACGTTCTACCTGCTGGTGATCTCGATCGCGCTGGCGGTTGCAGGACTGGCAGCGTTCGCCGGCGCTCCGGTCCCCCTGCAGTTCGTTGTCGCCGCGGTGATCGGCATCGGCGGCTCGATCTGGCTGCGTTCGACCCGGTTCGGCAGGAAGCTGCACGAGCGCGGCGACGACCGGGTGCAGAACATGGATATCGGGCAGTCGCTGCGGGTCGAGCACTGGACGCCGGCGCGCACCGCGCGTGCCAGCTACCGGGGGGCGGTCTGGGACGTCGAGCTCGCCCCCGGCGAACCGCCTGCCACCGGTGAATTCGTCATTCGTGAAATCCACGCCAACCGGCTGATCGTCGCGGCCAAGCCGCGCTAGGAGAGCTTCATGTTCCACTTTGTGGACGGAGTGTCGCTGGCCGCCCTCGTATTGCTGGTCGTGGCGGTGACCTTCGTGGTCAAGGCGGTCAAGGTCGTGCCGCAGCAGAACGCCTGGGTGATCGAGCGTCTCGGCAAGTTCCATGCCGTGCTGCAGCCGGGCCTGAACATCGTCATTCCGTTCGTCGACCGCCTCGCCTACCGGCACAGCCTGAAGGAGGTGCCGCTCGACACGCCGAGCCAGGTCTGCATCACGAAGGACAACACGCAGCTGCAGGTCGACGGTGTGCTGTACTTCCAGGTGACCGATCCCCAGCGTGCGTCCTACGGGGCCAGCAACTACATCCTGGCGATCACCCAACTGGCGCAGACGACGCTGCGCTCGGTCATCGGCAAGCTCGAGCTCGACAAGACGTTCGAGGAGCGCGACTTCATCAATCACAGTGTCGTCTCGGCCATCGACGAGGCGGCGATGAACTGGGGCGTGAAGGTGCTGCGCTACGAGATCAAGGACATCACGCCGCCGGCGGCGATCCTGCATGCGATGCAGGCGCAGATCACCGCCGAACGCGAGAAGCGCGCGCTGATCGCTTCGTCCGAGGGGCGCAAGCAGGAGCAGATCAACATCGCCACCGGCGCACGCGAGGCGGCGATCGCCAAGTCCGAGGGCGACAAGCAGGCGCAGATCAACGTCGCGCTGGGCGAGGCCTCGGCCATCGTCGCGATTGCCGACGCCACCGCCAAGGCAGTCCGGCAGGTCGGAGTAGCGATCCGTGAGCCGGGCGGCATCGAGGCCGTCAACCTCAAGGTGGCCGAGCGCTACATCGATGCGTTTGGCGCGCTGGCCAGGACCAACAACACGCTGATCGTGCCCGCCAATGTGGGCGATGTGGCGAGCCTCATCTCGACGGCCATGACGGTCGTCAAGTCGCAGGGCGCCGAGCGATAGGACGATCGTCATGGAGTTCCTGATTGCCGGCATCGGTGTCGCGCTCGCGGTGTGGATGATTCTCGGCGCGCGTGGGCGGCATCGCTCCCGCCAGAACAAGAAGCAGGATCCCGGCGCGTGACGCAGTGGGCCGCCTGCGGCCTCTGAGGAGACGGCATGGCAGCACCCACGATCGCGGCCGGACTGCGTCAGCTGCTGACGGCGCACGTGCCGTTTTCGGCGATGAGTGCGGCCGATGTCGACTACGTCATCGACCATGTCGAGATCGGCTACTTCGCGCCGGGCGAAGTGGTGCTGGCGCCGGGAGGCTCGGTGCCGGCGCACTGCCACATCGTCAAGCAGGGGCGGGTGCAGGGCGAGGCGCCTGACCGCAAGGGCATCGCCTTCGAAGCCGGCGTCGGCGATTGCTTCCCGGTCGGCGCCTTGCTGGCGGAGCGTCCGGTCACGCTGACCTATCGCTCGGTCGGCGACACCTTCTGCATGATGCTGCCGCGCGAGCACTTCGTCGCGTTGACGCGACGCAGCGCGCCATTCATGGACTTCTGCAACCGGCGCCTGGGCGCGCTGCTGGACCTGTCGCGACAGCAACTGCAGCAGACTTATGCAACCGAGGCAACGGCCGAGCGCACGATGGCGACGCCGCTCGCCGAACTCATGCGCGGCCCGGCGTTGACCTGCTCGCCGGAAACACCGCTGCGCGAGGCTTTCGGGCGCATGCACGCGGCGCATGTCGGGTCGGTTCTCGTCGTCGAGCCGTCCGGCAGCGGCGAGAAGGTCACCGGCATCCTGACGCGCACCGACCTCATTGGCCGCGTCATCCTGCCCGAAATGCCGTTGGCGACGCCCGTGCGCGAGGTGATGACGTCAAACGTGCTGACGCTCGACACCGACGACACGGCAGCCGAGGCGACGCTGCTGATGGCGGAACACTCGATCCGCCATATCCCGATCCTGAGCCGGGAGGGTGGAACGCAGCGGGTGGCGGGCGTGGTGTCGGAGCGGGATCTCTTCGCGCTGCAGCGCCTGACGGTGCGGCAGCTGGCGGTCGCGATCCGGCGAGCCGGGGATGTGGATGCCCTGGCAGCGGCTGCCGCCGACGTACGCCGGCTCTCGCACCACCTGGTGGCGCAGGGTGTCTCGGCTTCGCAGCTGACGCGGCTGGTCAGCCACCTGAACGACCAGCTGACCGTGCGGCTGCTGACGATTGGCTCGCAACGCTTCGCCCTCGACAACGAGAGCTTCTGCTGGCTGTCGTTCGGTAGCGAAGGCCGGGGCGAGCAGACCATCGCCACCGATCAGGACAACGGCATCCTCTACGTCGACGGGAAGACCTCCAGGGAGAAGATGCTCGAGCTCGCTGCCTGGACCAACGAGGCGCTGGCGGCCTGCGGCTTCCCGCTGTGCAAGGGCAACATCATGGCGCGCAACCCCGCCTGGTGCCTGGACTACGCCCGATGGGACGCGCTCTTCGCCGGCTGGATCGAGCGCGGCGATCCGGAGTCATTGCTCAATGGCAGCATCTTTTTCGACTTCCGGCCGCTGTTCGGCGATGCCGGGCTCGCCAACCAGCTGCGCGAGGATGTCGTCGCACGCGCCCAGCGCACTCCGCGCTTCCTCAAGCAGATGTCGGACAACGCGCTGCGCAACCGCCCGCCCGCCGGGCGCGGCATCGTCGAGTCCCTGTTCGGCGAGGGCGGTTCGGCGCGCATCGACCTGAAGATGCACGGAACCGTGCCCTTTGTGGACGCGGCGCGCATCTGGGCGCTCGCGGCCGGCCTGCATGAGACGAACACGTCGGAGCGCCTGAAGCGGCTGGGCGAGGCCGGGAGACTGCCGGAAAGCGATGTCCGTGCCTGGGTACCGTCGTTCGAGTACTTCCAGCTGATGCGGCTGCGCGCGCAGCACCGCCGATCGCAGACCTATTCAGGAGCCGCGGACAATCCCAACGAGGTCGAGCTCTCGGAACTGTCGGCGCTGGACCGGCGCATCATCAACGAGGCGTTTCGCCAGGCGCGCAAGGTGCAGCAGCGACTCGAGCTCGACTTCCCGGGTTAGGCCGCACCGCAATGGGCATCTTCGACTGGCTGCGATTCGGCCGACGCGGCGGCGCACATCAACGCTGGGTCGTCGTCGATGTCGAGACCAGCGGCATGGACGTCAGCAGCGACCAGCTGATTGCCATTGGCGCCGTGGCCATCGTCGACGGGCGTGTGGTTCCGGGCGACAGCCTCGAGATCATCGTGAAGCAGGCGGCGGCGAGCTCGCGCGAGAACATCCTCGTGCATGGCGTCGGAGCCCATGCGCAGTTGAACGGGACCGACCCGCCGCACGCGGTACGCGCCTTCATGGACTATGCGGGTCGGGCGCCGATGCTGGCGTTCCACGCGCCGTTTGACCGCAGCTTCCTGGCGCGCGTGACGAAGCACTACGTCAACCAGCCGTTCGACAATCCCTGGCTGGACATCGCCGAGCTCGCGCCGGCGCTGTCGCCGAAGTTGAGCCTGAAGTCGCTGGACGAGTGGCTCCAGCACTATGGCATCCCGGTGGCGGCGCGCCACAGCGCCGCGTCCGATGCGTTCGCGACGGCACTGCTGATGACTCGCCTGCTGCCCGAGGCGCGCCGGCAGGGGGCGCCCGGATTCGGCGACATGCAGAAGCTGGCGCGGGCCGCGAAGTGGCTTCAGTGAAGCGCGCCTCCTGACCGTTACCGGTTGCGATGCCTGAGCAGCCGTTGCTGCCGGCGCTTCCCGTCCTTCTACTCCTCGGTCGCGCGCCTTTGGCTCCGGCCCGCGGCCGGCGGCCGCTTCACGCTGGTTGCGCCGGCATGAGCCCTCACCGAAAGCGCGAGACTACCGGCTGCTCTTCTTCAGCAGCCGCTGCTGCTGTCGCTTCCAATCCTTCTCCTCTTCGGTCGCGCGCTTTTCAAACTGCCGTTTGCCTTTGGCCAGGCCGATCTCGAGCTTGATGCGGCCCTTGTTGTAGTGCAGGTCGAGCGGCACGAGCGCATACCCGGCGCGTTCGACCTTGCCGATCAGTTTGCGGATCTCCTCCGCGTTGAGCAGCAGCTTGCGCGTGCGGGTCGGATCCGGCTTGATGTGCGTGGACGCCGTGGGCAGCGGACTGATGTGGCCGTTCAGCAGGTAGAGCTCCCCCTGCCTGATCACGACGTAGGCCTCGTTGATCTGGACGCGCCCCGCGCGGACGGACTTCACTTCCCAGCCTTCGAGCACCAGGCCCGCCTCGTACCGGTCCTCGATGAAGTAATCGTGCTGTGCCTTCTTGTTCTGGACGATCGCCACCGCAGTCCGCCTGCCCGACCTGAATACAATCCGCGTTTATATCTCACCTATGCCTCGCGTCGAACGCTCCGTCCTGGTCCACTACAGCGCCGAGCAGATGTTCGACCTGGTCGCCGACGTGGAGGGCTATCCGCAGTTCCTCCCCTGGTGCAGCGGCTCACGCGTCGTCCCGGAGCATGGCGGCGGCCTGGACGCGAGCATCGACATCGACTATCGCGGCCTGCGCTCGCGCTTCACGACGCGCAACCAGCTCCGGTATCCGGAGCAGATCCGCATGACGCTGATCGATGGGCCGTTCCGTTCACTGGACGGAATCTGGCACTTCCTGCCACTCAGGCCGGGCGCCTGCAAGGTGCAGCTGAGCCTGCACTATGAGTTTGCCAGCGGCCTGCTCGGCAGGGCGGTGGCCCCGGTGTTCGACGTCGTTGCGAACTCGATGATCGACTCCTTTGCGCAGCGGGCCGAGCGCATCTACGGACCGACCGAATGATCGTTACCGTCGTGTACGCAATGCCGGACCGCAGCCGGGTGCTCCGGGTCGAGGTACAACCCGGCGCCACCATCGGTGAGGCGATCACCGCATCCGGACTGCTGGACGCCGAGCCGGAACTGAGGGACGTGAAGCTCGACGCCGGCGTGTGGAACCATCGCCGCCCGCTGGGAGCGCCGGTGCACGACGGTGACCGGATCGAGGTCTACCGCCCGCTGACGGTCGAACCCAGGGAAGCACGGCGTATCCGCGCGGAAGTGCGTCGGCGCCGCAGCGCCAGATAGGGCGAGGGGCTAGCTGCTGCAGACCTGCTGCACGATCTTGCGCGTGCGATCGATTTCGGCCGCGCGCTGCGCGTCGTCGAGGAATTCCTGGTTGCCGGACGAGTCGGTGCGCGCGACGCGCCCGCCGTCCTCGAGCACGCGCAGATAGCCGCGCGAACGCTCGCATTCGGCGGCCTTGGCAGCTGACCTGGACTGCTCTTCCTGTGCCTTTCTCTCCGCATCGGCGCGGTCCTGCTGCCGCTTGCGGAATTCCATTTCCTGCTCGGCAAGCGACTTCGGCCCGCTTGCGGCCGGCCGCGCGTCCGACGCGGGCTGGGACGGCGCCGCGGCCGCCTGGCCCGCCTGGGACGGGACCACGGTCTGGGCGTTGTTCGGCTGGCGCACGATGCGGTCCGCCTTCACGCTGGCCGGGGGCGGGCGGTCCGAGTAGACGACGCGGCCGTTGTCGTCCTTCCAGGCCCACTGGCCCAGCGCCGGGGCCGCGAGCGCGGACACGATGAAGGCCAGCGTGACCAGAACCGCACTGCGATGTGAGTACCGGGCTTCGAGCATGAGTTCTCCTGTGTGGGCGATTTTCCAACGCTTCCCGGCGGTGCAACAAGTCAATTGACGGGTGAAGTCACCCTCAGTTCCACCGGCAGGCCTGCCTGCCCCGTCGATTCGGCCAAAAAAGGGGCCCGGTATACTCCGCTTTTGCGTCATGAGGACAACTATGCGGTTGGTTCAGAAGGCGCTGACCTTCGATGACGTGCTGCTCGTCCCCGCCCACTCGGCGGTCCTTCCCCGCGACGTCCAGCTCACTACCCGAGTCTCCCGCAACATCCCCCTGAATATCCCGCTGGTTTCGGCCGCCATGGACACGGTGACCGAGGCGCGACTCGCCATCGCGCTGGCGCAGGAGGGTGGCATCGGGATCATTCACAAGAACCTGTCGCCGAAGGAGCAGGCTGCCGAGGTGCAGAAGGTCAAGCGCCACGAGGCCGGAGTGCTGCGCGACCCGATCACGCTGACGCAGGAGATGACGGTGCGCGATGCGCTGGAGCTGCAGCGCGCGCACAAGATCTCCGGACTCCCGGTCGTCAAGGGCAAGAAGGTGGTTGGCATCGTCACCAACCGCGATCTGCGCTTCGAAACGCGGCTCGATGCGCCGATCCGCGACATCATGACGCCGCGTGAGCGACTGGTCACCGTGCGCGAAGGCGCAAGCCTCGACGAAGCCAAGGCGCTGATGCACAAGCACCGGCTCGAGCGCGTGCTGGTCATCAACGGCGACGACGAACTGCGCGGCCTCGTGACGGTCAAGGACATCACGAAGGCGACCGAGCATCCGAACGCTGCGAAGGATGAACAGGGCAAGCTGCGTGTCGGCGGTGCGATCAGCACCGGCGCCGATTCGCTGGAGCGGGCGGAGCTGATGGTGCGGGCCGGCGTCGACGTTCTCGTCGTCGATACTGCACACGGCCACCACCAGGGCGTGATCGACCGCGTGCGGTGGGTGAAGAAGAACTTTCCTCAGGTGGACGTCATCGGCGGCAACATCGCGACGGCGACCGCCGCCAGGGCGCTGGCGGATGCCGGCGCCGATGGCATCAAGGTCGGCATCGGGCCGGGCTCGATCTGCACGACGCGCATCGTCGCAGGCGTCGGCGTGCCGCAGATCACCGCCGTGTCGGACGTCGCCAGGGCGCTCGAAGGGTCCGGGATCCCGCTGGTCGCCGACGGCGGCATCCGCTTCTCGGGCGACGTGTCCAAGGCGCTCGCTGCCGGGGCCTATGCCGTCATGATGGGCAGCATGTTCGCCGGCACCGAAGAGGCGCCTGGAGAAGTGATCCTGTACCAGGGCCGCTCCTACAAGAGCTACCGCGGCATGGGCAGCCTCGGCGCGATGACCGAGGGCTCGGCCGAGCGCTACTTCCAGGACAATGACGCGAACGTCGACAAGTTCGTGCCCGAAGGCATCGAGGGCATGGTGCCGTACAAGGGCAGCGTGCTCGCGATCATCTTCCAGCTGACAGGCGGGCTGCGCTCGAGCATGGGGTACTGCGGCTGCGCGTCGATCGACGAGATGCGGACGAAGGCGGAGTTCGTCGAGATCACGGCAGCCGGCATGCGCGAGTCGCACGTGCACGACGTGCGCATCACCAAGGAAGCGCCCAACTACCGGCTCGAGACCTAGGGCCCGATTCCGTGCTGCCCTGCCTTCCTCCCGCCCGGCTCCGCCTGGCGGGCTGCGACTTCACTTTCCTCACCGACCGGCCGCGGCGCGGCCGCGTGCCATGAACCACGACAAGATCCTGATTCTCGACTTCGGCTCGCAGGTCACGCAGCTGATCGCGCGTCGCATCCGCGAGGCCAATGTCTACTGCGAGATCCATCCGGCGGACGTCGCCGACGACTTCGTCCGCAGCTTTGCGCCGAAGGGCATCGTGCTGTCGGGAAGTCACATGTCGGCCTACGAGGAGTCGACCGACAAGGCGCCGGCTGCCGTGTTCCAGGCCGGCGTGCCGGTGCTCGGCATCTGCTACGGCATGCAGACGATGGCGCAGCAGCTGGGTGGCAGGGTGGAGGGCGGGCACACGCGCGAGTTCGGCTACGCGGAGGTGCGCGCGCGCGGACACACGAAGCTGCTGGAGGGGATCGAAGACCGCCGCAACGAGGAAGGTCACGGCCTGCTCAATGTCTGGATGAGTCATGGCGACAAGGTCGTCGAGATGCCGCCGGGATTCACGCTGATGGCTTCGACCGGTTCGTGCCCGATCGCGGGCATGGCCGACGAGGCGCGCCGCTTCTACGGCGTGCAGTTCCACCCCGAGGTCACGCACACGGCACAGGGCGAGGCGATACTGCGGCGCTTCGCGCTCGAGATCTGCGGCTGCAGGCCTGACTGGATCATGGGCAGCCACGTCGACGAGGCGGTCGAGAAGGTCCGCGCGCAGGTGGGCCGGGAGGAGGTGATTCTCGGACTCTCCGGCGGCGTCGACTCGTCGGTCGCTGCCGCGCTGATCCACCGCGCGATCGGATCCCAGCTCACCTGTGTCTTCGTCGATACGGGCCTGCTTCGCCAGGACGAGGGCCGGCAGGTGATCGACACCTTCCGGCAGCACATGGGCATGAAGCTCATCGCGATCGACGCCACCGTGCGCTTCATGGACGCACTGAAAGGTGTCTCGGACCCGGAGGAGAAGCGCAAGATCATCGGCCGCGAGTTCGTGCACGTGTTCCAGGAAGAGGCATCGAAACTGCCGAATGCGAAATGGCTGGCGCAGGGCACGATCTACCCGGACGTCATCGAGTCGGCCGGCGCCAAGACCAAGAAGGCGAAGACGATCAAGAGCCACCACAACGTCGGTGGCCTGCCGGAAACACTGCACCTGAAGCTGCTCGAACCGCTGCGTGATCTCTTCAAGGACGAGGTGCGCAACCTCGGGCTCGCGCTCGGATTGCCGCGCGAGATGATCTTCCGCCATCCGTTCCCAGGCCCCGGCTTAGGCGTACGCATCCTTGGCGAGGTGAAGAAGGATTACGCCGACCTGCTGCGGCGCGCTGACGCGATCTTCATCGATGAACTGCGGTCCTCCGGCTGGTACGACCGCACCAGCCAGGCCTTCGCGGTGTTCCTGCCGGTGAGGAGCGTCGGCGTCATGGGCGATGGCCGCACCTACGAGTGGGTGGTGGCGCTGCGCGCGGTGCAGACCACCGACTTCATGACGGCGCACTGGGCCCAGTTGCCACACGAATTGCTCGGTAAGGTCTCCAACCGCATCATCAACGAAGTGCGCGGCATCAACCGCGTCGTCTACGACATCAGCGGCAAGCCGCCGGCGACGATTGAGTGGGAATGATTCGGCGTCTTTCAGGGTCGATCGAGATCGATCGAAAAGTGAT
>DAOMFL010000032.1:0-41248 GCA_035429805.1 Burkholderiaceae bacterium
TGAAGGGCCTGAAGATCCGCACGCCGCCGGATGCCGTGACGATCGACATCATGACCGCGCTCGGCGCCGAGACGCAGCAGATCAAGTTCGCGGAGCTGTACGTCGCCCTGCAGCAGGGCGTCGTCGACGGCCAGGAGAATCCGCTCGCCAACATCGACGCGTCCAAGCTCTACGAAGTGCAGAAGTACATCTCGCTGACCGGCCATAAGTTCGAGATGACGCCGCTGCTGATGAGCAAGCGCACCTGGGACCGCCTGACCGAAGCCGAGCGCAAGATCATCATGGAAGCCGCCAATGAAGCAACGGCTGTGCAGCGCAAGCTCTCGAAGGAAGCCGACGAGCGCCTCCTCGTCGAGCTGCCCAAGAAGGGCGTGAAGATCGACAAGGTCGACCAGAGCCAGTTCCAGAAGGCGACCCAGTCAGTCACGGCCAAGTGGGAAAGCGGGCCGATCGGCGACTACGTCAAGAAGGTCGTCGCCGCGTCACACACCAAGTAACGGACGCAGATCCGCATAAATGCACGCGGGCCGGTCGGCGACCGGTCCGCCTGATTCCCAGGAGACACCATGGCTTCCGTCATTGCGGAAAGGCTGAGTCGCGGCATCGCGTGGGTCTGCGCTGCGATCCTCTACCTGACGTTCGGCGCGATCTTCTGCATCCTCTGCTCGGATGTGGTGCTGCGCTACTTCAGCGGCTCCAGCCTGCGCTGGGCCTCGGAGATCCCGGAACTGCTGTTTCCGTGGCTCGTGATGGCCGGCGTCGTCCTCGCTGCGCAGCACGGCGCGCACATCGCCACGACCTTCCTGGCCGACGCCGTGAAGGGCAAGGTCCGCCGGGCGATCGCCTCGATCGGCCATGTCGCGATCATCGGCGCCTACGGTCTGCTGGCGGTCGTTACGGCGCAGGCGATTCCGATCGTGGCCGATGAGCGGTCACCGATCCTTGGCGTTCCCGGCTCAGTCACTTACACGTGCCTGTTCATCGGCTTCGTCCTGATCACGCTGGTCCACCTGGGCGAGTTGCTGAACTGGGTCAAGCCGGATCACGAGCAGGTCAAGGGAGCCTTCTGATGAGCGCCGTCGCATTCCTGATCTTCGCCCTTGCCGCGATCGCGGCGATTCCGATCGCGCACGCGCTGGTGCTGGCCGCCATCGGCGGCATCATGGTCTCGGACCGCGTGCCGCTGAGCCTCGTCGTCGAACAGATGGTGTCGCAGGTGCAGAGCTTTCCGCTGATCGCGATTCCGTTCTTCATCCTGACCGGCGCGCTGATGATGGGCGGACGGCTCGGTCAGACGCTGATCGATCTGATGACGACGCTGATCGGCCGCTTTCACGGCGGCCCGGCCCAGGTCGGCGTACTGTCGTCGACGATCTTCGGCGGCGTATCGGGCTCGGCCGTCGCGGATGCCTCGGCCATCGGCTCGATGCTGATCCCGTGGCAGAAGAAACTCGGCTACCCGGGCTCGTTTGCCGCGGCGACCCTCGCGTCCGCGGCGACGATCGACATCCTGATCCCGCCGTCGATCCCGTTCATCATCTATGCGCTGGCGTCGGGCGCCTCGATCGGCGCGCTGTTCCTGGCCGGCATCCTGCCCGGTCTGATGCTGTGCATCGGCTTCATGGCCGTGTGCTACTTCGTCGGTCGCATCAAGGGTTATCCGCGCGAAACGCGCCCGATCAGCGTCGCGCTCGTGCTCAGGGAAGTCGGCTATGCGTCGCCGGCCCTGGCGCTGCCGGTTCTGATCATCGTCTTCCTGCGGTTCGGCATCGCGACTCCGACGGAAGTCAGCATCATCAGCACGCTCTATGCGGGCGTGGTGTCGATGCTGGTGTACCGCGACATGACGCTGCAGCGGGTCAAGGCCGCGATACTGGAGGCCGGGATCGCGACCGGCGTCGTGCTGCTCGTCATCATGGCGTCGAGCGCGATGGGCTGGATCATCACGTTCGAGCAGCTGCCGACGGCGTTCGCGGACTTCGCCAGGAACACGCTGCACGAGCCCTGGCTGATCATCCTGGCGATGAACGTCATCATGATCTTTGCGGGCATGTTCATCGACCTGCCGGCCGCGGTGCTGCTGCTGACGCCCATTTTCGTGCCGCTCGCCAACATGGCCGGCATGGACCCGGTGCAGCTCGGCGTGATGATGGTGGTGAACCTCGCGATCGGGCTTTACACACCGCCGGTTGGCACGACGCTCTTCATCACCAGCTCGATTGCCAAGGTCAAGATCGGTGAAACCGTGCGGGCCATGGTGCCGTTCTACCTGGTGGCGCTGACCGTACTTCTGTTGTTCAGCTACGTCCCGGCGCTGACGATCCACTGAGCGCGCTTCTGCGGAGATCACGAAGACCATGCACGCCACGGCGACCCCCACGACGGCAGAGCGGCCCGCGGCCGCGCTGCAGTCGATGGCCCATGCGATCCGCTTCGTCTCGATCGATGCGATCGTGCGCGCGACCGAAGGCCACCAGGGCGTGCCGCTCGGCATGGCCGAGATTGCGACCGCGCTCTACGCGAGGCACCTGAAGTTCAACCCGGCCGATCCCACCTGGCCGGACCGCGACCGCGTCGTGCTGTCCAACGGTCACGGCTCGATGCTGCTGTTCTCGCTGCTGTACCTGACCGGGTACAAGGCGATCTCACTCGACCAGATCAAGACCTTCCGCGAGCTCGGTTCGCATTGCGAGGGCCACCCGGAGTACGCGCCGGAGCGTGGCATCGAGGTGACGACCGGTCCGCTGGGGCAGGGCATCGCCAACGCGTTCGGCATGGCAGTGGCCGAGGCGTATCTCAATGCGCGCTTCGGCGCCGGGCTCATCGACCACTACACCTACGCGTTTGTCGGCGACGGCTGCCTGCAGGAAGGCATCGGCCAGGAAATGATCTCGCTCGCCGGACACCTGCGGCTCGCCAAGCTGATTCTCTTCTGGGACGACAACCACATCACCGACGACGGCAGCACGGAGCTGTCGATCAGCGAGAACGTCGCCGAGCGCTTTCGCGTCGCCGGCTGGCATGTGGTCGAGGTCGACGGCCACGACCTCGAGGCCATCTCGGCCGCGATCGTCGCGGCCAAGAAGGACCCGCGGCCGTCGATGATCGCGTGCCGCACGGTGATCGCCCGCGGCATCGCGCGCCTGCAGGGGCAGCGCGGCGGCCACAGCGCGCGCCTTTTTCCGGAAGACGCGGCCGCCGCGCGCCAGTCGCTCGACTGGCCGCATCCATCGTTCGAAGTGCCCGCCGACGTTCTCGGCGCGTGGCGTGCGGCCGGCCGCCGCAGCGACGCCGAACACCGGGCTTGGTCCCAGCGCCTGAATGCATTGCACGCTGCCGAGCGTGCCGAATTCGAGCGTGTGCTGCGCGGCGAGCTGCCCGCAGGCTGGCGCGATGTGCTGCTCAGCTACAAGCGGCAGGCCGTCGACGAGGGCAAGACCGCGGGCGGCATCATGCTCTCCGCCGAGATCAGCGACCGGCTGACCGACGTGCTGCCTGAGCGCATGGTCGCCTGCGCCGATCTCGAGGCGCCGACCAACCACAAGCGCCGGCTGACCGCCTTCACCGCGAGCGACCGCAGCGGCGCCTACGTGCATTGCGGCGTGCGCGAGCACGTGATGGGGGCCATGGCCAACGGCATGGCAGCGCACGGCGGGATCATCCCGCTCGCGGTCACGTACCTGCCCTTCTCCGATTACGAGCGACCGGCGATGCGCATGGCGGCGCTGATGGGCCTGCCGGTGAAGTTCGTGTTCAGTCACGACTCGATCGGCATTGGCAAGAACGGGCCGACGCACCAGCCGGTCGAGATCCTCGCCTCGCTGCGTGCGATGCCGAACATGCTGGTGCTGCGCCCGGCCGACGCGGTCGAGGCGGCCGAAGCGTGGGAGATCGCGCTGGAGCACCGCACCGGGCCGGTTTCACTGATCTTCGCGCGCCAGGACCTGCCGCTGGTGCGCAAGTCGGCCGGCGAGGAAAACCTCACGCGTCGCGGCGCCTACGTGCTGGCCGAGGGCGAAGGCGGGCCGCGCCGCGTCACGCTGCTCGCGACCGGCTCCGAGGTGCAGCTCGCGGTGAAAGCGCGAGAACTGCTGCAGGCCGAAGGCATCCCCACCGCTGTGGTGTCGATGCCTTCGTGGGAGTTGTTCGAGCAGCAGGACGCGGCGTACCGCAGCGCCACGCTCGGGCGCGGCACCGCGCGCGTCGGCGTCGAAGCCGCGATGCGCTTCGGCTGGGACCGCTATCTGGGCGAGCACGGTGGCTTCATCGGTATGACAGGTTTCGGCGCGTCAGGGCCGGCAGACCAGCTCTACGAACACTTCGGCATCACGCCGGCCGCGATCGTGAAGGAAGCCCAACGATGCCTGACGACACCCTGAGGAGGGCGACGCGGATGATGAAGATCGTCTTTCTCGACCGCTCCACCATCGCGCCGCAGATCCGGCTGCGACGCCCGGCCTTCCGGCACGAACTCGTGGAGCACGCGAGCACGCAGCCCGGCGAAATCGTCGCGCGGCTCGCCGGTGCAGAGGTCGCCATCATCAACAAGGTGCCGCTGCGCGCCGAGACGCTGCAGCAGCTGCCCGACCTCAAGCTGATCGCGGTTGCCGCGACCGGTACCGACTGCGTCGACAAGCCGTACTGCGAGCAGCACGGCATCGCGGTGTCGAACATCCGCGGCTACGCGGTGAACACGGTGCCCGAGCACACGTTCGCGCTGATGCTGGCGCTGCGTCGAAGCGTCGTCGCCTATCGTGAGGCCGTGATTTCCGGCCGCTGGCAGCAGTCCGGACAGTTCTGCTTCTTCGACTACCCGATCCACGACCTTGCCGGCGCGCGGCTCGGCATCATGGGCGAGGGCGTGCTCGGCCAGCGCGTGGCCGAGATCGCGAAAGCCTTCGGCATGGTGCCGATGTTCGCTGCGCACAAGGGCGTGAGCGGCCTCGGCCCGCTCTACACGCCGTGGCAGGACGTGCTGGAAACGAGCGACATCATCACGCTGCACTCGCCGCTGACGCCTGCCACGCGCAACATGATCGCGATGCCGGAATTCCGCGCGATGAAGCGGCGGCCGCTGCTGATCAACACGGCGCGCGGCGGCCTGGTCGACGAGCACGCGCTGGTGCAGGCGCTCGACGAAGGGCTGATCAGCGGCGCCGGCTTCGACGTCGTCACCGGCGAGCCGCCGCCGCCCGACAGCCCGCTGCTCGCGATCGCCAACCGCCCCAACGTGGTCCTGACGCCGCACGTGGCGTGGGCGTCGGACGAGGCACAGCAGGAGCTCGCGGACCAGCTGATGGACAACATCGAGAGCTTCGTCGCGGGCCGCCCGCGCAACCTGGTGAGCGGCGCGTACTAGAAAACGTCTCGGTCTATCGCGACCGCGACCGCGGCACCGGCGCTCAACCGGTGTTGCGCAGTCCCGCCGACAGCCCGTTGATCGTCAGGTGGATTCCGCGCCGGATCCGTTCGTCGACCGCGCGGCCGCCCTGCCGCTGCCGGTGACGCTTGATCAGTTCGACCTGCAGGTGGTTCAGCGGATCGAGGTACGGCAGCCGGTTGCGGATGTTCTGCGCCAAAGTGGGATGGGCTTCGAGCAGCACGCGCTGGCCGCTGATCGCGAGCCAGTGCTTCACCGTCAGTTTCCATTCGTCGCTGATCGCGCGGAAAATGGCGCGGCCGCGCGCCGGGTTCGTGGCGAGCTTCGCGTAACGCGCCGCGATCGAGAGATCCGTCTTCGCGAGCGCCATTTCCATGTTCGAGGTGAGCGCCTGGAAAAATGGCCATTCGCGCGCCATCGCCTTCAGCAGCGCGAGCCGCGCGCGGCGCTCGGTCGCATTGCGTGCGGCGGCGAGATACGCCTCCACGCCCGAGCCGAAGCCGAACCAGCCCGGCAGCAGCACGCGCGACTGGCCCCATGAGAATACCCACGGGATCGCGCGCAGGTCCTCGATGCGGCCGGCCGCCTTGCGACTCGCCGGCCGGCTGCCGATGTTGAGTTCCATGATCTCCGCGATCGGCGTGGCGCTGAAGAAGAACTCCGCGAAGCCCTCGGTTTCGTAGACCAGCGCGCGGTAGGCGCGGTGCGCGTGGCCGGCAATCTCCTCCAGCGCCTGCTCGAACCCGGCGTGCGAGCGCGGCGCCCGCTCCGCCAGCAGGCTCGCCTGCAGCAGCGCCGCGACCAGCAGTTCCAGGTGATGGCGGCCGATGCGCGCGTCGGCGTACTTCGCCTGGATCGTCTCGCCCTGCTCGGTGAGTCGCAGCTGGCCGCGCACGCTGCCGGGCGGCTGCGCCAGGATCGCCTCGAAAGTCGGTCCGCCTCCGCGCCCGACGGTGCCGCCGCGGCCGTGGAAGAGCCGCAACTGCACGCCGTGCGTGTCGAACAGCGCCTGCAGGCTCTGCGTGGCGCGATAAAGCGTCCACGTCGACGCGAGGAAGCCGCCGTCCTTGTTGCTGTCCGAATAGCCGAGCATCACTTCCTGCACCGGGCGGCCGTCGATCACCGGCACCAGCAGCGAACGCAGGCCGGGGTGCACCAGCAGTTCGCCGAGGATGGCCGGCGCACGCTGCAGGTCGTCGATGGTCTCGAACAGCGGCACCACCATCAGCGAGCAGCAGCGCAGCTCGATGCCCGTCAGCAGGCCGGTTTCCTTCTGGATCAGCGCGACTTCGAGCAGGTCGGACAGCGACTCCGTGTGCGAGACGATGTGCTTGTCGATCGCCGCGTCGCCGAAGCGCTGCCGCAGCTCGCGCGCGGCCTCGAACACGCCGAGCTCGCGTCGTGCGATCTCCGAGTACGCAAAGTGCCGGCCGAAGAGCGGCCGCGCCTGCCCCAGTTCGCGCGCCAGCAGGCGCACGCGCTCGTGCTCCGGCAGCTTGCGGTAGTCGGGGCAGACTTCCGCGACCGCGAGCAGCTCCGCGACCACCGCCTCGAACACGTCGGAGTTCTGGCGCAGGTCCAGCGTCGCGCCATGGAAGCCGAACGCGCGCACCGCGTGCTGCAGCGGTGCCAGCCGGTGCCCGACGATGGCGACGTTGCCGGGATGGCGCACCAGCAGCGAGCGCTCGATGACGGCGAGGTCCGCCGCGAACTCGCGCGCCGCGCCATAGGGCGACGCGGCCGCCAGCGCCGGCCGCGCACGCACGTCGAGCCCGAGGGCCTGCGCCGTGGCGCTCAGACGCGCGTAGACGCCGGTGAGCGCGCGGCGGTATGGCTCGTCCGCCCGTTGCGGCGATGTGTCGGGGCTCGCGTCGGCGAGCGCCTGCAGCGCCGGGTCGCTCGCGCCGAGCAGTGCCGACATCGACAGCTCGCTGCCGAGCGCGTGCACTTCCGCGAGGTAGTGGTCGAACACCGTGCGCGCCTGCGCTCGGACCGCGGCCACCATCGTCTCCGCATGCACGTTGGGGTGGCCGTCACGGTCGCCACCGATCCAGCTGCCAAGGCGCAGGAAAGGTGTTTCGACCGGCGTGCCGAGCTGGACCGCGAGGTCCGCATAGAGGCGCGGCACTTCCGTGAGGAAAGTCTGGCGCCAGAACGCGAGTGCATTTTCCGTCTCGTCCTGCACCGTGAGCTTCTGCGGGCGCAGCATGCGGGTCTGCCACAGCGTGGCCACCAGGGCGAGCAGGCGTTGCGGGCGGCCGGCTTCTTCCTCCGGCAGCGCGCGCGTGTCGTCGATCAGCGCGGCGATCTCCCGCTCGGTGTCGAGCGTGCTCTTGCGCTGCACTTCGGTGGGGTGCGCGGTCAGCACCGGCATCAGGCAGGCGCGCGCGAGCAGCGCGGTGATCCGGGCGCGCCCGATGCCGGCATCCGCGAGCCGCGCCAGCGTCTGGCGTAGCACGTCGCCCTCGACCGACAGGCGGTGCCGGCTCAGTTCGCGGACCTTCTGCTGGTCTTCCACCAGGTTGGCAAAGTGCAGGAAGTAGCTGAACGCGCGCACCACGCTCACCGTGTCGTCGCGCGTGAGCTTCTTCAGCAGACGGTCCAGCTCGCGCGCGTCTTCCGCGCGGCCGTCGCGCCGGAAGCGCGTCGCGACCTGGCGGATCTGCTCGACCGTCTGGAACAGCCGCTCGCTGCCGAAGTCGCGCACCACGTCGCCGAGCAGGCGGCCGAGGGCGCGCAGGTCTTCTCGCTGAGTGGTTTCGGGCATCGACGCGGTGCTCAGTGGGCGTTTCCGGGAGGGAACGCGTCAGCAGGGGCAATCGCCCGAATGATCACACGGAACATCGCCGGTCGCGCTCGCGCGCCTCAGCGCCGCCGGCCTCCGCCGCACCACTGCTTCTCGCACGGGATGCCGTTGCCGTCGCCGTCCATCTTCGTGCCGGGGCAGTTCTTGAGGAAGAACATCGCTTCCTCGCATGAACTCATCTGCGTGCAGAGCGTGCGCCCATCGCACCGGTACGGGCTTGCGGCAGGCGCGGCGGGTGTCTCCTCCGCAACCGCCCTTGCCGCTTGTGCACGCTTGCCCGAATACATCGTGTAGCCGTACACGCCGAGCGCGCCGAGCGCGCCGAGAGCGCCGACAAGCACGACGAGGATCACGCGACCGAGAACGCTCGACCCGGCGTGCCCCTTGCGCCCGTCAGATGGCCGTTCCCTGGCTGCCGCCGACGGCCGCGAGACATATCGCTGGCCAGGGCGCTGCACGTTGACTGCACGCCGCTTGCCATCCCCGGCGGGCTCGACTTCGAACGACAGCAGTTCGCCCACCTTCGGGCGGCCGCCCTCGTGCGGGAACGCGGAGATGTGCACGAAGACCGTATCGCCGCCACGCGAGGGCATGATGAAGCCGAAGCCGCGGTCGTCGTTCCACTTCTCGAGCTTGCCATCGAATCTCATCAGCACCCCCGTCCCCGAGCTTGAGGGGATCAGGCCAGGTAAGCAACCCTGCTTTGGTGACTATGCGGCCAGCTGCTGCGAGACCTGAACGAGCGCGCTCCGAACTCTCTGAACGATCGGGGAGTCGCCGTGCGTGGATAGGACGAGTTCCTGGTTCGCGCGGGTCATCCCCACGTACAAGAGCCTGACTTCCTCTTCGAGCGGTTCATCCTTGTGCGGCATAGCCTGAAGACCCGCGACGAACACGACCGGAAACTCGAGCCCCTTGGAACTGTGCAGTGTGACGAGCTTGACGCTGGGCCCATTCCATTCGAAATCGCGCACCTTGAGCTGCGACATCGACTGAAAGGCGATATTTCTCCTCGCAAGAGCCCTTTCGATGGCGGGCATCTGGAACTTGGTACGGCAGAGCACGGCAATCTCGTTCGGCGCCATGCCGCGTTCGAGTGCTGCAGCCACGCGCTGGGCCAGCAGTTCGGCTTCCTGCTGTTCAGTCGTCGCCTCCACCAGCACAGGTAGCGGTCCGCGCCGGCCCGCCGTCGCGGGCTTAACCGTCTGTAAATCGCTGTCCGGCTCTTCGCCGCGGTCGAGCAGGCGCTCGGCGCAGTTGACAGCCAGCGACAGAACTTCTGCGGTGTTGCGATAGTTCAGCTTGAGGATGCTGGTACGCCCGCGCGCTTCGATCCCCACGCTCGCAAAGTTGAACTTACGGCGCTTCTTCTGGTAGATCGACTGCGCGTCGTCGTAGAGCACGAGCAGCGAGTTCGTGGCCGGATCGACCATGCGCGCAGCCATCGCGAGCCACGCATCTTCGAAGTCATGTGCTTCATCGATCAGCAGCGCCACGTATTGCCCGGCCGGAACCAGGCCGGTGTCTACAGCGCGGCTTGTAGTTTCGGCCAGCTTCTCGAAGTAATCCCGTGCCTTGCGATTGACCGGCACCTTGAGCTGGTAGGTGCGCACCATATCTTCACACCAGCTGTGAAAAGTCCGCACCACGACGCGCTCGTCCACGCCCCGCTGACGGAGGATGGAATCGATCCGCCCGGCGAGCGCGCGGTTGTAGCAAAGGACAAGAATAGGCTTGTCGGGCCGCGCGGCTGCGGCCAACTGCTCCGCGCGGAATGTCAGGATCATCGTCTTGCCCGATCCCGCAGAACCGTGAATGACGCGGTGGCCCTCGCCCAGCGTGCGCGCGATCTGCTCCTGCTGCAGATCCATGACCTGCATGAGGTCCGGAAGCTGCGCCTCGCCACAATCCACTCCAAGCGCGAGAGAGCCTTGGGTCGGGGTGATCCGAATCTCCGGAAACAGGTGCCACCGGATGCGATCGCGCTGCGGCAGGCTCAGGGTGGTCCGGTAGTGAACGGTGAACATCGAGTACAGCCGTTCCTGGAACTTCGCCGTGTCCGCCTCGTCGAGGTCCTCTCGAAGCAGCGTCTGGTTCGCCGGAAAGACCTGATCGAACTGGTCCGCGGGGAAGTCCGACCGCTTGATGTTGGAGAAGACCGCGCCCCAGCCATAGGGGAAGAGGAGCTTGCCTTGGTGCGGGCCGCTTTCATGCACCAGCGCCGGGTCGCGCTGCATGAGATCAACCAGCTCTAGCGTGTAATCGCGGGCCTGCCGAATCGGGTTGGCAGTCGTCACACTGCCGCGCTCCGTCTTGATTTCAACGGCATCACGCGACGCGCGCCCCAACGTTGATGGCTTCCAGTCCTTGACTTCAAGGAGCAGGACGCCCCACCGTGGGCTGAGGATGACGAAGTCCGGCTGCCGGGCCTTGGGGCCGATCGGGACGTTGTGCCAGACGAGGAAGTCGTCGTCGAGACAGCGCTTCAGCGCCTCGAACACGCGCCGCTCGCCACCCGAGCAGCGCTTGTCAACATTGGTCATTCCTTGGGGAAAAGTTGCCATGGCGGCCAATCGTCAGTCGAAGACTCCAACGACCATACCCGCTGGCGCTCCAATGAGAAGCGCCGAATAGTGCAGGTTCACGCAGCGTTGCCCGTGGCGAAAAGGACGATTACCAAGTAGGTAGGTAGCCCGGCAGGCCTGGGATTCGGGGCTGGTCACGATGTTGCGACGAACTGCGACAACGGCACCGCTTCGATTTTCTCGGCCAGGAAGTAGCGCCGGCTGCCCGGATAAACGACATACAGCGCGTCGAGCTTGAGATCCTGTGTCGCGATCGACATGGAGCGCGTCAATGATGGAGCGTCCATGTACTTGAACTCGACGCCGATGCGCTTGCCGTACTTGAACATCAAGAGATCCAGTTCGGCGCCGGTGTGCGTTGCCCAGAAGTGGGCCTGGTCCGGCTGGGTCAGCCGCAGGACCTGCTCGAGCGCAAAGCCTTCCCAGGAGGCGCCGAGTCGCGGACTGCGAACCAGCTCGGCCTCGGTGCGTATTCCCGCCAGGGCGTGGAGCAGCCCCGTATCGCGGAAGTAGATCTTTGGTGCCTTCACCTGCCGCTTGCCGAGGTTCTCGTGCCACGGTTGCAGCTGCCGCACCATGTACGTCTGCGTCAACCAGTCGAGGTACCGGCGCACCGTGCTTTCGTTCACACCCAGCGACCGCGCCGGATCGGCCGCATTCCAGGTCTGGCCGTGGTAGTGAGTCAGCATCATCCAGAAGCGATGCATCGCCGGTGCCGGGACATTCACCCCGAGCGCCGGGAGGTCGCGCGCCAGGAAGATGTCGACAAATCGGGTCCGCCACTCGAGGCTCTGCTCATCGTCGCGCGCGAGGAACGAGAGCGGAGTGCCACCTCGGAACCACAGGGTTCGCGTCCGTTCGTTCCCAACTTCCTCGAGGTCGAACCCGCCGACCTCCACGACGGCCACCCGGCCGAGCAGCGACTCTCCGGCCTGCCGCAACAAGGCCATCGACGCACTGCCGAGCAGCAGGAACCTCGCGGGATTTGCCTCGCGATCCATCAGGACGCGCAGCTGTTGAAACAGCCCCGGTGCGTGCTGCACTTCGTCGATGACGACCAGCCCGTTCAAGGGCGAAAGGAGTTCCTTCGGCGCGC
The DNA here is from genome assembly GCA_035429805.1 of Burkholderiaceae bacterium. Lineage (GTDB taxonomy): Bacteria > Pseudomonadota > Gammaproteobacteria > Burkholderiales > Burkholderiaceae_F > JALORV01. The sequence continues at coordinate 11,868 of DAOMFL010000032.1, forward strand.
GAAACTGGGCCGCGACAGTGGCGTCTTCGAGATCGAAATAGTTGGGGGAGTCCGGGGCGACGAAGGAGCGCGCGAGCGTTGTCTTGCCGACCTGGCGCGGGCCGACCAGCAGCACGCCGCGAAACTGCCCGAGCAGCCGCGCGACCTCTGCACGGAGCCGGGTTCGCTGGATAAGCCGGGGCATGTGTGGATACTACCCTGAAATTCCCGCTTTCTATGCGGGATTTTCATGGTTCTTGCCAGACTGGCGCAAGGTCCGGATTCATCCTGGACGGGTCGACCCGGAAGTCGGCGCGCGAGCGCGTAGGCGCCGTCTGGATGCGGGCACGGATTTCAGGCAGTTCGATCCCGCCCGGATGCGACTCCATGAACCGTGAGATTTGAACGCCGCGTATTCAATTTTCAGTGTCCGCCTGCCTCACGTGGTGGTGAGGGACGATGTCGTTGGCAGTTGCCTGCTCTTGACCATCCTCATGGCCTTCACGCGAGGGGCGAGCAGCATGGTGATTTCCCGGCGCGAAACGGGCGGGGCAAGGCTGCAACAGGTCTCTTTCGCACCCTCGGAGGAGCCGAAGCTGATGAAATCCTTGAGCGGCATCGACAGCGCGTTTTTGTACCTGGAAACACCCGCGACGCCGATGCACGTCGCTTCGCTGCACCTGTTCGATCTGCCGCCCGGCTACCGGGGCGACTTTCATACAAGGATCAAGCGGGAGCTGGCCAGGCGCCTGCATCGGGTACCGATCTTCGAGCGCAAGCTCGCGCCGATGCCGCTGCAGTTCGCCGGCCCGGTGTGGATCCATGACGACGATGTCGACCTCGACTACCACGTGCAGCGCATGACGCTGCCGCGGCCCGGCACGCTGGCGCAGTTCGAGGACTGCGCGGCGCGCCTGCACTCCGAACTGATGGATCGCAGCCGGCCGCTGTGGCGCGTCTGCGTCATCGACGGATTGCAGAGCGGGCAGGTCGGCTACTACCTGAAGGCCCACCACGCCGCACTCGATGGTCAGGCCGGTGTGCTGCTCGCTCGCGCAATGTTTGACCTGACGCCGCAGCCGCAGGCCGTGCGTGGCCCGCGGCGCACCGGGGCGGACCGCGGCGAGCACCCGGGCACGGCCGAACTCGCCGCCGCCGCGCTCCGCCACGATGCCGGGCAGTTCGTGAAACTCGTGCGCCACCTTCCGGATGTTGTGCGCACATTGGCTGGCATGGTCGGCGCGTCGGAACCGGGTGAAGCCGGCAAGCGGAAGCCGGGGCAGAACTTCGCGTTCGGCCCGCGCACGTCGCTCAACGTGCCTATCACCGCCGAGCGCGGCTTCTCCGGGCTGTCGCTGCCGCTCGACGCGCTCAAGCAGCTCGCCGCGGTGCACGACGCCAAGCTGAACGACATCATGCTCGCGCTCTGCAGCGGCGCGCTGCGGCGCTACCTGGCGAAGCATGGCGGCATTCCGAAGAAGCCGCTGACTGCGGCGATGCCGGTCTCGCTGCGCGCGCCCGACAACACCGAATTCACCACCCAGGCCACGATGCCAGTGGTGAACCTGCACTCGCACATCGCCGATCCGCTGCGGCGCCTGCGCGCGATCCGCGAATCCGCCGGCGCGGTCAAGGCGAGCGTGCAGCGGGCAAAGGGCATCATGCCGACGGACTTTCCGTCGATCGCGATGCCGTGGGCCCTGCAGGGACTCGCCACGCTGTTCGAGCGCTCGAAAATCAGCGGCGTGATGCCGCCGCTGGCGAACGTCGTCATCTCCAACGTCCCGGGCCCGCAGGTGCCGCTGTACGCCGCCGGCGCGCGCATGCGCACCTACTGGCCGATGTCGATCGTCGAGCACGGCGTGGGGCTCAACATCACGATGATGAGTTACGCCGGGGCCATGGACTTCGGGTTCACGACGGCGCGCAGCGCAGTGCCCGATGCGCGCGAGCTGTCGCACGCGCTCGCAGCGTCCTTCGACGAACTGGTCGAGAAATCCCGCATGAATAAGCCTCGCGGCGCCGGCAAGCGCGCCTCCACCCGAAATGAGCGGAATTCGCGCGCTCACGCCTGAACTGGCATGAACCGCCAGCATCGATAATCGAGTCCCCAACCGCGCGGCGCAGGCCGCAGCAGCAGAAACCCGAAACATGCGCCAGCTCAGTCAGAACGATGCGCTCTTCCTCGCCTCCGAGAGCGCCCACTCCAATTCGAACGTCAGTCTCGTCACGATCTACGACCCGTCGACGGCGCCCGGCGGCAGGTTCCAGTTCAAGAGCTTCCTCGCGCTCGTGCAGAGCCGGCTGCACCGCTCGCCGGTGTTCCGGCAGAAGCTGCGCAACGTGCCGTTCGGGCTCGACGAGCCGTACTGGATCGAGGACGAGAACTTCGACCTCGAATATCACGTGCGCCACATCGCCCTGCCAAAGCCGGGCGACTGGCGCCAGTTCTGCATCCAGACTTCGCGCATCCACGCCCGCCCGCTCGATTTGAACCGGCCGCTGTGGGAGCTCTACGTCATCGAGGGCCTCGACAGCATTCTCGACCTGCCGAAGGACAGCTTCGCGCTGCTGACCAAGCTGCACCACGCGGCGATCGACGTCAGGCGCGGCACCGCGATCATCACTCTGCTGCACGACACGACGGCGCAGCCGTCGAAGCAGGAGCCGCCCGAACCGTGGTTCCCGGAGTCACCGCCGAGCCCCGTCGAACTCGTCTGCCGCGGTCTCATGCACGCGGTGACCTCGCCGCAGCGCCTGGCGCGCCCGCTCTCGAATGTGTTCGGGAGCCTGGCTCCGGCCGCCCGCTCGCTCGCAGCCGAGTTGCGGCAGAAGCCCAACGAGCTGCCGGTGACGCGCTTCAACTCCATCGTGTCGCCCTACCGGGTATTCGAGACGCGCCGCTTCCAGCTCGACGAGTTCCGCGAGATCCGCCGGCTGGTCCCCGGCGCCAAGATCAACGACGCCGTGCTCGCCGTGTGTGCCGGCGGCCTGCGCCGATACCTCGAAGCCAACGACGAGCTGCCGGAACAGGATCTGTCGGCGCTGATGCCCGTCTACGTGCGCGAACCGGACGCCGGAGCCGGCAGCCGGCCCGAAGTGGCGTGGGAGCACGTGATGCTCGGCGTGAACATCGACGACCCGGTGAAGCGGCTGGCCTTCATCAAGGGGCAGACGGCGTCCTCCGAGCTGATATCGCGGGCGATCGGCGCGCGCGAACTCACCGACATCGGAACGCACGCACCGGCCGCCACGCTGGCGCTCACCGGCAAGATGCTCGGCCGCGCGCTGCTCGGCGCGGGCCGGCGCGCCCCGATCGCGAACTGCGTGATCACCAACGTGCCGGGCTCATCGGTGCCGATCTACCTGAACGGCGCCCGCATGACGTACTTCTCCGCGATCATGCCGATCAACGACGGCCTCGGCCTCGTCTTCACGGTGACGAGCTACGACGGAAAGATCATCGTGTCTCCGACCTCGTGCCGCGAGCAGATGCCGGATCCGGAGGCCTTTGCGCAGTGCCTGCGCGACTGCTTCCAGGAGTACCTCGCCCTGGCACGCGCGCGTGCACGCGCGAGGGCGGCGGCCCGGCGACCGGTCAGGCCGGTACGGCGCGGGAAGAAGTCGTCAGGCGGTAGATCCGCCCGAGCAGCCCCGCCGGCGGCACGAACGGCCGCCACCGGCCTTCGGGCTGCGCCAGCCGGTCAGCGACGACCCAAAGCACGAGCGGGTTGAACCCTAGCCCGAGATGGCTGCCCGGCACACGGATGTTCTCGTGCAGCGCCGGATTGCCGTCGATGGTCGCCTCCTGCGGCGGCACCACGCCGTCGGTGAGCGAGTAGATGCACGAGATCGGCACCGGCAGCGTTTTCGGCTGGCGCAGATACTTCGCGCTCGCCTGCGTCAGGTGAGCCGCCGTCCCCATCGGATGCGAGATGAGCCGATATAAGGCCTTGACGAGCGGCGGCGACTGGCTGCCCTCGCGGTCGTGGCTCAGGGGACTGCCGAGCGTGATCACGGAACGGACGCACTCCGTGGCCTGGTACGCACCGTACAAGGCGAACATGCCGCCCAGACTCCAGCCCACGAGACTCACCGTCCGGCCGCTCTTGTAGTGCATGTAACGGATCTTCTGCTCAAGCGCGCTGGCGTGCCGGGTGCTGAATCCGACGTTGCGCCCGAAGCCCCACGTCTGGACCTCGTAGCCGCGGTTCTGCAGAAAGAGCTTGAGCACGACCAGCGTGCCCTCGTCCGCCATGAAGCCCGGCAGCAGCAGCACCGGATGGCCGTCACCCTTCGGCGTCCGCGCGAGCAGGGGGAGGTTCCACGGCAGTGTCGCCATCTCGAGCAGGGCGCGCGGCTCGATGACCTGGTGCAACAGGCGGGGTTTACCGACGTGGGTCTGTCTCTTGGCCATCGGGTTCCGGTTGGTGTACAGACTCGTCAAGCTTATCTCGCATCTTCTGGATCCGAACGGCCAACTGAGGCATTGCTCGAATCACACCAAAACAGCTTCTCGGCCGCCCGTGCGTGCGGCCGCGCGCGGCGCCCGAGCAGCAGCCCTCGGTCCTGGGTCCTGACGCCTAGGCCGCCCGCGATCTCCGTCGCCCTCGCGTCGAGGGGTCAGGGCTGGCCAGCAGCCCGTGGCGGTCATGCCACTCCCGCAGCGACTCCTGTGGCCACGTCTCGCAATGCGTGTGCCCCTTGCCGCGCGGCACATCGACCCAGTCCGGCGCATAGGCGAGCGCGGCTTCGACGACTTCCGGCGGCTTCGGCAGCGGCGTGTCGATCGCCGAGGCGTGCGGGTGGATCAGCTGCGGCCAGCGCGGGTCCCAGAGCCAGAGCGGGCTGCCGCATTGCTTGCAGAAGTGGCGCCACGCGGACGAGCGCCTGGTGCGCTGGCCCGGTTCGCGGATCAGCGCATGGAAGCGCGTGATGTTCTTGCTGCCGGTGACCTTCATGCTCGCGGCATCGCCGCCGAGATTGATCGCGTAGCCGCCCGAGCCCGCGGTCTTGCGGCAGATCGAGCAATGGCAGTGCATGAACGGCACCGGCGACTCCGATTCGAGCGTGAAGCGCACGGCGCGGCAGTGGCACGAGCCTTTGAGTCGCATGGTGATCCCTGTTCAGGCAATCCGCTTCAGCGCGCCATCGAACTCTCCGCCGTCTTCTGAAGGAACGGAGCAAGAACGTCCATCGGCAGCGGAAACACGATGGTCGTGTTCTTGTCGGCGCCGATCACGGTCAGCGTCTCCAGGTAGCGCAGCTGGATGGCCTGGGGTTCCTGCGCCAGCACCTTGGCGGCCTGGTAGAGCTTCTCTGACGCCTGCAGCTCGCCCTCGGCATGAATCACCTTCGCGCGCCGTTCGCGCTCGGCCTCGGCCTGTCGGGCGATGGCGCGGATCATTGATTCTGTCAGGTCGACCTGCTTGATCTCGACGTTGGAGACCTTGATCCCCCACGAGCTGGTCTGCGCATCGAGCGCCTGCTGGATGTCGAGGTTGAGTTTCTCCCGGCCCGCCAGCATGTCGTCCAGCTCGTGCTTGCCCAGTACCGAGCGCAATGTGGTCTGCGCCAGCTGGCTCGTCGCGTTGCGATAGTTCTCCACCTGGATGATTGCTTTTTCCGCATCGGTTACGCGAAAGTAGACGACCGCGCTCACCTTGACGGATACGTTGTCGCGTGAGATCACGTCCTGCGTCGGCACTTCGAGCACGAAGGTGCGCAGGTCGACCTTCACCATCTGCTGGACCGCGGGGATGAGGAGCACGAGCCCGGGACCCTTCACCTTCCAGAAGCGCCCGAGAGTGAACACCACGCCACGTTCGTACTCGCGCAGGATGCGGATCGACAGGCCGAGCAAGACAACCAGCAGTACGACGACGATGGCCCACGCAAAATCCCAGATCATGTGCTGCCTCACTCAGTTTGATCGGACTGCGGTTCGACGACCAGCGTCGGCCCGTCGACTGCGCTGACCCGCACCTGCTGACCTTTCGTCAACAGCTGGGGGCTGCGGACACGCCAGAGTTCGCCTTGCACCATGGCCCAGCCGGCGCCAGTGGTTTCATCGACCACTTCGCCGGAGGCGCCGATCAGCGTCCTCTGACCGCTGACGATCGGACGGAAGCGTGCCTGCACGCCGATCCGAACCACCGCGAACACGAACAGCGCGCTGATGGCCGCAAGCGTGACGACCAAAGAGAGCGGAACGCCATAGCCCGGGATGTCGGTGTCGACCAGGATCACGGCGCCGATCACGAACGCGATGATTCCACCGACGCCGAGCACACCGGATGTCGGCAAGAAGAGCTCGGCCACGAGGAATACGATGCCGAGTGCGATTAACCCCAGCCCGGCGAAATTGATCGGAAGCATCTGGAACGAAAAGAGCGCGAGCAGCAGACAGATGCCGCCGATCACACCGGGCAGCACGAAGCCGGGGTGCGAGAACTCGAACAGCAGGCCGTAGACGCCGAGCATCATCAGCAAGAGCGCCAGGCTCGGTGAAGCGATGACGCCGAGCAGCCGCGAGCGCCAATCCGGGTCGACGGTCACGAGCTCCGCGCCGGCTGCATGCAGTGTCATCTGCTTGCCTTCGACGACGAGCGTCGAACCTTCGGCGCGCTGCAGCAGGCTGCGCACGTCCTGCACAACATAGTCAACGACCTTGAGTTTCTGCGCCTCCTCCGCGGTGAGGCTCACGGCCTCGCGCACGGCCTTCTCGCCCCATTCGGCATTGCGTCCGCGCATCTGCGCGAGGCTGCGGATGTAGGCAGCCGCGTCGTTGACCGCCTTTTCACGGTGCGCGTCTTTGGTCGCCGCCGGCGACTCGCTCTTGCCGGCATTCTTGTCGGCGTCTTTGCGCGGCTCGGCTGGCATGGGCTCGGGTTCGCTGCCGCCGATGCCGATCTGTACCGGCGTCGCAGCGCCGAGGTTGGTGCCGGGCGCCATCGCCGCGATGTGGCTGGCGTAGAGGATGTAGGTGCCGGCACTCGCGGCGCGGGCGCCGCTCGGCGTCACGAACGTCGCGACCGGAATCGGCGACGCGAGAATGCCTTTGATCATGTCGCGCATGGCGGTGTCGAGGCCGCCAGGTGTGTCGAGTTTCAACACGACCAGGCTCGAGCCGTTTTCGACGGAGCGCTTCAGCCCCTGCGAGAAATACGCGGCCGACGCGGGTGAGATCGGGCCATCGATCGTCAGCACCGTAACCGGCGCGGGGGTCGTATTGGCTGCCACCAGCAGCGGCAGCAGTAGAAGGATCAAAGCGAAGCGCACCTTGGGCACCTCGGAGAACGACCGTGGCCAACTCGAGGTCCGGCCGACGAGTCGCGATCATTGTGCGCCTAATCGGTGCGAGGAGCTGCCCGCTCGCAGTTTCCCACGGGGTCGGCCGCTGCGACCGGCCCCGACGATAGGCGTGGATATCCGCCCCTAGAGCGAATTCAGAAATGCGAGCAGCGCTTCCTGTTCTGGCACGCTCAGCGACGCGTAGCGGTTGCGCGCGCTCTTCGCTTCGCCCGCGTGTCGGTCGATCGCGTCGCGCAGAATCAGCGACGCGCCGTCGTGCATCAGCCGGCTGCGCGTCCGCACGCCCCACAGCGGCGCGGTGCGGATCCGGTCCGTCGTTGGCGACATCTCCCGCTGCATGTACGCGTAGCGCTTGCCGAAGTGCTCCACCGTCGCGATCTCGATGCCGTCGCCGGTGCCGACGTTGTGCAAGAGGAAGTCGCTGAACGGATGGAAGAGCCGGTTGCCGAGCGCGGGTGGGACGGTGAACGTGCCGCCGTTGATCTTCGTTCCCGCCGGCGCCGTCACCAGGTTGCGCGCGTGGCAGGTCGCGCAACCGATCGAGTCGAAGAGCACCGAGCCCTTGCGCGCGGCATCCGTCCTGGCGAGCACCGCGTCGCGTGGTGGCGCCTTCGTCGCACGCATGAAGCGCGCAAAACGGTCGATGTCAGCGAACTCCTCGGGGGTCGGCGCCTTTGGCCGGCGTGCGATGCCCGCCCGCGCCTGCGCCTGCGCGCGGCGCACGGCGGCTGGGCTTTCGGGCCGGTCTTCCGGATCGGCCACCGTGTCGCAGAGCTTGGTCACCTCGTCGGGCAGCAGCCGGCTCGTGATCCCCATCTCATTCAGGTACGCGTCGGCAGAGAAGGACAACAGGCTTGCCTGCTGGCCCTTCCAGCCGAAGCGGCCGATGCGGCTCCGGTCCGGCGCTTCGAGCACCGGGACCTCGAGCGCGCGGCCGCAGATCTGTCCCTGTGTCTCCCTGCACTGGCGCGCCGCGTACGCCCGCAGCAATTCGTCGGCCACCGCCTCGACGAAGCCGTCGCCGAGCACGCTGACCGAGAGGCGGAACGTGCGGACGTTCGCGTCGTCGGGCACGTGCTGCTGGATCTCCTGGTCGGGGAACGCGCCGTTCGGGCAGATCGCGCGGTCGTTGATCAGTGTGCGGCCCTCGATCACGACGGTGCCGCGCGCGATCGGCACGCGCGGCGGCTCGAACCGTCCATACGCATCGCGCACGCCCGCACGTAACTCGGAAACCTGGCTGCCGCCGCCGGACACCGGGTTCTGGTGGCAGAACTGGCACGAGGCCGCGTTGAACAGCGGTCCGAGTCCGTCCGAGATCACCTCGACATCGTTGAAGACAGCCAGGTCTTCGTCGAAGGTCGCCTGTTCGACGAAGCCATTGGACTGATCGTCGAACGCGGCGGGCGCCTCCTGCGCGCCGGTGCCGGGAACATCGGACTCGGTGCCAAGATGGGGCGGCACCGGAATCACGACGCAGGCGAACAGCACAAGCGAGCACAGCAGGGCGGTAAACCGGGACATGGCGCCTCCCCTGATGCGCGCTCCGCAAGCGCTCGCGGAATCCGGTCTTCCGTGCGCGGAACGCGTCGGTTGACGGAGCCCGGGCAGGTTCTTCGAAGACGTTGCAGCCCGGGTCGGATGGCCAAGCCGTCGGCCGCTCGTACTATGCGCTCGCGCGTTGCCCCGTTCCAGCGCGCGGCTACGGGATGGCGAACCCCTCCGCGAGAGGACGCAGGCCCCCGTGGCGGGCCGCGATCCGCTACTTCGCCTGCTCGCGGATCAGCAGCCCGGTGGTCGAAACCCGGACTTCGAGGTCGACCGGGCGTGTAACGGCGACGAACGAGGCGGAGCCGTACTCGGCGTCGAGCAGCGGCGCCAGCACGGCGTAGCGGCGCCGCAGGTTGAAGAGATCGATCGGCTTCGGCGTGCCGAGTTCGTGCACGGTGCGCGGCTGCAATTGCTCGTCCTTCAGCGCGTGGTAGCGGCCCGCGATGCGGTCGAGTTCGTAGGCAGTGTGCAGTCCGAGCCGGTTGGCAATGGGCTTCCACTTGAGGATGTGCGCATCGACATAGATCTCGTCGCCGGCGAGCGTGAAGCGCTCGCTGCGGCCGTCCGGCAGCCGCACGATCGCGTCGAAGCGCTGCGGCCCGGTGGGTTCGACACGGATCGTCGCCGCGGTTTCCTCGCGCGTCAGCGCCTGGTAGCCGGCGGTGCCGACCGCGACTACCGCCGTCAGCGCGCCGGCGACGAGCAGCGCAGCGCCGAAGACGATGCGAGCCACGAACGAAAACGGGCGCAGCCGTAGCAGCGCGAAAAGACTGCTGAGCAGCACGGCCACGGCGAGCGCCAGGAGCGCCGCCGCGGCGAGCAGCCAGGCGTAGTCGAACGCGCCGGCCGCGAGGAAATCGAGCCACGGCTCCACGCGCGCGATCGATGTCAGCGTCATCGGCAGCGCTCCATGGGGTGGCTCGGCAGGTTGCGCGCTACGTCAGTGCGGCGCGTGCGGCCCGGTATTCGCGCTCGAACTGATCGACGATCTCGCCGGTCGGCGGCGCGGCGGAGACCTGGCCGACGCCCTGCCCCGCGCCCCAGATATCGCGCCACGCCTTGGCCTTGGCGCTGCCGGAGCCGAAGTCCATCTTGCTCTTGTCGCTCTCTGGCAGGTTGTCCGGGTCCATGCCCGCCGCGACAATGCTGCCCTTTAGATAGTTGCCATGCACGCCGGTGAAAAGATTGGTGTAGACGATGTCCTCCGCCCGGCTCGCGACGATCATCTGCTTGTACTCGGCCGGTGCGTTGGCTTCTTCACTGGCGATGAAGCGCGTGCCGATGTAGGCGAGGTCGGCGCCGAGCGCCTGCGCCGCGAGGATTGCACCGCCGCTGGCGATGCTGCCTGAAAGGATCACGCAGCCGTCGTAAAACTGGCGCACCTCGGGCACCAGCGCGAAGGGCGAGAGCCGGCCGGCGTGGCCGCCGGCGCCGGCGCAGACGAGGATCAGGCCGTCGACGCCGGCTTCGAGCGCGCGCTTCGCATGCTTGATCGTCGTCACGTCGTGGAACACCAGCCCGCCATAGCTGTGCGCGGCCTCGACCACGGCGTCGGGCGCGCGCAGGCTGGTGATCATGATCGGTACACGGTGCTGCACGCACAGGTCGAGGTCGTGCTGCAGCCGCGTGTTGCTCGAGTGCACGATCTGGTTGACAGCGTAGGGCCCGACCTTCGCGCCCGGACTCTGCGTCTTATGTTCCGCGAGTTCTTTGCTTATGCGATCGAGCCATGTCGCGAGCAGCTCCGGAGGCCTGGCATTCAGCGCAGGAAAGCTGCCGACGATGCCGGCCTTGCACTGCGCGATGACCAGCTCCGGCCCGCTGACGATGAACATCGGTGCGCCGATCGCGGGCAGTCGCAGGGTGTCGCGCAGCAGGGAAGGCAGGGCCATCGGGAATCCGTCCGGGGCTGAGGCGGGGCGAGCATACCGGCGCGCGGCGCGGCCCCGGCCGCGGGGTGCGCCTTGCGGCGGTGCAGCGCAGCGACCACATCGTGAACGCGGATTTCGTGGAACTCAAATTTGGGATGCACCCACCGCGGAACCGGTCTAAGGTCATCTCCACGCAGCATTCGCTGCGCATTCTTCGTTCATCCGCGCAGGAGGTCGCGATGCACTCCGATATCGCCCACCGGAACGACGAATGGCTTGCCCTCATCGACGACGCGCTGCGCAACTGGCCGGTGCAGCATGGCTTCGCGATGGCGAAGGAGCTCGCCGCGCTGTGCGAGCAGCTCGCACCGCTGATGCGCAGCGTGAGCCACACCCAGATCGAGGCGCTGCTGCCGCGCGCGGCGTCGCCGAACCCGATCGACAACGTGCACATCAACTTCGTTTGCGGCAGCACGCTGCTCACGCTGGCCGAGCAGGACGACGACACGCTGGCCATGGCCGCCGCCAGCCGCCTCGCAGAGGCGCTCGCGCTGGCGCGGCGGCATGTCCCGGCGGAGGTGCCGGCGATCAAGTGGCAGCTGTGCCGCGCCGAGCACATGGCCACGATGAGCCGCAACGCCGGGGCGGCGCGCATGCCCGCCACGGTGGAGTTCTAGGCGGGCCCGGCCGTTCCCTGCCACGCTGCCTGCAGTTCGGCAATCACGTCGGCGGCCCGGCCTTCGTACCGGGGTGAGAAGTGCAGCGGCACGACGGCACGCGCGCCGACGCGGCGCGCGATCGTGCCGGCCTGCGTCGCGGTCAGGTGGTTCTTGCGCGCCGCGTGGTCGGCTTCGGACTGCATGAACACGCTCTCGATGAATAGGAGGTCGACGCCAGCGAGCAGCTCCTCCAGCGCCTGCACGTTGGCTGCGGTGTAGCGCAGGTCGGTCACATAGCCGATGCGCCGGCCGGGCACGAGTTCGAACGCCGGCCGCAGCTCACCGAGGGTGCGGCGAAGCGCGTGCTCGCCGTCACGGTCGTGCCAGGCAATGGCGATCGGGGTGTCGTCCGGCGCGCCAAGGGCAATGGCGCGGCGCGCTTCGCGCAGCCAGGGGCCGGTCGCGAGCCCCGATTCGGCCAGACGGTTTTTCCAGACATTGACGTGCGTCGCCTCCTCCAGCGCGAAAGCGAGGCACAGTATCTCGTGGTCGAGGAAGCGGCCGCGCACGCGGAACGCCTCCTCCGAATGAAGCACGTCACCATGCGGCATCCACGGTTCGCCGTCCTCGCGCGCGAAGCGGTTGCGGCTGCAGAAAGACGCCTGGCGTCCTGCGCCTTCCGGCTGCACTTCGCGCACGGTGACGGCCAGCGGTACCTCGTAGCGATGCACCACGTTCCAGGTGTAGGCGGCGAACTTGTGCTCGACGCGCTCGATGAGGCCGGGCCCGCCGGTCAGTGTCGCGTGCGGCTTGCGTCCGAGCACGACGCGCAGCCAGTGGTCGAAGCCGACGAAATGGTCGACGTGCGTGTGGCTGATGAATGCGTCCGAGATACGCAACAGCTTTCTTGGCGGCAACGCCGAAACGTCGCCGAAGTCGAACAGCAGCGCGCGCCGCTCGTCGCGGAAGTCGACGAACAGGCCCGGATCGCCGAAAGCGTCGTTCACCAGCCGAGGTTCGAACAGCGGGCGCATGGAATTCACTCTACGCGCCGCCGGCCGGCGCATTGAGAGCAACGTCAAGTCGATACGAGGACTGCCATGGCACACAAACAGGTCCTGTTCCGTTCCGCCGCACGCGAGAAGGTCGCGCGCGGCGCCACCCAGCTCGCCGATGCGGTGCGCATCACGCTGGGGCCGAAATCCAAGTCGGTGCTGATCCAGAAGAAGTGGGGCACGCCGATCGTCTGCAACGACGGCGTGACCATCGCCAAGGAGTTCGACCTCAAGGACGCCGAGGAAAACCTCGGCGCGCAGATGCTGCGGCAGGCGGCCGAGAAGACCGGCGAGGCGGTCGGCGACGGCACCAGCACGGCGACGCTGCTGGCGCACGCGATGTTCGCCGACGGTGTGCGCAACGTAGTCGCCGGCGCGAGCGCCATCGACATCAAGCGCGGGCTCGACCGCGCCTGCAAACGCGCGGTGGCGGCGCTGAAGGAGCTGTCGCGGCCGGTCGCCTCGCGCAAGGAAAAGGCGCAGGTCGCGACCATTTCGGCGCACAACGATCCGGCGATCGGCGAACTGGTGGCCGACGCGATGGAGAAAGTCGGCGGCGAGGGCGTCATCACGGTGGAGGAATCGCGCACGACCGACACCACGCTCGACGTGGTGGAGGGGATGCAGTTCGACCGCGGCTTCCAGTCGCCGTACTTCATCACCAACGCGGAGAAGATGGAGGCGGTGCTGGAGGACGTCTACGTTCTGCTCGACGAACGCAAGATCGGCAGCTTGGCGGACTTCCTGCCGCTGCTCGACCAGGTCGCCAAGGCCGGGCGACCGCTGCTGGTGGTGGCCGAGGAAGTCGAGGGCGAGGCGCTCGCGACGCTGATCGTCAACCAGATCCGTGGCGTGCTGAAGAGCTGCGCGGTGAAGGCGCCGGGCTTCGGCGACCGGCGCAAGGCGATGCTGCAGGACATGGCGGTGCTGACCGGCGGTCTCGTGCTGTCGGAAGAGGCGGGCATGAAGCTCGAGAGCATGAAGCTCGAGCAGCTCGGGCGCGCCAAGCGCGTCGTCGCCGACAAGGACACGACGACGATCATTGGCGGCGCCGGCGAGCGCGCGGCGATCGACGGCCGCATCAAGCAGATCCGGATGGAGATGGAGAAGGCCACCAGCAGTTACGACAAGGAGAAGCTGCAGGAGCGGCTGGCCAAGCTCGCGGGCGGCGTGGCGGTGATCCGCGTCGGCGCGCCGTCGGAAGCCGAGATGAAGGCCAAGCGCGAGGCGCTCGATGACGCGATCAGCGCGACCAAGGCGGCCGTGGCCGAGGGCATCGTGCCGGGCGGCGGCCTGGCGCTGCTGCGCTGTGTGCAGGCGGTGAACGACGAGGAAGCGCAGGCGAGCGGTGACGAACGCACCGGGGTGCAGATCCTGCGCCGCGCTCTGGAGGCGCCGGCGCGCCAGATCGCGGACAACTCGGCGGTCGACGGCGGCGTCGTGGTGTCGAAGATGCTGGAGGGTAGCGGCAACTTCGGCTTCGATGCCTCACGCAACCAGTACGTGGACCTGGTCGAGACCGGCATCATCGACCCGACCAAGGTGGTGCGCATCGGACTCGAAAATGCGGTGTCGGTGGCGAGCGTGCTGCTGCTCACCGAGGCGACGATGACCGAGATCGAGGAAAAGTCCGAGCCCGGCCGCCAGCCCGAGATGGAGATGTAGCCCGCATGCGATGACCTGCTTCGACGTCTGCAACGGCGACGCCGACGGCCTGTTCGCGCTGCGGCAGTGGCGGCTGGCGCACCCGCAGGAGTCGATCGTCGTCACCGGCATCAAGCGCGACATCGAGCTCCTGAACCGGGTGAACGCGGGGGCCGACGACCAGGTCGCGGTGTTTGACATCTCGCTTGCGCGCAACCGCGCGGCGCTGGACCGCCTGCTCGCGGCAGGCGCCGCGGTCACGTGGTTCGATCACCACGCGCCGGGGCCGATGCCGAAGCACGGCGGCTTGATCGCGCACATCGACACCGAAGCCGAAACCTGCACCAGCCTGCTGGTCGACGGGCATCTCAAGGGGCGTTTCCGAACGTGGGCGATCGCGGCGGCGTACGGCGACAACCTCGCGCAGAGCGCGGAGCGGCTGGCGGACTCGATGCCGCTCGAGCCGCCACAGCGTGCGCAGCTGCGCCTGCTGGGCGAGGTGGTCAACTACAACGCCTACGGCGACAGCGAAGCCGATGTGCGGATTCACCCGGCGGCGCTGTACCGGCTGCTGGCGCACTACGATGATCCGTTCGAGGCGGTCGCGCACGCGCCGATCGTGCGCGAGCTCGATGCACTGCGGCTCGCTGACCTCGAACGCGCGCGCGCCGTTGCGCCCCGGCACAGGGACGCAGCAAGCCTCGCCGTCGTGCTGCCCGACGCACCGTGGAGCCGGCGCGTGCTCGGTCCGTTCGCGAACGAACTGGCGACACGCGACCCGCAGCGTGCCCATGCGGTGCTGAAGGAACTTGCGAGCCCGGCCTATGCCGTCAGCATTCGCGCGCCGCTCGCCTCGCCCCACGGTGCCGACACTCTGGCGCACGAATTCGGCGGTGGCGGCCGCGTCGGGGCCGCCGGCATCGACCGCCTGCCGGCCGAGGACGTGCCGCGCTTCATCGCGCGGCTCGCTGCGATGGTCTGGACGCGGCGCGCGTAATCACGTGCACGGCCGGCTCGTCGCTTGCGCTGCATCAATACCGGCAGCGCATGCGAAACGAGATTGAAACCGGAAGGTTTTTTTTGCGCAGCGCGAAGCCGCCAGGCGGACGGTGCGCGGTGCATCCCGACAAGCCCGGCGGCAGGCGCTAGATCGCCAAGGGGGTTGTATGTACGCAAGACCGCTTTCAATCATCTTGGCAGGAGCGCTTGGAATGGCTGCTTCCACCACGGCATTCGCCGCTGCCGATGCGGCCAAGGGGATGGCGTTCGGCAAGGCCCAGTTCGAAGCCCGATGCGCGACCTGCCACGGTACGGCGGGCAAGGGCGGCGGGCCTACGGCCCAGGAGCTCGGCATGAAGGTGCCGGACCTTACTACGCTGGCCAAACGCAATGGCGGCGCGTTCCCGACCGACCTCGCATGGCAGAAGATCGACGGACGGCCCGTGAAATTCGACCCGGGTCGTCAGATGCCCGTCTGGGGCAGCGACTTCCGCCACGAAGCGATGGCGGGCGTCAAACCCGCGGCGGCGCCGGAGTCGTACGTCGCCGCCGAGATCGCCGCGATCCTCGAGTATCTGAAGAGCATCCAGGCCAAGTAGGCGCCGGCAGTGATGGCGCGCGGGCAGCCAATCTGCGGGAAGTGGCCTTAAGCGACAAGACCTTTGACGGCCCAGGCGCGCGCGGTCAGCTCGATGCGGCCGTCGCGCCGGGTCGCGAGCTTTGATTCGAGCTGCCGACGGACGCTCTGTCGGGAGAATTCGTCGAGCGACGCCAGATAGGCCGGCGCCGGTCCGGTCTTTCCGAGGAAGGGCCTCCAGAAGTCGTCGAAGTTCTCGAAGACGGACGGGACTTCGATCGCGCGCACGTCGATGGCCGTCAGCGCGGCGGACTCGAACACGGCGCGCAACGGCTCCGGGCGGCATACCGGGAAGCGTGCACCTTCATCGAGGCGCGCTGCAGCGGGATCAACGGCAGCCGCGGCATCCCAGAAGATCCGCAGCATCTGCATGCCGTCCGCGTAGTCCCAGACGTAGAGGGCCACGGTGCCGCCGGGCCGCGTGACCCGCGCCATCTCGCGCACCATGGCCGCGGGCTCCGGCAGGAAATTCAGCACGAGGCCGGACACCGCGACGTCGAAGGCAGCAGCTTCCCAAGGAAGGTGCACAGCGTCGCCCGCCTCGAAGCGAACCCGCGAATCCGCCACGAGTCGACGGGCCTGCGCCAGAAATTCAAGGGAGGTGTCGACTCCTCTGACGGCGCGAGGAGCACACGCCGCGAGAATTGCGGAGCTCAGCGCGCCGGCGCCGCAGCCGACATCCGCCCACACGAGTTGCGTCGACGGGCGAAGCCAGTCGAGGAACGGGCCGGCAACCTTCCGGCTCCAGCGCCCGACGTACTGCTCGTAGGCACGCCCGGAATCCCACGAGTCCATGCCCATGTGCTCTCTCCCGACGACCCGCGACAGCGCGGTCGACGTCGGGACAGTGTGCGCGTGGCGCGGCGTTGGCGGCCATCGCCTGATCCCGTTGGCCGGCGGAGGGCCGGCAATCCAGCCCTTGACGCACACCATCGGCCGCAACTCGGCGACGCGGCGCGCGAGGCCGGCGCGTTCGGTCGCCTCGGTGCACCGGGATCTTGCGTTGCGACAACGCAGAGCGCCCTTCGATAGCCAAAGTGGAAAAGCGTATCGGGCCTGGATCGGGCAGGCGTAGATACGCGCTGAAAGGAGCCTACGATGACAACGGGACCGGATTTCTCCGCGCTCAGCCTCGCCCGGACGGCTGCCCGGCCTCTCAGTGACTTCGAGCGCAGCGAGACGAAAGACCTGTTCGACAAGTCGCGTCGCTTTCTTGCCTGGCAGGACCAGTTCCGCCAACTCGGCGTTCTGCAGACGATGTACCGCGTGACGCTGGAAGGCCCGCTCGATCACACGATCCGCGTGCGCGACCCGCTGACCGGCGGCGAGAAGGAGCTGATCTGCTACGACTCCAACAGTTACCTCGGACTGCACCTGCATCCGCGCGTGCTGGCGGCGACGCACCGCGCGCTCGACGAGATGGGCTTTGGCACGCCGAGCGCGCAGCTGCTCGGTGGCACCAACCGCTGGTTGCTGGCGCTGGAAGAAGAACTCGCCGACTTCCACGACCGCGAGGCCGCATTGGTCTACCCGTCCGGCTACCAGGCCAACATCGGCATCCTCTCCGGCCTGCTGCGTGACGACGATCTGCTCGTCGTGGACGAGTACGCGCACGCGAGCATCCACGATGGCGGCCGCTTCGCCGGCTGCCGCGTCGCGCACTACGACCACAACGACATGGCCGACCTTGAGCGTGTGCTGGCGACCAAGGGGTGCGAGGCGCACTCGGTGCTGATCGCGACCGACGGCCTGTTCAGCATGCATGGGGACCTCGCGCCGCTGCCGGCCATGCGCGCGATCGCCGACCGCCACGGCGCGCGGGTGATGATCGACGAGGCGCACGGCACCGGCCTGCTGGGCAGGACCGGCCGCGGGCTCGAGGAGCACTTCGGCCTGCAGAACGCGATCGACGTGCTGATGGGCACCTTCTCGAAGGCGCCGGGCTCGGTCGGCGGCTACGTCTGCGGCGACCTCGCGCTGATCGAGTACCTGCGCTACTTCTCGCGGCCGTCGATCTTCACCGCGACGCTGCCGGCCGCGCTCTGCGCGGGCCTGATCGAGGCGTTCCGCGTGATGCGCGACGAGCCCCAGCACCGCGAGCGGCTGTGGGCGAACTCGACGCGGATGTGGAGCGGGCTGAAGGCGCTGAACCTCGTCGTCGGTGCGCAGCCGTCGCCGATCCTGACGGTGGACGTCGGCCATGAAAGCAAGCAGCCGCTGCTTGCCGTGGAGCTTTTTACTGCCGGCCTGAAGGTGGGACTCGCGCGTCACCCGGCGGTGCCGCATGGCCACGCGATCATCCGGCTGACGATGAACGCGCGGCACACGGACGAGGAGATCGACCGCACGCTAGAGGTGCTGGCGGAAGTGTCCGCACGGCACGAACTGCCGCGCGCCACGCCGGAACCCGTCGCCGCATGATTGCGCCGGCCCTGCCCTTCCCCGTTACGAGCTTGCGCTTCTGGCGCGCGTTCGGCGTGACGATGCGTCCGTACCTGATGTTCGTGTCGGGCGCGAGCGGACTGGTGGGCCTGGCGCTCGCGGAGTCGCTGCACGGTGCCGTGCTGCTCGCTGCCGCGCTGCCGTTCTTCGTCTCGTACGGACTGGGGCAGGCGGTCACCGACACCTTCCAGACCGACACCGACGCGCTGTCGTCGCCGTACCGCCCGCTCGTGCGCGGCGAGATCACGTGCACGCAGGTACGCATCGTCAGCTTTGCGAGCCTCGCATTCGTCGCTCTGCTGCTTGCTCTGCTGAACCCGTGGGCGCTCGCACCGGCGGCGCTCGCGGTGGCTGGCGTCACCGCGTACACCCCATTCAAGCGGCGCTGGTGGGCTGGCCCGCCGTGGAACTCCTGGGTGGTTGCGCTGCTGCCGCTGATCGGCGTGCTGCTTGGCGGCGGCACGCCGCTCGACGCGCTGGCGCGCACCGAGGTGTGGCTGGCAATGGGCAGCGTCTATTTCACGTATGCGGTGTTCGTGCTGCTTGGCTACTTCAAGGACGTCGAGGCCGACCGAGCGACGGGCTACGACACGATGGTCGTGCGCTTCGGGCGCCGCGCGGCGCTCTGGGTCAGCGGCCTGCATGTCGCCCTCGGAACCGCCTGTTCGCTCGGGTTGGTGGGCCTCGCGCTGCAAGACTCGGCGTACGAATGGTCGAGCGTGATCGGGGTCGTGCTGTGGGGCATCGGTGTCGGAGGACTGGTGACGGCGCAGCACCGGATGGCGAGAACCTCGCGCGACGACGAGGCGTACGGCCCGATCGCGATCGTTGTCGTCGCCTATGTCGCGCTGCACCTCGGGGAGGCAGCGCTGCTGCGGCCGGCCTTCGCGCCCGCCGCGCTGCTGCTGCTCCCGCTCGCCATGTGGATGCTCGCGCACCGCCCCGAGAAGACACAGGTGTGAACGCCCGTCCACGCGCACTGGTCGTACTCAACCCGGCAGCGCACGGCGGAACCGGCGCGCGGCGTTTCGAAGCGATCAGCCCGGCGGTCGCATCGAGGCTCGACGCGACGATCGTCCTCGGCCGAGCCGACGCAGCGTGGATCGGCGAGGTGCATTCCGCACTCGCGCGCGGAGTGCGCGTCTTTGTCTCCGCCGGTGGCGACGGCACGGCGCACGCATTGCTGAACGCGCTGATCGATGCGCCAGGGCGACCACCGCTTGCGTCGCTCACGCTGGGCGCGATCGGGCTCGGTTCGAGCAACGACCTGCTGAAGCCAGTTCGCACGCGGATCGACCGCGTTCCGGTGCGACTCGATCTCGCCAGCGCGGCGCCGCGCGACGTCGTGCGCTGCCGCTACGTCGGCGAGACCGCATCGCGTACCGAATGCTTCCTCGTCAGCGCATCGCTCGGCGTCACGGCCTGCGCCAACGCGCGTTTCAGCGAAGAGGCGCCCGTGGCGCGCTGGCTGCGCAAGGTATCCACACCGCTTGCGATCGCGTGCGCCGCCGCACGCACGGTGGCCGCGTGGCGCGACCTGCCTGCAGAACTGCAAACGGACGGTGGCGCACCGGAGCTCGTGGAACTCTGCAGCCTGAACGTACTTAAGACGGAGTGGGTCAGCGGACGGTTCCACCTCGGTCATCCGATCGCAGCGGACAGCGGCGAACTCGACATCGCGCTGGTTGCCGACAGCGATCGTCTGAGCCTCGTCGCCGACCTGCTCGCACTGTTGCGCGGACGCTTCGACGGCCGGCCTGGCCACCGGTTCCTGCGCGCGCGTTCGCTCGACGTCCGGCTGCAGAAGGAAACTCCGCTGGAGCTGGACGGGGAGATCGAGAGGGTTCGCGCCGTGCGCTTCGACCTGTATCCGGAAAGGATCTGTGTATGCGGTTAATGGACGAGATTCTCGAAAACCGCATGCTTGCGCTCTGGAGCGCGCTGCTGCCGCGGGCGCCGGGACAGATCGGCGGACTGCACGAGACAGACGCCGAACTGGTCGACCTGGGCGGCGGCCGGTTGCTCGCGCTGAAGGTTGATGCCGTCGTGGAAGAAGTGACAAGCGGCCTCTACAAGGACCCGCGCACGGTGGGGCGCGTCGCGACCGCCTCGACGCTGTCGGACCTGGCCGCGGTGGGCGCCGACGTGCTTGGCGTGCTCCTGTGCGCGACGCTGCCACCGGCCGGGCGCGAGGAGCTGCAGACGGCCGTCGCCGCAGGTGTGCGCGAGACGCTCGATCCGGCGGGAATCTTCGTGCTCGGCGGCGACACCAACGAAGGCGAGCACCTGGCACTCGCCGTGTGCGCGGCCGGACTCGTTTCGCGCCGGGATCTGATCACGCGCGTTGGTGCGCAGCCGGGCGACGTGGTGTTCGCCTCCGGCACGTTGGGAGCCGGCGGTGCCCTCGGCGCCTCCGTGATGATGGGGCTTGGCGGCGTGCGCGAGGATGAATACCGGCCGGTGCCGCGCCTGCGCGAGGGCCGGGCGCTGCGCGGCGTCGCCTCGTGCTGCATGGACACCAGCGACGGGTTCCTCGCGACGATCGATCAGCTAGCGCGCATCAACGAAGTGGGTTTCCGGGTTACCGCGCCGTCGGCTGCACTGCTGCATCCGCTGGCGGCCCAACTGAGCGCAGCTGCAGGCTTGCCGGCCTTTCCTTTCCTCGCCAGTTACCACGGCGAGTTCGAACTGGTCTTCACGGTGCCGCCCGGGCGCATCGATGCATTGGACTCGCGCGCGCGGGATCTCGGATGGAAGCCGCTACGTGTCGGTGTCATCGAGTCGCAACCCGGCATCCGCTTCGGCGAGGTCGAGATTGACGCGGCTGCTGTGCGCAATGCATTCGAGCTGTCGCACGGCGATGTGCGCCGGTATGTCGACGTGCTTCTGAGTCTTGCGGTTCCGTAACAGACCGGACGGGGACCCCATTACCCCTTGACGCACACCATCGGCCGCAGCTCGGCGACGCGGCGCGCGAGGCCGGCGCGCTCGGTCGCTTCGGCGACCTCCTCGACGTCCTTGTAGGCGCCCGGCGCTTCCTCAGCGATACCGCGCATCGAGCGCGAGCGGATCAGGATGCCGCGCGCGCCGAGTTCATCGACGACGGCGTGGCCGCGCCAGCGGCGCAGCGCCTGGTTGCGGCTCATCGCGCGGCCGGCACCGTGGCTGGCGGAACTCCACGCGCGGTTCTCGCTCTCGGCCACGCCGGCGAGGATGTAGGAACCGGTGCCCATGCTGCCGCCGATGATCACCGGCTGGCCGACCTCGCGGTAGCGCTCGGGCAGGCCCGGATGGCCGGGCGCGAACGCACGCGTCGCACCCTTGCGGTGCACGTAGAGCAACCGCTCCCGGCCGTCGACCTTGTGGCGTTCGGCCTTGCAGGTGTTGTGCGAGACGTCGAACAGCGTTTCGAGTTTCGCGCGCGTGAACTGTCGGCCGATCGTGTCGCGTGCGATGTGCGTGAGGATCTGTCGGTTGGCGAGCGCGCAGTTAATCGCGGCGTTCATGGCGCCGAGGTACTGCTGCCCCTCCGGTGACTTGATGGGTGCGCAGGCGAGTTCGCGGTCGGGCAGATTGATTCCCAGGCGCGAGGCGGCCTTCGCCAGGCTGACCAGGAACTCCGTTCCGATCTGATGCCCGAGCCCGCGCGAGCCGCAGTGGATCGAGACGACGGCGTGGCCTTCGACCAGCCCGTAGGCGGCGGCAATGCGCGCGTCGTGGATCTTCTCGATGCGCTGCACTTCGAGATAGTGGTTGCCCGAACCGAGTGTGCCCATCTCGCCGCGCTGCCGATTCTTCGCGAGCGGCGAGACCTTGGCCGGCACCGCGCCGGCCACGCAGCCGTGCTCCTCGATGAAATCCAGGTCCTCCGGCTCGCCGTAACCTTGCGTGACGGCCCAGCGCGCGCCGCCTGCCAGCACGGCATCGAGCTCGTCGGCGTTCAGGCGGATCTCGCCTTCGACGCCGACGCCGGCCGGGATGTCGCGCAGCAGCGCGTCGGCGAGTTTTTCGGCGCGCGTTGCAATCTCGTCGGCCGTCAGATTGGTGCGCAGGCAGCGGATGCCGCACGAGATGTCGAAGCCGACGCCGCCGGCGCTGATGATGCCGCCGGCCTCGGGATCGAAGGCCGCGACACCACCGATCGGAAAGCCGTAGCCCCAGTGCGCATCGGGCATCGCCAGCGCGGCGCCGACCAGCCCCGGCAGGCGCGCGACGTTGGTGATCTGCTCGAGCACCTTGTCGTCCATCGCCGCCAGCAGGTCGCGGCTGCCGTAGAGCCGCGCCTCCTGGCGCGCTTCGCCTTCCGCGCGCGGCACGGTCCAGGTCCACGGATCGACGGAGTGCAGGCGGGCGAGATCCATCGCGCGACTGCGCCTTACAAATCGACGACGCAGCGCGCTTCCCAGCCCGCGCCTTGCGGCTTGACCGAAAGGCCGGTGAGCGTGGCGCCCTTCACCTGGGTGCCGCGCTCCATGTCGGCGCGCCAGGGCTCGCCCCAGGCGCTGCCGTGCCAGCGGGCGTGATCCTTCGCCAGCTCGAAACAGCCGAGCGCGAGTCCGCGCTCGTTCGCGTGCGCGAGCAGCAGGTTGATCCAGGTGACCAGTGCAATTTCCGGATCGTCCTCATCGAACTCGACGTCGATGCGATCGCGCTGCGTCACCGAGAGCGGGTCGCACATCAATGCGAACGTCGCCTCGGCGGCGTGCACGAAGGCGTCCTGCAATGTGGCGCCACGACCGATGACGCCGGTGTCGGCGTCGTGATCGAAGTAGTCGTAGCGGGGCAGGCCGGCGGGCATGGCGTCTCCTCCGTTCGGTTTTTGTTCTTTGCGCAGTTCAACAGGTGTGCTCTGCAGCGTTCGCATGTTTCTCGTCCACTTCGTTGGCCAGCGCGCGGATCGCCGGCGAGATCGTCACGGGATAGGTCGGCCACGGCGGCTCGAGCGGGCGCAGGCCGGGCGGCAGCGCCGCGAGCTGCCGCGCGCAGTGCGCGCGAACTGCGGCGAGTGACGGCGAAGGTGCCACGCGCCGGCCGCCGTGCATGACCTCGACAAGCAGCGGTTCGCCCGCCATCGCTTCATCGGCCAGCGCGACGGCGTCGCCGGCGAAGCGTCCGTCCGCATCGAGCGTACGGAACACCTGCTTGCGGCCCGGCCACGTCGCTTTGCCGGTCGAGCGCTTGCGGCGCGCCTGACCGGCGTATTCCTGCAGCTTGTAGACCGCATCGAGGTAGGCGGCATCGCTGCTGGTCGTGAGGCTGGTGCCGACACCGAAGCTGTCGATGGGCGCGCCGCCCGACACGAGCGCCTGTACGCGCTTTTCGTCGAGGTTGCCGCTGGCGAAGATCACTGCCTCGCGCAGGCCGGCATCGTCGAGCACGCGCCGCACGTCGCGCGCGAGCGCATCGAGATCGCCGCTGTCGAGCCGCACGCCCCTGATGCGGATGCCGCGCTCGGCCAGCCGCGGCGCGACCCGGGCGACGCGGCGCGCGCCCTCGACCGTGTCGTAGGTGTCGATCAGCAGCATTGCGTTCGCGGGGAACGACTCGGCAAAATCGATGAACGCCTGCGCTTCGTCGTCGTGCGCCTGCACGAACGAGTGCGCCATCGTGCCGAACACCGGGATGCCGAAGCGCGGCCCGGCATACGCGGTCGCGGTGCCGGTGAAACCGGCGAGATACGCGGCGCGCGCTGCCAGCACGCCGGCCTCGGCGCCGTGCGCGCGACGCAGGCCGAAGTCGATCAGCGCATGGCCGTCGGCCGCGAGCACCGCGCGCGCGGCCCTGCTCGCGATGACGGTCTGGAAGTGCACCAGGTTGAGGATGCGTGTCTCGAGCCACTGCGCCTCGGCGATCGGCGCGACCACGCGCAGGATCGGCTCGTTCGGGAAGAAGACCGTCCCTTCCGGCATCGCCCACACGTCGCCGCTGAAGCGCATCGCGCCGAGCCAGTCGGCAAAGCCGGGCGCAAACGTGCCGCTCCTTTCGACCCACTCGAGCTCGGCGTCATCGAAGCGCGCCTGCTCGATGAAGTCGAGCGCCTGTTCGAGTCCGGCCGCGACGAGGAACGCGCGCTCCGGCGGCAGCTTGCGCACGAAGAGCTCGAACACGGCAACGCCGTTCATCCGATGCTGCCAGTACGCCTGCAGCATCGTCATCTGGTACAGGTCGGTCAGCAGCGCCGACGCGCACGGACCCTTCATTGCGTTGCCGTGTTCTCCGCGACCGGCGCCTCCCGCATCAGCGCAATGACTTCGTCGTCGCTCAGCTGGTGGAAGTCGATGTAGAAGTAGCCGATCGCGCCGAAGAAGGACGGCTGAGCGAGGCAGACCACGTCGTCGACTTCGCGCGCGAGCGCCTCGATCGTGTCGGGCGGGGCAACCGGCACCGCGAGCACCAGTCGCGCCGGATTGCGCCGACGCAGCCCGCGCAGCGCGGCGCGCATCGTCGTGCCGGTGGCGATGCCGTCGTCGACGACGATCGCGGTGCGACCGGAGACCGGCACCGGCGCGCGATCGGCGAGGTAGGCGCGGCGCCGGCGTTCGATCTCGGCGAGTTCCTGCTGCGCGCGCTGGTCGATATACGACTGCTTCACTCCGGCTTCAGCCTGCACATGCGGCTCGACGACGACAACCGGCTCGGCGCCGTCCATCACCGCGGCGACCGCGAGTTCCGGTTGCCAGGGCACGCCAATCTTGCGCACCAGCAGCAGATCGAGCGGCGCATCGAGCGCGCGCGCGACTTCGAGGCCGACCGGCACGCCGCCGCGCGGCAGTGCCAGCACGACCGGTTGCGCCGGACGCAGCGCGGCCACGCGCTCGCCGAGCAGCCGGCCCGCCTCGACACGGTTTCGGAACGGAGTGCGGGTCTCGTCAAGCATGGCTTTCTTCCGTCAGGTGCTGCGCGAGCCAGTCCGCCGCCAGCGTTGCGACGATGTCGAGCGTCCCCGGCTCCTCGAAAAGATGGGTGGCGCCGGGCACGACGCGCAGCATGTGCTCGCAGGTCATCTGCGCGGCGGCCTCGCGATTGAGCTCGAGAACTTCGACATCGGCCCCGCCGACGATCAGCAGCGTCGGTGCGCGCACCCGCGGCAGCGCGCTGCCGGCGAGGTCCGGCCGGCCGCCACGCGACACGACCGCGCCGACGCGACCGGTGTGCGCCGCGGCAGCCACCAGCGCCGCGGCGGCGCCAGTGCTGGCGCCGAAGAGTCCGGTCGGCAGCCGCGAGATGTCGTCGCGGGTGCGCTGCCAGTCCATCGCCTCACCCAGCCGTCGCGCCAGCATCGGAATGTCGAAGACGTTGCGCCGGTCGAGGGCCTCGTCCTCTGTCAGCAGGTCGAACAGCAGCGTGGCCAGGCCGCGCTGGTGCAGACGCCCGGAGACGAACTGGTTGCGCGGGCTCAGGCGGCTGCTGCCGCTGCCGTGGGCAAAGATCACGACGCCATGCACCGGACCGTGCGGGACTTCAACGAGACCCGGCAACCGGTGTGGACCGATGAGGACATCGGCATGGGTCATCGAGCCTCCTTTCGTGGGCAGACACACCCACCTTGCATAAGCCACTGCACAACTTCAGCATCGGCGGCGGCTCTGGGCGCCCCTTGATCCGCATCAACGCCGCGAGCGGAATTCGGCGTTCCCTGCACATATGGGGCTGGCTCAAGTTGCGCGGTACGTCCCGCTGGCGGACAAGCTGCGATTCCTCGCATCCGCAGACGCGCACGCCGGGAAGGCGGTGCCGGAGGTCATCGAGACCCACATGTCGTGGGTGTTCCTCGCCGGCGACCGCGTTCTGAAGCTGAAGAAGCCGGTGCGCACGCCGTTCCTCGACTTCTCGACGCTCGCGGCGCGCGAGTTCAACTGTCGCGAGGAAGTGCGGCTCAACCGGCGCCTGGCGCCCGATGTCTATGTTGGTGTCGTGCCGCTGCTGGCGCTGCCGGAGGGCGGACTGGCGATTGGCGATATCGACGGCGCACGCCGCGGCACCGTCGTCGACTGGCTGGTGCAGATGCATCGCCTCCCGCGCGAGCGCATGCTCGATGTCGCGGCGCCGGCGGGCACGGTATCGCGCGAGGATATCGACCGGCTGGCAGCGCGGCTCGCGCAGTTCTTCGAGGCGGCGCCGCGCGTGGCACTCAGCGCCGAGGGCTATGTGCAGCGCTTCGTGGCCGCGCAGGCGATGAACCGCGACGTCCTCCTCGATCCGCGCTTCCACGATGCGGTGACCGCCGCGGCGCTGGAGCGCTTCGACCGGACGCTCGCGCGCTGCGCCGGTCCGCTCGGCGCGCGCGCGGCGGCCGGGCGGCTGCGCGAGGGTCATGGTGACCTGCGGCCCGAGCACATCGGGCTCGATGGGACGCCTGTCGTCATCGACTGTCTCGAGTTCAACCGTGCGCTGCGCGAGGTCGATCCGTTCGATGAGCTCGCGTTCCTCGATCTCGAATGCAGCATGCTCGGGGCCGGATGGATCGGTCCGCGACTGATCGAGCGCTGCGCGGCCGCGCTGCAGGATCGGCCTCCTGACGAAGTGATGGCAATCTATGCGGCGCAGCGCGCGCTGGTGCGGGCACGACTGGCGGTGGCGCACCTGCTCGATGCGGCACCGCGCACGCCCGCGCGCTGGATGCCGCTGGCACGGCGCTATGCAACTGTGGTCTGTGAACGCCTGGATCGGGTCGAAGCAGTGGCGCGCGGCTAGCGCCACGCCGCGTGCTGCCTGCGGATTTCCGCAGCGAAGAGCGCGGCCGATGGCAGCACCTCGACGCGGCCGCGCGCGGCGGCTGCGGTCAGGCGGAACGGCGGGACCGTATCGGTGACGAAGACCCGCTCGACCGGCGCACGCTCAACGGACTCCGCGGCGGGACCGACGAACAGCCCATGTGCGGCAAAGGCGAGGATGCGCCGCGCGCCGGCCTTCGTCAGTGCCCGCGCCGCGCGCTCGATCGTGCCGAAGGTGGCGATCAGGTCATCGAGGATCAGCACGGTCGCACCGTTCACGTCTCCGGTGACGATCTCGCCGCTGCTGACGACACCAGCGCTGCGGCGCTTGTCGACGAACGCCTGGCCGATCGGCCGCTGCCAGGCCGCCTCCAGCAATTCGCGCCAGAGCTGCACCCGCTTCACGCCGCCGATATCGGGTGAGGCCACGACGACCGGCGCATCGCCGACCGCCGGTGCCGCCGCGGCCGTGAAAAGCGAGTAGGGATCGAGATTGACCGCGCGCCGGCGGAACGCGTTGTCGAACGCCGCGACATTGTGGGCTTCCAGGGTGATCAGTCCGTCGCATCCGGCCGCTTCGATGAGCTGCGCAACGACGCGCAGCGAAACCGGGTCGAATGGCTTGGTGCGCCGGTCCTTGCGCGCGTAGGCGAGGTAAGGCGTGACCGCGGTGATGCGCCGCGCACCGTGATCGCGCAGTGCGGCGCTGAACATGAGCAGCCGCACCAGCTTGTCGTCGCCGCTTGCGTCGGGACCGCCGTGCAGGCTCTGCACAACGTAGACGTCCGCGCCGTCCGGGTCGGTGAGCGGCCGGATCTTGTGCTCGCCGTCCTCGAAAGTGCGCTCCTCCAGCGGCGCCAGTGCCTGCCCGAGCTCGCGTGCGATCGCCGCGCCGAAGTCGCGCGTCGCCGCCAGCGCGAAGAGCAGCATCTTCCGCCTCAGTGGTCCTCGAGACGCGTGATCACTTCCTCGGCGGGCTGGCCGGTGTCGGGATCGACCCATTCGGCGATGCCTATCTCCGCCTCGGCCTCGGCAACGCTCTGGCCCTCTTCAAGTGCCGATTCGATGCCTTCGCGCAACGCGGCGAGCGCCAGCGTGGCGCTCGCAAACGGCCCGAACTCCTGGCGCCCGTCGTCCGCGACCCAGTAGTAGCCGTCCGGCCGTGCGACGACCCGGGACGATTCGTCGTCTGTCGGCGGTGCCACCTCCGGCACCGGAGACAGCGTCTGCTTCCTGCGTGTCATCTGCGGAGTCCTTTCTGCGTCTGCTCACTCTCCGGCCGCGGCGTCTGCCGGGTGCCGCGCGCCCGGAGCGCTCTTCGATATAGATCGCCTGCGCGAGTCCGTCCCGTGGCCCGGCCGATACGCCGATGACGCCATCCATCGACAACGGGCCGAACCGCGGGGTGGCGGTCTCGCGTCAGTCAATTCGTGGATTTCAGCCTACGAGCCCGGCGGCGATCGCCGGTTGACGGCTGTCAAGCAGGGAGGTGCTCAGTCGAACGGTTCGATCGGCAGGAATGCGCCGAGGCCGGTCAGGTTGAACCGTGATTCCATCTGTTGCAGGCACTGCGCGGCATCGCCCCGGGCGGCCCCGCTCTGATGCAGCGCAGTCCACTCCTTGCGCGAGACGCGAGTCGTGGCGACGTAACGCGGCGGTCGTGTGTCCGGCGGCTGCTGCCGCGCGGACACCGTTACGTTCTGCACGGTCGGCAGCGCCGCGAAAACTTCGCCCACCAGCCGCAGCACGAGGCCGAGCGCATGGCGGTTGTGCAGTTTGGTGTGGATCACCTCGGCCATGCGCCGCACGATCACGCGGTTTCCGTAGTCGATCGCGGCCTCACGGTCGGGCAGGGTCGGCAGCAGCGGCAGCTGCACATCCATGCGCACTGCGGTCACATCGTCGATTTCGAAACTGATGCTGACCGGCAGCGGCCACAGGATGTCCTTCAGGCAGGCCAGCAGGTGCTCACGCATCGACTCGATGACGCCCTGTGCCGCGCGCTGGGCGAGGTCCAGCAGCTCCTTCTGCGAGGCCTCCCAGGCGAAGCGCCGCTTCATCCATCGGGCGCGCTCGTCGAGGTACTCGCTCATGCGTCTCTGATCGTAGACGTGCTTGCCGCCCTTCTCGCCGATGGGCTTCGGCATCTCGGGACTGGGCTCGGGAAACGCCCGCACGTTCGTGGGCACGAGCTGGTGATCCGGCGGCGGCGTCCAGCGTTGTGGATGCTCCATCGCCTCGACGTGTTCGTTCAGGTGCGCGCAGACGGACTGCGCGGCTTCGCGCTCCATGTCGGCGGCGCCGTCGACGACATTGGAAAGCGGATCGACGTGCTGCGTCGAGCGCGACGGCCGCACCAGCTTGGCGTAGCCGTACTGGTCGATGCGCACCTTCATTTCGCTGTCGGGCAACGCGAAGCTCGTGGCCTGGCCGCCGCTGTCGCTTTCCGAGTCGCTGGTCAGTACGACCTGCGACCGGCGCCGGTACACGGCGCTCTGGCCGTCAGCGCTGGCGAA
>DAOMFL010000033.1:0-40319 GCA_035429805.1 Burkholderiaceae bacterium
GCGAGGAGTCCGGCCGCAGCAGTGGCGGCGACGGCGGCCGCGGCCCAGCGGGCGGCCCTCATGCCGGGCCCGCGAGGCGCTGCGGTATTCGTGGACACGGCGTCGACGCCGGCGAGACGTGACGGCGTGCTGGCGCCAGGCGGCGATTTGCGGCGCACCGATCAGGGGCGGACGCCGCGAGGCGTCAGCGGTTACCGACGACGGGCGGCGCCTCGGCCGAGTCGAACACCGCGCGCGAGACGAAACCCGCGACGATGGCGCCGACGATCGGCGCCACCCAGAAGAGCCAGAGCTGCTCAAGCGCCCAGCCGCCGACGAACAGCGCCGGCCCGGTGCTGCGGGCCGGGTTCACGGAAGTATTGGTGACCGGGATGCTGATCAGGTGGATCAGCGTCAGCGCCAGCCCGATCGCCAGGCCCGCGAAGCCCGCCGGCGCACGCTTGTGCGTCGCACCGAGAATGACAATCAGGAACATGAACGTCATCACGACTTCGGTGATCGCGGCGGCGCCGAAGCTGTATTTGCCCGGCGAGTGCTCGCCGAAGCCGTTGGAAGCGAAGCCCGCGCTCAGGCTGAAGCCCGACTTGCCGCTGGCGATCAGGTAAAGCACGGCGGCCGCGACCACAGCGCCGGCCACCTGCGCGACGATGTACGGCAGCAGCTGCGACGCCGGGAAGCGTCCGCCTGCCCACAACCCGCAGGAGACCGCCGGATTGAAGTGGCCGCCGGAGATCGGCCCGAGCGCATAGGCGCCCGTCAGCACCGTCAGGCCGAACGCCAGCGAGACGCCGACGAAGCCGATGCCGAGTTCCGGGAACGCAGCCGCGAGCACGGCGCTGCCGCAGCCGCCGAGGACCAGCCAGAAGGTGCCGAGGAATTCGGCGGTGAGTTTGGATGCCATGTCAGTGCTCCGCCTGCGCGCAAGGTGGTCTGGTTTTTTTGCTGGCGCTCCCGCACGGGAGGCTGCAGCGGCACGGACTGTACTAGCTTCCCCGGGAGGGAGGCGCGGCGTCGTGGAGCACGTCGTCGATCAGCCGCACCAGAGCGCTGCCGGAAAATGGCTTGGCCAGGAAGTGATCGATGCCGCGGCGCCGGACGTCGCGGCGTGCACGCTTCGGGTCCTGCGCGCTGATGGCGACCGCCGGCGCCTTCATGCCGCGGGCCCGCAGGCGCTCCAGCAGGTCCAGCCCGGAGAGCGCCGGCAGGTCGAGATCGAAGACGAGGCAGTCCGCCCCGTCGACGGAACGATCGGCCAGGACGGTTTCCGCGCTGGAGTAGGCCTGCGCCTCGAACCCTGACTTGCGCAGCACGCGCTCGAGCGCGCCGCGCAGTCCGACATCGTCTTCGACGACGATGACGACGCGGCCCTGGCGCTCGAGCGCCGGGGCGGGGTGACAGCGCAGCGGATGCATGCGCTCATCGTGCGACTGCGCCGGGGGCTGCGCATCGTTCACCCGGGCAGCAGCGCCTGCACCTTGGGGCAGGCGAAGAAGGGGCCGGATGCGCGGCAGCGATCCGGGCTGGTGCCGCGCGCCGCCGGACGCGGTGGCCTACTTCTTGGTCGCGGCGCGCTCCAGCTCACCGAAGCGGTTTTCGAGTCCCTTGAGCGTAGCCGGCAGTGAGCCGAAGTTGGTCCACACCTCGTCTTCGGCTGGGGCGCTCAGCCAGCTCGAGTAGCCGAGCCAGGACGAGTCGTAGACCCTGACGTTGCGGTAGCCGAGGTCGGCGAGCACCGCGGCCGTCTGCGCGGCGCGGTTGCCGCTCTGGCAGTAGACGATGGTTTCCTTCGCCGGATCGAGTTTCTCGTAGACCTTGGCCAGCTCGGCCCGCGGCTTGAGAGACATGCCGGCGGTGTCCTTCACGGTTCCGGCGCGCAGCTTGCTGCGGGTATCGGGATCGACCCAGTTTTGCTCGAACGGCACGTTGATGGCGGCAGGGATGTGACCGCCGCGGATCGCGCGGATATCTTCGGCCCTGAATTCCTTCGCCGTGCGCACGTCGAGGAACTGCACGTCGGGCCGCTTCAGGCTGGCGACCACTTCCCTGGAGGTGACGAGAACACCGGGCTGCGGCGTGAGCTTCAGCGTCACCGGCTTCGGCTTGGTCGCGGTCGACGCGACTGCCTGGCCGGCGGAGCGCCAGCCCTCGAGGCCTTCGTGATAGACGCGCGCATTCTTCGCACCGAAGTAATGCAGCGTGAGCTGCGCGAAGTAGACCGACGGCAGTCCGCGGTCACCGTAGACGATGACTTCGCGGGCCGGGTCGATGCCCGCGGCGCCCATAAGCTTCTCGAGGTCGGCCGTCGGCAGGTAGTCCTCGGTCTGCGCGTCGCGCAGCGTCAGCGTCGGGTCGCCGATGTTGACGGCCCCGGGGATGTGACCCTTGGCGAATGCGGCCTCGTCGCGGGCGTCCCAGACCAGCGCGCCGCGTCCAACCGCCTGTTTCACATAGTCGAGATCGACGACTGTCTGCGCCATCGCGCCGGCAGCCGCCAGCGACAACGCGAGACCCATGAGCCACCGTTTCATTGCATTCCGTCTCCGAATGGGGGCCCGGCCGAGGCGGCCGGAACGTCGTGAATAGATACCCCCGGTAGTATATCCGGGGCCGGCCTTCAGGGGTCGACCGTGCGCAGCTCGGCCGCGATGCGGCCGAGTTCGGCCGCGTTGGTGGCGCCCAGCTTAGTCATGACGCTCGCGCGCTGCGCCTTGACGGTGCGCTCGGCGATGCCCAGCGCGTCGCCGATCTGCTTGTTGAGCTTGCCTGCGACGATCAGCCGGAACACTTCGCGCTCGCGGGCTGTGAGCCCGGCGTAACGGCTGCGCAGCTCTTCGTCGCCGGCCGCGTGTGCGCGGCGGGCTGCATCCATCTGCAGCGCGCGCGCAATCGCGGCCAGCAGCACGTCGCGCTCGACCGGTTTCGTCAGAAAATCGACCGCGCCCGCCTTCATGGCGCGCACGCCGGTCGGCAGGTCGCCATGGCCGGTGAGGAAGACGACCGGCAGCGTGATGCCGTGGCGCTGCAGCGACTCCTGCAGTTCGAGGCCCGACGGGCCCGGCATGCGCAGGTCGAGCAGCAGGCAGCCCGGCTCGTCGCCGGGCGGCTGCAGCAGGAACTCGCCCGCAGACGCATAGGTCCGCACCTGGTAGCCGGCCGCACCCAGCAGGCGCTGCAGCGCGTTGCGCAGCGAGCCGTCGTCGTCGACGAGGTGAATGACGGCTCCGTTGCTCATGTTCTTCTTCGGGGCCGTTCAGCGGTCTGCGTTTCTTCAGGGGCTAGCGGCAGCGTCACGCGGAACTCGGCGCCCTGCTCGCAGTTGACAGCTTCGATCGTACCCCCGTGCGCGTCGACGATCGTGCGCGCGATCGCGAGGCCGAGCCCCATGCCGCTGCGCTTTGTCGTGAAGAAGGAATCGAAGACGTGCGACAGATCCTCCTTGGCGATGCCGACGCCGAAGTCGCGTACCGTGAGCCGCACGCCGTCGGGCGTGTCTGCGGTCGCGATGCGGATGCGGCGCTGGCCGTCCGGGAGCGTGGCGCTGGCGTCGAAGGCGTTGAGGCCGATCGCGATGATCACCTGCTGCAGCTGGACCGGGTCGCCCAGCACCTCCGGGTTGCGGGCGCTGAGGTCGTATTCAAGGGCGTTGCCGCGGCGGCGCGCCTCGGCGCCGAGAATCGCGGACGCCTTTTCGGCGATCCGGTTCAGGTCGCAGCGCCGCCTTTCGACTTCCTGGCGCGCCAGGAAGGCGCGCAGTCTACGGATCACCTCGCTCGCGCGCAGGTCGTCACTGCGGATGTCGCCGAGGATCTGCAGCAGTTCGTCGCGGTCGACGCTGCCTCCCTTCAGCATCATCTCGGCAGCGTCCGCATTGCTGAGGATCGCGCCCAGCGGCTGGTTGATTTCGTGCGCGATCGCGGCCGTCAGCTCGCCTGCGACCGCCAGACGCGCGGCGTGCAGCAGTTGCGAACGCTGCGCCTGCAGGGTGACTTCGGCAGCGCGGCGCGAGCGTCGTTCGAGCAGCAGCCCTGCGATCAGCAGCGTCTGCGCCGCCAGGGCCACGGCGACCAGCAGCGTCTGCCACCAGTACTGCGCAAGGAACGAAGGCTCGACGAAGCGCACCTCGCAGCCTTCCGGCAGCAGGTCAGTCGAGAGGCCGTAACGCTTCAGCTGGCGGGCGTCGACGACGCAGCGCGACGGCAAAGGCAGCGCGACCGCCGTCGTCTGCATGGGCCGCTCGAGTGCCTCGGCCACCAGTTCCGCGACACGTTCGCCGCGCTCGGTGAACGACTCCATCGCCCCGCCCGTGACCCCGAAGCCCATGTAGGAGTCGAACGCTCCAAAGATCGGCACGGCACTCGACGCGGCGAGCTGCTCGAGGATTTCCCTCGGGATGTAGATCTTGCCCGACTCGTCCCGGAACAGGCTCGTGTAGATCACGATGGTCTGCGGTCCCTCGCTGGCCAGGCGTGCCGCAACATCCTGCGGGGAAGATCCGACCAGGTACTCGACCGGGATGCCGACGGTGGGTCCGAGCGTGGCGCGAACGGTGGCGAGCTGCAATTCGTCCGCTGGCGAGGTGCCGCCGACGACGAGCATTCGCGTCGCGCGAGGCTGCAAGGCGCGCGCAATGCGCAAAGTGCCCGCATAGTCGGTGCGGGCCGGGAGCACGGTGAGTCCCGGCGTCGAGGCGATGTGATCGGCACTCGACTGCACCACGCTGTGGACGATGACGGGCACGTTCGGCCACAGGCGATCACGGAATCGCAGGTAGAAGTTGGCGGCGGGCTCCGCGATCAGCACGACGGCGTCGATGCGCGTGCCCTCGTATTTCTTGGCCAGGAGGTCGGCCAGCTCGGGGCCGGGAGCGCCGCCAAGCCGGATGACGTCGATGGATTCGTACAGCCAGGCCACCGAGCCCCGGTGCACCTGCGCCATCGCCGTGCGCATGCCGCGGTCGATCGCCACGAACGCCGGCAGATACGGATCGATCCCGGTGATGACGAGCACGTGCGCATGGTCGTCCGCCATCGTTTCCGGTGCGCTCGGGCCCTGCGCCAGCGCCGGTGCGGCGCAGGTCAGCAGCAGTGCCAGCCATCCGCCCGCGCCGACCCAGCGGCCCGATCCGCGGCGGTTCGATCTCGTTGTTGCCATTGCGGGCGCACTGTACTGCAGCCATCAGTGCGGACTGCGCCGGCATTGCACCAAAGGGCAGCCTGCCCGGCCCTTCCGGCCCTTACGCAGCAGCGTTGTACTGCGCGAGCATCGCCTCCGGCTGTTGCTGATCTGGCATCGACTCTGCGCCAGCTAAATGGCAGCCTGGGTGAGCCTGAAACTTGGTACTCCCTCCGCACTCTAGGGCGTCCCGTCCGCGGTGACGCCCATCTTTTTGCGTGCTGCTAACGCGAAGCTGGCCGGGACGGCGGTGGCGCAGCGCGATGAAACCACCAGACCGACAAGAGCGCCGCGAGCAGCGCAAAGAAGGCGGCGAGCCCGCTCGCCAGTGCGCCGACTTCGGTCTGCTGTCGCTCCATCGCCAGCTTGGCGTTGAGGTTCTGGTAGACGGCGCGCAGGTCCGAGGCCGTGCCGGCGTGAAAGTATTCCCCGCCGGTGATCTTGGCGATCGCCTTCAGCGTTTCTTCGTCGAGCCGAACGTAGATCTGATAGTCCTCGAAGCCGATCGTCGTGCCCTGCAGCGTGCCGAAGCCGACGGTGTAGACGCGCACCCCCCGGTCGGCCGCCAGCTTCGCGATCTGGATCGGGTCCGGGCCCGTGGTGCGGCGACCGTCGGAGAGCAGGATGATCACGCCCGACGTATAGGAACCCGGAGCGACCGGTTCGCGCGCCGGCCGCTCGGCTTCACGCCTGCCCGCGCTGTCGAGCGACACGCCGGTGTGCCGCATCGACATCGCCACCGATTCCAGGTCGAGGCCGTCATCCGGAAACAGCATGCCGAGCGCAAGGATCAGCCCGCTGCCCGTCGCGGTGGCGCGCTGCAGCTGGAAGCGGTCGATCGCCGCCTTCATGTCTTCCTTGTCCTCGGTCGGCGTCTGCACGACCGCTGCGGTCCCGGCGAACGAGACGATGCCGACCCGGACGTTGACCGGCAACTCGTCGATGAAGGCCTTGGCCGCATTCTGTGCCGCGACGAGACGGCTCGGCTCGACATCGGTGGCGCGCATGCTGAGAGAAACGTCCATGGCCATCGCGATGGTCATGAACTGCGACGGCAGCACCACCGAGGCCGTGGGCCGGGCGAGCGCGACGATCGCGGCGCTGAGTGCGAGCAGCAGCAGCAGCGGCGGAATGTGCCGGCGGATGCGCTGTCCCGGGCCGATCGCATCGCGCACCAGCGTGAGGCTTGCGTAACGCAGCGCCATGCGTTTGCGCCGGCGCAGCGCGACCACATAGGCGCCGACCAGCGCGGGAATCAGCAGCAGCAGCCAGAGCATCTCCGGCCAGATGAAGCGCATCGCCGGTCCTCTCGGAACCTCGTCGACGGAATGCGGGACCCAGACCGAGCCGGTACCGCGCGGCCACTCTAGCATTGACCATCGCTGCGGCTGAAGGTGCGCGCGACTGGCGGCGTCCCCTGCGTTACGACGAAGAGCGTACCGCGCGATCCGGGGCGATTGCCGTGCCCCGGCACGCAAGACCCCGCCTTGCAAGGGGCTTCGTCGACCGGCCGGAATCTCGACGCACCGGCCGCGCGCAGGGCGTGATACTTTTTTCCCTGATCTTCCGATGGCACCCGCTGACGGCCCATGAAGAAGCCCGCGCTCTACAGCAGCGCGCACCGGTCCGGCCGGCGCGGGCGCTCGCCGGCCGGCGATGTCACGGCGCCGGCCGCACCGCCGTCCGCCGCCGCAGCCGAGACCGTCGTCGCAACGGCTCCAGCGGCGGAGGGCCGGCTGCGTCGCCTGGCGCGGCGCCACGATCGCGCGCTGCTGCTGCTGGGAGGCATCGCGTTGGCGCTGGCCGTCGTGCTGGTGCGCGACGCGATGCAGCCGAAGCGCATTGCGCTGAAGCAGGACGACATCGACAAGTCGGTGCTGCACACGCTGGAGACGAAGACCCTGCCCTCGCGTGCGGCCAAAGCCGCAGATCTCGTGATGCCCGCCGTCGTGCGCGTCGAAGGCTACAACGGCGAGGAGAACGACGAGCCCGGTTCGGGCGTGCAGATGCAGGGGGTCGGGTCCGGCGTGGTCATCGTCGACTCCGGCATCATCCTGACCAACCTGCATGTGGTCGCCGGCTCGAAGCGCGTGACGGTGAAGTTCTACGACGGCAGCGAGTCGGACGTCGAACTCGTGCGGGCGTACCCGGAGAACGACCTCGCCGTCATCAAGGCGAAGAAAGTGCCGGACGACCTCGAGTCGGCCACGCTGGGTTCGACTGCCAACCTGCGGCCCGGTGACGAAGTCGTCGCGGTGGGTTTCCCGTTCGGCATCGGTCCGTCGGTGTCGTCCGGCGTGATTTCCGGACTCGACCGCAGCTTCAGGTCGCCCGAAGGCAAGCAGGTGATGACCGGGCTGATCCAGTTCGATGCCGCGGCCAATCCGGGCAACTCCGGCGGCCCGCTGGTCACGATGGACGGCGAGGTCATCGGCATCGTCACCGCCATTCTCAACCCGACGTCGGCCCGCACTTTCATCGGCATCGGGTTTGCGGCGACGATCGAGAGTGCGGGTGGGGCTGTTGGTATTCCGCCTTTCTAGGCGCGCAAAAAGTGCACACCTACTTTTGCGCGATCGAGTTAGAAAAAATCGCCGGCGGAGCCGGACGATTTTTTTCATCACAAGGGCACGCAAAGGCAAACGATGAGCGAGATGCTGAAGGCTAAAGAGACCGGCGAGCTGATGCAGCGGGTGCTGTATGAGGTCAAGCGCATCGTCGTCGGGCAGGACCACTTCCTCGAGCGCGTGCTGGTGGCGATCCTGTCGCAGGGGCACCTGCTGGTCGAGGGCGTGCCGGGCCTGGCGAAGACGCTGACCATCAACACGCTGGCGAAGACGATCCACGGGACCTTCAAGCGAATCCAGTTCACGCCCGACCTGCTGCCGGCCGATCTCGTCGGCACGCGCATGTACAACCAGAAGACCGGCGACTTCAGCACCGTGCTCGGCCCGGTGTTCGCCAACCTGCTGCTGGCCGACGAGATCAACCGCGCGCCGGCCAAGGTGCAGAGCGCGCTGCTGGAAGTGATGCAGGAGCGCCAGGTGACGATCGCCGGCGAGACGCACAAGGTGCCCGAGCCGTTCCTCGTGATGGCCACGCAGAACCCGATCGAGACCGAGGGCACCTACCCGCTGCCGGAGGCGCAGGTCGACCGCTTCATGATGAAGGTGCTGGTCGGCTACCCGAACGAGGAGGAGGAGTTCGTCATCGTCGAGCGCGTGACGGGCGCAGCGACCGCAGTCTCCGCCGTCTGCACGACGGCGCAGCTCTCCGAACTGCAGCAGCAGTGCCGGAAGATCTACGTTGATCCGAACCTGATCCAGTACGCGGTGAAGCTGGTCGCGGCGACGCGCCGGCCGGAGCAGTACGGCCTGAAGGACATGGAGCGCTACCTCAGCTTCGGCGCCAGCCCACGCGCGACGATCAGCCTGATCGAGGGTGCGCGGGCGCTGGCGTTCCTGCGCGGGCGCGCCTACGTGCTTCCGGAGGACGTCATCGACATCGTGCCGGACGTGCTGCGTCACCGCCTGGTGCTGTCCTACGAGGCGCTGTCGGACGGCCAGACGGCCGATGCGCTGATCATGCGTGTGCTGCAGACGATCCAGGCACCGGAAGCGCCTCTGGAAAGCCATGTTCGGGTGGCGGCGGGCGCCTAGGCAGGCGATTGCCGGGGCCGTTGCGCCCGGCGCCCCCGCGGCGGCCAATGAGTCCGCCGGGGACGGTGCGCGTCCGGGCCGCCGCATCGATCCCGAGCGCCTGCTTCATCGCCTCGAATGGACCGTGCTGCGCCGGCTCGACGGCCTGCTGCAGGGCGACTATCGGACGCTGTTCCGCGGCTTCGGCCTCGACCTCGCCGATCTGCGCGAATACCAGCTGCACGATGACGTGCGCTACATCGACTGGAACGTCACGGCGCGGCTGCAGACGCCGCACGTGCGCGAGTTCCAGGAGGATCGCGAGGTCGCGGCCTGGTTTCTGCTCGACCTGTCCGCGTCGCTCGACTTCGGCTCCAGCGGCGTGCGCAAGCGAGTGCTGTCGGCCGAACTGGTCGCGGTGCTGGCGCGGCTCTTCGCGCGCTTCGGCAACCGCGTCGGGGCGGTGCTGCAGTCGGACAGCGCGGTCGAAGTCGTGCCGACGCGCAACGGCCGGCGCCACGTGCTGCACGTGCTCGATCGCATCGCCCTCATGGGCGCGCCCGTGTACTGCAAGGGCAAGGCTGCGCCTGGCAGGGTGACCGACCTCGGGCAGCTGCTGGCGTTCGCGCAGCCGGTCATGAAGCGTCGCTCGGTCGTGTTCGTGGTTTCGGATTTCATCAGCACGCCGGGCTGGGGCCGCCGGCTGGCGCAGCTCGCGCGCCGCCACGAGGTGATCGCCGTGCGTCTTACCGATCCGATGGAAGTGGCTCTGCCGGACATCGGTCTTGTCGTCATGCAGGACGCCGAGACCGGCGAGCAGCTGACGGTCGACACCCACGACCGCGCCTTCCGCCAGCGCTTTGCGGCGGCCGCGGCCCAGCGCGAGGCCGCGCTGCGCGAGTCGCTGGCCGAAGCCGGGGTCGACTGCCTGGAGCTTGCGACCGACGAGCCGCTCGACGCCGCGCTGCTGCGCTTCGTGCAGCTGCGCAAGCGTCGCAGCCAGCTTGCAGCGGGCGGGGTTCCCGCCATCGTGGCCGGGCTGCACGCGACCTGAGCCGATGGAATCCTTTGCGCTGAGCTTCCTGTGGCCACGCCTGCTGTGGCTGCTGCTCGCGCTGCCGCTGGCGATGCTGGTCTACCGGGCGCTGGTCTGGCGCCGGCGCGCCGCATCGCAGCCGCTGGTGAACCTCGACATCGTGGGCGCGGAGGCGGCCGCGCGCTGGCGCCGTGCCGTACCGCCGCTGCTGTGGCTGCTGGCGCTGACCGCGCTGCTGCTCGCGGTGGCCCGGCCGCAGGCGACCATCACGCTGCCATCGCGCGTCGAAACGGTGATCCTCGCGCTCGACATGTCGGGCAGCATGAAGGCGACCGACATTGCGCCGACTCGCATGGCGGCCGCGCGTGACGCGGCCGTCGCCTTCGTTAACGAGCAGCCGGACACGGTGCGCATCGGCGTCGTCGGTATCGCCGCGGCCGCCGCGGTCGTGCAGTCGCCGACGACGAAGCGCGAGGACATCCTGTCGGCGCTCGAGCGGCTCGAGCCGCAGCGCGGCACCGCGCTCGGCAGC
The DNA here is from genome assembly GCA_035429805.1 of Burkholderiaceae bacterium. GTDB lineage: Bacteria > Pseudomonadota > Gammaproteobacteria > Burkholderiales > Burkholderiaceae_F > JALORV01. The sequence continues at coordinate 10,379 of DAOMFL010000033.1, forward strand.
GGACTGGTCATTGCACTCGACACCGCGATGCCGCAGGCTCACATCGACGTCGACGGCTTCATCAACCCGCGCAAGGACCGGCCGAAACCGATCGAGGCCGCGCAGGGCGACGACGCGAAGTCCATGGCGCCCGGCGAGAACACGTCCGTGGCGATCGTGCTGCTCTCCGATGGCCAGAGCAACGTCGGCCCCGATCCGCAGAAGGCCGCTGAACTCGCGGCACGGTATGGCGTGCGCATCTACACCGTCGGCATGGGCACTCCGGAGGGCGTCATCGTCCGCGTCGACGGCTGGTCGATGCGCACGCGCCTCGACGAGGACGCGCTGCAGAAGGTCGCGTCGACCACGCACGGCGAATACTTCCGCGCGACCGATGCGAAGGACCTGAAGAAGATCTACCGCACGCTGGGCGCCAAGCTCGCGTTCGAGAAGCAGCGTCCGACCGAAGTGACCGCAGTGTTCGCCGGCATCGGGGCGCTGCTCGCTACCCTCGCGGCGCTGCTGTCGATGCTCTGGTTCAATCGCATCCTCTAGGGCGACCGCAGGCGCTGTCTGCGCGGCACTAGACTCGCCTGCTCTGGCGGCAACGGTGAGGGACACCATGGCGACGATGAAGTTCGGCATCGGACAGGCGATCACGCGGCGCGAAGATGACCGGCTGCTGACCGGGCAGGGACGCTTCGTCGATGACATCCGGCTGCCGAACGCGCTGCATGCGATGTTCGTGCGCTCACCGCATGCGCACGCGCGCGTCGGTGCGATCGATATCGCCGAGGCGCGCGCCGTCGAGGGCGTCGTAGCGATCCTCACCGGATCCGACCTGCAGGCCGACGGCGTCGCGCCGTTCCCGCCGAATCCCATGCTGAAGCCCGATGCCGGCGGGTCCGCGGCCGCGGTGCCGCTGGCCGCGCTCGCAGCGGACGTTGTGCGCTTCGTCGGCCAGCCGGTCGCGGTTGTGCTTGCGGAGTCGCGCGCCGCGGCCGAGCGCGCCGCCAACCTGGTGCAGGTCGATTACGGCGTGCTCCCCGCGGTCGCGAGCCTCGACGCGGCGCTGGCGCCGTCGGCGCCGACGGTGTGGCCGGGCACGAAGAGCAACGTCGCCGGCCAGGCGGCGTATGGTGATCGCGCCGCCTGCGACCAGGCGTTCGCCGCTGCGAAGCACGTCGCGCGCATCACGGTGGACAACCAGCGCCTCGCCCCGGTCACGCTCGAACCGCGCGGCTGCGTCGCGGAATTCGACCGGACCTCCGGGCGACTGACCTTCCACGCGACCTCACAGAATCCGGCGGGCTACCAGGGCACGCTCGCCAAGCTGCTCGGGCTGGCGCCGGAACAGGTTCGGGTCGTCGTCGGCGACGTCGGCGGTGGCTTCGGCATGAAGGCGCTGGTGCACCCGGAAGACGTCGTTTGCGCCCATGCGGCACGCAGGATCGGGCGGCCGGTGCGCTGGCGCGCGACGCGACTGGAGGAGTTCCAGGCGTCGAGTCACGGGCGCGACCAGAGGGCGGAGGCCGAACTGGCGCTCGACGGCGAGGGCCGCATCCTCGGCCTGCGCGTGCGTATCACCGGAGCTATCGGCGCCTATGGTCACGGCGCCGGCACCTTCATTCACCTGGCGATCGGGCCGAAGGTGACGACCGGCGTCTATAACGTGCCGGTGCTCGACCTGCAGTCGAAAGTCGTACTGACGAACACGAATCTCATCGGCGCCTACCGCGGCGCCGGCCGTCCGGAGGCGGTCTACCTGATCGAGCGGCTGATGGACCGTGCCGCCGCGGACATGAAGATCGATCCCGCGGAACTGCGCCGCCGCAACCTGGTGCAGCCCGGGCAGATGCCGTACCGCAACGCGATGGGCGAGACTTTCGACAGCGGAAATTTCCCGAAGATGCTCGAGCAGGCGCTCGCGGCGGCCGACTGGGCCGGCTATGACGCACGCCGGCGCGCGTCCGAGGCGCAGGGCAAACGACGCGGGCGCGCCGTTTCCACGTTCCTCGAATGGACCGGCGTCGTGCACGAGGAAACCGTGCGGCTGCACGTCGAGGGCGACGGCCGAGTGCGCGTGTTTACCGCGATGCAGGCGATGGGACAGGGCATCGAGACCAGCTACGTGCAGATCCTGGCCGAGACGCTGCAGGTCGATCCCGACCGCATCGAGATCGTGCAGGGCGACAGCGACGTCGCGCAGGGCATCGGCAGCATGGGCAGCCGCTCGCTGTACATCGGCGGTTCGGCGATGCAGACCGCGTCAACGGACGCGATCGACAAGGGCCGCGATCTGGCGTCGAAGGCGCTCGAAGCGCCCGCCTCCGATCTCGTCTACGCCGAGGGGCGATACAAAGTCGTCGGCACCGACCTCGGCATCGATCTGGCGGCGCTTGCGCAGCAGCAGCCGGAACACCGCATCGCGGTCACCACGGTGCAGAAAGTCGGCGGGGCGTCGTGGCCCAACGGCTGTCACGTCTGCGAGGTCGAAGTCGAGCCCGAGACCGGCCGGGTCGAGATCGTGCGCTACACGACGTACGACGACGTCGGGCGCGTGGTCAATCCGATGATCGTCGCCGGACAGGTCCAAGGCGGCATCGCGCAGGCCGTGGGCCAGGCCCTGCATGAGCGGGTCGTCTACGACGCCGAGGGCCAGCTGCTGACCGGGTCCTTCATGGACTACGGCATCCCGCGCGCCGACGATCTGCCGGACTTCGCGACCCACACCGACGAATCGCAACCCTGCCGGATCAACCCTCTCGGCGCCAAGGGCGTCGGCGAGCTCGGCACCGTCGGCGCGACGCCGACCGTCATCAACGCGGTGGTCGATGCGCTGCGCCCGCTCGGCGTGAGCGACATCGCGATGCCGGCGACGCCCGAGCGCGTCTGGCGCGCGATCCGCGACGCGCGCGGCTGAGGCCGGGATGTTCCGGTATGGACGGCTCCGTCCCCTCTGTATAACGTCCCGGTAACGCTCACGTCGAACCATCGGCCCGTCGAGTCCTTCGATGGAGCCGGGCGTGCGCGAACTCGAGCCGCGCCGATCGCCTGCAGTGTTCGCGCTGCACCGCTGGCTGCGGCCTGCGGAGTTGGCCGTGCACGAAGCGTCGGCAGCGGCTGCACCTCTACAGTTACGCCTGCTGGCGGTGCCGGCGCTCGTGCGCGGCGATGGCGTGCTGGTGGCCCTCGAACGCAAGGACGCCGCGCTGCTGGCGCTGCTGGCGATCGACGGTCCGACATCGCGCTCGCGTGCCGCCGCTCTGCTGTGGCCCGACGCGGAATCCCAGAAGGCGCGCAACAGCCTGCGGCAGCGCCTGTTCCGCCTGCGCCGTGCCGCCGGAAGCGACGTCGTCGATGAGAGCTCCGCGCTGGCGCTGGCGCCGGACGTTGCACACGACCTGGCGCTGCTGCGCGCCCAGCTGGCGAAAGACCCGTCGGCGATCACCGGAGAACTGCTCGGCAGCTTCGGCTATGAGGACTGCGCGGAACTCGACGACTGGGTGCGCAGCGCGCGCGAACGTTTTCATGTGCTGCGGCGTGACACGTTGGCCGCAGCGGCGAGCGAGGAAGAGGCCGCCGGCCGCATTGCGCGCGCACTCGTGCATGCGGAACGGCTGGTCTCGGACGAACCCCTGTCCGAACAGGCGCACCGCCTGCTGATGCGGCTGCATTACCGGCGCGGCGACCGGTCTGCTGCGCTGGCCGCGTACGCCCGTTGCGAGCAGTGGCTGCGCCGCGAGCTCGGGGCCGCGCCGAGTGTCGAGACGAGAGAGCTTGCGCAGCTGATCGAGCGCTCGGGCGAGCTGCCGGGGACGGCGGCGCGCCGGCTTCCGACAGCGATCGCGCGACCGCCGCTGCTGGTCGGGCGCGAGCGCCAGTGGCGCACGCTCGAGGATGCCTGGGAGCAGCGGCGCGTCGCGGTGCTGATGGCCGACGCCGGCATGGGCAAGACCCGCCTGCTCGGCGACTTCGCCGGCAGCCGCGGCGTGCCGGTGGTCGGCGCACGCCCGGGCGACGAGCGCGTGCCGTACGCGATGCTCGCGCGTCTGTTGCGGGCGGTGTTTGCACCCGGCACCCACGCGATGTCGCTCGACCCGCCGCTGCGGGCGGAACTCGCGCGCGTGCTGCCGGAACTCGGCGCGCCACCCTCGGAACTCATGCATGAGGCACGCTTCAGCCAGGCCGTCGTGCAGGCGCTCGGCGCCCGTGCGGCGGACGGGCTCGGCGGCGTCGCGCTGGATGATCTGCACTTCGCGGACTCGGCGTCGCTCGAACTGCTGCCCGCGATGGTGACGTCGGGCCTGCGCTTCGCACTGGCGGTACGTGGCGCAGAGATGCCGCAGGCGCTGGCCACGTGGCGCAACGCCGAGACCGGTGAAGGCCTGATCGAAGTGCCGCTGCCACCGCTGACAGAGGCCGACGTCCGCTGGCTCCTCGATACGCTGGCGCTCGAAGGCGTGGACCCCGCTGTGCTTGCCGGTCCTCTGGCCCGTCATACGGGAGGCAATCCGTACTTCGTGCTCGAGACGCTGGGCGCGATGGTCACGCAGCCCGAAGCGCATGGTGCGGCGCTGCCGACCGCGCCTTCCGTCGGGGCGTTGATCGAGCGCCGACTGGCGCAGCTGAGTCCGGCCGCGCTGCGGCTGGCGCGCGCTGCAGCGCTTGCCGGTGCCGACTTCAGTGTGGAGCTGGCAGCCCATGTGCTGCAGTCGCACCCGCTCGACCTTACGGAGGCCTGGAACGAGCTGGAGCGCGCGCACGTGCTGTCCGGCAATGGCTTCGCCCACGATCTCGTGCGCGACGTCGCCATGCGCGCGGTCCCGGGACCGATTGGCGAGCTGCTACACCGCGGCATTGCCGAGCACCTCGAAGCGCAGGCGGCGCCGCCAGCGCGCGTCGCGCAGCAATACGCGGCGGGTGGTCAGTGGCGGCAGGCCGCCACGTGGCACCTGCGTGCCGCCGAGGCCGCGCGTCGGGCATCGCGTCGCGCCGAGGAAGTCGAGCAGCGCGAGGCGGCAATCACGTGCTTCGATCGTGCCGGCGAAGTCGACGCCGCGTTCGATGCGCGCTGCGCAAACATCGAGAGCCTGATCCTCGTGCGCGGCGTCGAGCAGGCGCAGACCGTCATCGAAGGTATGCTCGCGGCCGCGCGCACCGACGCGCAGCGCGCCGCGGCGCTGATTGCCCGTGCCAACGCCTCGCTGATGGCTGCCGATCACGTGGCCGGCGTAGCCAGCGCGAAGGAGGCTTTGACGCTGGCCGACGGGCTCGGCCTGCCCTGGCTGCGATTCGAGGCGGCACGCCTGCTCGCCGTCGGGCTTGCGCAGCAGGGTCAGACGGACGAGGCCGACGCCGCGCTCGCGCCATTTGAAGCGATTGTCGAAGCCGAGGGATCGCTGGAGCAGCGCGACCACTACTGGTCGGACATCGCCTATGTGGCGAACTCCGCGCGCCGGCTGCGGCGCACGGCCCACGCGTTGTCGCGGGCCATGGACTGCGCGCGCGAACTGGGCGATCTCGCGGAACTCGCGATGCTGACGACGAACCTCGCGACGGTGCGCGGCAACCTCGGGCACATCGAGCAGGCGTACGAGCACGCATTGCGCGCGCGTGCGCTGCAGGTCGAGCTCGGCGCCACCGGCGGTCCGATCGGCGGCGTCATCGAGGCGCATGTGGGCCTGTATGCCGCCGGGCGCGGGCACTACACGATCAGCCTCGAGGCCTTCGAAAGGGCGCTCGAGCTGTTCCGGCGCGACCGGCAGACGCTCTGGATCGCCGTATGCAGCAACAACCTCGCCGCCACGCTGATCGAACTTGGGCAATACGCACGTGCCCGGAAGGTTCTCGACTACGAGGCGCCGTCGGTGAATCACACCGCCGTCCGGGGCGCCTATCTCGCAGCGCGCATCGCGCGCCTGCTCGGCTCGTCGCCGGTGGCCGACCTGCGACGCGCGTCGGCGGAACTGGCGCGCGGCGACGACTATTACGTCGGGGCGCTGCTCGAACTGGAGCGCGCCGAAACCCTTGACGCGAGCGAGGCCATACACGTGTGCGACGCCGTGGCGCAGGGAGCCCGGCGGCTCGAGTACGGCGGCATCGAGATGAAGGCGCGCCTGCTCGGCATGCGCGCGCGGCTGCTCTCCGGCGATGCCGCCTCGGCCGCCGCCTGCTGGTCCGAACTGCAGCGGCCGCTGAGTTCGCTGCAGCCGGCGGATTGCTACCCGCTGACGTCCGCCGCCATCGGTTTCGAAATCCTGATGGCGAACCACGAGACCGAGAGCGCGACCGCGGTGCTCGCGGCGGCTGTCCGCTGGATCCGGGAGGCCGCGTTGCCGCAGGTGCCGGACGCCTTCCGCGACAGCTTCCTCAACCGCAACCCCGTCAACAGGGCGCTGCTGACCGCTGAGAGCCGGCTGCGGTAACGGCCCGGTAACGCCGTCCTCGCTACGTTGCCTCGTATGCCGCGCGGCGGCGCTGACGAGGAGGCTGCGATGACGAACACCGAAGCGATCGATGCAAACGCGCGTGTCCGTAACGGCCGCGCACAGCGGATGTTCTCTGCGCTGCTGATGGGTGCCGGTGCCGCGCTCGCTTCGACGATCGCGCTGGCCGCCGATCCGCAGCCGGGCGGCGGACACGCCACGCAGGCACAGGGTGCCGCAGCGGGCGGCAACAGCAGCGAGTCGAACCCGCAGCTCGAAACATGTCAAGAAACGCTCGGCACGATCATGATCGACGAGCAGACCAATGCCGGCTGGTACTCCGCGTATCAGAGTCAGTACAAGATGGGTTCGACCGTGCCCGCGCTGCGACTGATCATCCAGCAGTCGAACTGCTTCGTCATCGTCGACCGCGGCCGCGGCCTGGCCGCGCGCAACCGCGAAGCCGATTTGATCCGCGGCGAGGAAGGGCGCGCCGGCAGCAATATGGGCAAGGGCCAGATCGCGGCGGCCGATTACACGATGATTCCGGAAGTGATTCTTTCCGACCGCGGAGGCCAGCGTGCCGGCGGCGGGCTCGGGGGCCTGCTCGGGCGCACCGGTGTCGGCGCGGTCGTCGGAGGCATCGCGGGCTCGATGTCGACCAACGAGGCGGGAGCGATCCTGACGCTGGTCGACAACCGCTCCACAGTGCAGCTGGCCGCGGCCGAGGGCTACTCGAAGAACGTCGACTTCGCCGGCATGGGCGGGTTCTTCGGCGGCGGTGCCGCGGGTGGCGCGGGCGCCTACACCAGCACGCCGCAGGGCAAGGTCATCTTCGCCGCGTTCACCGACTCGTACAACAAGATGGTCCGCGCGCTGCGCAACTACAAGGCGCAGACCGTGCGCGGCGGACTGGGCACCGGCGGCCGGCTCGGCGTGCAGGGCGGCAGCACCGACGCGTCGCGCGAAGTGAAGCAGTAGTCATGCGCTCACGGCTCGACATTGGGCTGCTCGTCGGCATCGCGCTGGTGGCGATGCCGATGACCGCCGGGGCGGAGTACTTCAGCCTCTACCTGCGCTGCGCAGGAGAAGTCACGTCGTCCGCCGGCCGAACGCCGGGGCATCTCGACGTCGCGATGCGCGACAACAACCAGTCCGCAGTGATCCAGCGTTCGAACGTGCTGCCGGTCGGCGAGAAGATGAAGTACGAGGTCTCACCGGCGACCTACAGCATGACCTACCGCACCGGGCAGCGCACGCAGCTCTACTACGACTGGATGCGGGGACAGCTTTTCGCCTGGGATCCGGCGCTGAAGCGGCTTGCCTACATCCGGCTGTCGATCGATCGGCAGAACGGCAACCTTGAGGGCGACTTCCGCAACAGCGACGACACGATCCTGGCGCGCTTCGGCATGCGCTGCGAGAAGGTCGATCCGTCGGCGCTGCCCGCGCCGAAGTTCTGAACGCCCGGTCGCCAACCCGCGCTCGGCCCGCCGCCGCCCTCGGTGCGGCGAAATTCAAGGAGACGGTCATGAGACGACTGCTGCAAAGCTGTGCCCTCGTCGTAGCGTTCGGCGTCGCGGCAGTCTCGGCCCTGGCACAGGGCAGCGCTGCCAACTCGCAGAAGACCTTCAAGGGCTACGCGCTGACGGAACTGAGCGCTGCGGGGCTGCTCTACGACCCGAAGGCGAAGGCCGGCTACTACAAGGCGCTCGGCCCGCTCGCCAAGGAGCCCTGGCTCGCGAAACTCGACGGCCCGAGTTCAGAGAACAAGGCGGTCAAGGTGGCCGGCGCCGACTTCGTGAAGATCGCCACCTGCAAGAACCACGACTGCGCGGACAACAAGGTGCTGCTGCTGTGGGCGGCGCCCGACGTGGTCTACGGCAAGGTCTATCAGCGCGGCAAGTCGACGCTGATCGGCTCACCGCCGCCCGCGGTGGCAACGGACCTCGAGAAGCTGTGGAAGCAGGAGTGGCGGCCAAGCTAGAAGGGTCGGCCGATATGTCGGATCGGGAGGAGACATGAAGCGCATCGTCCTGGTGGCCGCGGCGTTGGCCGTGTTCATGGTCGCGTCGGCCCATGCGGCGACGCTCGGGGAGGTCGCCGCTGCGATCGCGGCGCCGGCCGGCTCGCCGCAGGCCACCAACGACTGGTCGGCGTTCTCGAAGCTCAAGGGCGCGAAGTGGCAGGGCAACGCGCCCAAGCGCGGCGGCAATCAGTACTACTGGAACGCAAAGCTGTCCTACGACGGACTGGGCCCCGGCGAACTGAGCCTGGTCGGCACGCAGAAGAACGTCACTTCCGCAACGGCAGGCGTATCGAAGAAGATCGAACTGGCGCAGATCCAGCCGACGGTGGCGGCGCAACTTCCAAAGGACACGAAGATCGAGCAGGTGCGCGGCGCGTGCCCGGGCGAGGTGCTGAGCGGCTCACGCATCTACCGCGTGACGCTCGCGGGCCGCAAGCCGCTGTACCTGCACGCGCAATCCGTGACCGACGACAAGAGCGGCGCCTACACGAGTTTCGAGTTCGAGCCGCAGCGCAACCGGGGCTGGATCTGCTGAGCGGCTCGACGGGCCCATGATCAAGAAGAGACTTCCTGCCACCGCGTTGACCCTGTTCGTGCTTCTGGTCGCCGGGCCGACCGCGCAGGCCCAGCGCTACCCGGATTCCGATCCGCACAGTCCGAATTTCCAGCAGTGGAACGCCCAGCAGAACGAGCAGGCGCAGCAGCGGCAGCGCTCGCAGGAGGCCGCTGAAAGGCAGCGCGCTGAGGAGTCGGCGCGGATCTTCGGGGAGGGCCTGTCCACCTTCATGGAGAACCAGCGCAGGCTGCAGGAGAAGATCAGCAACGACGTCGAGCGCGACCGCGCGCTGTTTCTGAAGACGCCGCCGCTGCCGCCGCAGAAAAATCTGCTGCTCGGCCAGTGGCGACTGGTGATGCCGAAGAAGAAATCAGGCAACGCGATCGCGGACTTCAACGCGATGATGGCGGGCGGCGCCTGCGAGGGCGTGTTCGGCGAGGGCATCTGGGACTTCCGGCCGGCCGCGCTCTACGGCATGGATGCCGGCATCGGTGAAACGAAGCTGACCGACGTTGCATATCACGGCAACGAAGGCCTCGTCGGCGTCATCCCGAAGCTCGGAAAGCTCTTCAACTTCAAGATCCTCGCACCCGATCGCGCCCAGGAGCTGACGTCGACGCGCATCGGCGTCGAGCCCTGCAATTTCGTTCGCGTTGGCGCGGGTCGAGGCGCAGGCGTGGCGGCGGCCCCGTCGACGAACGCATCGGCGCCCGGCGGGGCGTCGTCCGCTTCGGGGCTCGGACCTGCCGCGCCGCCAGCGCAGGTCGCGACCGCGGCTCCGACACGATCAACGCTGTCGCGCCCATCACCGGAGGTCTGCCGACAGGCGCTGCTCGACAAGCTCGGCACGGTCGGCGTCAACCAGGTGCGTGCGATGTCCGACGTGCGCTTCAAGGAGGCAGCGATCGAGGGCAAGGTGCCGAACTCGAACAACCTGCGCATCGACCTGCGTGGCAGCGCCTGCGACGACCCACGTATCAAGGCGACGCTCTACGACTTCGACGCCGACGGCATGCTGCAGGCGATCACCTACGTCTGGGAGCGTCCGGCCGGTCCAGCTCCGGCGCCGATCTTCCAGGAGCGTGCGAATACGCTGTCGGTCCTCCATCCCGGATTGCCGCAGCCCCAGTCGCCGGGGCGCCTGCAGGCGGACACCTCGCTCGGGCGCCTCGTGCTGCAGGACCTGCCGGAACGCAACCTGCTGCTCGAGGCTTACGCCACGAAGAAGTAGGCGGGCCGCTACCATCGGCCGCGTGCGCATCGGCATCGACCTCGGCGGCACCAAGATCGAAGGCATCGCGCTGGATGGCACCGGCGCTGTCCTCGTGCGCCGGCGCGTCGCCACACCTCAGGGCGACTATCGCGCGACAGTCGAAGCCATTGCTGCGCTCGTGCGCGTCATCGAGTCCGAGACAGGACGGCAAGGCACCGTCGGCGTCGGCATGCCTGGCGCAATCTCACGTGTCAGCGGGCGCGTGAAGAATTCCAATTCGACCTGCCTGATCGGTCAGCCGCTGCAGGGCGATCTGGAGTCCGCACTGGCACGACCGGTGCGACTTGCCAACGACGCCAACTGCTTTGCGCTGTCCGAGGCCATCGACGGCGCCGGCCGCGGCGCGCGCGTGGTGTTCGGCGTGATTCTCGGTACTGGAGTCGGTGGCGGCATCGTGGTGGACGGGCAGGTGCTGGACGGACCGAACGCAATCGCCGGCGAGTGGGGGCACAACCCGCTGCCGTTGCCCGGCGTCGACGACCTGCCGCTGCGGTCGTGCTACTGCGGGCGCGCCGGATGCATTGAAACGTACCTTTGCGGTCCGGCGCTGGAACGCGAATGCGCGCTGAACGAAGTCGAAGCGCTCGCACGCTACGAAGAACGCCTGGCGCGCGCGCTCGCCAGCGTGATCAACCTGCTCGATCCGGACGTCATCGTGCTGGGTGGCGGCGTGTCGAACCTCGATCGCCTGTACGACAACGTGCCGCGGCTGTGGGTCGCGCACGTGTTTTCGGATCACGTCGCCACGCGCCTGGCCCGGCACGCACACGGTGATTCGAGCGGCGTGCGCGGCGCGGCGTGGCTGTGGGACGGGCCGCCGACGCGCTAGACGCGACGCGCGAACCGCCGGCCTTCAGCGCCACCTTCATCGGGCGCGGGTGGGGTCGGTCAATGCGAACGTCGATGTCGCATCAGCCCGTGTTGATCCCGCGCTGCGGCTGTCCGGAGGTGCGGCCTTCCAGCACGCGCTTGAGGTTGGCCAGCGCGCGCTCCGACTGCCGGGTCAGCATCGACCGCGTCAGGTTCGCATCGAGCAGCGTCCACGGCCAGCGCCTCGAGCGGTAAGCGAGAGTGCGGAAGAAGCGCGTCAGCGCTTCGCCGTCGGAGCGCAGTTCGTAGACGATGCGTGCGTCGCCCTCCGGGGGCGAGGCGGCGATCGCCCAGAGCGTCGGCGGCTCGCAAGCGAGGACCGTCCATGTTGCCGAGAACTTCCGCTTGCCTGCGCGGATCGACTCGAGCGCCTGTTCACCCGCCTTGAGCGGGCGCGGCGGGGCGACGACGGACTCGGTGGCCGGGTGCCAGTGGCTCCACAGCGACGCGTTGGTCACGAAGTCGAAGACAGCGCCGATCGGCCGGCCGATCAGCACGAAGGACTCGATCGTCGCCAGCCGCTCGCCGGTGGGCGGGGGCCAGGGAAGGGCCGGTGGGGCTGGCGCGGCCGAATTTGGAGTCATGAGGCAGCGGCGGTCACGGCCGAGCATAGCCCCCGGCCTGGTACGGCATCTCATCTGGCGCAACCGCGCGCCGGGCTTGATATTGCGCATCCGATGCTGCGGCGCAAAGCCTACAAATTCAAGCAAGCGGTGGAGGAAAAGGAGAAGTCATGCAACGACCCTGGCTCAATCTGTACCCCGAGGGCATTCCGGCTGAAGTGGACTACACGGCCTACAGTTCCCTGAAGGACATCCTGGCGACGAGTTGCAAGCGATTCGCCGACCTGCCGTCCTACAGCAACATGGGCGTATCGCTCACGTACCGTGAGCTGGACGCGCTGAGTCGCGACTTCGCGGCCTACCTGCAGAAGGGGGTGGGCCTGAAGAAGGGTGACCGGATCGCGATCATGCTGCCCAACCTGCTGCAGTACCCGATCGCGCTGTTTGGCGCCCAGCGGGCCGGCGCAGTGGTAGTGAATACTAACCCTCTCTACACGCCGCGCGAGCTCGAGCATCAACTGAAGGACTCCGGTGCCGTGGCGATCGTGGTACTGGAGAACTTCGCCCACACGCTGGAGGAGGTCATTGCCCGGACGCAGGTCCGGACAGTGATCACGACCCAGATCGGCGACATGTTCCCGGCCTTCAAGCGGATGCTGACCAACCTGGTGGTCAAGCACGTGAAGAAGATGGTGCCGGAGTGGCACCTGGCAACGTCGATCAGCCTGCCGGAAGCGCTGGCCGCCGGCCGCGCACAGACGCTCGACGAGGTGCCTGTGCGGCTCGACGACCTGGCGTTCCTGCAATACACCGGTGGCACGACCGGCGTGGCGAAGGGCGCGATGCTGACGCAGGCCAACATGGTTGCCAACGTGCAGCAGGTTGCGGCCTGGATCGCGCGCGACCTGCTCGACGGCAAGGAGACCGGCGTCATTCCGCTGCCGCTGTATCACGTCTTCGCGCTGACCTGCAATCTCGTGTACATGAAGATCGGCGCACGCATCGAACTGATCACCAATCCGCGCGACATTCCGGGATTCATTGCGACGCTGAAGAAGGTGCCGTTCACGACGATCATCGGCGTGAACACGCTGTATAACGCGCTGCTCAACGCGCCCGGCTTCAGCGAACTCAACCTGCACCGCCTGAAAGTCACTTCGGCGGGCGGCATGGCCGTGCAGCGCGCGGTCGCGGAGCGGTGGAAGCAGGCGACCGGGGTGCCGATCATCGAGGGCTACGGCCTCACCGAGACATCGCCGGTCGTGATATCCAACCCGCTGAACATCAAGGACTGGTCCGGCAACATCGGCGTGCCGATTCCTTCGACCGATGCCGCGATCGTCGACGACGACGGCGCACTGCTGCCGATCAAGGAAGTCGGCGAGATCGTGATCCGCGGCCCGCAGGTGATGAAGGGCTACTGGCAGCGGCCCGATGAGACCGCCAAAGTGTTCACGCGCGATGGCTGGTTCCGGACCGGCGACATGGGCTTCATGGATGAGGAGGGCCGCTTCAAGATCACCGATCGCAAGAAGGACATGATTATCGTGTCGGGCTTCAAGGTATTTCCGAACGAGATCGAGGACGTCGTCATGCTGCACCCGGGCGTGCTCGAAGTCGCGGCGATCGGCGAGCCCGACGAGCGTTCGGGTGAGGCGGTGAAGATCGTCGTCGTGAAGAAGGATGCCGCGCTTACAGAAAGCGAACTGCTCGAGCACTGCAAGAAGAACCTGACCGGCTACAAGGTGCCGAAGCTGGTCGAGTTCCGCACCGAGCCGCTGCCGAAAACCAACATCGGCAAGATCCTGCGGCGCGAGCTGCGCAAGGCGGCGGCTCCGAAGGGAGCAGTGCCGGCGTAAGCTTCATCGTCCGGCGGGAGCGACGCGTGACGCCACTCCCGCCGATCTTCTGCCGAATCCCTGCAAGTAATACGTGCAAGCCGCGCAATCGTCCCGCTTCAGCTGGCTGCTGATCACCCTGCACTGGGTCGTACTGCTGCTCGTCATCGGCGTCTACGCGACGATCGAACTGCATGACGCCTTTCCGAAAGGCAGCGCGGGCCGCGCGGCGCTGACGAGCTGGCACTCGATGCTCGGTGTCAGCGTGCTCGGGCTCGCCGCCGTGCGTCTGCTGGTGCGCGCGTTCAGCCCGGCCCCGGCGATCGATCCAGCGCCGCCGCGCTGGCAGGCCACGGCCGCCACACTCACGCACATCGCGCTCTATGCCCTGATGTTCGTGCTGCCGCTGACGGGATGGCTGATGTTCAACGCCGACGGCAAGGAACTCATGTGGTTCGGCGCGCAGTTGCCGACGCTCGTCGCGCCGAGCAAGCCGCTGGCGCACACGATCAAGGAAGTGCACGAGGTGCTCGCGAACCTCGGTTACGGCCTGATCGGCCTGCATGCGGCCGCGGCGCTGTTTCACCACTATGTGATGCGCGACAACACGCTGCAGCTGATGTGGCCGCGGCTGCGCCCGGTGCGCTAGCCGGACTTCAGTGCAGGCCCAGAGGGCGGTCCAGCGACACGCGGCCGGCGCCGCGACCCGCGAGGTACAGCAGCGCGACAGCCCAGGTCAGGTGCGTCGGCCACGCCGACGGATAGACGAACACCTGGATGACTGCCGTCATGCCGAGCAGCGCCAGCGCGGACGCGCGCGTGGCGAGACCCAGCACCATCAGGATCGGGAACAGATGCTCGGAGTACGCCGCGAGGTGCGCGGCGAGATCCGGCGGCAGCAGCGGCAACCGGTATTCGTCGGCGAAGAGCGCCACCGCGTTGTCGCTGACCGTGAGCCAGCCCTCGACCTTGGTGCGGCCTGACAGCCAGAACACGCCGGCGAGTCCGAAGCGCGCAGCCAGCGCCAGCAGGTCGTGGCCGATCCAGACGCCGAGCCAGTCGGCAGCCCGGTTGTACAGCGCACGGGCATCGCGCGGTGCCGTCGCGGACTGGGCGGGGATGGAGTTCATGGTCTGTCCTCTCAATGTTCGGATGCGCCGGCCGTCCGCAGCGCACTGAACGCGCCGGCCTGCAGCAGCCGCTGGATCAGTGCCGCGAGATCGGTGTCGGGTGCAGCGTTGAGAGCAGCGCCGACCGCGTCTTCGATGTTCGCGCCCGCCGCGCAAGCGTCGAGCAGCGCCCCGCCACCGCGGCACAGCCGAGTGGCAATGACCGCGCCGATCGGACGCGTGAGCAGCACGCCTTCGCCGACCCACTCGAAGTCGCCGGTCGCGCCCGCATCGTCGCCACGGTTGCGGACCCAAAGTGTGTGTAACGGCCAGTCGTCGCTCCAGCACCAGCGCGTGGCCGCATGCAGGCGCAGATGCAGGTGCGCGATGTCCGCAGGTTTCAGCGCGGCCACGATTGCCGCGTCGAGCGGCGTTTCGTCTGCCGCCACGTGTGCCTCGCTCCAGGCGCGGTCGACCTTCGCCACTGCGGCCAGGTACGGCAGTTCCCGTGCCGGTCCGAAGCCCGCGAGGAATGCCGGGAACGCTTCACCGTAGAGCAGCAGCGACGGCTGCGTCGGCAACTGCTGGCGCGCGTGAACGGCGGCCGCGGCGCGGAACCATTCTTCGCCGACCAAGCGCGCGATCGTCGGATAGTTGGCCTGCAGGGCGTCGATGCAGCCCTTGATCACCGTGTTCCGGTAGACCGCGAACCCGGGCTGGGACACGAGCGCACGCAGATCCGGCGCGGCGTCGGCCGCATCGTCCGCCAGCAGCGCGGCGGCGAAGGCGTCCTGGTAGTGGCGCAGCGCGCTCATCGTCAGGCCGCTTCCGCGAGCGGCTGCAGGACGGACTGCGCGTGTTCGCGCTCGCGCATCAGCTCGTCGAAGGATGGAATATTGTCGTCGCGCTCGATCAGGGTCGGTCGTGGACCGATGCGCGCGATGAGCCGCGCATACAGCGCCCACACTGCGGGCGCCACCGGCGCGTCGTGGCTGTCGATCAGCAGCGCCGCGCCGAGTGCCGGATCCTCGCTGTGGCCGGCAAGGTGGATCTCCGCTACGAGGTCGGCAGGAATGGCATCGATGAATGCCGTGGCCGACACGCCGAGGTTGCTGGCGCTGACATGCACGTTGTTGACATCCACCAGCAGCCGGCAGCCGCTGCGGCGCGCAATCTCCACGAGGAAATCGGCCTCGGCGTAGTCGTGCTCGTCGAAGTGCAGGTAGTGCGACGGGTTCTCGAGCGCGATGCGGCGCTTCAGCCGGTGTTGCGTGCGATCGATGTTTTCGACGACCCGGTGCAGCGCTGCGCGCGTGCGCGGCACCGGCAGCAGGTCCGGCCGGTACGCGCCCTGCCAGGTGCTCCACGCCAGGTGCTCCGACACCAGCGCTGGTTCGATGCGCTCCACCAGCCGGGCGAGTTGTTCGAGATGCCGCTGCTCGGGAGGCGCGTCGGCCGCGAGCGACAGCGCCACGCCGTGCAGCGAGACCGGGTGCGCGGAGCGGATGCGCTCCAGCCACGCACGGCGCGGCCCACCGTCGACCATGTAGTTCTCGGCGTGCACCTCGAACCACAGTCCGGGAGCGGCGCATGCATGCGCCGCTTCGAAGTGCTGCGGCTTGAGCCCGAGCCCGGCAGTGAGCGTCGTGGTTGCTGTCATGTCATCGTGGGGCTGCGGCACGCGCTGCGTCGGCGCCGTTCCAGGGTCCGCCGGCGCAGCGCGGCCGCAGCCGTTGCCGTGGCTACGACTTGGTCGGGGTCAGCGAACCCTTGCCCTTCGGCGTCGTCATTGTCGTGCACGTGCCCTTCGCCACGAATTTCCAGGCATCGCCCTGGTAGTCGACCTTCGATGTGCCGGCGCAGGTGCTGCCCGGGCCGGCCTGGCAATCGTTCTGCCCGGCCTTGGCCACGCCGTAGCACTTCTCCTTCTCGCCGGCCTTGGCCATTCCCTTGTCCTGGGCCATGGCGGCGCCGGCAGCGACGGCGGCGAGTGCGAATGCGGTGACTGCGATGGAATGACGATGCTTCATGCTGGAATCTCCGGTGAGGTTATCGGGCGGGGCCGGCGGCTTGCTGCTGCGGCCTGCTCGTGGATTCGCGCCGGACCGCGGCCCGGTTACAGCCCGGGGCACAATGCCGCACCAGACTTTTCTTGCGCGGTCCTGTAACCGCAGGGCACGCGTCAACGAACTCAGGGGTGCAGCGCCTGAACCCGACGTCCGAGGCACGTGAAACCCGGCTGCGCGAGCTGATGGTTGCCGCTCAGCGCGGCGACGCGGCGGCGTACGCGCAGTTCCTGCGCGAACTGTCCGGGCTGCTGCGGGCGCTTTTCCGGCGGCGCCTGACGCAATCGCCGGACGACGTCGAGGATCTCGTGCAGGAAACGCTGCTCGCCGTGCACAACAAGCGGCACACCTACGAGCCGGCCCAGCCGGTGACGGCGTGGCTGTTTGCGATCGCGCGCTACAAGCTGGTGGATTTGCTGCGCGCCCGCTCTGGCCGCGAAGCGCTGCACGAGCCGCTCGATGATGAGCATCCGGCACTGATGAGCGATGCGGAGCCGGTGGCACACGAGGCGCGCCGCGATCTCGCGCTGCTGCTGCAGCAGCTCCCCGACAAGCAGCGGCTGCCGATCCAGTACGTGAAGATCGAGGGCCTGTCGGTGGCCGAGGCCGCGCAGCGCACCGGCCTGTCGGAGTCGGCCGTGAAGGTCGGCGTGCACCGCGGGCTGAAGGCACTGGCGGCGAAGATCAGGAAGCCGGCATGAAGACCGACGACCTCGTGGTCGCGCTGTCGCGCGCCGCCGAGCCGGTGGATCCGGGTACGGCCTCGCGCCGTCTCGTTGCATGGTCCGGCCTGGGTATCGTCGCGGCGGTGCCGCCGATGCTGCTGCTCCTGGGACTGAACCCGGATCTGGCCGAGGACTCGCGCACCCCGATGTTCTGGGTCAAGGCGCTGTTCGTCGTCGTGATCGCGCTGTTCGCGTGGCGGCTGGTGCGCCGTCTTGCGCAGCCCGGAGCGGATCCGCGCGCCGCGGCGCGTGCCCTGCCGCTTCCGTTCGTTGCGATGGCCGTGCTGGCCGTCATCGTGCTCGCCGCGGCAGCGCCGGGCGAACGGCTTGCGCTGATTCTGGGCTCGAGCTGGAACTCGTGCCCCGTCAACATTGCGATCCTGTCGGCGCCCGCCTTCGTGCTGATGATGGCCGCAGTGCGGACTCTGGCGCCGACGCGGCTGCGGCTGGCCGGCGCCGCGACCGGGCTGCTCGCCGGCGCACTCGGAACGCTGGTCTACCTGCTGCACTGCCCCGAGCTGGAGGCGCCGTTCCTGGCCATCTGGTACGTGCTCGGCATGCTGATCCCGGCCGCGCTGGGGGCGCTGGTCGGCCCGCGCGTGCTGGCGTGGTGAGCGTCAGTCACTGACGCTGATCTCGAATCCGGCCTTGCGCAACCGCGGCACCAGCGCCTCGCCGATCGCGGTGGCCGGAGTCAGCACGCCACCGCGCCTTTCGCCGCCCGGCAGCTTGGCGCCGTCGAACGCCAGCGCGAGACCGGCTTCGCACAGGATGCGCAGCGTCGCGCGGTTGCCGGGATCGCCGGCGAAGGCGATGCGCGCACGCGCCGTGCGGCCGTCTTCGGTGCGGCCGATGAGCACTGTGCGGAACCGGCCGCGGGCCATCGTTTCCTCTGACGGCCCCTCGCCCGGCTTCGGCAGGACGGTGCCAAGCAGCGCCCGCGCGGCCTGGAAGCCCATCGCAAGATCGAAGCCGCGCATCGCGAGCGCCATCGCCGTGGCCTTGGCGGCCGCGTACGGAGGACCGACCCGCATGTACTCCTGGTAGCGGAAGCCCGGGCCGTAGGGCGTGCGGTACGCCGCGTACAGCGCCGCGCTGCGACGCACGACGCGCGTGTTGATCGACCCCATGATGAACGGCGCGACCCAGCCGCCGATGCGCTCGTCGTAGCTCGCGCCGACCGGGTCTTGGGCGCTCAGCAGTTCCGACGACGAATGCCGCGCGCGCGGGTTGAGCAGGAACGGATCGCGGCCCACCTCCACCTCGCCGGTTTCGTAACGATGCGTGTTCGACGCGAGCGTGCCGCCGTTAAACCCGCCCCTCATGCTGAAGTAGCCCTGCACCGACACGCACTTCGCCCCGAAGGCCTGCTCGACGTATCGCACCACCAGCAACGTCCCGAGGTCCGATGGCACGGAGTCGAAGCCGCAGAAGGGAACGATCTTGGTGCCGTCACGTGCCGCGCGCGCGTGATGGCGGTCGATCACGCACCGCACCCAGGCCGTCTCGCCGGTGATGTCGGCGTAGTGCGTGCGGCTCCGGACGCAGGCATCGACGATCGGGTCGCCGTAGACCGCGAACGGGCCGGCGGCGCTGATCAGCACGCGCGTCGACCCGGTCATCGCGTCCACGGCCGCGAGGTCGTGGCTGTCCGCGACGATGATCTCGGGCACTGTCGCAGAGGGGGCGTCGGCGGCCAGTTCGTCATGCAGGGCCGCGAGCTTGGCGGCGTCGCGCCCCGCGATGGCCCAGCGCAGCCTGCGCCGCAGCTTCTGCTGCGCCAGGTACGCGGCTGCGCGCCGGCCGACGAAGCCCGTCGCTCCATAAAGAACGAGATCGAATCTGCGCTGCTTCACGGCCACGGCATCACCCGTCTCATGAACTGGTCGAACAGCGGCACCGTGAATCCGGTGTCGCCGTGCGCGGGGCTGTAGATCATGCCTTTCGCGATCAATGTTGCGCGGATCGGCGCGACCGACTGCACTTTGGCGCCGAGCGCATCGGCGATGTCGCCCGAGCGGTGCGGGCCGGCACCGAGTTCGGCCATCGCGCGCAGGTAGCGCTTTTCCGAAGGCGCCAGGCGATCGAAGCGCACGCGGAAGAAACTCGCGTCGAGATCGGTGATCGCGAGCTCGGTGGCGAGATCGACATCGCGCTTGGTGATCGGCGAGCGCTGCGCGGCCTGCCAGCAGTGCTTGCCCCATTCCTGCAGGAAGTACGGGTAGGCCTGCGTCTGCTTCAGGATCTCGTCGAGCGCGCCGTCGGTGAATGCGACGCCATGTCGCTCGGCCGGGGACCGCAGCGCCTGGCGCGCATCCGCGGCCGCGAGCGGCCCGATCTCTGGAAACTCGAACAGCCGCTCGGCGTACGACTTGGCGCGGCCCGTCTGTCCGACCAGGCTCGGCAGCCCGGCCCCGAGCAGCGTCACTGGCAAGAGCTGCTGCCCGCAGCGGTGCAGCGCGGTGATCAACGCTGCCAGCTGGTCTTCGTCGACGTACTGCAGTTCGTCGATGAACAGCACGAGCGCGGTCTTCTTCTCGCGTGCCGCAGCGGCCGCGGCGGCCAGCAGTTCGGTGAGATCGTGCTCGAGGTCGCCGGTATCTGCCACGCCCGGCTCGGTGCCGAGGTTGACGCCGAACTCGAGGTCGCCGAATTTGACTTTCATCGCGCTGATGAACCCACCGAGCGCGCGCAGTCCGCGCTTGGCGAGGTCGCCGCCCGCGGCCATGCGGTCGAGCCGCAGCAGTGCTGCACGCAGCGGTCCTGCCAGCAGGGCCGGCAGCGAGCGCTTCTCCGGCGCCTCGATGAAAATCGTCGCGAAGCCGCGCGCTTCCGCGTCGTTGCGGATGCGGTTCAGCAGCACGGTCTTGCCGACGCCGCGCAACCCGACCAGCAACATGCTCTTGGCGGCCAGCCCGCCGCGGATGCGGTCGAGCGCGATCGATGCGCGCTCGAGCAGCGCATCGCGGCCGGCCAGCTCCGGCGGCGGAGAACCGGCGCCCGGCGCGTACGGGTTGGAGCGTGGATCCATGCGTGTATGCGGAGTTTCGGCGAGTTTAGTTCAAACACATAAACTCGGATAACTTCGTCATACGCGCAGCGCAAGCCCGAGCCAGGGCCCGGCTCATGACGTCTGCGTGCGACTCCCTGACCCTTGGGGGCCGGGGTTCACCGGGGCCGCATCTACTTCTTCGGCTTCGGCAGCCGGTACTCGACCTTGTTGTCGTGGAACACGATCGCGCCGTCGCGCTCGAGCTGCGCGATCAGCGCATCGAGCTGGCCCGGCGCGAGGTTGCGGCCGAGGTGCGACTCGATCAAGCGCTCCAGTCCCTTGCGCTTGCCCGGGCGCTCGTCACCCTTGCGCTGCAGGCCCTCAATGACCCGCGTGAGGGCATCCGGTGCCGCGGGCCCCTTGCTCGCGGTTCGTGCCACAGCGTGCGCGGCCTTCTTCTCGGCCGGCTGGGCGGGCGCCGCCTTCTTCGCGGCCGGAGACTTCCTGGCCGCGGCCTTCTTTGCCGGGACTTTGGCCGGCGCAGGCCTGACGGTCGGTGCCGCAGACTTGCCTGCACGCGGCCTGGCGGCTGCCTCCGCGCCCTTGCCGCCGAGTGCGGCCCTGAAGCTCGGGGCGCGCGCGGCATCGAATCCCTGGCCCTGCAGGTAGGCCACCAGCGGATCGAAGTCCTTGTCCTTCGAGATCACGATGAAGCGGCAGCCCTTGTGGGAGCCGGGCGGCAGTGCCGCGATCAGCCCGCCGAGCAGGTAGGCGATCTGCATGTCGGCGGCGTTCTTGCCTGCCTTCGCGCAGCGCGTGAACGTGACCCGGTCGCCCATGGTGTGCAGCGCTTCGGCGAGATCGGCTTCGTACCGCGTCTGCTGCGGACCGCGGACGACCGCGAGCCGGGTCCGGTCACCATGAACGAGGCCGATGTCGGCCGCGGTTGGCTTGACGTTGTCGAAATCGACGAGGATGTGCGTGATCGTCATGAAGCGCCGTTGCTGTCGTTGGGGTCGCCGGCACTGTAGCCGCAAACCGCGGCAATACGGCGCGACGCCGCGACCGCCCGGCCTCCGGGCTCGGGAGGACGGGGCGGCTGCAGCGCCGCAGCCTTACTGCACCTGCACTATGCGGCCGGGCGACGGGCCCGGTGCGCGACAGGCAGTTTCAGGAACTCCTTGCGCGCGGGCATCACTTCCTGCCACGCGGCGCTGGCTTCCCGCACGATGTGACGGCCCGCCAGCCGCACATTCCGCCACAGCGCCGTCATCGGCTCGCGCGAGGCCCTGACCGCGCCGGTGACTTCGCGCATCGAAGTGCGCGCGAAGCGGCTCGCCACAGCCTGCGTGGCCTGCAACTTGCGCCCCGCGACCTCAAGCCGGGTGCGTACTGTCTTCACCGTCTCGGGCGGTACTGCGAGGACGGCAGGCGTGTGCCGGGGGGCCGGCACCGCTGTGCGCCGCCGTGTTCCCGTTTTCGCTCTGGTTTGACGCCTGACCATGATTCCTCCTTTTCGTTGGTCCTGGATCCGATGCCCTTGGCCACCGGACGATTTCATACTGACGCGGCATCGCTTCGCCGCCCTGCCCTGCATCAGTCGCGAGCCATTCAAGGTAGAACCGTCTAACCACTCACTCGGTGGCGTGAGTGACGCTGGCGCGTCGCGGATGCACGATGCGTTTCCCATGGAGGTGCCATGACGACTGAACCCACGACCCACGCAGCCATCGTCGCCGGCAACGTTCGGGCGGTCGGGGTCATCTACTCCACGTGGATGCTGGAACAGTCCGGCGCCTTCCGGGTCATCGACCGGATCGTCGAGCTTTTCATGCAGGGCGAACTGCCGCTCGGCGGCTCCGCAGCGCAGGCGGTGTACCGATACGCGAAGGCGGGCAGCCGCTACACGGCGGCCGAGCGTTCGGCCCTCTATGCGCTCGCGCTCGGCGTGCCTGGCGGCGACACCGGTGCGGCCGAACCCAACCGCGAGTTCATGCACCTGTGGCTGCGCTTCCTCGTCGCTGCATCGGAATTCGCCGGCCGGCACAACGGAGCCGGCCTCGTCGTGCCGCCGACGCCGTCCAACGCCGCCGTGCGCGAGGCGGCGCGCGCGCTCGCAGCCAACGCCTCGGCGCACGGCGGTGGCGTCGCGGCGGGCGCGGCGCGGATGCTGGTGTCCGAAGTGCAACAGGTGCTGCGCGTGCTGGCACAGCCGGACCTGCTGCGCGCGTTCGGCGCCCGCGAGGTGTGGCAGCTGATCGATCGTATCCATCGCGATCACCTCGGGCGATTGAGCCACGTCGCGCAGTTCCGCGCGCAGGCGGCCGCGAGCGCCGTCGTCTTCGACTGGCTGGTCGACAACGCAGCGGGACTCGCGGAGGGAGCCGCGCGTCGCAGCGCGCGGGGCGCGGACGCCCGACTGCTGCGGGCCGTCGAAGCGCTGCTCGCCACGGGCGAAATGGCCCCGGAGTCAGCGCCGAGCCGCGCGCCTCAGGCCGGTGAGTCGCGGCGGCAGGCGCGCATCGAAGCTCACGAGCTGCTGCGCGCGCTGGAACTTACCGCCGGGCGCGAACGCGGCACCACCGCGCGCGGCCTCGCCGTCGTGTTCCAGGGCGCGCCCGGATCCGGCACGACGCTTGCGGCGCAGGTGCTGGCACAGGCGCTGGCGCTGCCGCTCGTTCGCGTCGACCTTGCGGCTGTCGTCAGCAAGTACATCGGCGAGACCGAGAAGAATCTCGCCGCCCTGTTCGATCGCGCGGAGAAGGCGGACGCGCTGCTGCTCTTCGACGAAGCCGATGCGCTGTTCGGGCGGCGCAGCGAGGTGCGCGATTCACACGACCGCTACGCGAACGCCGCGGTCGACTACCTGCTGCAGCGGATCGCGGCGCACGACGGTGCGCTGGTTCTCACCGCCAGCACGCAGGTGAATCTCGATACCGCGTTGCTGCGCGACGAATGGCGCCGGCGCCGCTGGCGGGTCGTGCGCTTCCCGCTGCCGCGCGGCTAGGCTGCTGCCCGTCGCGCGAGTCGCGGCCGCACTACGCTGCGCGACGTGGCTTGCGTGCGGATGGACGCTTGGCGGCGCGCTTCGGCGCCACTTCATGCCACATCGCGGCTGCATCGTGCGCGATGCGACGACTGGCCCGCCGGACCGTCTGCGACAGCTCGGTCATCGGTTCGCGTGCCGCTTCCGCCGCACCCTTCACTTCGCGCCGGGTTGTTCGTCCGAGCTTGCGTGCGGCCGCGCGCGCGGCCTGCAACTTCTCGTTGGCCGCCTCTAGCGCGTTCCTCATCCCGCGCCGGGCCCGGGCGCCAGCCTTCTTCATTTCGGCGCGTGCCTCGATGCCGGCCTCGGCCAGTTCCGCGCGCGCCCTGGTGCCTGCCTTGCGCGCCTTGGCGACCGTCGCCTTCGCTGCGTTCAGCGCCGGTTTCACGGCGGCCGGCTGTCCGGCGCGGCGTGTGCTGGGGGTCCTGCGGGTGACCATCTTCTCTCCTTTCCATTCAAGAACCGTGTCGCGCGAAATTCGCATCGAATACATTCATGATCGACGGTCACGGCGTTGTCACCATGCCTCAGGTCAGTTGCGTCGCAGTCAAGGTTGAAGCGCTTGGTGCCGCTCCGAATACCCCGCGCCAGTGCTTCCCTCAGGCGCGCGGCTGCGACCGCGCGCGCTTCGTGGGAGTCTTCTGCGCCGTCCGCGCGGCGGCATGGTGCGGCTTGCCGGGCTTCTTCACCGACTGCACGGCGTCCCGCGCGCGGCGCGCCCGCACCGCCTTCAACATGGCCGTGAACTCGCGGTTGAACTCCTGCGTGATCGATTCAGGATCCGGCACGAGGCGGGCGTCGGCAATCACCGCCAGCGTCGCGCTGCCGCAGTAGCTCAGGATGCTGATGCCCATGCCGAGCTCCCGGCCCGGGTGCGGCACCCAGAACATCACGCGTTCGATCGGCACGCCCGCCAGGTGCAGTGGCTCGTGCGGACCGGCCACGTTCGTCATCACGACGCTGGCCTTGCTCTGGAACATCCGCGTTGCGACGTCCTCGACTGCCTTTGGCAGGCGCCCCAGCAGATCGAACAGCGCCAGCGCGGCGATCGGCTCGGGCGAACGCTTCAGGGCGTCCATGTTGGCCTTGGTCGCGAGCACGCGCTGCAGTCGCTGACGGCTGCCGATCGCGAGATCCAGCAGCACGACGCCGAACTCGTTGCCGAGCTCGCTGGCGTGCTCCGGCGGACGCAGGTCGACCGGCACCATCGCCCGAACCGTCGTGTGGCCGACATCGACGCCGCGCCGCTGCAGGTAGGTGCGCAGCGCGCCGGTCATGCCGGCGACAAGGACGTCGTTGATCTTGGCGCCGAGCGGTGCGCCGATCGCCTTGACGTCCGCCAGCGCCACCGGCGCTGACCATGCGACGCGCTTGGCGAGCCCGAACTCGCCCTTCAGCGGTGACGGTGGATCGTCCGTGCGCAGCAACTCGTTGCCCAGCATGGCGGCACCGGCCAGCGCGACGCCGGCCTTGCGCAGCGTCTCGTCCGGGTGTCGGGCGGCCTCCAGCGTCGCGCCGACCGCGGCTTCGACCCGGCGCGCCGAACGCCGCACCAGCTGGAGCATCGGCGCGAACAACGGCCCGGCAGCGCCGGGCTCGTCGACCGATTCACCCGCGGCCCCCTCCAGCGCCGTGTCTGGCGCTGCGTCGAAAAGAGTCTTCGCGATCAGCACATTGGCGGTGCCGTCACCGAGGCAGTGGTGCATGCGCGTGATCAGCGCGCTGCCGGTGCCGACACCGTCGACCACGTGCACGTCCCACAGCGGCCGTGTGGGATCCAGCGGAGTGCTGGCGAGATCGCTGACGAGACTCGCGAGGGCTGCATCGCCACCGGGCGCCGGCAGCGCGATGTGATGCAGCTGCTGACCGATCTCGAAGCCCGGCATCGTTTCCCAGTGCGGCGTGGGATACGGCAGCCCCGCCTCCACGACGCGCACGCTGAAGCGGCCAAAGCGGGCGAGGCGGCGCGCATACACGCGCTGGACCTGCTCGAAGTCCAGCGGCGCCTGCGTGACCAGGATGCTGGTGATCACCGCGGTATTGACGGGACCGTCCATGTGGAACCACACGGCGTCCCCGGGGGACATCGGACGGCGACTCATCGCGACCTCCGCACGGAACAGGGTGCTGAACTCACCGTAGACGCCCGGCGGCACAGGACCTTGACCGGGCACACAGAACCGGAAGTCCGCTGCCGCGCGGTCGGCGCGGTCGAAGCGGGCTACTTGGCGCGCTGCCGGAGGCGTTCGACGGGCGCCGCGCGGCTGGCTTCGCGGCGCAGCCAGGTCATGAAACGCTCGACCTTGTTCCACTTGCCGTGCGGCTCGGGGTACACAACGTGGTGGGCGTGCACCCGAACGGCCTTGCGGTCGGCGAACACCGGCGCCAGCGCGCCGCTCTTGACGTAGCTTTCGGAAAGCCGGCTGCTCTCGAGCGCCACCCCCAGCCCCTGCGCGGCGGCCTCGATCGCCATGTAGGCGCGGTCGAAGCGCAGCGCGTAGGTGCCGGGACTCAGCGGCACGCCGTTCGCGGCGAACCAGCGCGGCCACTGCACGATGTTGACGTCGGAGAAGATCAGCGCTTGGCCGAGCAGGTGCTCGGGCGCCCGCACGACCGCACGCTGCAACAGCGCGGGACTGGCGAGCGGCAGGACCTCCTCCTCGAAGATCGTCTCGACGTGCAGGTCGCCCCACTTGACGTGCCCGTAGCGAACGTCGAGGTCGACCTCGCCGCGCGAAAAGTCCGAATGCGTGTGGGCGGCCGACAGTTGCACGCGCAGATCCGGGTGCTCCGACAGGAAGGCCGGCAGCCGCGGCATCAGCCACAGGTTGGCGAAGCTTGGCGACGAGTGGACGCGCAGGATCTCGACCCCTTCGGAGCTGCGGGCATTGAGCGCCGCGCTCGCGATCAGCGCCAGCGCCCCGGTCAGGTCATTCTGGAAGCGTTCGCCGATCGGTGTCAGCACGAGGCCACGCGAGGTGCGGTCGAACAGCCGCCGCCCGACGAATCCTTCGAGGTTGGCAATCTGGTGGCTGACCGCGGATGCCGTGACGTTCAGCTCGTCCGCCGCCTTGTTGACGCTGCCGAGGCGCGCGACCACTTCGAAGGCAATGATTCCCTTGAGAGGCGGCAGGTGCATAGGGGTCAAAAAAAATTCAGCGGGGGGTGAGCCCGGCCAGCTTGCTGCCAAAAGTGCCCGAACGCAACATGCGTCCCACACCGAGAGACGAGGAAAACGCAATGCTGCTTAAGGACAAGGTTGCAATCATCACGGGCGCGGCTTCAGCGCGGGGCATCGGCAAGGCGACGGCGAAGCTCTTCGCCGAACACGGCGCCAAGGTCGCGATCCTGGATCTCGATGCGGCGCAGGCTGTCGCCGCCGCCGCTGACATCGGCCCGGGCCACATCGGACTGGCCTGCAACGTCACAAAGAAAGAGGACTGCGAGCGCGCCGCGGCCGAAGTGATCGCGAAGCTCGGCCGTGTCGACATCCTCGTCAACAACGCCGGCATCACGCAGCCGCTCAAGCTGATGGACATCAAGCCGGAAAACTACGAGGCGGTGACCGACGTGTCGCTGCGCGGCACCCTTTACATGAGCCAGGCGGTCATCCCGCACATGCGCTCGCGCAAGTCGGGTTCGATCATCGGACTGTCGTCGGTGTCGGCGCAGCGCGGCGGCGGCATCTTCGGCGGCCCGCACTACTCGGCCGCGAAGGCCGGCGTGCTCGGCCTGTGCAAGGCGATGGCGCGCGAACTGGGGCCGGACAACGTGCGCGTCAATGCAGTCACGCCCGGCCTGATCCAGACCGACATCACCGGCGGCAAGCTGACGCCCGAGCTGAAGGCGAAGATCCTCGAGGGCATCGTGCTGCCGCGCCTGGGCGATGCGATCGACGTCGCCAACAGCTGCCTGTTCCTGGCGAGCGATCTGTCGAGCTACCTCACCGGCGTCACGCTCGATGTGAACGGCGGAATGCTGATCCACTGAACGGTGCACCCCACATGCTGATCGAGGACACCCCGATGACTGACAAGCTTTCCCAACTCGCCGACCGCGCCTACCGCATCCGCCGGTACGCGCTGCGAATGGGCGAGGTGCAGGGCCAGGGCTACATCGGCCAGGCGCTCGGCATGGCCGAGATTCTGGCCGTGGCCTACGGGCATGCGCTGAACCTGCGGCCCGACGATCCTGAATGGGAAGGCCGCGACCGCTTCCTGCTCTCGCACGGCCACTACGCGATCGCGTTCTACGCGGCGCTGATCGAGGCCGGCATCATTCCCGAGGCCGAACTGGAGACCTATGGCGGCGACGACAGCCGTCTGCCGATGTCCGGCATGGCGACCTATACGCCGGGCATGGAGATCTCCGGCGGTTCGCTCGGACAGGGCCTGCCGATCGCGGTCGGCATGGCGCTCGGGCTGCGCCAGAAGGGCAACCCGGCCTTCGTCTACAACTGCATGTCCGACGGCGAGCTCGACGAGGGCTCGACGTGGGAAGCGGCGATGTCGGCCGCGCACTTCGAACTGTCGAACCTGATCACGCTGGTCGACGTCAACAACCAGCAGGCCGACGGCCAGTCGACCAAGGTGCTGGGATTCGAGCCGCTGGTCGACAAGTGGGCGTCGTTCGGCTGGCACGTGCAGCGCATCAGCGGCAACGACCTGCCGGCCGTGCTGGCCGCCTTCGACAAGGCGCGCAGCCTGCCGCAGCCGCGGCCGCGCGTCATTCTCTTCGACACCAAGATGGGACGCGGTGTGCCCTTCCTCGAGGCACGCGAGAAGAACCACTTCATGAACGTCGCCGCCGAGGAATGGCAGCGCGCGATCGAACTGCTGGATGCCGCGCACGCGGCGAGGGGTTGAGCATGAGCACCGTAGCCAACAAGCGGCGTCTCACCACCTCGGCGATGATCGCCTCAATCGCCGGCGAAGGTCAGCGCACGCGTCCCGCCCCGTTCGGCAACGCGCTGGTCGCGCTGGCGCAGCAGCGGCCGGAGATCGTCGGCATGAGTGCCGACCTCGCGAAGTACACCGACATGCACATCTTCGCGCAGGCCTTCCCGGAGCGCTTCTTCCAGATGGGCATGGCCGAGCAACTGCTGATGGGTGCGGCCGGCGGCATGGCGAAGGAGGGCTTCATCCCGTTCGCGACGACCTACGCGGTGTTCGCCGCGCGGCGCGCCTATGACTTCATCCACCAGGTGATCGCCGAGGAAAACCTCAACGTCAAGATCGCCTGTGCGCTGCCGGGGCTGACGACGGGTTACGGCCCGAGCCACCAGGCCACCGAGGATCTCGCCATTTTCCGCGGCATGCCGAACCTGACGATCATCGACCCGTGCGATGCAGTCGACATCGAGCAGGCGGTGCCGGCAATGGCCGCGCACAACGGCCCGGTCTACATGCGGCTGCTGCGCGGCCAGGTGCCGGTCGTGCTGGACGAATACAAGTACACGTTCGAGCTCGGCAAGGCGAAGCTGCTGCGCGACGGCAAGGACGCGCTGGTCATTTCCAGTGGCTTCCTGACGATGCGCGCGCTCGAGGCCGTCGAGAAGCTGCGTGCCGACAGCGTCGACGTCGGCGTGCTGCACGTGCCGACGATCAAGCCGCTCGATGAAGAGACGATCGTGCGCGAAGCCTCGCGCAGCGGGCGACTGGTCATCGTCGCCGAGAACCACTCGATCGTCGGCGGCCTCGGCGAGGCCGTGGCGGGCGTGCTGCTGCGCGCCGGTGTCGCGCCGCCGTTCCGCCAGATCGCACTGCCGGACGCCTTCCTCGACGCCGGCGCGCTGCCGACACTGCACGACAAGTACGGCATCTCGACCGGCGCGATCGTGCAGTCGATCAAGGGCTGGCTCTGAGGGTTCAGTGAGCGGCGGCTCGTTCCGCCGCTGTTCTTTCACATCAGCAAAGCACCAACAGGAGACATGCAATGAAACTGACAACGCTGCTGGCCGCCGTCGCGCTCGCTTTCACGGCGGGCACCGCCGGCGCCCAGACCAAGCTCACGCTCGGACACGGAGCCGCGCCCGGCAACCCGCGGCATGAAGCCGCCGTTGCCTTCGCGAATGCCGTCAAGCAGAAGAGCGGCGGCAAGATCGAAGTCAATGTCGCGCCGTCCGCCCAGCTGGGTGACGACGCCGCAATGCTGACGGCGCTGCGCTCGGGCACGCTCGACATGTCGGCCAACAGCCAGGGTGCCGCCTCGACGATCGTGCCGGAGTACGCCGCCTTCGGCATGCCGTTCCTGTTCGCGGATCCCGCAGCGGCGTTCAAGCTGCTCGACGGCCCGCTCGGCAAGGAACTGGCCGACAAGTCCGCGGCCAAGAACCTCGTCGTACTCGGGTATTGGGACAACGGCATCCGCCACGTCTCCAACAGCAAGCGTCCGGTGCTGTCGCCCGCTGACATGAAGGGCCTGAAGATCCGCACGCCGCCGGATGCCGTGACGATCGACATCATGAC
>DAOMFL010000034.1:0-14119 GCA_035429805.1 Burkholderiaceae bacterium
GCCTTGCCGATGGCGCAGATGCGGCCGTCCTTGATGCCGACGTCGGCCTTCACCACGCCGAGCACGGCATCGATGATGGTCACGTTGGTGATGACGAGGTCCGGCGCCCCGCCAGCGCGCGTGATCCGGTTATCGAGACCCATGCCCTCGCGCAGGCTTTTGCCGCCGCCAAAGACGATTTCGTCGCCGGGTGCGCCGCGCAGATCGCGCTCGATCTCGACGAAGAGACCCGTGTCACCGAGGCGGATGCGGTCACCGGTCGTGGGGCCGTAGAGGCCGACGTACTCGTTGCGGGAAATGG
Organism: Burkholderiaceae bacterium; assembly: GCA_035429805.1. Lineage (GTDB taxonomy): Bacteria > Pseudomonadota > Gammaproteobacteria > Burkholderiales > Burkholderiaceae_F > JALORV01. Next base: position 302 of record DAOMFL010000034.1, read on the forward strand.
TGGCCATGTCGCGTCCTTGTCAGCGCTTGCCGGGCTTGTTCTTTGCTGCGGGCGAACGGAAGCCGCGTTTCGCCGCGGCCGCCACCGCCTTGTCCTTCTTCGCTGCGGCGGTCTTGCCCGTGGTCGGGCCGTCGACCAGGTTGTTGAATCCGTACACCGCGCGCTTGCCCTCGTACGGCACGACCTTCACTTCACGCTCGTCGCCGGGTTCGAATCGCAGCGCAGTGGCCGACGGGATGTTGAGGTGCTGCCCGAACGCCGCGGCGCGGTCGAACTCCAGCGCGCGGTTCACCTCGAAGAAGTGAAAATGCGAGCCGACCTGCACCGGGCGGTCGCCGGTGTTGCGCACGGTGAGTGTGGTCACAGGGAGCTTATCGTGGTACGAGATCTCCTCCTTGCGGCATACATAACCGCCCACCGGAACGTTGGCCTTGACCGGGTCGACGTCGGGGGCGAGGCTGGGATAGGACTTGACGGCCGCCATCGTTACGCTCCTTGTGCGTCGGTCACTGAATGGGGGTATGAACGGTCACGAGGCGGCTGCCATCGGTGAACACGGCCTCCACCTGCACCATCGGGATCAGGTCGGCGACGCCGTCCATCACATCGGCTTTGGTGAGCGCGGCGCGCGCATCCTTCGTGACTTCCTCGATCGTCATGCCCGCGCGTGCCCCGTCGAGCGCGACGGCAGAGATGATCGCGACCGCTTCCGGGTAGTTGAGCTTGATGCCCTTTGCCTTGCGCTTGAGAGCGACCTCGGCGAGCATGTAGATGAGAAGCTTGTCGAACTCCCTGGGCGTCAGTTGCATGAGGGCTCCGTCTTGCCGTCGTCGGTAGTCGGCTAGCCAAGTAGCTTAACCCTTCGATGCCGCTCGGGGAATGTCAGTGGCCGATTCAAATTGGTAATTGGGGTATGAGCAAATGAGCACGAAGGCAGCACCACTCAGGCCCAGTCCGGCGCCGGTTTCGGATCGGACCATCCTGGCCCTGGTCGCGGCGTACGCAACCGCCTTCGTTGTGTTCGGCCTGCTTGTCGATGGCCCTGCCGCCGTTGCGGAGGGTCTCGCAGCCATCCTGACAACGCGCGACACGCTGCTCACCGACTATTTCGGAGTGGGCGGCATCGGCGCCGCATGCGTGAACGCCGGGCTGCTGACGCTGTGCGCCTGCGTCTTCTACTACAGGGTGGGCGCGAAGATGACGGGCGCGGCGGTGGCGTGCCTCTTCCTCGTGCTCGGTTTCGCGCTGTTCGGCAAAAACCTGCTGAACATATGGGGCATCGTCATCGGCGTCTGGCTCTACTGCCGCTTCAAGGGCGAGGCGTTCGCCGCGCATATCAACACCGCATTCTTCGGCGTCGCCCTCGCGCCCATCTTTTCCGAGATCCTGTTCAGCTCGAGCCTCACGCTTGGCGTCAGCCTGCCGCTCGCCACGGCGACGGCTCTGCTGATCGGTTTTGTGCTGGCTCCGGCCGCCGCGCAGCTCTTCAAGGCGCACATGGGATTCAGCCTCTACAACATGGGGTTTACCGCGGGCCTCGTGGGGACGCTGGTCGTCGCCCTGTACAAGTCGTACGGCTTCGTTCCCGACCCGGTCTTCATCTGGACCACCGGCAACAACGTACTGCTCGGCACTTTCCTGGCGGCCGTCTTCGTCTCGATGGCCGCCGTCGGCTTCTGGATGGATCGCGGCGCGCTCGCGGGAATGAAGAAGGTGATGGCCACGACAGGCCAGTCGCCGACCGACTTCATCGCGCTGGCCGGGCTGGGGCCGACTCTCGCCAACATGGGCGTCTGCGGCGTTATCGGAATGGCCTACATCCTTGCCGTCGGCGGCGATCTGAACGGACCGGTGATCGGCGCGATCTTCACCATCGTCGGGTTCGCTGCGTTCGGCAAGCACCCGCGGAACATCGTGCCGATCATGATGGGCGTGTTCCTCGGCTCGCTGGCCAAGCCGTGGAACGCCGACGACCCGTCGATCCTGCTCGCGGCATTGTTCGGAACCACGCTGGCGCCGATCGCAGGCCGCTTCGGCTGGCACTGGGGCATCGTCGCGGGCTTCATCCACTCGTCGGCCGCGCTGTCGGTCGGGTCCGTGCACGGCGGCCTCAACCTCTACAACAACGGCTTCGCCGCCGGCATTGTCGCTTCGGTCCTGGCGCCGGTGATCATCGCGATCCAGTCGCGAACGCGGGCGGGAGACGAAGCCCGGCAGCCGGAGCAGTGACTTCGGCGCCGTGACGACGCGCAGACCGGCCGATTCTGCGCGGCACAGGTGGCAACGCGGCGTGCGTCGTCGTGCGGCATGAACTTTCGGGAGAGCGACTCGCCATCGGCGACAATGCGCCGCGGAAAATCAGGAGGCGCGCATGGGGCGGTCGACAGCTGGCGGTCTGAATCTGTGGCTCATGGCGGGCGCGTTGCTGCCGACGACCTCGTTCGCGCAAAGCCCGGAAGAGCTCGAGCGATGCCGTTCGATCACTGAGCCGACAGCGCGGCTGGCGTGCTACGACGCGGCGGCAACCGCGGCGGCGGCGCGAACCAAGCCCAAGGCGGCGGAAAGTGCGCCGGCCGCCACCGCACCGGTGACCGATGAGGGCCGACGCGCTGCCGCGGCGCAACTCGTCGCCACCGGTACGCTGCAAGGCGGACAGTCGCTGATCGCCCAGCGCTGGGAACTCGAGGATCGCTACAAGGGCGGCACCTTCCGCTTCACCTTCTACCGACCGAACTACATCCTGCCGGCCGTGTGGTCGACGAACGTCAATGACGCACCGTCGACGCCGACGCAGCCGACCTATGTGCCGCCGGGTCCGCTCGATCAGACGGAAGCGGAGTTCCAGCTCAGCTTCAAGATGAAGCTCTGGGAAGATATCTTCGGTGGCACGTCCGCGTTGTGGCTCGGTTACACGCAGATCAGCTTCTGGCAGGTCTACAACGAAAACCTGTCTCGGCCGTTCCGCGAGACGAATTACGAGCCCGAACTCATCTGGACAATCCCGACCGACTACGACGTCTTCGGCCTCAAGGGGCGTCTGTTCGCTCTCGGTCTCGTGCACCAGTCCAACGGCCGCGGCGACCCGTTGTCGCGCAGCTGGAATCGGGTCTATGCGCTGGCCGCGCTCGAGCGTGGCCCGTTCGTGCTGCAGATCAAACCGTGGTACCGGATACCCGACAGCGCCGAGAAGGACGACAACCCGGACATCACAGATTACATGGGCGCCGCCGAATTCCTGGCCTTTTACAAGTGGCAGGATGAGTGGACCTCCACACTGAGACTGCGCACGACATTCAAATCCGAACCGAACTGGGGTTCGGTTCAGCTGGATGTGCGCTTTCCTATCGTCTCGGACCTGCGCGGGTATCTGCAGATCTTCTCGGGGTACGGCGAAAGCATGATCGACTACAACTTCCGCAAGACATCGATCGGCCTCGGAGTTTCCATCGGCACCTGGTATTGATGACGCTCCAGTCGGGGCGACAACCGCGAGCGATAGAATGCCGTGCAAACCGCACCGACCGATCTCTGCGTGCCGCATTCGGGCTCTGGCGCCTGACAGCGGCACGCCAACTCACTGGAGCCTTTCAATGAATCGTTCTGTTTCTTTCCTGTTCGCGGGTGCAGTGGCTGCTGTCGTCCTGCCCGGAACGGCCGTCGCCCAGGTGCGCGTCCAGTACGGCCGGATCACCAATGTCCAGGCGACCACCGTGACTGACTCCACGGCGCGCACCGTCGGCACGCTGGTGGGCGGAGGTGTCGGCCTTGCCACAGGGGGCGGGCAATCCGGCAGCAACCGCGCGCTGCGTGGAATCGGCGGAGCGGCCGCGGGGCGCGGTGTAGGAACGCTGGCCGGACGCTCGCAGGCCTTCGAATACACGGTGCTGGTCGACGGCACGAGCACGGTACGCATCGTGTCGGATCAGGCAGGCAAGCGCATCGGTGACTGCGTCGCGGTCGAGCAGGGTCAGTTTGCCAACATTCGCCTGGTGCCCGACAGCCGCTGCGCTCCACGTGCTCAGGCTGCCCCGGCCAAGGCGGCGCCGGCCCCGGCCCCCGCACCGGCTCCTGCGCCTGCGGCCGACACCCAGCAGGCGACAGCGTGCGAACAGGCCAAGGATCAGGTGCTGGCGGCCAAGACCGACGAGGAGTTCAACATCGCCGAGCGCCGGATGCGGCTGCTTTGCGGCGAGTGACACGGGTAGCTGCGGTGCCGGCGCGTTAGCGTCGGCACCGCGCACCTTGGCGCCAATCCGGCCCCAGTGGCGTCCAAGCTGGCGCTTCTACTTCAGGCGGCTCCGGGCGAGTTCAGACGCGGCCGTCGCGTGACAGCAGCACGGCGATCGGTCGGGTCGCGTCGAACTCAGCGAAGACCAGTGCCATGCAGGCGGTGATCGGCACCGCGAGGAAGGCGCCGGCGATGCCCCACAGCGCCGACCAGACCGCGAGGCTCGCGAGAATGACGAACGGACTGAGGTTGAGCGAGTTCGCCATCAGGTACGGATCGAGGAAGAAACCGATCACGAACTGCGTCGCAGACAGCGCGAGCAGGACCAGCAGCACCTGGTTGAGGTCCGCAAACTGCATGGTGGCGAACGCCACCGGCAGCAGCACCCCGAGTACCGAGCCGATGTACGGGACGAAGTTGAGCAGTCCGATCAGCGTGGCCCAGAAGGCGGCGAACTCCACGCCGAGCAGGGCAAGGATTACCCAGCTCACCAGCCCCTGCACGGCGCTGACGGCGGTCTTCATCGCCAGGTAGGTGCCGATCCGGGCGTTGACGTGACCGAGGATCCGGCGCAGGTTCGCGACGCGCTCGGGGTCGTTCGAGAGATTGGCGAGCTTGTTCGCGAAACTTCTCTGTTCGATCAGCAGGAAGGCGACGTAGAGCAGCACGACGACGAGGCTCGTCGCAATCGAGGTCACCGAGAGCACCGTCGAGCCGATCAGGCGCTGCGTGTTGACCTGCGCGAGCAGATCTCGCCGCAGCGTCTCCCAGGTCGGCGTGACCTCCAGTCCGAGCCTCGCGGCAATGTCCTGGATCGTGCCAAGCAGCGACGCCGAGTACCGGGGCGCGAGCGACGTGATGTTTCCAGCGCTGCCCGCGACGAGGGAGGCGATCGCCGCCAGCGCCCACATGATGACGATCGCGGTGACCGTGTTGCCCAGGGCCCGCGGCAGAAGCCGGCCGACGCCGGGCACGCGGAAGAGGAGCCGGGTCAGTCCATCGATGACGTAGACGACCAGCACGCCGAAGACGATGGGTATGAAGATCCCCGCGCCAATGAAGAGCACCCAGCCGATCGCGATGGCGAAGACCATGGCATAGACGGCGGTCGCGAACTCCTTGTTCATGGCGTCGCGGGCCGCATGGCGGCCTGGGCGCGCACGCGATGATGAAAGTCTCGGGCCCTTGACACGCCGCTATGGACCTGCAAAGGGCTGCGAGTTGGCGTCGTCCGGCAGGAACGTCGAAAGCAGGGCTTCGAGCCGGACCGGGAGGCCGGGTGTCGGCGTCGCGGTGAGATTGCGCCCGGTCGCGCCTGAAGGCCGGTCGATGCCGGCTTCGATGCGCTCCAGCAGATACGGGAAGAACGGATTCGACGGCAGCCGCGTGAGGAAATCCTGGTCGACGACCAATGCGCCGCGCTCTCCGCGCGCGTCCAGCGCGCCGAGATTCAGGCCGAATTCACTGCGTGACTTCGGGTCCGGCTGGATGCCGTACAACGGATCGTCCATCGGAATCGGGATCGCAAGGTGCGAAAGCGAAAAGATTCCATGCGGGTACGGCAGGCCGAGCGGTCGCACGTCCGCCTGCAGCTGTCCCGGCGCGATGCTGCGCTCGACGGTGGCGTCCGTGTCGTCACCAGCGTTCACGATTGCGGTGAATCGATAAGGCTGCGGTGTCGTCGGCGCCAGCCGGTCCAGCGCAACGTAGGCCGAAGGCCGCAGCAGTGGACCGAACTTCACTGTCCGGTTGACGTCGAAGAGGACAATCTCGCTGCCGTTGTCGGGAAGAAATGCGTAGAGCGCGCTCAAGATGGCCGGTGTGCTCACCGTGAAGTCGATCACGGACTGGAACGTCAGCACCGGCGGCAGTGAGGCGAGCTGGCCGGCACGCGAGAGCCTCTGGATCTGTGCCTGCAGCGTATCGGTCAGCCGGTATGACTGTCGCGCGCCGTTCACGGGGAACGAGTTGTACTTGAACGGATTGAATTCCGGCACGTTGCTCAGCCACGCCGCGCTGGCGAGCGGCGGCAGCATCGCCGGCAGGCCGGCGAGACCGGCGAAGCGGGCGAAGCGCGTGATGCCGATCATCGGCGTGAACAGGATCAGGCGATCGGCGCGAGGCAGCTGTGCATCCTCGATCGCGTCGAGCGAGTATTTCATCGCCAGCGCGCCGCCGTTCGAGAAGCCGACCAGGTGCAACGGTGCAGGCGCCGGGACCCGTCGTCGTGCTTCGCGCACGGCGAGCCGTGTCGCGGCACTCCAGTCCTCCCAGCGCACACTGGTCAGTCCTGCGGGAACGGTGCCGTGTCCCGGCATGCGGATCCCGATCGCCACGAAGCCGCGGTCGCGATAGCGCTGCGCGACATGCCTGAGGCTGTAGGGAGAGTCGGTGAGCCCATGCAACAGGACCACCGCGCCGACCGGCTTGCCGCTCGGCTCCATCACATACGAGCGGTTCCAGTCCTGTGCGAAGCGTGGCGGGAAGACCGGGCTCTGCTCGAAGTAGCGGTTGTAGGGAACTCGTGCGTCGGGCTCGAGCCGCTGCGTGACGTTGTCACGCACGCTGTCGAATATCGCCTTTTCCTGCGCGAGGTACCGGGACCAGTCGGCGGCATCGAGCTCGCCCGCGGTCAGCTCGACGGGTACGAACGTATGCCACGGCTGGAGCGCGGGGCCGCTGAGCGCGCGGTAGGAGCGGACTCCGAGCGCTACTGCGCCGATGAGCAGGACCCCGACCAGCAGCCATTTGAGGATCCGTTTCACGCTTTTCGTCATTGCTTCGCCGATGGCACTGGGGCGTTTACGCCCAGGACATGTGTCGGAAGGCCCAGGGGAAGCGGAGTATAGGGGGCTGCGGCGACGATCCGCCGGTCACAATCGAGCGGGAATGCATGCCGCGCGGCGCGGGAGGCCGCCCTGACGGGAACGCTTGCAAGCCGGTACAGTCATGTGCTGAACGAAGATCAGGTGGCTGAAGCGCCGGCTCGCTAACCTTCAGAAGGTGCGCGGTGCCGCGATGACGCCGATGCCGTCAATCGTGCGCAAGACACGATCGAACGAGGAGACATATGGCCAGGTCGTATCCGCCGCTGAAGCTGCACGTACCCGAGTCGGCCGAGCGGCCGGGCCGTGAACCCGATTTTTCGTACCTGCACCTGAAGCGCGCAGGGGAGACGCGGCGGCCGCCGGTCGAGGCGTTGCCCTCGGAAACCAGCGACCTCGCCTATGGGCTGGTGCGCGTACTCGACGACGACGGGCGCGCTACCGGGCCGTGGGTGCCCGAGGTCGAGCCGCAGCTGCTGATCAAGGGCTTGCGCGCGATGCTGACCGTGCGCGTCTACGACGCGCGCATGCTGACGGCACAACGGCAGAAGAAGATGTCGTTTTACATGCAGAGCCTCGGCGAGGAGGCGATCTGCGTCGGCCAGACGCTGGCACTCGAGCCCGACGACATGTGCTTCCCGACGTACCGGCAGCAGGGCATCCTGCTGGCGCGCGGATGCAGCCTGGTCGACATGATGTGCCAGCTGTTCTCCAACACGCACGACCCGATCAAGGGTCGCCAGATGCCGGTGCTGCATTCGTCGCGCAAGCACGGCTTCTTCTCGCTGGCGGGCAATCTCGGCCAGCAGTTCATCCAGGCGGTGGGCTGGGCGATGGCCTCCGCCATCAAGGGCGGCACGCAGATCGCTTCGGCGTGGATCGGCGACGGTTCGACCGCCGAGCCGGATTTCCACAACGCGCTGACTTTTGCGGCGGTCTATCGCGCGCCGGTAATTCTCAACGTCGTCAACAACCAGTGGGCGATCTCGTCGTTCCAGTTCATCGCCGGCGGCGAGGCGACGACGTTTGCCGCGCGCGGCGTCGGCAACGGCATCGCATCGCTGCGTGTCGACGGCAATGACTTCCTCGCCGTGTATTCAGCGTCGAAATGGGCGATCGAGCGCGCGCGGCGCGGGCTCGGGCCTACGCTGATCGAGTGGATCACCTATCGCGCCGGCGCGCATTCGACGGCTGATGATCCGACCAAGTACCGGCCGTCCGATGATTGGGCGCGCTTCCCTCTGGGCGACCCGGTCAAGCGGCTGAAGCAGCACTTGATCGCGGTCGGCGCATGGAGCGAAGCCGAGCACGAGAAGCTGCAGAAGTCGGTCGAGGCGGAGGTGATCGCCGCGCAGAAGGAAGCGGAGAGCTACGGCACGCTCGCGACCGGCCCGCTGCCGAGCGCCGCGCTGATGTTCGAAGACGTCTACAAGGTGATGCCGGAGCACCTGCGCCGGCAGCGCCAGCAGCTCGGAGTGTGATCGTGGCCTCGATGACGATGGTGCAGGCGATCCGCTCGGCGCTCGACATCATGCTCGGGCGCGACGAGAACGTGGTGATCTTCGGCGAGGATGTCGGCTACTTCGGCGGTGTGTTCCGCTGCACCGAGGGTCTGCAGGCGAAGTACGGTCGTTCGCGTGTGTTCGATACGCCGATCGCCGAAGGCGGCATCGTCGGCATCGCGGTTGGCATGGGCGCCTACGGGCTGCGGCCTGTCGCCGAGATCCAGTTCGCCGACTACATGTACCCGGGCTACGACCAGATCGTGTCCGCGGCAGCGCGCCTGCGCTACCGCTCGGCCGGCGACTACACCGCGCCGTTGACGATCCGCATGCCCTGCGGCGGCGGCATCTACGGCGGGCAGACGCACAGCCAGAGCCCGGAGGTGCTGTTCACGCACGTCTGTGGACTGCGCACAGTGATCCCCAGCAACCCGTACGACGCCAAGGGACTGCTGATCTCGGCGATCGAATGCGACGACCCGGTCATCTTTCTCGAGCCCAAGCGCATCTACAACGGGCCATTTGACGGCCACCACGACAAGCCGGTCGTGCCGTGGTCGAGCCACCGGCTGAGCGAAGTCCCGGAAGGGCACTACACGGTGCCGCTCGAGTCGGCATCGGTCGTGCGGCCGGGCGCGCAGCTGACCGTCATCACCTACGGCACGATGGTGTGGGTATCAGAGGCCGCCGCGCAGGAGACCGGAATCGACGCCGAGATCATCGACCTGCGCAGCCTGTGGCCGCTCGACCTCAAGGCCATTGTCGATTCCGTGAACAAGACGGGGCGCTGCGTCATCGTGCACGAGGCCACCCGCACCAGCGGCTTCGGCGCCGAGCTCGCCGCGCTGGTGCAGGAGCACTGCTTCTATCACCTGGAGGCGCCGATCGAGCGCGTGACCGGCTGGGACACGCCGTATCCGCACGCGCAGGAGTGGGCCTACTTTCCTGGCCCGGAGCGCGTCGGCGCAGCGTTCAAGCGCGTAATGGAGAGCTAGCCGTGGGCATCCATGTGATCAAGATGCCGGATATCGGCGAAGGCATCGCCGAAGTCGAGCTGGTCGGCTGGTATGTGAAGCCCGGCGACGCGATCGTCGAGGACCAGCCGCTTGCCGACGTGATGACGGACAAGGCGACGGTCGAGATTCCCTCGCCGGTGCACGGCAAGGTGATCGCGCTCGGAGGCAACGTCGGCGACGTGATGGTCGTAGGCGCCGAGCTGATCCGCATCGAAGTCGAAGGTGAGGGCAACGTCGCAGCCGGCGCCGCGCCGGTCGTGGCGCGCGGGGCTCCGCCCGCGCCATCTCCTGCGCCTGTGCCACCGCCGGCAACGGCACCTGCACCGATAGTTCAGGCGACGGCTGCAGTGCCCGCGGCGCGCCCAGCGGCGCCGCCGCCCGCGCCCCAGCCACGCGCACCGGGTGAGAAGCCGATCGCGTCGCCCGCGGTTCGGCGCCGTGCGTGGGAACTCGGCATCGAGCTGCAGTTCGTGCCCGGCAGCGGCGGCGGCGGACGCATCCTGCACGAAGACCTCGATGCTTACCTCGATCGGCGCGGAGCGCCGGCCGGAGGTGGGCCCCGACTCGTCGAGCGACACGACGAGCAGCAGGTCCAGGTCATCGGCCTGCGCCGCAAGATCGCCCAGAAGATGCAGGAGGCGAAGCGACGCATCCCGCATTTCACCTACGTCGAGGAAATCGACGTCACCGAACTCGAAGCCCTGCGCGGCCAGCTCAACGAGCGCCATGGTGAGACGCGCGGCAGGCTCACGCTGCTGCCGCTGCTGGCGCGCGCGATCGTGCTGGCGCTGCGCGACTATCCGCAGATCAATGCCCGCTTTGACGACGACGCCGGCATCGTCACGCGCTACGGTGCGGTCCACCTCGGCGTGGCCACGCAGACCGATGGCGGGCTGATGGTCCCGGTCCTGCGGCACGCCGAGGCGCGCGACCCGTGGTCCACCGCGGCGGAGATCACGCGCCTGGCGGAGGCTGCGCGCAGTGGCAAGGCCACCCGAGAGGAACTGACGGGATCGACGCTCACCCTCACGAGTCTTGGGCCGCTAGGAGGCATCGTCACCACCCCGGTGATCAACTATCCGGAGGTCGCCATCATCGGCGTCGGCCGCATCGTCGAACGCCCGGTGATCCGCAACGGGCTCGTCGTCGCCCGCAAGCTGATGAATCTGTCCTCGTCGTTCGACCACCGCGTGGTCGACGGTGCCGATGCGGCGCACTTCGTCCAGGCGGTGCGCGGCCTGCTCGAGTGCCCGGCCCTGCTGTTCGTGGACTGAGGAGAGGCGACGAGCGATGGACACGCAACTGCTGGTGATCGGCGGCGGCCCGGGCGGCTACATCGCCGCAATCCGCGCCGCGCAGCTCGGCATTTCGACGATCCTGGTCGAAGGCGAACACCTCGGCGGCACCTGCCTGAACATCGGCTGCATCCCGTCGAAGGCGCTGATTCACGTCGCCGGCGAATTCGACACCGCCCGGCGGCATGCCGGTGACGGCGCGCTCGGCATCCGCGCGCAGCCTCCGACGTTCGATGTGCCGCAGGCCATGCGCTGGAAGGACGGCGTCGTGCGCCGTCTTACCGGCGGTGTCGCCACGCTGCTGAGAAAGCACGGCGCCCAGGTGATCGACGGCTGGGCCGAAATCGTCGACGGCAAGACGGTGGACGTGCGCGCGCAGCGCCCCGGCGGCATGCAGACACGGCGCATCACCTGCGAGCATCTGCTGCTGGCCCCCGGGTCGGTGCCGGTCGCGCTGCCAACGCTGCCGTTCGGCGACCGTGTGCTCTCGTCGACCGAGGCGCTGTCGCCGCAGGCGATCCCGCAGAAACTGGTCGTGGTCGGCGCGGGCTACATCGGGCTCGAACTCGGGGTGGCCTATCGCAAGCTGGGCGCCGAAGTCACGGTCATCGAGGCGCTGCCCCAGCTGCTGCCGTCGTATGACGCCGAACTGGTACGCCCGCTGGCGGCGTCACTGCGACGGCTCGGCATCAACGTCCATCTGGGCTGCACCGTTCAGGGACTGAACGACGCGGGCGATCGCGTGCGCATGCGCGACGCGCAGGGCTCGGAGCAGCAGGTCGCCGCCGATCGGGTGCTGGTGGCGGTGGGCCGCCGGCCGCGCATCGAGGGCTGGGGCCTGGAGCGGCTGCAACTCGACATGGCGGGCCGATACATCAAGGTCGATGCGCAATGCCGTACGTCGATGCGGAATGTCTGGGCGATCGGCGACGTCACCGGCGAGCCGATGCTGGCGCATCGCGCCAGTGCGCAGGGCGAACTGGTGGCGGAAATCATCGGCGGCGCAAAGCGCCGCTTCGAGCCCGCAGCGATCCCGGCGGTCGTCTTCACCGACCCGCAGGTGGTGGCCGTGGGTCACTCCCCGAGCGATGCGGCGCGCGCGGGCATCGACTGCATCCACGCCCAGTTTCCGTTCTCGGCCAACGGACGTGCGCTGACGCTCGAGGCGAGTGACGGCTTCGTGCGGGTCGTCGCGCGGCGTGACAATCATCTGATCGTGGGCTGGCAGGCCGTCGGTCGCGAGGTGTCGGAGCTGGCGGCTGCCTTCGCGCAGTCGATCGAGATGGGTGCACGGCTCGAGGACATCGCCGGCACGATCCACGCCCATCCGACGCTCGGCGAAGCGGTGCAGGAAGCCGCGCTGCGGGCGCTCGGCCACGCGCTGAACGTGTGAAACGATCCTTGGGCGCACTCGGAGTCGCGCCGGCCTCAACGGCTGGACGCGCTCTTCGATGCTGCAGCAGTTGGGCGCTCGCGATCACGAGGTGACCTGCCCGGGAACCGGGATTCGCGGCGCGGGCGGTCGCGGCCGAGAGCCGAACGGACTCGGCGGCTCCCCGGAGTCGATCCGAAGGGTCTGACGCGCGACGAGCCCGCTTCCGGTCCGGCGATATGCGGGCGCGGCGTCCGCTTCGTCGGCGGATCGGCGATGGATGTCGCCGCTAGATTGGCGCGATCGTCCCTCCTTCTCACGGGCGGGCATCGATCCAATCTGGGAGCTCCCGCAATGAATCGCCGCATCCTGTGTGTCTTCGCATTCGGTCTGGGCATGTTGCCGTTGGTCTCATCGGCGCAGACGGTGTCGCTCAGCGCGACCGTGGCCAACCAGTGCAGCGTTGGCAATGCCACGGTCAACCTCGGCGCGCTGAATCTCGCCGTCCAGACCAACAACACCGCCAACAGCGTTTCCCTCACCTGCAACCGTGGAGCGACGGTCACCGTGGCACTGAACAACGGCCTGAACCCCACCGGAACGCAGAAGCGTCTGCGGCAGGGGGCGACGACGGACTACCTGAACTACAACATCTCCCGCCCGACAATCTCCGGTACGACGACATCCTGCCCGGCATTGCCGGGTACCGAGTGGAACGGCACCAACACGCTGGTCGCAACCTCGATGTTTTCGGCCACCGGCGGCGCGCGCAGCCTCTCGTTGTGCGTGTCCGTTCCTGCCGGCCAGTTCAATGTCGGCGCCGGGACGTTCACCGATACGGTCACTGCGACACTGACCGTGGTGTGACCCGGACGGCTGCCGCCTGAGTCGAGGTGGCTCGGTGCGCGCATTAGACTGCGCGCCATGACCGAGACCGCACCCGAGATCACGCCAGCCGGCTGGCTCGAACGCCTGGCGCAGCTGGCGATCCGCCAGGGCGTGCATCTTTCGACGCTGCAGCAGAAGGACGGGCGCGACCTCGAGCTGATCTTCGCCAGCGCGGCGCTGCAGTTTCCGGACGGCCGTCTGCTCGATGAACGTGCGGCGAACGACGTGCTGAAAGGCTTCCTGGGCGGAGCCGGCGCGATGCTTGCGACGGACCACGTCGAGTTGCGTCGATGGCTGGTCGACACCGGATTCGTGCGTCGTTCGGACTACGGCACGGACTACCGTCGCGGCGCGATGCCCGCGTGGCTCGCTGCGGCGGCATCTGAACTCGACGCGCGCGAGTTCGGCCGCACCGTGGCACGGGCCCGCGCGGATCACGACGCGCAGCGTGAAGCACGCCGCCAGGCCTGGCTCGCGAGCCAGATCCAGGTGACCGAGGAGGCGCTTCCGGCCGAGGATGCCGATGCCACTTACATGCGGCTGGCGCTCGACCAGGCACACAACGCCTGGGCCCTCGCGGAAGTGCCGGTCGGCGCGGTCGTGGTCCGTGACGGGCAGGTGATCGCGACCGGATTCAACCAGCCGATCGGCAACAGCGACCCGACGGCGCACGCCGAGATCCAGGCGATGCG
>DAOMFL010000034.1:14219-39458 GCA_035429805.1 Burkholderiaceae bacterium
CCGGACCCGTACACGGTCGAGCACTTCTTCGGCCTGATCGAGGCGCGGCGCTACGAGATCGACGTCGCGCTCGACGGACCGGTGGGAGAGCACGCGGGCCGGCTGTGGGGCGGCAACCTGGTGATGATCGCGGCCTTGCTCGGCACGCCGTACTTCCCGCGCGTGCGCGGCGGCATCCTCGTTGTCGAAGACGTCAACGAACCGGCCTACAAGATCGAGCGGCTCTTTTACCAGCTCGCGCACGCCGGCGTGCTGGCGCGGCAGCGTGCGATCGTGTTCGGCGACTTCGATCCGGTCACGCCGATGCCGAATGACAACGGCTTCGATCTCGCGGCCGTCGTCGCGCGCGTGCGCGACATCGCCGGCGTGCCGGTCTACACCGGGCTGCCGTACGGTCACACGGCACGCAAGCTGACACTGCCGATCGGCGCCCGCGCAACGCTCGTCGCGCGTCGCGGCGGCCGCGCAACGCTCGACCTCGCAGGCTATCCGTCGCTTGCGAAGCGCGCCTGAATCGCGGCGCGGGTCAGCTGCTGTAGCCCGGGCTCACGCGGTCGAGCCGCCGCAGCAGCGCCGGCCAGGCGAGACCGCCGCCTGCGCCGTGCGTCACCCGTTCCCACTGCTCCGGTGCGCCCTCGACGATGGCGTCGCTGATCGTCCGCAGCGATGTGCCGCCGCTCTGGGCGCGCACCTGGATCATGCAGCTCGTCTCGAAGAAGTACATGGCGACGAAAGCCTCGGCCACCGACCGCCCGACGGTAAGCAGGCCGTGGTTGCGCAGCATCAGGAAGCGGCGCTTGCCGAGGTCGCGCACCAGCCTCGGCTTCTCGTCGTCGTTGAGGGCGACGCCTTCGTAGTCGTGATAGGCGAGCGAGGAGAGCACGAAGATCGAGTGCTGCGACAGCGGCAGCAGGCCGCCCGCCTGCGCCGACACGGCGACGCCGTTGACGCTGTGAACATGTAGCACGCACGCTGCGTCGTCGCGCGCGGCGTGGATCGCACTGTGGATCGTGAACCCGGCAGGGTTGATCTCGTAGGGGCTTGGAGACACCTTGTGGCCGTGCAGGTCGACCTTCACCAGGCTCGAGGCCGTGATCTCGTCGAACATCATCCCGTAGGGGTTGATCAGGAAGTGGTGCTCGGGCCCGGGCAGGCGCGCCGAGATGTGCGTGAAGATCAGGTCATCCCAGTGGAACATCGCGACGAGCCGGTAGCAGGCGGCGAGATCCACCCGCAGGCGCCATTCCTCGGCGCTGACGGTGGCACGGACTTCGAGGGAGGGATCGTTCATGGCTGCACCTTGTCGCGGCGGTCGTGGCCGGATAATATATAGACTGGTCTAGTTACACGGTCAAGCTGCGATGCAGGACGAGCTGTCGAGCCGGCAACGGATGATCGAGGCCACGATCGAGCTGATGCGCGGTTCCGGCCTCTCCGGGGCCGGGATCAACGAGATCGTGCGCGCGAGCGACGCGCCGAAGGGTTCCGTCTACCACTTCTTCCCGAACGGCAAGCAGCAGATCGTCAGCGAGGCGCTCGACATCTACTCGCCGCGGGTGATGCGCTTCATCGAGGAAGCGATGTCCGGCGCCCGGAGCAACCCGGTCCGGGTCAGGCGTCTCTTCGAGGCCTTCGCGCGGCGGGTCGAGGACGCCGGCTTCCGCAGGAGCTGCGCCTGCGGCACCGTGTGTCTTGACCTCGACGACGGGCAGGAGGCTTTGCGTGCGGTCGTGGAGGCGGCATTCGATCGCTGGCTCGAACTGATCGCACGGCACATCGACCTGGGCAGCGCGCGGCGCTCCCGCGCCTTCGCAGGCCTGGTGCTGACGGCGATCGAGGGCGCCTATATCCGGGCCCGCGCCGAGCGTTCAGGCCACCCATTCCGCGAGGCCGGGAATCTTCTCGCCGAGCTGGCCAAACCGGCGCGTCAGACGCCGAGGTAGCGGTGCCAGAGCTGCGGATCCGACGCCAGCTCGGCGGAAGCGCCGTGCCATGCGACGCGGCCTCGTTCGAGGATCGTATGTCGATCCGCGATCTGCACCAGGCGCTGCACGTATTTGTCGATGACCAGGATCGCCTGGCCGCTCGCCTTGAGGTCGGCAAGGCAACGCCAGATCTCCTCGCGCACGAGCGGAGCGAGGCCCTCGGTCGCTTCGTCGAGGACCAGCAGGCGCGGATTGGTCATCAGTGCGCGGCCGATCGCCAGCATCTGCTGCTCACCCCCCGAGAGCTGGTTGCCGAGACCGCTGGCGCGCGCGGCGAGCTGCGGAAACATCGTGAACACCCGGTCGGCCGTCCACGGCGGGGAGGTTCCGCCGCGGTTGGCCGCAAATGCGACGAGGTTCTCCCGCACGGTCAGGTTCGGAAAGATCTGCCGGCCTTCCGGAACGATCGCGAGGCCGAGCCGCGCGATCGCATCGGTCGGGCGGCCGTCGACGCGTTCGCCGCCGAAGCGGATCTCGCCCCCGCGTACCGGCAGCAGACCGAAGATCGCGCGCAATGTGGTGGTCTTGCCCATGCCATTGCGACCGAGCAAAGTGACGACCGAACCTTCGGGGACCATAAGGTCGATGCCGAACAGCACCTGGTTGCTGCCGTAGCCGGCCTCAAGCGCACGGACCTCGAGCAGGTTCATGACGCGTCCGCTCCAAGGTAAGCGCGCCGCACGTCTTCATTGGCGCGGATCGCATCGGCGTCGCCGGTGGCGAGCAGTCGCCCATAGACGAGAACCGAAATGCGGTCGGCGAGCCGGAATACGGCGTCCACATCGTGCTCGACCAGCACGATGGTCAGATCGCGGCGCAGGCTGTCGATGAGATCGACCATGCGAGCCGACTCCTCCGGCCCCATGCCGGCCATCGGCTCGTCGAGCAGCAGCAGCGCGGGACGCGTCGCCAGCGCGAGAGCGACCTCGAGCTGACGCTGCTCGCCGTGCGCGAGCTCGCCCGCCAGGACGGCAGCGCGCTCGTGCAGGCGGACGCGCGCCAGCAGATCGTGTGCGGCATCGAACAGATGCCGCTCCGCGGTCACGCGCCGCCAGAAGCGGAAGCTGGTGCCATCGCCCGCCTGCAGCGCCAATGCAACGTTATCGACGGCCGTCATCGCCCGGAAGACGTTGGTGACCTGGAACGAGCGTGCGATGCCGCGGCGGACGCGTTCGTGCGCAGACAGGCGCGTGATGTCGACGCCGCGCAGCACGATGCTGCCGGCATCCGGCCGCTGCGCGCCCGACAGCTGGCTGATCAGCGTCGTCTTGCCGGCGCCGTTCGGACCGATGATGGCGTGGATCTCCCCGGCCGCGACCGCGAGGTCGACGGAGTCTGTGGCGACGAGGCCGCCGAAGCGCTTGGTCAGTCCGCGCACCTGCAGCAGGTTCACGCCGTGCCCCGTCGTGCAAGCAGGCCCGCGAGGCCGCGCGGAGCGAGGAAGACGACCGCGAGCAGGATGAATCCCAGCGGCAGGTGCCAGTAGTCGGTGAAGGCAGCCAGCACTTCCTCGAGGACGAGCAGCGCCACAGCGCCGGCGGGTCCGCCATAGCGGTAACCGAGACCTCCCAGCAGCACCATGACGACCAGCGTCGCCGACTGGGTCCAGTGCAGCACCGCCGGACTGACGAACAGGTTGTGGTTTGCAAAGAGGGCACCTGCCAGTCCGGCCAGGCCGCCGGCGATTGCGAAGCCTGCGAGGCGATAGCGATAGGTGGCAAAGCCGACCGCCTCCATGCGGGTTTCGTTCTCGCGGATGCCGACGAGCACGCGCCCGTAGCGCGCATCGACCGCGCGGTTGAGGAACAGCATGACGACGACGAGCACCGCCAGCACGACGTAGTACAGCGTCGCTTCGTTGCCGAGGTCGAGCCCGAAGCCCAGCGTCGAGCGCTGCGGCAGGGTGAGCCCGTCCTCGCCGCCGTACTGTTTGAGTCCGACCGCGAGGTAGTAGACCATCTGCGCGAACGCCAGCGTGATCATGATGAAGTACACGCCGCGTGTGCGCAGCGAGATCGCCCCGATGGCGAGCGCGGCGCTCCCCGCGGCCAGGACGGCGAGCGGCCACGCGATCCACGCGCTCGCGACGCCGTGCGCCATCGCGATGCCGACCGCATAGGCGCCGAGGCCGAAGAACGCAGCGTGCCCGAGGCTCACCATGCCGCCGAAGCCCATGATGAAGTTGAGGCTCGCCGCCGCGATCGCGAAGATCATGATGCGGCGGACAAAGCCGACGTAGTAGCCCAGATCAAAGACGCCGGCGATCCACGGCAGCAGCGCCGCGACCACTACGACGGCCCACGGCAGCAGGGCGCGGCGCGTCATTCAGCCACGCGCCGGAAACAGGCCCTGCGGCCGGAGGAAAAGCACGGCCGCCATCAGCACGTAGATCGCGATCGCGGCGAGCGCCGGGCCGAGCTGCGCCGCCACGGCGGTCGCAAGAAAGTGGTTCAGCAGGTCCGGCAGGAACGCGCGCCCGGCGGTGTCGACCACGCCCACCAGAATCGCTCCCACGAATGCGCCTCGGATCGAACCGATGCCACCGATGACGATGACGACCAGCGCGAGGATCAGGATGTTCTCGCCCATTCCGATCTCGACGGCGAGCAGCGGGCCGAGCAGCGCCCCGGCAACGGCCGACAGCATCGCCCCGAGCACGAAGATCGTTGCGAACAGCCGGTCGACGCGCACGCCCATCAGTCGAGCCATGTCGCGGTTGCTGCTGCCGGCGCGCACCAGCATGCCGGTGCGCGTCTTCGTCACGAACAGATACAGCGCCAGCGCCAGTGCCAGCCCGACGCCGATGATCAGAAGCCGGTACGACGGGTAGAGCATCCCGGGCACGATCTCGATCGGGCCGGCGAGGGCGGCCGGGGCCGACAACATGAGCGGCGCGGGGCCCCAGACCAGCTTCACCGTATCGTCGGCAATCAGGATCACTGCGAAGGTGGCAAGCACCTGCGCGAGGTGATCGCGCCGGTAGAGATGCCGGATCAACGCCGTCTCGAGCAGCAGGCCGACGAGTCCGGTGGCGATGACCGCAACCGGCAGCGCGATCCAGAACGACCCGCTCGCCTGCGCAACGCTTGCCGCGACGTAGGCGCCGACCATGTAGAGCGAGCCGTGCGCGAGGTTCAGCACGTCCATGATGCCGAACACCAGTGTCAGGCCGGCCGCGATCAGGAACAGCATCAGGCCGAACTGCAGTCCATTGAGCAGCTGCTCGGCGATAAGGGTGGTCGTCATGGCCGGCGTGTCGATTCGGAAGCGGCGGGCGCGTCCGGAGGAAGCCCCGAGGTAGCGGCCGCCGCGGCCGTGACGGTCAGGACTGCGCTACTGCAGCTTGCACTGCGCGGCGAACGAGTCCTGCTGGTTCGTCATCACCTTGTTCAGCGTGCGGTTCGTGATGCGACCCTGCGCATCCTTGCCGACCGTGCGCAGGTAGTAATCCTGGATCGGGTACTGGTTGTTGCCGAACCTGAACTCGCCGCGCACCGACTTGAAGTTCGCCTTCTTCAGAGCGGCCCGCAGGGCTGCCTTGTCGTCGAGCTCGCCCTTCACGTCGCGCACCGCGGCGTCCATCATCATCACCGTGTCGTAGGCCTGTGCCGCGTAGATCGACGGCAGCCGGCCGTATTCCTTCTGGAATGCCTGCACGAACGCCTGGCTCGCCGGGTTGGTGAAGTCGTGGTTCCAGTGGGCGGTGTTGAACATGCCGAGCATCGGTTCGCCGACCGCGCGGATCACGTCCTCGTCGGCGGAGAAGCCCGGTCCGATGATCTGGGTGCTCTGCGAGAGCCCGGCGCCGACGAACTGCTTGATGAAGTTGATGCCCATGCCGCCCGGCAGGAAGATGAAGAGCGCGTCCGGCGCCTCGGCGCGGAGCTTCGCAAGTTCGGCGGCGTAGTCGAGCTGGCCGAGCTTGGTCAGCGTCTCCGACGACACCGGCTTGCCGTAGCCCTTCTTGAAGCCGTTGATCGAGTCCTGGCCTGCGGGGTAGTTCGGCGCAAGCACCGCAACCTTCTTGAAGCCGCGCTCGGCGGCGAAGCGGCCCGCGGCCTCGTGGTAGAGGTCGTTTTGGTAGGCGGTGCTGAAGAAGAACGCATTGCACTGAGCGCCCGCCAGCTGAGATGGTCCGGCGTTGTTGCTGAGGTAGAACACCTCGGCCGCGGCCAGCGTCGGCATCACGGCCAGTGCCACATTGGAGCCGATCGGCCCGGTGTAGAAGTGGATCCGGTCGCGCTTGATGTACCGGTCGACCTGCTGGCGCGCGGTGTCGGGATTGCCGGCCTCGTCGGTCGCAAAGACTTCGACCGGGATGCCGCCGAGCTTGCCGCCCAGCTGCTTTGTCGCGAGGTTGAAGCCGTCGCGTGCCTCGGCGCCGAGCGCGGCGAACGGGCCCGAAATCGACGTCGAGAAGCCGACCCGCACCTGCTCCACCGGCTTGGCCGCGAGCGTTGTGCTGAAGGCCGCAAAGGTGCAGGTGGCGAGGACGAGGACGTGGTGCGGCTTCATCAGGCGAGGGCTCCGGCAATCGGGGATCGGGAAGCGCGCAAGTCTAAAGCAGGGGTGAAGTCAGGCCGCTGCTGCCGCAGGAATTGCGCGCCCTTGGCACGCCATTTGAGCTAACCGGTTCGTGCGGGGCGGCCTGTGCGGCGCCAGGCATCCCCGCCTATGATCGCGGCTGGCATTTCAGGCAGCTTCGCATGTCCGGTCCTTTAACCCGCTTCGGTCTCGTCGTCGAGACGCAGGAACAGCGCAAGGAGAAGATCCTCGCCGGCGTGATGGCGTCGGTGTACCGGCAGGTTCCGCAGTCGGTGCTGGTGAGCATCGTCGGCGCCTTCGCTCTGGTCGTGGTGTTCTGGAAGTCGATGAACCAGAACGTGCTGATGGGCTGGTTCGTGCTGATCCTGCTCGAATCGCTGATCCGCGTGCGCGTCGCCTACCGCTTCCGCCATGCGGTCGCCGTCGTCGACCAGGTGCAGCGCTGGGCGAACCGCTGGGTGGCGCTCGCCGTGGCCGCCGGCATCCTGTGGGGCGTCGCCGGGTTCTTCTTCTTCGCCAACGACCAGCCGCTGCACCAGATCGTGCTGGTCGCGGTCGTGCTCAGCGTGGCCTTCGGGTCGCTGACCCTCTACGCCTGCTACCGGCCCGCGTTCTATACGTTCATGCTGCTCGCGCTGCTGCCGCTGATTGGCCGCATGGTGATCGAGCATGACCCGACCTACTACACGGCGTCGGTCGTGATGGCCGCGGTGTTTTTCTTCACCGTGTTCTACGGGCGCACGTTCGGCGACGCGGTGTTCGAGTCGGTCAAGAACAACTACGAAAACGAGGTGCTGGTCGAGCAGCTGCTCAACGAGAAGCGGCTGGCCGAAGAGGCGCGGCGTGACGCTGAAAACGCGACGCGCTCGAAGACACAATTCTTCGCCGCGGCCAGCCACGACCTGCGCCAGCCGCTGCAGGCCATCGGCATCTACGTCTCGCTGCTGAAGAAGCGCGCGCAGGGGCCGCTCGAGCCGCTCGTCAACAACCTGTCGACCGCGGTCGAGTCGCTTTCGAAGCTGGTCGAGGAACTGCTGGAGATCTCGCGCCTCGATTCCGGAGCGATCCTGCCGCGGCCGGACCAGGTGCTGCTCGACGATCTGTTCACACTGCTCGAGCAGGAGTTCACGCCGCTGTCGGCCTCCAAGGGACTGTCACTGCGCGTGAGGCGGCACGGGTTTGCGATCGAAAGCGACCCGATCCTGCTGCAGCGTGTGATCCGCAACCTGCTTGCGAATGCGATCCGCTACACACAGCGCGGCGGTGTGCTGCTGGCGGCGCGTCCGCGGGGAGGGCTCATCAGCATCGAGATCTGGGACACCGGACCGGGAATCAAGCAGGGCGAGCTCGACCGCATCTTCGAGGAGTTCTACCGCGGCGAGAGCTCGAAGGCCGAGAACAGCGGCGCGGGCTTCGGGCTGGGCCTTTCGATCGTCAAGCGTATCTGCGGCCTGCTCGGTCATCCGCTGATCGTCACGACCCGTCCGGGCACCGGCACGGTGTTCCGCGTCGAAGTGCCGTTGTCGATTGCGCCGCCCAAGGCCAAGCGCACTGCGCCGGAAACGCTCGACGTGACGATCCGCGCACTGAACGGCTTCACGTTCGTCGTGCTCGAGGACAACGCGGAGATCCTGAACAGCCTGACGCGGCTGCTGCGCTCGTGGGGCGCCGAGGTCGTGCCCTCGACCGGCTACAACGCGCAGCTCATCAAGCGCATCAGCCTGCACGAGCGCATCGACGCGATCATCGCCGATCACAACCTCGGCCCGCATTCGATCAGCGGTGTGGAGGCCGTGTTCAAGATCCGCGAGCTGGTCGGCATGCCGCTGCCGGTGATCATGCTGACCGCGGTGCAGCGCCCGGAGGTGGTGGCGGAATTTCATCGCGTGATGGGCGAGCACCTGGCGGCCGACCCACAGTCTGCGGCGATCGCACGCAGCCCGACCGAGGAGCCGATCGTGCTGCAGAAACCGACCACGGCGGCTGTGCTCAACAACAGCCTCGGCGAGCTGCTCGGACTGACGACGCTGCCGCTGGTGCGCACCGCGATTCCGCCGGCCATCGCCGACACGGCGCCTCCGAAGGCAGCCAACGCCTGAAGTCGGCAAGCGGAGTTGCTCCCTGGCCGCGGCGGCTTTGGCGAGGGTCGATGCGGGGTCTTCCGGCGGACTGGAAACCGGTTTCCCGTCGGGCATCGGCAGGCCCGCAGAATGGGCAAGGCTCCCCATGCAGGAGTAGGGTGGCCATCGGGCGGCAGGCGTTGTAACGGCGTTGACCGGCCGTTAGATTGGCCGCATGCACCGGCCCGGATTCACACGAATTTTCGGTTGGATCGCCATGTGCGCGATCGTCCTGCGCGTGCTGGCGCCCATGGCGACCCATGCGCTTGCGACGGACCGGGCGCTGCCGTGGATGGAAGTCTGCACCACCGAAGGTTTGAAGCCGGGCCCGGCAGACACAACCGGCACCAGAGATCAGCCCGCACAGCCCCATTCCGGCGGCGCCACGCACTGCCCGTATTGCGCCGGCAATCCGGTGTCGTTCGGCGCGCCGACGCATCGAAGCGAGGTTGCTCCGGCGAAGGATCGCCGCATCAAAGGCGCCCTGCGCGACGGCCACTGCCGCGCTGCCGCCTATTCGCTCGCCGCACGTCCCCGAGCACCACCGCTCTCCTGAAGCCCAGTCGATCTGCCGCCCGTCCCCTCCGGTGGACGGTGGTTCGTTCGCCTTCAAGGAGACCAGGATGATCATCGCGCCAAAGGCGCGTGCCGCTTCGCGGGCACGCGAAGAAGATCTGCAGCGGCCTGCAGCGGGAGACCAAACGGCTCCGCCGCTGGCAGTGGCCATCGATTTCAGCGATCCCGGCATCCGGGCAATGTCCATCAGCCGGCTTGCGTTGTTGCTGGCGGGCGCCGAGAAAGTTCTCGTCATCGACGCAGGTGGCGGTGAGAACGGTGTGATCGGTCGTGCCCCGCGCAGGCCCGAGGTCTCCCGTCCAAGGTGTCTGCTTGCGGCAGCCGCAGCTGCCACTGCCATGGTGACGCCGACGGCCAGCCTGGCCTCCTGCGGCGCGGCCTTCTGCACAATGAACACCGACTGGAACGTGCAGGGCGTCTTCACCGAGCCCGGCGGGCGGATGGAACTCCGGTACGAATATCTCAAGCAGGATCAGCTGCGGGAAGGAAGCCAGAGGGTATCGGCGCCGTCCGTGCCCAGCGAGCACCAGGAACTGTCGACGCGCAATCAGTCCATCTTCGCAACATTCGACTACAACTTCGGATCGGGATGGGGGCTCACCGGCATCATTCCGGTCGTCAAGCGCGACCACTCCCACATCGACAACGACTCGGGCAACCTGGAGCAGTGGAACTTCACGGCGCTGGGCGACATCCGCATTGCGGGTCGGTACCAGAGGCCGGTGACCAGCGGCGACGCCGGGCAGGCGCGCATCATCGGCGTCCTGGGTGGCCTGACGCTGCCCACCGGAAAGACAGACGAAACCAACGCCGACGGCGAGATCGCCGAACGGTCGTTGCAGCCGGGCACCGGCACGACCGGCGCAGTCCTCGGAGCGTTCTACCAGTCGATGTCGCTGCACAGCCGCTGGTCCTGGTTCGCACAGGCGGCCTATGGATTTCCGCTCAACAGCCACGACGGCTTCCAGCCGGGCCAGCGCGCGACGCTCGACGTCGGTGGTCGCTACGACGCCACGCCGACCGTTGCGCTGCTGCTGCAGCTCAATGCCCTGTGGCGCGGGCGGGACAAAGGCGATCAGGCCGAGCCCGAGGACAGCGGAGGCAAGTATCTCTTCCTGAGTCCGGGCGTCAGCGTGATGGTTGCGCGCGGCGTGCAGCTGTTTGCCATTGCGCAGCTGCCGCTCTACCAGTACGTGAACGGCGCGCAGTTGACCGCTGTGTGGGGCGCAACCGCAGGTATCGGCGTGCGCTTCTGATATCTATCCCGCCACGCCCTGGGGCGTCGGTTCGGGTACGACTTGATAGCCGACCCCGCGCACGGTCCGGATCAGGCCGCGGCCGATCTTGCGCCGCAGGTTGAAGATGTGCACCTCGACGGAGTTGCTCTCGACCTCGTCACCCCAGCCATACAGCGCTTCCTCGAGCTGGCGTCGGCTCACCACCCAATGGCGGTTGCGCAGCAGCGCTTCGAGCACCCAGAACTCGCGGTTGGTGAGGTCGACGCGGCGGCCATTGACGGTCACGGTGCGCGTGTGCCGGATCAGCGTCAGTGACCCGCATTGCAGCGATTCGCCGACGTCAGCGCCGCTGCGCCGGATCAGCGCGCGCAGTCGTGCGCACAGCTCGATGAGATCGAACGGCTTGACCAGATAGTCGTCCGCGCCAAGGTCCAGCAGCCGGACGCGGTCCAGCACGAAACCCGCCGCGGTCAGCACGATGACCGGCGTGCGGTCGCCCCGCTCCCGCAGTCCGCGCAGCAGCGCCTCTCCGGCGATGCCTGGCAAGCCGAGGTCGAGAGTGATCGCGTCGTATGACGTGGACCGCAAGGCCGAGTCGGCGGCGTTGCCGTCTGACACCCAGTCGACCGCAAAGCCCTCCTGGACCAGGCCCGACCGGATGGACGAGCCCAGCAGGTGATCGTCTTCAGCGACGAGGAGGCGCATCGCAGAGGCTTCCGGCACGGATCAGGGCAGGGCGGCGCTCGTCCTGACACGATCAAAGGTGGGCACGACCCAGTCCGTCTCCGCCACGATCTTGGTTCCCTTGGGTTCGGCAAAGCGGACCATGTAACCGCCTTTGGAGGCAAACCGTTGTCCGGACGCGAGCGTCAGCCGCGGGTAGTAACCGGTGATGACACGATGATCCACCATATCCTCGACACGTTCCACCAGATAGGGCCGTACGAAGGTGTCCGCCATGTGGTTGATGGTTTCCGACAGCAGGCCGCAGGCGAGGTAGGTGTCGGCCTGCAGCCGAACATCTTCGACCGGAATCCGCCGGATCGAGAACCACCCCATCGCGAAGTCGACACGGACGCGGCGTCGTTCGGGCAGGTCGAACGGGTAGGCCAGGTGGCTTCGCTCGCGCCAGGCCGGCGCGAGTGGCGCGTACTCCTGTCCACCCATCAACCCTGACAAGTAAACGCGCGCCGGTGCGGTCGAAGCCTCGCCGAGGGCCGCCAGATCGGCGGGTCGCAACCAGAGCACGAGAGCGCCGGTCTCCGCCACACCCTGCAGCGCTTTCGGCAGGCCGGTGCCGGGCTCGCCGGCCGGCAGCACGCTGCGAGTCGTCTTGATGCCGAGCTGCGCGAGCCTTGCTGCAAGGGCATCCGCGGCGGCCTCACCCACGTCGCCGGCGCGATACACCTGGCGCACCACGGCGGGCGGCTTGACGCCGGCGTCGGCGATCGCCTTCGCGATCAGGTCCGCCTCCAGGAACACGCCGCGCGAAAAGTACAGCGAATAGAAATCCCGCTGCCCATCGACCGGCGCCTCGACGTTCGGAAACAGGCACGGCAGCGCCTCCTGTTCGCAGAACGCCTGCACCGGTGCCCAGGTCCGTCCGGCCAGCCCCGAGACCAGCGCGAAGACCGGCTCCTGTTTTAGACGCTGCCGCAGCTGATCCTGCCAGGTCGTTGGCTCGCCTTTGAGGTCCCACACGTGCAGTTCCCAGCGTCTATGGACCATGAAGGCGTGCGCACCGCGGATGCGTGGCACCGGCGTCATCTGGCGCGCATTGCGCTCCGCCACATACTGCTCGAGCACCGCCAGCATGGCGCGGCGCTTCACCGGGTCCGCGTCCGGTGTGATGACGGTGGCGAAGTGCAGGATCTTCTCCGTGACTCCGGGCACGTGGCGCGCATCGAGGCTCTTCAGGTAATCGGTCAGCATCGCCGTGTCCGCGTCGTTGATCTCGAAGCGTGGCATCAGCGGCTTCAGCGGCTTGCCTTCGGAGTTCACACCTTCGCGGATCGCCCGGGCCAGGGTGGCGTCCGTGTAGGGCTCGCGCTCCCCGCGGTAGCTCTCGACGTAGCCCACGTCAGGACCCGGGCCGCCACCACGCGGACGAAACAGATACCTGCCGGTGATCGGCGGGATCAGGCTTTGTCCTTCACGAGACCCCAGCCCGCTGCGTCGATGACAATTGACACATGCGGCGGCCGCGCCGCGGATCTCGGTCCCGGCGGCGTTTGTGGCTGCGACGGGCTTGCCTGCGGGAAGGACGCCGGTGCGGTAGATCGCTTCGCCCGCACCCAAGGTCTGCGACGGCGCATCGAGGGCGCGGCCGGCCGGCCACCAGAGAAACAGGACTGCGAAAGTCGCAGCAGCCCACCAGGTATGGAGACACCGCGCGCCGGAGCGGGCGGGGCTCGCCGTACCGGGCGTCATTCGCATTGCCTCGCGATCTGCAGCACGGTCCCCGACCATGGAGTCACCGTCCCGATCCTGGTCCGGTTCGAATTTCCTGCTTACGGATTTGCGCGGGCTTGCCCGGCAACGGGAGGCCTCTCCGGCGCGATATTCACGACGGCATGACGCTGCCAGGGCACAGCCGGCTTGGCGAATGCCCGGTCCGGCAGTTTCGGATTCAGCGCAACGCGTTCGATCACGAGCCTTTCGCTGGCGCGCGTGCCGTCGGCGGCGCGGATTTCGATCGTGAACGGGATCATCAGGCCATCCACGGAGCGGTAATCGCCGTAATAGACAGACACGGGAACACCCCTGGCCAGGGGACTGGTCGACGGGCGATCGGAGCGCACGTCGAGATAGGTTTCAGCATCGATCCAGTGGCGGCGGCTTGCACCCGAAGGCAGCGTGAGCTCCAGCAGATAGGCCTTGCGTCCGTCGACTTCGTCCAGGCCCACGAGTCGGGCGACGACGCCCTTGGATTCATAGTCGATCAGCGGGCCATCGATGACGAATTCGTCACGCGCATAGCTGACCTCCTCGCCCGAAAAGGGCTTGACCTCCGGCGCGCCACTGGCGGCAGGGCGTACCCGCCAGCCCCGCGTGCCGTCGAAGATGCGTGCGAAGCGCCGGTCGACCGTCGCAATCTCGAAACGTGTCTTGTTCGGCCGGCCGAGTTCGAGGACGAATGGCATCGGCCCCGAAGATCCCGAACTGCCCTCGACATGGCCGAGCCAGGTCATCGTCCCGACCTTGCGCCAGGATTCGACTCCGCCACGCGCAGTGACGTTGCGGGCGATCACCTGGTCGGCGGTAAGGGTCGGCGTGGCGAGCAGCGGCTTCTGCATCGGCGCCGCGGACGACACGGACCAGGCGAGCACCGCAACCGCAGCGGCGAGAGTGCGCATCTGCATCGGCTAGCTTCCCGGAGCGGCAGCCATCGCGAGCTGCGGCTTCTGGAACATCGCTTCCTGCATCGGTTCGTTCACGACGACCTTGGTGATCGTCATCTTGCGCCTGACCTTCGTCCCCTCGTAGTTCGTTTCCAGCACGCGTGGGGTGGTAATTCCGTTCTCGGTCTTGAAGTCGCTGAAGTAGACGGTCACGCCGCGCAGCTTGCCGTCGATCTTCTTCGGCTCGCCTTCCATCTTGCGCTCGAGGAACGTCTTGGCATCGATCCACACAGTTCGCTGGGCCCCGGTCCGCGAGGTGACTTTGAGTTTGTAGCTGGGGCTGCCCTCGACAGCTTCGCTTCCGATCAGCTCGACCTTCGAGCCCTTCTTCGCATAGTCGATCAGCGGGCCATCGAGTTCGTCGAATGCCGCCGCGGCCTTTACTTCAGCGGGTGTGAACGGCTCGACTTCGTTGCGATTCAGAAACGGGCGCACCTTCCAGCCCTGCGTGCCGTCGTAGACCTGCACTGCGTTCTGCTCGCGGAAGCTGAGCTCGAGGCGGCTCTTGTGTCCGCGCTTCAGCTTCATCGCGAACGGCAGCTCGACATTGGGCTTGCCCCCGGCATCCATCTGGCCGGAGAGCGCAAGCGTCTCGACGGCACGCCAGGCCGTCAGCCCGCCTCGCGCAGCAACGTTGCGTTCAACGACCTGTGCCGCCGTCATCGTTGCCAGCGGCGCGTCGGTGGCGGCCAGCGCCGCCGGAACGAGGGAAGACAGGCCGCAGACGAACACCACTGTTTTGAACATGAGAAGCTCCGTTCCTTTTCGGTGCAAGCTGACTACTCGACCAGCAGTCCGTCGACGCGGAAGCTGCCGATGACGACACTCACGCGTTCCCCGGCCTTGACGAGATCGCCCTTGTTGGAAAACATCATCCAGTAGTCCTTGCCGTTCTCGGCCCTGGTGGACTGGCGCAGCGGACCCACCTTGTCCATCACCGGCACCTGCAGCATCGCGTGACTGGTGTGGCCGATCATGTAGGGCGTGGACTGCCTGTCATTCAGCGCTTTCGCGAGCTCGGCGTTGGTCACGCGGTAGCTGAAGCGGATCAGATTGCCGGCATTGGTGCGCCGTACTCTCAGGTCGTCGACGCCGCTGGTCACCGCGAGCAGGGTCCGGCCGCTGCGCGGCACGCCTTCCGGACGGTAGGGCGACTTCTTGCGCGTGACCGATGTCGGATACGAACTTGCCGCCGTAGTGGACTGGGCGACGTCCGCCTGAGCGGCCATGGCGGCCGGCGCCCAGGATCCCGCGAAGGCAAGCGCGGCAAACAGCAACGCGGTTGCCATGGCGGACCGGCGTCGGCGACGCATCGCGAGGGCGGTCATGCCGGGTTCCTCAGCCTTTCCTGGCTCCGGCACTGGGCGGCTTGTGCATGGTGCCGGGCGGGGCCGGTTGCGTCGGCTTTGTCGCGCCGGCCGCATTCGCCTGGGCGCGCTGGCGATTCATGGTTGCATAGGGCGATACCTTGGCCTGCTTGTTCGACGCGCCCGGCCTGGACGTGTTGCTCCCGGGGGCCGTCGTCGATGATGCCGACGACGCATCCTGCGCGGCGGCCCGTGCGGAAGGACCCGGCACAAGCCCGAGAGCAAGAAGAGCTGCGCAAAGAGCAGTCGCTGCGGGACGGAATGGCTTGATGTTCATCGAGATCCGGGCTCCTGGCAGTTGTACGGCGGGTTCGCCGCTCGATTGACGGGGGCCGGCGCTGCGCCGGCCCCCGGGTCCCCATTCCTGGTCCTCACCGCTGTTCAACCGCTCCGATGTCGACGGCGCCGGTGGCCAGAGTCTTCCGCGGATTTCCGAAGAAGTCGTGGTCCGGAGCCGCCGCATAGGCTGCGGCGGCGCCTAACAACGGCACCTTGTTGATTGCCGGCGAGTTCGACTGCAGCCGGTAATCTCCAAGCATCATCATCAGGACGTTGGGCGCGGTGTACAGCGCCGCGTTGTTGAGCGAGAGCGGACCGTAGATCAGGTTGATCCAGTTGTTGCCCTCGTCCACCGTTGCCGCGACCTGGACCTGGTTCAGCGCAAATACCGGATACAGGCCCGTCGTTTCCGAACGTCCCGGCGGTGCCATGTAACCACCGGCGTTTCCTCCGCCTTCCGGCGGCAGTCGCGCCCCGTTGCAGTACATCGCAATGACCGCGGGATCGGCGCCCAGGTTGCCGTTGCTGCCGACATACGGCCCGCTCGACAGGATCGAGTACTGGGGCTTCAGGGTGTACCCCGACGTGAGACTGGTCGCGCTCGTGTCGCCGCGCACGCCGATGTCCCAGTACGTGACCGGGTCACCGCTGTGAGGCGCACCGTTGGCTGTACCGACCGTTGCGCAGAACCCGGTAGCGGTCTGGTTCAGTGATGGCACCAGCGTGGCAACCGACTGCTGCTCCAGTGGCGGCGCTGCGGGTGCTGTCACCTCCACATGGAACGGACGGTTCTTCCAGAAGATGTTGTTGACGAGCACGGGCAGAGAGACCGCGCGGCAGTTGCCGTCGTCGACCTTGTCGTAGGTGTTGCCCAGAAGCGTATTGACCACCGGGCAATTGACGCCCGCGAGCAGGCCGGTGCCCGCCGCTGGCAGAGCCGCGACGAGGTTCGGCGTATGCGCCATCGTCACCAGCCCGGCCGGCTGGTTGGTCGACGTCTTGACCGGGTTGATGCAGCTGGGATCCTGCGGCTGCGACGACGGATCGCTGACGGGCGTGCACCCCGGCGGCGGCACGGCCGCGATCGGCGCACCAAGCGAGTTGAAAAGCACGCCTGCCGAGCCCGTCGTGTCGTTCGATATCACCGTGTTGTTGACGAACGTCACCTTCAGCGCGTCCTGCATCGACACGCCGCCGCCGTCCCAGCCTGCGACGTTGTTGGCGATGATGTTGTTCTGGACCGTCACGTCGTTCCAGACGGCGGGCAGCAGCGGGAACGCGGCGACGTCCTGGCCGTTGACGATCTGCAGGCGCAGCCCGCCGCCGCTGCCGCTCTCGGCGCTGTTGCCGAGGATCAGGTTGCCGTCGATCATCAGGCCGCGACCTGTTCCTTCAGCCAGTCCGGGCGGGCAGTCCGTATCGTTCACACCGCCGCATTCCAGCCCGGCGTTGGGTCCGGTCGTGATGGTGCGGTCGGGCGCGGCAGCGAGAACGGCCAGTCCGCCACCGTGTGTCGGAATGGTCGGGCTCTGGCTCTGGTTGAAGAGGATCCAGTTGTTCTTGATCGTGCCGTTGTTGATGAAGCCGGAATGCGCCACTCCACCGGCGTCGCCGGAACTCAGATTGCCGCACACCCAGTTGTGATCCATGACGTAACCGTCGGATCCCGAGCAGAACGTGATGCCGCCGGCGGCTGATGGCGTGCCGGAATACAGCGCATCGCCGAGCGACGCATTACCGGTGACCATGTTGTGGTGCACGCGGGTGTTCCGGTTGAAGCCGTAGCCGACCTGCAGACCCGTGATGGGGTTATTGGCTTCTGGATGGCTCGGCGGCGGCGGGTTGAGCGCGTCGCCGATGATGAACGGATCCGGGAACTCTCCGTTGCCGATCGAAATGCCGCCAGTGAGCGTGCCGTGGTTGGCCCGGATCCGAGTGTTCGAGACCTCGAGGTTGTGGTTCCAGCCGTGGGCAAAGATCGCGCCACCGCCCTGCGAACTGTTGATCACCGTGACACCGTCGATGCGTGACGGGTTGCACAGGAAGTTGCTGGTGCCGTAGTCGCGCCCGTTGGTCTGCGTCGTGCTGGCGGTGCAGTCGGCCGTGCTGTTTGTCAGGTACTCGTACCCGGCCGGGAACCCGCCGGCCGCACTGGCGCCCCAGAAATCGGTGCTGGTCGCCGGGATGCGGACGCCACGTGCGAGGACAGTGACCCCCGCGCCTTCGTACGCACCCATCAGCGTCGGCTCCTGCAGCATCTGCGCCAGGTTGCCGTTGCCCGTCGTGTCCCAGCCGACGATTGACTCGAACGGTATCCGGTCGACCCGCTGCTGCATGTTCGCCGGGCAGGAGTACGTCCCGGTCGTGTCGAACGCGCTCGCATTGAAGGTGCCGTCGCCGAGGAGCGGCCTGCCGTCCAGCGAAAGCCCGAACAGGCAGTTCGCCTGGCGACGCCATGCGTCCAGCTTGCCGGCCGGATGCGCGTCGGCATTGATGGTGACCGACTCGGCCCCCACGCCCTGCAGGCGAACCGGCTTCCACATCAGCAGGTTCTCCCTGTACGTCCCCGGAGCGACGATGATGAGGTCGCCCGGCGTTGCCTGGTCGATGGCCGTCTGCAGAGGATTGGGCTGAATATGGCCGAAGGTCGAAACGCTGGTGCTGCTCGGTGTCACTACGGTCGGCACCTTGCCACCGACAGTCACCATGACCGTGTCGATCGACTTCTGGCCGTTGGCGGCCGTGATCACGAGTTCGCCGCACTGCGCGGCAGGCTGGCCACGCTGCTGGACGGCGCAGGCCGGCACGCCACTTTGTACCGTACCGGTGATCGTCGTGTCGCTCCACGCGACATTGGCGAGCGCGACGCCGCCGACGGTCACGTTCGGGCAGGCTCCGGTCGCCGGGCACGTCGAGGGACGCGAACCGAACCCGTAGTGCCGCGTGATGAGCTTGTTGTTGAACGGCGAACTGGTTGCGTTCGGTCCCGAGTAGGCATGGTTGAGCACACGCTTGTCGCCGAGCGCAGATATGGTCAGATTGGGATTGCCGGTCGCGCCGCCTGCAAACGCAATTGGACTTGGCGTCACGGTGATCCCGCTTTGGACGACGGTGACTGTTCTTCCGTTCAGGCTGGCGCCGAGCGACGTGGGTCCAGTGATCGTGACGGTATTGGCTGCTTGAACGGCCGAGTAGCCGGTGACACCCGTCCGGGAGTTGATACTGTTGGCGAGCAGAACGGCCATCCTGTTATTGCGACCCGTCTGCGAATTGGCGTTGCAGGACGACGCCGCATTGCAGGTGATCGTGCCGCCGGTCAACGTCGTCGCGGTCGGTATCGTGTTCACGGTCACCGACGTGATGAAGTCGGCGGGGACATTGCTGACATTGTCCAGCGTGATACTCGCGGTCGCCGGGGTGTTGAGCCTGACCCATGGCCCCTGCGGCGCGCTCGCGTCGGAGTTGACCACCATCTTGATGGCGGGCGTCGTATCCGGGTACTCGCAGTCCGGCAGGTTGTAGCCCGCTGCGAAGGCCATTGTCGGCACGACAGGCGTGTCCAGGTACGAGGTCTGGCCCGGCATGAACGACCACTCGTAGCAGAAGTTGCTGTACGCCGGGTTGTAGTTCGGATCGGTCATCGTCTGGCCGGGATGCGCCGGGTCGGGTATCGGGCCCGGGTCATTCATGCACATGATCATCATCGTCGGCGTGTAGCCGCTCGGGCTCGGCGGGAACACCGTCCAGCTCGAATACGTCAGGCCATTGAAGATGCCCCACTGGTCGGCATAGACGCGCGAGATCTCCTTGCCGGTCGGGTCACGCACGGCCACCGGTACGTTCGGCACCGCGAACTTCTCGCCGAACTGCGGCGAATACGGGTCGAACTCGGACGCGAAGTCGTTGGTGATCGTGCCCGTGAAGTGCGAGGCCACGTGCGCCGAGCTGAAGAGGTAGAACTTCGCGAGCGCGGTCATCTGGTCGGTCAGTGCGATTTCCTTGCGGTCGCACAGCGGCCGCCTCGCACCGGCGAAGGGCGCCTGCTGGCCCGCGCCGGGATACAGGCTGTTCAGGTCGGGCACGATGCGCATGTCTCCGACGCATGGCCAGAATGTTTCGACCGAGCCCGTGTCGCCTTCGTGGCGCGGCCTTGCCCCGTTGCTGGACGTGGCCTGGATCCGGTTGTTCGGGTTGTAGGCGGAATTGACCGCAGCCTGGTCGGGCATGATGAAAATGGCGCCGAACCCTTCCGGGAACTGCGGCGGCAGCGCAGCGGTGACCGCGTCGCCCAGCAGGATGTTCTTGTCTTCTTCCTTCACCAGCTCGTAGCCCGGAGGCACGATCACTTCGACCACGTATTTGCCCGGCGGCAGCATCGGCGTGCCGTCGACCGGATTGGTCGTGCAGATCGTGCAGTTGGTCTTGAACGTCGTCGGGTCGAGCTGCACCGTCCAGTTGTCGTCGGTCGGCAGTGTCTTGGTCGTGCCTGACTTGGCGACGATGCTCGGGAACTTGTACATGCCGTTGTACGGCGCTGGCTGGATCTGGCTCAGCATCGACCAGCCGTCGTAGCACCGATAGCGGCCCGAGTAGGCGAGCTGGCTCTGGTCCGGATCGAGCGGGAACTTGCCGTTCCGCATCGTGAAGTAGAACGGGCTGCCCCCGTCCTGTCCCGGGCAACTCATGTTGGGTACTCGCCCCGAATCTGCGCTGGCATTGACAGTGACGAACGTGTTGTCAGCGTTGCGGCGGAAGCCCTGCGCCCAGTCGTCCCAGCTCGTGGTGCTGGTCGTGTCGACGAGCTTCAGGACGTCGTTGCCATTGGCGTCAGCAGTCTTCTGGTAGAGGTTGACCTTGACGTTGGCGACCCCCGGTTCCCAGCTCAGCTGAAGGAGCAGTTGCGGGTCGTCGAACGGGCGGGTCGACGTGTAGATGACGTGACCCTTGATGCCGCCGTTTTCACCCGAGGCGAAGGGCTTCATCGCGAACTCGATGAATCCGTTGTTGCCGAGCAGTCCCTGCCAGCCCTGCGTCGAGGCCCAGCCCGGGTCGACCCGGCCGGTCGAACCGCCGCCCGTGTCGCCCGAGGGGCAGTCGGCGCCGGCGCAGTAGCGCGCGCCTGGCACCCGCAGCGCACCCGGGACAGGGAACGCTTCCTTGGTGTTGACCATGAAGGCACCGATGGTCGAGTTGCCTCCACCGGTCGTGCCGTCGGCCGGACCGCCGGCGTCGTAGACGACGTGCACGCCGGAGAGCTTGTAGCGGGCGTTGTCGATGTCGACCACGAGCCAGTTCAGGATCGGGAACACCTCGTTGAAGCCCGCATAGCCGTTCAGGTCGGTGTTGTTGAAGCCGAAGTAGCTGCCGTCGCGCATGCGGATGTTGTAGGGCACCAGCGGCAGTCCGGGTTCGGTGTCCTGCGATACCCCGTCACCGTTCGTGTCGATGAAGACGCGGCCGTACAGGTTGGTGCGCCATTGCATGACCGGGATTTCCAGCCGGTTCGTGTCGCTGCTGCCCGGCCCGGAGGCTGCCGCGGAGATCGGCGTGGACAGCCCATCGACGAGCAGATCGTTGTACTGGTCGAAGACCGTGATCTTGAAGTTGCCCGTGGGGATGCCGGTGAACTCGAACTTGCCGTCCGGGTCGCACTTGGCGAACGCGAAGTCGGCGCTGTCCGGATAGCCCAGGCTCACGTAGCACTGCGTGTAGCTGTTCGAATCGTAACTTCCGCTGCCGTACACGCGCTGGTCCGGCGTGCGGCTCATGCGCGTGGTCGAGACCCGGCCGTAGAAGCTCGCGTTGCAGCCGCCAGCTGCGCCGGCACAGACGGAGGGTTTGCGCGCGTTGATGATCGCCGGGTTGGCGAACCCCATGGCAACGTGGTAGCCGCCCGGTCCGAATTCCTGGAAGTAGCTCGGCTCGCCGGGCATGATGAACGCCTCGATCGGCTTGGTGCCGTCGAGCGTGTTGGTCTGCAGCCATTCCTCGCCGCGCGCGATGCGGTCCCCGCCCGGCGAGGCCGCGACCTCGTACAGGCCGGGGTACATGTTCGCGATGATCGCGTGCCCGGCCAGCGGCGAAAGCGTCTTGCCGTCCGATTCGTATTTCGGGCAGGTCACGATCACGCCGACCAGACCGTCGGTCGCCTTCGTGATCGGACAGGCGTCGTTGCCCGTGACCGGGTCGATCTTGCCCGCCAGCGCGTTGGTCACGGGCTGTCCGGACATGTCGTACGTGATCTGGCCGACCGAGTCGCCGAGTCCGCCTGCCTGGTCCAGAAGCACGATGTTGAATCCGCCCAGTCCCGCTTCGTTCGGCGCCAGCACGTCGATGCCGCCGCCGGTATCGGCTTCACCGTTCAGCGGGTTGTCGTCCTGGAAGATGAATACCGCGATCTGGGCCGGCTTGATCGGAGTCGCCATCGCGAAGACGTCCACGCTGGTCTGTCCCGCCGCAATCTGCGCGCCGCTCATCGCATGGCCGACATCCAGCGGCGGATCCTTGATCAGCGGATTGACACTGTCCGACGGCAGCACGGAGATGTAGTAGCGCTTCGCCGGATCGAGATAGACCTGGCTCGGGCTGACGGGAGTCTTGGAAGTGCCCGGCCGGCAGGCGCCGTTGCCGACGTCACATACAACGGGCGTCGCGCCCTGGTCGGTTGTCTGGCCACTTTCGCAGGAGATCGGTCCCGTGCAGCCCTGCGCCACGACGGGCATGTGGCTGGCGTGGAAGTTGATCGCCGCATTCTTGACCGGTGTGGTCGAACTCGTCGTTTCGATCGATGGATCGATGTAGATCGTGCGGTCTTCCTCGATGATCCAGCGGTAATCACTGATCGTCTGCGACGGAGTCTTGCCGTCCCTGACGGTGACCTGCAGGCCGCTGCCGCCCTTGAACGTGACCGTGGCCGTGGTGGCCGCTGAAGCCGTGTTCTGGGAATTCACGGCCTGGTACTGGAAGCTCACGGTCGCCGTGCTGCCGCCGGTTGGCGGGGCGCTTGGCGTGACAATGAACGAACCGTCGGGATTCAGCGTCACCGTGCCGCCGATGACATTCGTTGGGGCCGAGGCCTTCAGCGGCAGTCCCGAAGGATCGCTGTCGTTGGCCAGCACGCCGGGCCGGTTGATCTGCAGCCGCGAGGCGACGCTGCTGGTGTAGCTGTCGGGGTTGCCTGTGGGCGCGCCGCCGAGACCGCAGGCCGCCGCTGTGCATTGCTTGATCGTGGCTGTGAGCGTTGTCGTCTTGTTAACGACGAAGGTGAACGAGCCGCTGCAATCGCCAGTCGCGGGCGGGGTGTAGCTGAACGTTCCATTCGGAGCCAGCTGGACGCTCGCCCCGGTGGGGAATGACGTTGTCCCCAACACGACCCCGTTCGCACCCGTGGCGCCGCCGAGCAGGCCGCGCTGTGGATCGGACACGTTCAGAGGCACGCCGCTGAAGCAGGCGTAGCTCTTGCCCGAGGCGCTCAGGGTCGCTCCGGACCCCGCCTGCGTGCCGATGCCGCTGGCCGCGCCGCCCGCGATGCTGATGTACGCCTGCATGCCGCCGTCGCGCTGGTTGTTGGTCGAGATCGCCAGCGATCGGTCGAACACGGCGTACGTGGCGGCGTTGTAGTTGCCGGCCGTCTGCTTCGGCGGGACGGTCACGTCGTAGGTCTTGCCGGCCGACAGGAACACGGAGCTTTGCGCGCGGGGCAGGCCCGGCAGCTTGTTGCCGTCTTCGGCCAGCAGCGTCATGTCGAGGCCGACGACCGCCGGGACGTGCATGTGCAGGCCGGCGTTGGCGAGTCGCAGTAGTACGCGGCCCTGGGCGGCGGCGACAGTTGTTGCCGGCGCGACAGGCGCAAGGATCGCAAGCGTCGAGCCGGCGACATTCGTCCGGTCGAACGAAACGCCGTTGATCAGGTAGTAGAGCGGGCTGTAATTGACCGCCGGCGGATAGCACGTGTGCACTGCCGGGTCGCCGCAATCACCGGTCTGTCCGCTCCAAACCTTGGTGGGATCAAAGCCGACGGTGCGCACTGCGGTGTCGACGGCTCTGTTCTGCTCCGGATCGATCTCGCTGAAGAGCAGCGCGACGTCCTTGTCGAACGGCTGGCCGTAGGCCTGAGGCGCGGTCGAAGTAGACAGCGGATCGGTGACGACGAGCACACCGTACAGCCCCATCGGGTGCTGGATCGACGGCTGCGTGCCGGAGTGGATGATGTACGTTCCAGGCCGGAGCGCAATCTTCAGTCCGGTCGGACAATCGGTGCCCCAGCACAGAGCCGCCGATGCGCCGGCTGCGACCTCCGTTCCGAACGAGCGAACTCGATCGGCCTGCGCAGGTGGCGTGAAGAGCGGTCCAGAGCCGTCGTTAGGTCCGGGCGTGCCGGGCCACGTCGTTCCCATCGGCGCGTGCGTCGGGCTCGCCACGCGAGACGGATCGTCTCCCAGGCCGCCGCCGAGCTGGCCGTCGATCACCAGCGACGTCGGGATCTGCCCTCCGGCGAAGCTCAGGCTGTTGGTCAGATTGATCGTCAGCGTCTGGCCCGCGGGAACCGTGATCAACGGCGGCTGCCACGTCGTTGCCGACTGGGCGCTGCCATTCATTGCCGTGCATGAAACGCCCGTCCCCGACACGGTGCCGCAGGTGTAGCCCCACATCGGCACGGTCTGCCCGTCCGGCAGTGTCGTGGTCGTGGGACTGGCGGTCAGGGTGACGGAACTCTGCGCCATCACGGCGCCGCTGGCCAGGAGGAGCAGGGATGCCGCAAGCTGCGACACCCGCAGTGCCGACTTGAACACGCTGGAGGTCATGGTCATCTCCTCACGCTATTTCGTCTCGTCGATGACGTAGACCCAGGGGTCGACGAGCATCATCATCAGCATCCCGCCGGGGAATGCATTGTTCGTCGTGATCTCTCGCTCGTTATGCGAGTGCCACATGAACGCAAAGCCGGCCGACTCGTTGCCGACCGTGCCGGACGGCGGAACCGGCGTGGCGCCCACGGCGCGTGCGGTCGCGTCGGGGCCCAGGTAAGGACTGCCCGAGTACCACGGCCCGAAGGCGAAGATGTTCGGATCGGGCAGCGTCACGGGACCGCCTTTGCCGACTGCACCGAACGGCTTGTCTTCCAGCGGCTTCTTGTGGTCGCCGCACCACTCGTAGTAGTTCATCGCTGCCGGGGCCGACGTGTAGTAGCCGTTGGCATCCGGCACGCACGCGTCGGTCGTGATGCCATCGGCATGGCCGTAGGCGTCCCAGTTCAGTCCCTTGCCGGTCCACTGGAAGATGCCGTCCATCGCCATGCCCGGCGTGGTGGTGGTCGTGAACAGCAGTGGCCCGGCGAGCTTGTTGGTCGCGGTCGTGATCAGGTTGCCGTCGCGTGCGAGCACGCGTACGTGGTTGCCATGCTCATGGAACGGGTGCTGCCAGCGCCCGGTGCCGATGATCCGCAGCAGCGTCAGCTCACCCGGGTGCATGTGCGGATTGGCGTTGTAGGGCTGGTTTGGGAGATGCCTGACGTAGTTGGGCTCCATCAAGTCCGGCATCGAACGTCCGTTGATCATGAAATACGCCGGCACATACGGTTCAGTCGCGACAACGAGGCAGCCGGTCGGCTGCGAGCACTGCTGCGCCAGCGGCTTCTTGGCATCGGCGAGGGCCTGCTCTTCCACCTGCTTGTGGATGTCGGGGTCCATCTCCGAAAACTGGAACAGGTACTCGCGGTCGTAGCAGGC
>DAOMFL010000035.1:0-12912 GCA_035429805.1 Burkholderiaceae bacterium
GCCGGCGGCAGGTCGCAATACCAGTCGTAGAAGCTCATGCAGACGCCGCCGATCAGCGACAGGTAGCGGCTGCCTGCGGCGTAGCTCACCATGCTCATCGCCGGAATCGGCGAGAAGCCGATGACGCGGTCCGGTCCGTGCGTCTTGATCGTGTAGACATTCGCGGCGGCGATCAGCTGGTTCACTTCGTCCCAGCTCGAACGCACGAAGCCGCCCATGCCGCGCACCTTCTGGTAGTCGCGCCGCGCGGCCGGATCCTCGACGATGGTGGCCCAGGCATCCACGGGCGTCTTCGCGACCTTCAGTGCGGCACGCCAGCGCTCGAGGAGCCGGCCGCGCACCATCGGGTACTTGAGCCGGTTGGCACTGTAGAGGTACCAGGAATACGACGCGCCGCGGGCGCAGCC
The DNA here is from genome assembly GCA_035429805.1 of Burkholderiaceae bacterium. Classification (GTDB taxonomy): domain Bacteria; phylum Pseudomonadota; class Gammaproteobacteria; order Burkholderiales; family Burkholderiaceae_F; genus JALORV01. Next base: position 408 of record DAOMFL010000035.1, read on the forward strand.
CCGCGGCTCGTGATTCGGCAGGTCGGCGCGCGTGCGCGGGTAATCCGTCTGCTGCGTTTCCCAGGTGACGATGCCGCCCTTGACGTAGATCTTCCACGAGCACGAGCCCGTGCAGTTCACGCCGTGCGTGGAACGCACGATCTTGTCGTGCGACCAGCGATTGCGGTAGGCATCTTCCCAGGTGCGGTCTTCGCCGGTGGCGACGCCGTGGCCGTTCGCAAACGGTTCCTTCGGAAGGGTGAAGTGCGTCAGGCGATCGAGAAAGTGACTCATCAGGGTCTCCGCAGCGTGGAATCAGGGGTTCTTCACGTACGCATTGCGGCGCAGGTAGAACCACCAGTTCAGGACCAGGCACAGGGCATAGAAGACGGCGAACGCGTACATCGCGATTTGCGGCGTTCCGGCCTTGATCTGCTCTCCGATCACCACCGGCGCGATGAAGGCGCCATAGGCCGCCACGGCCGAAGTCCAGCCGAGCACCGGCCCGGCCTGGGTACGGTCGAAGATGACGCCGATCGTGCGGAACGTCGAGCCGTTGCCGATGCCGCTGGCCGCAAACAGGACCACGAACAGCAGCATGAAGGTCAGGAAGTACTGCTCGGGCGTGGCCGACTGGTAGGCCTGCAGCATCACGTAGCCAACGGCGACCGATGCCACGACCATCACGGCGGAAATCACCTGGGTGACGATCGAACCGCCGACCTTGTCGGCGATCCAGCCGCCGACCGGCCGGATCAGGGCGCCCACGAAGGGCCCGATCCAGGCATAGGCCAGCACCGGCGGCGCGTTCGGGTTGTTCACCGTGTGCTGCATGACTCCGGCGGCGTCGCGCACGTGACTGACGCCGAAGATCACCTTCATCGACAGCGGCAGCGCCATCGAGAAGCCGATGAACGAGCCGAAGGTGACGATGTAGAGCAGCGTCATCGACCACGTGTGCTTGTCGCGGAAGATCGCGAACTGCTTGGCCACGCCTTCCTTCATCGGGCCGAACGCGGCGAGCTTCATCACCAGGAGCATCGATACGATGATGAAGACGATGGCCACCCACATGTTGAGCAGGCCCAGGCCGCTCGGTGCCGGCAGGTACAGGTAGAGGCCGATGCCCGCGGGAACGAAGGACAGCGTGTAGAGCCAGGTGATCTTGAGGAACGCCCGGATCGTGCCGCCGATGTCCGGCGATACGGTCAGCAGGTTGTTCATGCCGAACCAGCACAGGATCGAAAGCGGCACCAGCGAAAGCACCCACGCGAAGCCTGCGTTCTGGATGTAGGTCGGCGTGCCGGCGGCGATCTTGCCCAGGATCCACCCGCTGTCCTTGAGCAGAGTCATCGGCTCACCGCCCAGCGCGCCGAAGATGCTGAACGTCATCACGAGCGGGATGACGATCTGCATCGATGTCACGCCGAAATTGCCGATACCCGCGTTGATTCCCAGCGCCGTGCCCTGCAGCCGCTTCGGGAAGAAGGTGCTGATGTTCGACATCGAGCTCGCGAAGTTGCCGCCGCCGACGCCGGACCACAGCGCCATCAGCTGAAACGCCCACAGCGGCCAGTCCTTGTGCTGCAGCACGATGCCGGTGCCGATGGCAGGTGCCAGCAGCATCGCCGTCGTCAGGAAGATCGTGTTGCGCCCGCCCGCGAGGCGGATCAGAAACGAAGCCGGAATGCGCATCGTCGCCCCGGCCAGGCCGGAAATCGCCGTCAGCGAGAACAGCTCCGCCTGGCTGAACGGGAATCCGAGGTTCAGCATCTGGACGGTGATGATTCCCCACATGCCCCAGACGGCGAAGCCGCACAGCAGCGCGGGTACCGAGATCGCGAGGTTGCGGTAGGCGATCTTCTTGCCGGTGCGCTCCCAGAACTCGGAGTCTTCAGGTCGCCAGTCGACGACGTCGGCTGAGCTTGTGGGCCGCGGCGCGGCGGTGGAGTGGACTGCGGACATGGTGAACTCCGGTTGTATTGCGAATGGCCTTCAGGCGACCGGCCTCGATGGGCGGGGCGTCACGATCCGGAATGCGATCGCGGTGACCGGCATCGCAGCCACAACGGGCCGCGGCGCCGTGGTTGGGATCATCGGCAGGATGCAGGCGCTGCCGCCGCCGTACTGGTCCGTCATGCCGGGAGGTACGCGATCGGCGTGACGGCCGGCGCCGACAGGACCGCTGGCCGCCCGGGCGGCGTGGTCCTCCTCGGCTGCCCGGTCCTGAGGCTGGGCTCCGATTCCAACGCGCTACGAGGCAACCCTGGCATTGATTCCTCCAAAAGCTTCCACGACGGGTGCCAAGCTAGGGGCGAGCGGAGTTACTTTCCTGACTCACATCAACCGCGGCCGGAGGTTTCGACCTCAGAGGAACGGCCGCGTACCCACTAGGGAGTAAGGGGTGTACTCCGGACCGGCCGCGCTTCCGGGCGCAACCGGCAGAAGCGCAGTTGATGTTGGTCAGGCGTGAAGCGGGCCGCGCGGCTACTGTCCGGCGACGGCGATAGAGGCTGCCAAGAGATGACCGAGAGTTCCTGGTTCCGGCGGATGTGGTCCGGCTCGACGCTGGTGCGCGTCGGAGTCGTGCTGTCCGTTGTCGCAATGCTGTCGCTGTCGGTCATCGTCGCGGCCACGATCTTTGCCGAGCAGTCGACCGGAAAAGCCAGCGCGATCAACATCGCCGGGTCGCTGCGCATGCAGTCCTACGCGCTGTCGACGCGGGTGGCCGACACGCGCGGCAGCGCCGTGGACCGGCGCGAGGCGGCCGAGGCGGCGATTGTCGAGTTCGAGCGGCGACTGAAGAGCCCGTCGCTGATGGCCGGCATTCCGGACGACGGATCGAACCCCGTGCATCGCATCTACTCGAGCATCGTCCACGACTGGGAGTCGCGCATCAAGCCGCTCGCGCGCCAGGCGATCGACAACGACGAAGCGCGCGCCGACTTTCTCGCCCGGATACCTGACTTCGTCGGTCGCGTCGATATCCTGGTGCGCCAGATCGAGACCGACCTTGAGGGCCGCATCCAGCAGCTGCGGCTGGTCCTGGGCATCGGCTTCTTCGTGATGATGCTGCTGGTGGTGGCGGCGCTGTTCCTGCTCAACGTCGAGGTGTTCCAGCCCATTGCGCGCCTTGCCGAAGTGGCGAAGCAGGTGCGCACCGGGGACTTTTCGGTTCATGCCGAGAGCACCGGACCGGACGAGATCGGCCAGCTCGGGCAGGCCTTCAACTTCATGGTCGACGACCTGGCGCGGCTCTACGGCTCGCTGGAGAAGCAGGTCGCGGAGAAGACGCGCGATCTCGAACGCCGCAACGAATCGCTGTCGCTCCTCTACGAAACGACGCGCATGCTGGCGGAGAAGCCGGTCGATGCCGAATCGCTGAAACGTGTGCTGGCGATCGTGCGCCAGGCCGTCGGCGTCGAGGGCGGGCTGATCTGCTCGATCCACGCCGACAGCGCACGCGGCCTGCCGCTGGCGCGCGACGAGTCGAGTGTCAGTGCCTGCGCCGGCGTCGACTGCCGGGCATGCGCCGACGGCTCGCGCGTCACCTGGCGCACCGAGCCCGGCGAGACCGGCGAGCGCCGCGTGCTCGGCATACCGCTGGTCGACGGCGGCATCAGCTACGGCGTGATGCCGCTGGTGCTGTCGCCCGGCAAGGGACTGGAGACCTGGCAGATGGAACTGGCCGAGACGATGGGCCGGCACGTCGGTGCCGCACTGGCGTCGGCGGAGCGCCGTGAGGAACACCGGCGGCTCGGCGTGCTTGAGGAACGCGCGGCCATCGCACGCGAACTGCACGACTCGCTCGCACAGTCGCTGTCGTACACGAAGATCCAGATCGCGCGCCTGTCGGCGGCGCTCGAAGACGAGGGCGACCGCGTGCAGTCGGCCGCGGTGCTGGCCGAGCTGCGCGAGGGCGTCAACAGCGCCTATCGCGAGCTGCGCGAACTGCTGACGACGTTCCGGCTGGGGCTGAGCGAGGAAGGGTTCCAGGGCACGCTCGCCGACAGCGTGGCGAGCTTCGAGCGCCGCTCCGGCGTGCGGTCAGTGCTGGTCAACGACCTGCTCGCGGTCGAGCTGTCGGCCAACGAACAGGTGCACGTGCTGCAGATCGTGCGGGAGGCGCTGACGAACGTCGAACATCACGCCCGCGCCCGGCACATCTGGGTGTCGCTGCGGCGTGCCGCCGGCAACGACATCGAGGTATCGATCGAGGACGACGGCATCGGCGTCGGCGATGGCCGCGCCGCGCACGGCCACTTCGGCCTGGCGATCATGCGTGACCGCGCAGCCTCGGTCGGCGGTGTCCTGACGATCGAGGAACGCGCCCCGCAGGGCACGCGGGTGCGCCTGCGCTTCAAGCCGCAGACGGCGTTCGCCGGTGTGCACGGGCCCACAATGCAACAGGAGACCGCGACGTGAGCTCGACGCGACACACGATTCTCGTGGTCGACGACCATCCCCTGTTCCGCAAGGGGGTGATCCAGCTGCTGCAGCTCGATCCGGGCTTCGAGGTTGTCGGTGAAGCCGGGGACTATGCGGGCGCCGTACAGCTCGCGAAGGAAAAGGAACCCGATCTGACGCTGCTCGACCTGAACCTCAAGGGCAGCGGTGGGCTCGAAATCCTCGCGGCGCTGAAGGAAGAGGACCCTTCGCGGCGGGTCGTCATGCTGACCGTGTCGGATGCGCCGGAAGACCTGATGGCCGCGATCCGGGCCGGGGCCGACGGCTATCTGCTGAAGGACACCGAGCCCGAGCAGCTGCTGGAGCGCGTGCGCGGCGCCCTTGAGGGCCGCACCGTCATCAGCGACTCACTGACTGCAGCGCTGGCTGACGCGCTGCGCGACGAGGCGCGCGGCGTGCGGCGGGATGTGCGCGATCTCACCGATCGCGAGCTGGCCGTGCTGCGCTGTGTCGCCGGCGGGCAGAGCAACAAGGTCATCGCGCGCAACCTCTCGATCACCGAAGGCACTGTCAAGGTGCACGTCAAGCACCTGCTGAAGAAGCTGGGATTCCGCTCGCGCGTCGAGGCCGCTGTCTGGGCCTCGGAGCAGGGCCTGCGCTCTCCGGCCTGAACGCCTCGATCGGTTCGCCGCCCGGGCGCGCCGGCCGTAACGGCTCGCGAACCGGCTGCGACGACGACCGCCCCCGGGCAAGTCGTGCGGCGGGACTCTGGAGAGAGAAGACGAGTGGAGGCGAGCCCCATCGCGGACGTCGCCGCATCCCGAAAGCAGACCCACTTCCGCGATGTGGAAGCGGGCGCTCAACGTTGCCGGTAGCCGGCCCGAGCCGGCAGCACGAAGTGCCGCTGATGAGCGTCCGTGTTCATCGGCGGGTCAGAGAGCGTTGTCGATATTACTTGTCAGCCGCGCCGCGAAGTCCAGCTCTTTGAACGGCCGCCATGATCAGCCCTTCGGATTTCGCGTCCTCAATGTACTTGCGCACGTAGGCCATGCCGGGCTCCCGAACCTTCGGGAGCGCCACGGCAACTTCGTCGACACCAATCCGACCATCAAGAACCCGGGACCCGGGCATCGTGTCCGACAACGCGAACAGGTTTGCCTTGTTGGCGGCGAAGACATCCACCTTTCCGGACTTCAGTAGTTCCTCGCCGGCGGGAACACTCGGACTGGTGACCACCGTGGCATTCTTGATTGTGCGCACGAGAGATGCGTTCACGGAACCGCCCTGTGGCGCACCGATGCGCGTTCCCGGTCGATCCACGGCGTCGATGGACGAGATCGGAGAACCGGCGGGAACGAGGTAGCCGTGCTCGATGACGAGAAACGGTGCAGTGAAATTCAAGACGCGCTCGCGCTCTGGCGTTGGTCCAAAGAAGGTGAGGTCCCACTCGCCGGCTTTCAGGCCGTCCATGATGGCTCCGGGCGAGGGGTACACCACGGGCTCGAATGGAACCCCGATGCGCCGCGCAAGCTCCTTGCCCAGATCGAACCCGACCCCCTTCGAGTCGTCCAGTGTGGCACCGCGAATGATGGACGCGGGCGACCCGAGATAGAGCGCCACGCGTAGCTTGCCGGTTGGGGCCAGAGCCTGTCGCTCTTCCTGCGTAGCTGCGGACGCGATACTCGCGCAGTCTGCAATAAAGAGCCCGAGCACTGCCGCAGCAAGCCAATGATTCGTTCTCACTGCATCCTCCGTTCGTGTCGTGGTCGCTCTCTAACGTGATTGAGCTGGGCGATTTGCCGGAAAACCGGGTCGCTCGGCCCGATCAACTGGATCTTGCGCTCGGACCGTGATCGCGAGGAAAAAATCCGCAGGAGTCGGCACCCGCAACGCCTCGATTCACCGAGGCGGACGTACCGGAACGAAGTCCGTCGTACTCGCTCGATCGGCAGGACGTGATCCGAAGCCGACTTCAGCTTCCACCGAAAGCAGCCAGCGCGCTTGCCCCAAGACCTGACATCAAGGCTGTTGACGAGCGGCGGCTGAGTCAGCCGGCAGCCCGCCCTCACTTGATGCTGGTGTGCGACGAGAAGGGCTTGCCGGCGTCGACCACGAACATGACCAGCGCATGCAGGTCGGTGCTGCCAGCACTGTAGACCTCCATCGGTGTGTCGGCGCCCTTGCCGGTCATCGTCTTGCCAACATCGACATGGTGGTCACCCTCGGGAGTTTTTTGGCCGAGGCGACCAGCGAGCACGTAGAAGCTCTCGGAGCCGGGGTGCGTGTGCTGCGCCGTCTTCGCGCCCGGCGGGCCGCTGGACTCGTTGATGCGCAGCAGGTACTCCTGAGCGGCCATTGGTGGCACCGGGCCGACCTCGGCGACCTTGGTGGCGCCGGCGGTCGATCCGCCCGGTGCGCCGAGCGTGAACAGCCACGCCTTGCCCTCCACTTCGGCCGCGAGCGACGTCGGCCCTTCGGCCGCCTGCGCCAGTGCCAGGGTCGGCAGGCTTTCGATGCGCCAGTACAGCGGCCCGGCCGGCAGCTGCTTGACTCTCTTTTCCACCACCGGCTTGACCGAGAGCTGCTGCGCGTTGGCCGGCGCTGCGAACGACGTGAAGGCAAAGGCCACCGCTGCGGCCGCGGCGTACAAGTTCTTCCTGCTCACAAGGCCCTCCATGGCCAGGCAGCGGTCCGGTCGACGGATTGGCCACGGGCTCACGGTTGCTTCACGATGTCGACCGAGATCTCGACCGCCGGAGTCGTTCCTTTGTTGTCGAGCCAGTGCGTGGTGTTCCTGTCCTCGGGCCACCCCAATCCTGGCCCGTAGTCCTTGGTGACCCCGTTCCGATGGTCTGTGATCGTTCCTTGCAGTATGTAGACGATGCCAGGCCTGTCTTTATGGTCGTGAACCGGGCCGAAGACGCCGCCAGGCTCGATTGTGATCATGCGCATTCGAAGCTGGCGCCCCGCCATGCCCTCGATTTCCGGGCCCAGGTCAACTGTTCCGAGTAACTTGACGGTGACACCTTTCGTTTCCTGCGCACCGGCGACGGGCGCGAATGACGACATAGCGAGTGCCAGCGCGGCGGCGGCGGCGCACCAGGTCCTGATGTTCACGTTGTCCTCCTTGGTTGATTGTTGGACTGCGGGGCACGGTTTACGCTTGCCGCCCATGGCGCGCCCGACGAAACTCCTAAGGTTTTCCTAGGAAAGAGAAGGCGAGCGGTTTCAAGAACTTGCGCTGCCCGCGTTGACTGATGCCCGACTCCGCAGCCCGCACGTTGACCTCGCTCGAGGCGTTCGCAATCGGCGAGTGGCGTGTCGATCCCGCCGCCAACGAGCTGGCGCGCACCGGCGCGGCAGTGCGCGTGGAGCCCAAGGTGATGCAGGTGCTGCTGCAGTTGGCCGAGCGCGCAGGCGCCGTGGTCAGCCGCGACCAACTGCTCGACGCCGTGTGGCCCGGCGTGGTGGTCGGCGACGAAGCGCTGACTCAGACGATCATCAAGCTGCGCCGCGCGCTGGGCGACGATCCACGCGCACCCGCCTATATCGAGACGATCGCCAAACGCGGCTACCGGCTGGTCGCACTGGTGCGCCGCGACACAACTCCGCCGGTCGCGGACGATGCGGCGCAAGCGGCCGCGGGCGCGTCGGCCCCGCTCACACCGACCGCGGCGCGGCCGGGCGGCCGCCGGATCACCGTGGCCGCGATCTTGGCAGTGCTAGTGGCCGCGGCCGCCATCGCCTACCTGATGCCGGCCGCCCAGGTGCCGCTGCCACCGGCGCTCATCGACGCCTACGCCGATGCGCTGACAGTAACGGTGGTGCCATTTGACTCGTTGGGCACCGCCGCCGACCAGGCCTACCTCGCGCGCGGCATCGGCAACGACCTGATGACCGATCTATCGCGGCTCGCCGGGCTGCGCGTCATCCGCACCGGCGCGGCCGACGCTCCGGCCTCGCAGGCGCGCTATGTGGTGACCGGCAGCGTCCAGCGTGATGGCGAAACGTTGCGCATCAATGTCTATCTGACCGACAGCCAGACCCGCCAGCAGCTATGGTCGGAGCGCCTGGAGCGGCCGTTCCGTGATCTCTTCGCCGTGCAGGATGAGATCAGCCGCGGCCTCGTCGAGGTGCTGCCGGGCAAGCTGCAGGAGGCTGCCAAGCTGCAAGCCGCGCGGCGCTACACGCGCAACCTGGCGGCCTACGACCACTTCCTGCGTGGTCAGTCGCAATTTCTGGTGCGGCAGGCCGGTGCCAACGAAGCGGCGCGCGAGTCGTACCGCAAGGCAATCGAACTCGACCCGGCATTCGCTCGCGCCTACGCTGGACTGGCGATGACGTACGCGATCGACCCGCGGCTGCGCTCGGAGGCGGACGCCGCGCGCTCGCTGGCGCGCGCGCTGGAGCTGGCCGAGACGGCGCGGCAGATCGACCCCGACATTCCGGAAGTGCACTGGGCGCTGGGCTTCGTGTACACGCAGCAGCGTCGCCACGATCAGGCGCTTGACGCGCTGAACAAAGCGGTGGCGCTGAACCGTTCGTACGCCGATGCCTACGCCCTGATGGCCGGCATCTACACCTACATCGGCGAGCCGGCGAAGGGGATCTCACTGATGCGAACCGCGCTGCGGCTCGATCCCGGCGGAGGCCACCTCTACTTCCTGGTCCTGGGCCGGGCGTACTTTTGCAATGGTGATGCCGAGCAGGCAGTCATCAACCTGCGCGAGGCCGCCATGCGCAACCCGGTCGACTTGGAGACGCGGATCTTCCTGGCCGCGGCGCTGGTGGCGGCGAACGACCTGCGTGCCGCCGACTGGGAGGCGGACGAGGTGCACGCGCTGGAGCCCGCGTTCTCGCTGCGCGACTGGCTGCAGACGTACCCGATGACCGACGAACGGCAGCAGGCACGGCTGCGGCAGCTGCTGGGACAGGTAGGGCTTTAGGGCAGGGCGGCTGTCAACCGGCCGCCCGACGGCAAGAGTGCAGTTGACGCTTGCATGCGGCCGGCCAGTTGGAAGTTTCCGATTGCGCTCTCGGGCCTGAACGTCGCCCCTGGTCCGGCACCCGGGCGCGCTGACCGTAACGAGCCTGCGAGTTGTCTGCGACGAAGGCCGCGCCTGGGCTGGTCGCCCGGCGGAAGTGGGCAGAGAGCAGGCGCGTCAGAAGTGAGCTGTGGCCGACAACCGCCATCACGACTTGCGGTAGGCGGTCCTAGTGTTGAATTTTCACCTTGCGCGGCGCAGCGCCTGGGAGTGCAATGGTCGTCCTTCCGGCAGCGCCGTTGGAGGTCCCATGAGCGAACTCGTTGATTCGATCGCGAGAGTCCGACATCAAGGGGAGCGCCGCCTGGCCGATTTGCCCGGGCCGCGCGGACTGCCGCTGCTGGGCAATCTGCTGCAGCTCGATCTGAAGCGCGCTCACACGATCCTCGAACAGTGGGCCGACGACTACGGCGGCGTCTATCGCCTGAAGCTTGGCCGGGCGGAGGTTGTGGCGATCTCGACTCCCGCACTGATCGACGAAATCCTCAAAGATCGTCCGTTGCGGTTCACCCGCATCAGCATCATGCGGGATGCGTTCCTCGATACCGGAATCAATGGCGTCTTTTCGGCTGAGGGGACCGACTGGCGCCGCCAGCGCAAACTGGTGATGCAGGCGCTGAACACCGACCATCTACGGAAGTTCTTCGACCGCTTGGACCAGGTTGCCGCTCGGCTGCAGCGGCGCTGGCAGAAGGCAGCGCATGAGGCGACGCTGATCGACGTGCTGGGCGACCTGAAGCGCTTCACCGTCGATGTCACCAGTGGACTGGCCTTCGGCACCGATCTCAATACGCTGGAAGATGAAGGCGACATCATCCAGCACTACCTCGACAAGATATTTCCGGTCATGGCGCGGCGCACGCTGGCACCGTTCCGCTACTGGCGATGGATACGCTGGGCCGGCCCTCTCCAGGTCGACGTCGCGATGGAGCGTCTGATGGAGACTGTGCATGACCTCGTCAGCGCAGCCCGGGCGCGGGCGTCCGCGGATCAGCCCAAGACGTCACCGAATCTGCTCGACGCCATGGTGTCGGCCAACAGCGAAGAGGCTTCGGCATTCACCGACGAGGAGATCGCCGGCAACATTCTGACCATGTTTCTGGCGGGCGAAGACACGACCGCCAATACGCTGGCGTGGATGATGCATCTGATGGCCGGGCATCCAGAAGTGCAGCGCGAGATGCAGGCGGAAGCGCATCAGGTGCTGGGCGAGGCTGAACGGCCTCCTACGTTCGAAAGCACTGCGGCGCTGCGCTACATCGAGGCCGTGGCGCAGGAAACGATGCGCCTGCTGCCGGTCGCGCCGCTTCAGGGTGCCGAGCCGGTTGAGGATACGGTGATCGGCGATGTGCGGGTGCCGAAGGGCACGCCGATATACCTGCTTGCGGGACACGCAGCCCAACAGGCCGCTGCGTTCGCGGACCCGCTCACATTCAATCCAGAGCGCTGGCTGAACGGTGGGCACCATGCAAGTGCCGGACACAACCCGCATGCATTCTTCCCGTTTGGCGGTGGAACCCGCGTCTGCCCGGGACGCCACCTGGCGATGCTCGAGATCAAGGTCGTGGCCGCGATGCTGGCTCGCCACTTCGAGGTGATCCGCCCGGATGGCGTACGTCTGCCCACCGAGCTGTTTTCGTTCACGATGATGCCGAGCAGTCTCTCGCTGCTGCTTCGACCGCATCAAGCATCGCACTAGGGCCATACCAGCACGGCCTTCAAGCGATTTAGATGGCAAATTGTGGACGCTCCTTCTGGCTGGGTTGAGCCGGCCGGTCGGAAGGCACACGTCGGACAAGTGATTGCGGCGGCCCGCGGCCGACAAACGCGCAGCGACCTGAAGCGAAAGGGCTGCCTCGCGGCAGCCCTTTAGTCATGACCTTCGCCGTCGGTTACGGCTGAGGCTCGTCGATCGAGAACTGATAGAACTGCAGCGCAGGCTTGGGCGCAGCGCTCAAACTCAGGGTGATACCTATTCCCTGCAGCCGAATTTGCACCGTCTCGGAGCAGTTGACGGACGCATTATTGATAGTGCAACTGTTTCCCGCTCGATATCGCAGGCCATCGCGCGGCTTGTCGTAGGTGAGTGTGTCGACGCGATTGTCCGAGGCGCGCATGCGCGTCACTGTCTTAGCGTTGCTGTCGGTCGCCGTCACCGTAACGGTGTCCTCGGTCAGGGCGCTGATTGATTCGATCGCATTGGCGTCGAACTCCACGCTCCGAAATTTGGTGGTGGTGCCTACCGCAGGCAACGACAGCGGATTCTTGGGTACGGCAATGGCGAGCGTGTTATCGGAGCGCAGGTTTACTCCCAACTGGCTGCCGTCAGGCGTCTTGTAGACAAACGATCGTCCGACGACCGATCCGCCGGCGTCCAAGACGTCAAACCCGCCATCCACGTTGGGGATCAACTTGCCGAACGGGGGACTATCGACAAGGCAAGCAAAGAGGCCGACACACGTCTTGCTCGCGGTGATCTGTCCTGTGGAGTCCAGAGTCACCTCAACGTTGACTGCTGCCGCACGACCTGCAATAGGAATGTTGGCCGGCACCCACGCGGCGAAATTCTTGGTCCCGGCAAGTTCCGCGATCGGCAGCGCCTGTTCAGGCAGGGCGATTTGCAGATGGCGCCTCCCGTTCGGCTCCTCGTCGTCAATCAGGATCACGCCGCCTGAAGAGACGATCAGCTTGACCGTGTCGTCGTTCGGGTTGAGCTTGGTGAGCTGGAACTGGCATGAGCCGTCCGAGGTGAATGAGTACGTGTTGCCGTCCGCGCTCTTTACGTTCAGCGCTTTGGCGTCGAACTCCACCAGCTCGAAGCGGAACTTTGGATCCGACTCATCTCGTGAGATAACGCGGTACTTGCCGCTCTTCAGCCATTTGCAATCGGCCGCGGACGGCGCGAACACTCGGGCGACGACAGCAGGCGCGGTCGGATTCTGAGCGATCGATGCGGTCACCTGCGCGATGGTGGTCCCCTCGGCAGCGAGCTTCGCCACGATCGCGTCGATCTTCTGGTCAAGACCATTGCCGACCACCAGGGTGTCAGTGAGCGGGTTGACGCCGGATAGATC
>DAOMFL010000035.1:13012-30095 GCA_035429805.1 Burkholderiaceae bacterium
CGAGTCTGAACCACCGCAGTTTGCGAGCGTGAGCACCGCCAATGGGATGCAAACGCTTTCCAACGTTTTCCGCATCTTCATCGCTGACCTCCGGTTCTTTTCAGTACCGGGAGCGCGTAAGCGCCTCCGATGGCCGGACTTCTAGCGGGCCAACCCTATAGGCGCAATTCGTTACTGCCCTCCTTCCATGGGTGGTTTCCCCCCCAACAAGCGTTCGGAACAGCGTCAGCGAGCACCCGTCTCGCGACTCCGCAATTCCACGGGGCAAACGGTGTTATGCCCGGAGTCGACATGACCACTGCCCTGAGCGGGCGGTAGCCGGGGTGTCGCAATAGGGTTCAGGACGAACACTCACGCCCTGAGGTCACGCGAAGGCTTCGTCGTCAGCGCATCATCTGCGCGGCCGCAGCGGCATCTCCGGTATGGCTGGGTCGATGGGCAGAAGCGGTCTTGCGACCGGCGCGTTTGTCAGCCGGCGTTCAGCCTCGGCCGCCACCGCTGGCCGCCACGCGTAGCCGTAGTACGGCTCATAGCCACCCACGACGTTGGCGTCGCCGGGAGAGGCGGCGGCATTCGGTGGCAAGACATAGTTGCGCGCGTTGGCAGCCGGCCCGGCCGAGCGAGGCGCGCTGCGTGCGGCGTCCGGTGCGCGGGCCGGAGACCCAACAAGCGCTCGGTCGGCAACCGAGCTGAGTGTGCCGCCGGTCACGGGCTGCACCTTGACTCCTGCCGGTGGCCAGTCGCCGTAGTTGACGACGCCGCTGTCATCGACCCACTTGTACAGCTGCGCATAGGTGGCGGGTGCCGTCGCACTCAGCACGCAGGTGGCTATGAACAAGACAGTCCGGGTCATGACCTCAAAACGATGCTCCGCGCGGACCGAAGTGTCAATTCATGCCGACCAACGAGCGGTCGTCAGAGGGCCGCTCCTATGATGCCAACAGGCGTCCAGAGTTGAGTCGACATCCAAGGCTGGGTGTCGTGCCGGTACTCGCCGCGCGCGGCAGTCAGGGCGAGCCACCGAGGTGCGCGTCAGGCTGGTCAAGAGTGCGGGCTTTCGCTAGAAACCGGCCTGCGCCCCAGACCGGAGCCCACGATGTACTTCGAACTTTGCGGGAAGATCTCCATCCGCCTGAGCGCAGCCGTGGCCCTGCTGGTCTGGGTGACTGCGGTGTCGGCGGCGCGGTTTGACTTCGATGCTACGCCGGGCAGGCTGCCGAAGGACATCGTGCCGTCGCACTATGCACTGGCTTTCGAACTCGACCCGGCGGAGCCAACGTTCAGGGGATCGACTGCGATCGACGTCGTTGTGCGACGTCCCGTTCGAGAGATTGTCCTCCAGGCTCTGGCACTGACCCCGCGCAGTGCGACTTTGTCCTCGGAGGCGGCGACGCCTCAGACACTGGACGTGACGCGGGATCAGGACAACAACCTGCTTCGGCTAAGGCTGCCTTCCGGCGAACCTGTCGCCCCCGGCCGCTGGCGTGTCGCGATCGACTACGACGGCAAGATCGCGCGCCGTGCCGAAGGTCTCTATCTGGTCGAGTACAAGAGCGGCTCGGGCGCCGGAACCATCGACCGTCGCATGCTTGCCACGCAGCTCGAACCAGCCCATGCGCGCGCTCTGTTCCCGTCCTTCGACGAGCCGTCGTTTCGCGCGACTTTCGACATTTCGATTACGGCTCCGGGCCGATTCGAGGCGGTATCGAACATGCCCGTCAGAGCGACGGCGCTGCTGCCGGACGGCCGGCGCCTGACCACGTTTTCGCGGACACCGTCGATGCCGACGTACCTGGTCGCCCTCAGCGTCGGCGAGTTCGACATGCTGTCCGACAGCTACGACGGCATTGCCTTGCGCATCCTGACGACGCCCGGGCGTGCCGCCGAGGCCGGCTACGCGATGGAAGTCACCAAGCAGGTGCTGGCGTATTACGGCGACTACTTCGGTCTGCGCTACATGCTGCCGAAACTGGATCAGCTGGCCATTCCCGGCGTGCGCGGCGGCGCCATGGAGGACTGGGGCGCGATTTCCTACAACGAAGGGCTCCTCCTTTTCGACGCGGCCCGCTCACCGCCGCGCCTGAAGGAGCGCATCTACTGGGTGGTTGCGCACGAAATCGCGCACCAGTGGTTCGGCAATCTCGTCACAGCGGCCTGGTGGGACGACATCTGGCTGAATGAGGCCTTCGCAACCTGGATGGCGAACAAGGCCCTGGCCCGGTTCAACCCGGAATGGGACAGCCAGGTGCGCGGACGGCTGTTCCGTGAGGGTGCGTTCACGCTGGACGCGCGCAATGGCACGCGCGCAATCGCGGATCCGCCCTCGCACGAGTCGCGCATCCAGGATGTCTTCGACGAGATCACGTATGACAAGGGCGGGGCGGTCCTCGGCATGTTCGAGTCGCTGATCGGGGAGGACACGTTCCGCGATGGGCTGCGCCGCTACATGGCAGGACATCCGTACTCGAACGCGACTGCCGAAGACCTCTGGTTTCACCTCTCACAAGCGGCGGGACGAAATCTGTCGCCCCAGATCGGTGGCTGGATCAGCCAACGCGGCTTTCCGCTAGTGACGGTCAGGACGGTTTGCGCCGGCGGCAGAACGCAGGTCGCCATCTCGCAGCAGCGCTATTCGTCCGGCTCCGCGGCGCAACCGGCCTCAACCTGGGCGGTGCCGGTGGTCATACACGGAGGCCGGGAAGTACGACGCCTGGTGCTTGGCGACGAGCCCAAGACACTCGAGCTCGACGGTTGCGTGCCCGTCGTGGCCAACGGCGGGGATGTCGGGTACTACCGTGTCCAGTACGACCCGGACAACATGGCCCGCCTGCGGGCCTCCTATTCGACACTTCCGGCGACGGAACGGATCGGCCTGGTGGCCGACACGATGGCGCTGGCGCGCGCTGGTCGCCTGGAATTCGCCGAGTACTTCGAACTGCTTCGATCGGTCCGCGCCGAGCGGGAAGGGGCGATCTGGCAGCAGGTGATCGAGGGTCTTCGGTTCCTGGATGACGCTCTCGCCGGAACTTCAGCTCAGGCAGCGCTGCGCCAGTACGCGCGGGGCTTGCTGAATCCGCCTCTGGCGCGCCTCACGTGGACGCCGCTGCCGACGGACAACGCCGGGACGATGCGTCTGCGTGACAACCTGATCGATGCGCTCGGCCGCTTCGATGATGCGTCAACGGTCGCGCACGCCCGCGTGCTCTTTGCCGCTTTCAAGGCAACGCCCTCGACGCCCATTGAGGCGTCGATCCGTTCCGGGGTCGTGGGTACCGTCGCGAGGCATGCCGATGCCGCGACCTTCAGCGAAGTGCGAAAGCTTCTGGATGCCTCCTCGAATCAGGAGGAGGAATACCTGTATGGCGACGCCATGATCCAGGTGCGTGACCCGCAGCTGGTTCAGCTGGTGTTGCAGGCCGCCCTGACGGACGAGTGGAAGCCTGGCCCGGCGAGCTGGTATGTGCGCCAGATCGGCGAAGCCAGTGGCCATCCGGCGCTTGCTCCCGACTTCATCCTTGCAAACTTCGACGCTGTCCTTGCAAAGTCCTCCCGTGACGGCCGCGCATGGGTGCTGCCGGTGGCATACACCGGCTTCAACGCCACGAAAGACGCTGACGGACTGCTCTCCGAGCAGCGGCAGCGTCTCGGCGTCGAAGCGATGCAGCCCGCCCAGCAGATTGCCGAACTCATTCGCGAAAAGGCCGCAGTACGCGAGCGCGAAGCCTCGAGGCTCGAGGCTGTACTCAGCGCCGCTCAGGCGAGGTGAGTTGCAGGCCTGGCGCTACCGCGCAACGGGTTTGTCCTGCTTCGTATGCGTTGGGGGCTACGCAGCGCTGAGAGGGTAACGGTTCCCGGAACGGCTTCCGGTGCGAGACCCGCCGGCACAGGCCGCGTCGGAACGATCCTGATGGCTTTCCGCCGGCGCCTGCCGCGGTGACCTGCGATGCCCTCGGTCGTTGACCAGGCGAGCCTGGGCCCGGGCCGCTATCGGCGAGGGCCTTGCGGCTGCAACAGGCCGCGGGCGGCTTGCCTCACGTCCGCAGAAGAGAAGCGGAAGGCAGCGCGATCCAGCAGGTAATGGATGAAGGCTGTCGCGAAGCCCAGGGCCAGCAGCGCCGGAACAAAGGGCGAGGACCGCAGCCACCAGGCCGCATCGCCGATGATGCGGTCCGCATAGACGTACTCGTCGGTTACCGCTTCGACCTCCAGCAGCGGCAGCAGCAACGCGGAGACGACGGCGAGTACCAGCAACACGGCCCACCCGCGCCGATTGATGGGAGCCAGCCAGCGATGCCAGCGCGTGGCGGGCTCCTCGCTTGCGCCCGACGCGGCGAGCGAGGCCAGTCCCATCGCGGCGCTCCAGTGCTGCACGCTCCACAACACGATGAAGAGGAAGGGGTCGCGCGCCAGGTAGGAGAACAGCACCATGGCCGTGACGTTCAGGACGTAGGCGATGCGCGGAAGCGAGCGCTGCTGCGAGCGCATTTCGACGCTGAGCATGAGAGCGGTGAGCGTGAGGACGAGGACGACACCGCCATCGCGCAACGTGCGCGCAAACAGGTCCGCCCCAATCGCACCCAGCAGCGGATCGATCCAGCGTTCCTGGAAGGAGATCGATCCGGCCAGAGCCTCGGCCACGACGACGAAGCCGCCTCCTACCACCAGGGCGAACCAGCGATCGAGACGACGCGTGCCCGGGTTCGAGGCCCGGCCGCAGCGCGCGCGATAGAGACTGAGCAGACCGAAGTGCTGGGCGGCAAAGTGGTAGCTCACGAGCAGGTAATCCACGATTGCCAGCCACACCACGCGCTCGGTCACCGGCATCGGCAGCACGCTCTCGGGAGCCAGCAGCAGGGCAAAGCAGCCCGCGACGATGGCCAGAGGGGCCACGACGAAGCGCAGCCGCTGCTTCGCAAGCACGGTCCGGTACGCCGGGGTCGCGTAGGCGAGCCACGCTGACGAGACGCGGTGACCGAACCATAGCGGCACCGCGAGGGCGAAGAAGAGCCCGTCCACCGGACTTGCGCGCACGTTTTCGTGACCCCGCGCCAGCAGCAGAATCAGCGGGGCCAGCCACAGGGCGTTCAGCACCCAGACCAGGTCCCATGCCGGACTCTTTATCCAGCAAGAGTGAGCTGAACCTGGTGCGTCAGCTCCGGCCGATGCGCACCCGGCTGGTGCCTGTGCACGAGTCGCTGCGATGACTTGAGCTTCGGACATGACCGCTTTATGGCGAATCGCCGGAATGTCGTCAACGCCGCCCGCCGGCAGAGCCGGGCCAATCCTCGACAGGGAAGTTCGGGCAATTTCCACCCAGCCCCGGCTCAACCTGCCCGCCACCTGTCGCGACGACCAGCGACAGAGGCTGTAACTGCGGCTTTCCCGGGAACTTGCCGTGCCCCCCGGCGTCGTAGCCGGAATGAAAGAATCAGCACTCTCGCCCCGTGAGTGCTTTGCGTTTTCCCCTCCGATTTGCAACATTGCTGGCAAGGAGCTTGCTTATTGATTGATCGAGCACGCGACCATTAGCGTTACATCACCGCGGAGGACCCGTGACCGTAGACCGGAGGTTTGCATGAGCCTGCCAGCCACGATCCCATCACCCATCTCGATCGCCGGATTCAAGGACGTCTACCAGATCCCGCGCGTCGAGGAAGCCCTTTCCGATCTCCAGGAACTCGGCAACGGCGCCAACGAGGCGCTGCGCGCCACCTATGTGAAGATGATCCGCAGCGGCGGTCAGCGCTTCGTCATCAAGCCCTCCGCGCTGCCGGACATCGACGGACTGATCCAGGAACTCCCCAACTTCGAGGAGCCGCTCGAGGACATCCGCAAGCAGCTGGCACTTTGCCTTTCCTCCGAGGATCCGCTCGAGCTCGAACCGATGCTGCTGCTCGGTGATCCCGGCATCGGCAAGACGCATTTCGCGCGCCGTCTCGCGAAGCTGCTCGGCACCGGCTATAACTTCATCGGCATGAGCTCGCTGACGGCCGGGTGGATCCTCTCGGGCGCCTCGGCCCAGTGGAAGAACGCCAAGCCCGGCAAGGTCTTCGACGCGCTGGTCAACGGCGACTACGCCAACCCGGTCATCGTCGTCGACGAGATCGACAAGGCGAGCGGTGACAGCCAGTACGACCCGCTCGGCAGCCTGTACACGCTGCTCGAGCACGACACGGCCTGCGATTTCATCGACGAGTTCGCCGAGGTTCCGATCGATGCCTCCGAAGTCGTGTGGATCGCGACGGCAAACCACGCGCGCGGCATACCGGAGCCGATCCTCAACCGCATGAACGTCTACGCGATCGAGCCGCCCGACAGCGACGCCTCGCGGCGCATCGCGCAAAGCATCTACGAAGAGCTGCGCGGCGAGCATGCCTGGGGGCGCGCCTTCCCGCCCCAGCTTGCCGCCGAATGCCTCGACCGCGTGGCGCGGCTCAGGCCGCGCGAGATGCGCCGCGTGCTGCTGGCGGCGTTCGGCAATGCCAAGCTCGACGGGCGCGACGAAGTCCGGCCGGATGACATCGTCGACGACCGGGTCGCGAAGAAGCCGCGCATCGGCTTCTAGTCCGGCGGCCATGGACAGGCTGCCGGGCGCCCCTTAGGCTGGCGGCCCCTTCCTTGCCGGAGTACGCCATGGGTCTGCGTCTGCTGAAGGTCGCCGTCATCTATCTCTTCCTCGGCGCACTGCTCGGGCTCGCGATGGGGATCTCCGGGAAGTTCACGCTGGCGCCGGTGCACGCGCACCTTGCACTGGCCGGCTGGGCCACGCTCGCGATCGCGGGCCTGATCTATCACTGCTATCCCGCGGCGTCGACGACGCGGCTGGCGCGCTGGCACTTCTGGCTGCACAACATCGGGCTGCCCGTCTTCATGGCCGGCCTGGCGCTGCTGCTCAACGGGGTCGACGCCGCGTTTCCGCTGACGGCCGGCGGTGCTTCGGCGTTGCTCGTAGGGTTCGCACTGTTCGCGCTGAATGTGTTGCTGAACATTCGCGCGGGCAGCGCCGGAACCTGATGCAGGCGAATCGAGTCGCCGCCGCGTACTGTCAACCTCGGGTTGATTGACATCGCAACGTTGCGGATCTCGCGGGACGACCTCGATCGCGCCGTAGCGCGAGGGACCATCACCGGGCCGCAGGCGGCCGCGCTGTGGGCTGCCTGGTCCGAACAGCGCAGCGCGGTGGCCGATTCGGTGCCGCGCTTCTCCGTCACGCACGTGCTCTACTACCTCGGCGGCCTCATCGCCATCGGCGCAATGTCGCTCTTCATGAATCTCGGATGGGAGCGCTTCGGGCCGTGGGCACTGTTCGTGATTGCGGTGGCCTACGGCATCGGCTGCATCGGGGCGTCGCATGCGCTCGCGGCACGCCGGCTGATGATCCCGGCCGGAATCCTGGCCACCCTGGCGATCGTGCTGGTGCCGCTGGCAACCTGGTCACTGCAGTCGGCTCTGGGCTGGTGGCCGCCGGGCGGCGCGGGCGAGCACTACCGCGCGTATCACACGCACATCGACTGGCGCTGGATCACGCTCGAGTTCGCGACGCTCGTGGCCGCGGTCATCGGGCTGTGGCGGCTGCGGCATCCGTTCATGGTGATGCCGCTTGCCGTCACCCTCTGGTACATGAGCATGGATCTGGCCCGCATGATCGTCTTTGCCGAGCGTCCAGGCTGGAGCGAGTGGCAGTACTACCGCGATTTCTCGCTGGTGTTCGGGCTCGGCATGCTCGCCGTCGCGGTCTGGGTCGACTTCCGCGCGCGCAGGTCGTTCGCAGTAGGACGTGACTTCGCCTTCTGGCTCTACCTGTTCGGCACGCTGACGTTCTGGGGCGGGCTGACGATGCAGCAGTCCGGGTCGGAGTTCGGAAAGTTCGTGTATCTGCTGATCAACGTGGCGCTGGTCGCGCTCGGGGCAATCCTCGGCCGCCGCGTGTTTGCGGTCTTCGGCGGGTTCGGCATTGCGGCTTATCTTGGGTACCTGTCCCACCGGGTGTTCGCGGACAGCCTGCTGTTCCCGCTCGCGCTGACCGCCATCGGTCTCGCGATCGTCGCCGCAGGAATCTGGTGGCAGCGTAACGAGGCGCGCCTGAGCGCTGCTCTGCGCAGGCGGTTGCCCGACGGCTGGAGGGAACTGCTGGAGACGCGGCACGAAGCGCTGGGTCAGCGGTAGCACCGCGCCCGGAGCACTCCGGGTGTGCCTGCGCGCCGCTCGAACACCGATGCGGGAGTCCGAACCGCCGACTGGTTTGCTACCGAGCCCGCGCCATACCATCGGCGATCCGGTGCCCCTCGACAACACCCCGATGAATGCGATTCTTCGAACGGCCTTTGCTGTGGTGCTGTCCTGCGCGGCGGGCGCGGCCAGCGCCGAGCGCGTATACGTCAAGGCACGCGGCGAGGTCGACCTTGCTCCTTTCACCTGCCAGAACGTGTCGAAGAGCGTCAACGTGAAGCGCATCTGCTATGACGAGCGCGAGAAGTACGTCCTCGTGAGCCTGAAGGGCATCTGGTATCACTTCTGCGGCGTGCCGCCCGCGACGATCAGCGACTGGAAGAAGTCGCCGTCGAAGGGGCGCTACTACAACGATACGATCCGCCCCGGGTTCGAGTGCAGCGAGGCCACGGCGCCGGCCTATCGCTAGCCGCCAGGCCCGACGAGGCTGGCGCCGGTCCGCGAACCGCCGCGAGTAATGTTCGCTGACTGATCCGCGGGCGGATTCGCACTCCGCTGTCGACCGGGAGCCCGGCGCGATCCGGATTACAGGCGGGCCGTCCCGCATCCTTCGCGCGCATCGCGCGGGCAGCGAGCGGGACACGTTCGGAGGCGCACATGGCGTGGGTGGACCTGGTTGGTTATTCCGCTGCGGCGGCGTCGCTCGCGGCCTTTTCGGCGAAGACGATGATTCCGCTCCGCTTCGCCGCCATCTGCAGCAATCTGCTCTTCATCTCGTACGGCGTCCTCAGCGGACTGTGGCCGCCCGCGCTGCTCCATGCGCTGCTGCTGCCGCTCAATATTCACAGGCTGCGCGCGATGCGCCGGCTGGTGCATCGCGTGGCCGCTGCGGCGCAGGTCGATTTCTTCGAGGCTGAATGGCTGCGTCCCTATATGCGGCGCCTTTCCTTCGGCAAGGGTCACACGATCTTCGCCGAGGGGGGACCGGCCCATGGCGTCTACTTCATCGTCTCGGGCCAGGTGCGGTTTCCGGAAGTCAACGAGCTGGCCGGCAAGGGTGTGCTATTCGGCGAAATCGCGGTCTTCACGCATGAGGGCCGGCGCACGCTCAGCTGCGTGTGCGACACCGACGTCGAAGTGCTGTACATGACGAACGAGGAACTGCGGGAGCTGTACTTCCAGAACCCCGAGTTCGGCTTTCATCTCGTGCGGCTGATCGTCGGCCGGCTCAAGCGGCAGATTGACCGGGCGCAGGGAACCGCGGTCCGGCCGGTCGCGGGTTGACGGCCAGAGCGAGCGGACGAAACGCGATCGGACCCGGGCGGTCGCACCGTTGTCAATGCGTCGACCGCTACTTCGCTGTGGGGGGGAGCTTTGCGGTCTGCTCCGACGCGACCCGCTGGTAGACCGGTCCCCAGAGCGGGTGGCCGACTTCGGCGTCGGTGAGTCTGAAGGCGGGGTCGGCGACGAAGGCGGCGCGGAACGCCTGCTCGCAGTCGCTCGGCCGGTTGTAGGCGCAGGCGATGAAGGCGAGGTGCTTCTGCGCGACGGCGATGTCGTGCTTGTCCTGCAGGCCGTCGGCCAGCGCGCGCTTGAGCAGTGCCTCGGCGCGTTCGTACTGGCCTTCCTCGTAGAAGCGCAGCGCGCTGATGAGGGCGCGCTCTGCGGGTTGCTCGTACAGGCGTGCAACGCTGACCGTCGGGGGCGGCGGCGGCGGGGGCGGCGGCGGCGGCGCGAAGATCGAACAGCCGCTCAGTGCCAGGCCGGCCACCAGCGGTGTCGCCGGACGGAGGAGAAAATGCAGCGTCGTCATTCGAATCGATGGCGTATCTGTTGCGGCCGCTCGGGTGTCACGTCGACCTGGGCGACATAGGGCGCCTGGCCGCCGTTGCGGATCTCGATCGTATGCCGGCCGGCCGGCAGCGTGAGCTGCGCGAGGGGTGGTGTCGTGCCGCGCGAATCGCCGTCCACGAAGACCGATCCCCAGGGGGCCACCGCGAAGGCGACGACACCTTGTCCGGCAGTGGCCGAGGCACGCGCGGGCGTTTCCCTGGCCGGTGCAGGCCGCGCAGCTGCCGTCGAGGTCGATGCTTCGATGGCCGTGCCCGCGCGCGCCGGTTCGGCCGGCGCGGCGCTCGCGGCCACCGCCGGAGCTGACGCCGTCACCGCAGGCGCCGGCGTGGTGACTCCCGTTGACGCATGTGTGGCCGTGAAGCCCGGGCTCGAAGACTGGCCGCGCATCCAGATCCCGGCAAGCAGCAGCGCGGCAGTGAGCCCGACCGCTGCGGCGATCGCATGTCGCCGCCACGGCATCGGCTTGCTCCGGCCGGACTTCGCGGTGGCCGGTGCGACCATCGTGGCGACAGACATTGTCGCCGCGACCTTCGGCATCACGGCCAGCCGTGCCGGCATGCCGGTGATCGTCGGCGATCCGGGCAGCGGAACATCCCCGCGATTGCCCCAGAGAAACGTCGTCAGCGCATTGCGCACCTGCGCCGCCGTGGCGTAGACGCGGCTGCCGCCCAGTTCGAGCGCCTGCTCCGCGATTTCCGCCAGTGCCAGCGGCGCCGTCGGGCGCAGCAGGAGGATCGGGCTTTCGGCTCCCTTGCCCCGCGTGCCCAGCGTCTTCGCATCGGGCCGCGATCCGGTCAGCAGCAGGAACAGCAGCGCACCGAGCGCTCGCACGTCCTTGCGCCGGGCCTCGCCGGAGAGTTCGTCCCCAAAGAACGGCAGCATGCGTTCGGTGCCGTGCAGTTCGAAATCGCCGGTCATGCCGCTGTCGATCCAGCCGCCGAACCCGGTGACCTTGGGCATTCGTTCCGGACCCTGCAGGTAGATGCGCGATGCGGACAGGTGCCCGTGCGGAATCGCCCGCGAATGCGCAAACTCGACGGCGTCCGCGACGCGCGCCACGATGTCGGCCGCCTGCAGGAATCCCGGCCTGTAACCCTCGGCGAGCAGTTCATCGAGCAGCTTGCCGTCGACCTTTTCGAGAGCCAGATAGCCGACGTGGTTGACGTGCCCGGCATCGAACACCGTGACGATGTGCGCGTGGTGCAGCCGGCCCGCGGCCTGGGCCTGCCGCATGAAGGCCTGTTCGACGCGTTCGTGCGCGGTCCGTTCCTGTCCTGCCGGGGGATGGAGTTGCACGGCCTTGACGATGACCTCCCGGTGCAGGACCGGGTCGAATGCCAGGTACACCGCGGTGTAGCGGTCACGCCGGAGTTCGCGCTGCACCGAATAGCGGCCGACCAGCCTGACTTTGGATGACAGGGACGGCGGCTTGGAGGCGACAGTCTGGGACATCGGGCGATGCCGGCCGTCTCCGGGATGCACTGCGCAGAGCGGGTGCAGGCCGGGCCGGCACGGCGGATCAGGGCCCGACGAGGCTAGCGGATGCCGAGGCCGGACTCAACCGCAGCGAACGCCCGAAAAGGGGCGCAAACCGAGTTCGAATGGCGGCTGCGGCGCGCTCAGAAACGGTGTTGCAGCGAGATCGACTCGCCCGAGCGCAGCTCGACCCGTACGCTGAACGGTGGCGACGAGTTGTTGCGGACTTCGATCGTGTGCGCGCCCGGCGGCAGCGAGACCTGCGTGAGCGGTGGGGATACACCCCGCGCCACGCCGTCGACGAACACTTCGCCCCATGGCGCGATCGCGAAGTTGACGGTGCCGTCGCGTACGGGGACGACGGGCGCGGTCGCTTCGGCGCGCCGCCGCGGCGCGGCCTTGGCTTCCGTGCTGTGGGTCTCATCGGCCGGCGCAGCCGCCGGCTCGTCCGGAGCGGCGGCGGGCGCCGGTGCCGGCACGACCTGAATGGGCGTGGGCTCCACAACCGGCGGCGGCGGCGCGGACGGACGCAGCGCAAGCACCAGGACAAGTGCAGCGCCGAGC
This sequence comes from Burkholderiaceae bacterium, assembly GCA_035429805.1. Taxonomy (GTDB): domain Bacteria; phylum Pseudomonadota; class Gammaproteobacteria; order Burkholderiales; family Burkholderiaceae_F; genus JALORV01. The sequence continues at coordinate 25,076 of DAOMFL010000035.1, forward strand.
AGCACGGCAATGCCAAGTGCAGCCTTGAGCGGCACCCGTGACGGTGGCGCGGTGGGAGCCGCGGCCGGGCGCGCCGAGACCGAAACATCGGCGGACGGCGCACGCGAGCCGTCGACAAAGTCTGCCAGCGCGTTGCGGAACTCCGCTGCCTTCTGGTAGCGCTGCGCCGGGTCGCGCTGCATTGCCTTGCGGACGATCGTGGCCAGCGACGGCGGTGTTTCGGGGCGGAGCTTCTCGACCGGCCGCGGATGCGCCGCCACCACCTGGTCCAGCGTCTCGTCGATCGTGCGCCCGTCGAACGCGCGCCGGCCCGCAAGCAGCTCGTACAGGATCGTGCCGAGCGAGAAGATGTCGCTGCGCGCGTCGAGCGGCTCGCCCTTGGCCTGCTCGGGCGACATGTAGTTCGGCGTCCCGACCAGGTGACGCGTGCCGTTGGAAATTGCCTCGCGTGGTGCCGGCGCCAGCGCCGTGCCGAAGTCGAGCAGCTTCGGCCGCAGGTCGCGCGACAGGAAGATGTTCGACGGCTTGATGTCGCGGTGCACGAGGCCGCGCTTGTTGGCGTAGTGGATCGCGTCGGCGAGCCGCATCATCATCGACGCCGCCTGGCGCGGGCTCATGCGGTTGCCGCCCGCAAGGTATTCGTGCAGGTCCTGGCCGTGCAGGCGCTCCATCGCGATGTAGGCGAAGGTGTCGGTCTTGCCGGCGTCGTAGATCGTGACGATGCTCGGATGGCTCATCGCGCCGGCCGACTTCGCCTCGCGCAAAAAGCTGGCTTCGATCTGTGTGCGGAACTCCGCCTCGCGGGCGAGCGGGATGACCTTGATCGCGACTTCGCGGGCCAGCACGGGGTCGTGTGCGGCCCAGACCACGCCGTAGGAGCCGCGCCCGATCTCGTTCAGGATCGTGAAACGCCCGATCGTCTTCGGCATCGGCACGGATCCAGCGTCCGTGGCGAGCTGGGGCTCGGTGGCGGTCATCGGCTCGGACATCGAGGCCGGATTATCGCACCCGGAACCGAGTGCAATCGCCGGAATTGGCGCGTGCAGCAGCCCTGTGAACGCAATGGGCGGCAGCGGGCCCGCCGCGGCTAGCGCGAGAAGACGATCCGCTCGTTGCGCAGCAGCCGGGCCTGCAGCAGGAGCGCCGCGGCCGTGACCGCCAGCGCAATCACCGAAGGCACCAGGATGTCTGCCGCGCTGACCGTCTCGCCGCGCAGCGCGCGCATCAGCACGGTCTGCTGACCGAGTGCCGGCACGGCGAGCTGCCATGGCGCGTCGCGGATCGTCAGGAACAGCGGGATGATGGGCACGAAGTTGACCACCATCGTGATGTAGCTCGCGTAGGTCTGCGCCTCCTTGTGGCTGCGGCCGTACGTTGCCGCCAGCATGTTCACCGAAGCGACCATCGCGGAGAAGGGCAGCAGCAGCACGAGGAACAGCAGCACCTCGGGTAGGCCGAACTGCATCATCGCGGCGAGGTTCTCGCTGCGGACGAACTGCATCGAGGCGGTGAAGCCCGCCAGCGTCAGCACGACGACTGCCGCGGAGCAGGTTGCCGCGACCGCCCACTTGCCGATCACGATGGCCGCCGTGGACACCGGATTCATCAGCAGCGGCTCGAGCGAGCCGCGCTCGCGTTCGCCCGCGGTGACGTCGATCGCGACGCTGATTGCGCCGACCACCGCGCCGACCAGCGCCAGCCACGGCACGAGAAACAGCAGCTGCGCGCCGCGTGCGCGACTGGCGGCGAGGTTCACTTCCTCGATCTGCAGCGGCTGCAGAACCTGCGGGCTGACGCCGCGCGCCAGCAGTCGCTGCGTGCCCGCCTCGCGGTTATAGCCCTGCAGCAGCGCGATGGTCGTGCGCACCGCGGTCTGCGCCCGCTGCGCTGTCTCGTCGAAGACGACTTCGAGGCGTACCGGTTCGCCCGAGGTGAGCTTGCGGTCGAAGTCGTCGGGCACGACCACGACCGCGTTCTGCAGCCTGCCGGAAACCAGCTGCTCGCGGTAGTCGGCGGGCGCATCGCGGACCGTGGCGCCGTTGCGCCGAAGGAAGTTGACCAGCGTCGGGGCCATTGCGGCGTTCACAATGACGATCTCGCGGCGTGCCGCGCTCTCCTCGGCGCTGGACACGATGCTGGCAATCAGCAGCAGCGACACGGGGCCGGCGACCAGCGAACTGACCAGCACGACCAGCCAGGTGCGGCGGTCGCGCAGTGCGTCCTTCAGTTCCTTCGCGAAGACGACGAGCGCGGCCTTCATCGCGCCGCCTCCGCGGACTCGGGCCCGTAGGCCAGCGCGACGAACGCATCCTCGAGTGTGGCCGCCGACGCGCGCCGACGGATCTGCTCCGCCGTGTCGTCCATGATGCTGCGGCCGTGCGCGACGATGACGATGCGGTCGGCGAGCTGCTCGACCTCCGGCATGATGTGTGACGACAGCACGATGCACTTTCCCTGGGCGCGCAGATGTCCCAGCAGCCGCCGCAGCGCGCGCGTCGACATCACGTCGAGCCCGCTGGTCGGCTCGTCGAGGATCAGGTGCTGCGGATCGTGGATCAGCGCCCGCGCCAGCGCGACCTTCATGCGTTCGCCAGTGCTGAAGCCGTCGGTGCGGCGGTCGAGCAGCGGCGCCATGTCGAGCAGCTCCGCGAGCATCGCGAGCCGATTTTCGAACGCGTCGCGCGCAACGTTGCGCAGGTCGGCGTAGTAGGCGATGTTCTCGCGTGCCGTCAGCCGTGCATACAGGCCGCGTGCATCGGAGAGCATGCCGAGCTGCGCGCGCACGACGAGCGGGCTGGCCTGCGCATCGACGCCGCCGACAGTGACGCGGCCGGCGTCGGGTTCGACCAGTGTGCCGATCATGCGCAGCGTGGTGGTCTTGCCGGCCCCGTTCGGACCAAGCAGTGCGGTGACGGCGCCATCCGCCGCCGTGAAACTGACGTCGACAACGGCCGCCACGCGTGAACCCCGGCCGTGCACGCGCGTCGCAAAGGTCTTCGCCAGGTGCTCGGCTGCGATCATCGCGAACCCCCGCTGTCGCCGGCGCGCAGGGGTTCGAAGAAGGTCGCGACCGGCAGTTTCTCGAGGCAGTCGGTGTCGAGATCCTTGAAGCTGGCGCGGCGGATGAAGCGCGTGATCAGGCGTTGCGTGCAGGCCTGGCCGCTGAGCCCGTGACCGAGGTGGGGTGCGACGACGTGACGCGCGTTGCCGAGCCGTTCGGCGACCGCGGCGCCGTGGCGCGGCGGAGTCGCGGGATCCAGTCCACCCGACAGCACCAGCACCGGAACCTCCGTGCGCGGCACCTGGTAGAACGCCTCGGGCACGGCTCGGGTCGCGACCGCGGCGCAGGCTTCGCGATAGAGGTCGACGAACGTGGTGCCGAAGTGCGTACCGGCGACGGCCGCCAGCTCGGCGGCGCCGACGCGCGGAAGGTCCTCTGCGCAGATGACGGCGAAGTGCATGCCGAGCGCCATATTTTCCTGCACACGGCCGCTGACGGCGGTCGACAGTGCGACCAGCGGCTCGAAGTCGCCGCCGCCGGCGCTCGCCAGCGCATACGGCAGGACGGCTGCGAGCGTCGGCACATACATCGGGATGCGCAGCAGCGACGCCAGCAGGCGACGATCGACGTGCAGCCTCTGCGGTTCGCCGGTCAGCGGATGCCTGACGTCGACGTCGAATCCGGCGTCGGCACGTGCCAGCAGGGCTCCGATGCGCGCATCCACGGCCGGATAACGCTCGCGACAGCGCGCGTCGGCTGCGCAGGCGGCAGCCAGCGCGGCCAGCGACGCATCGGCATCGATCGAGAAGGAAGCCGGCAGCGCCATGTCCGGCGGTGCTACGCCGTCGAGCACCACGGCACGCACGTGCTGCGGGTACTGGCGCAGGTAATCGAGCGCCGCCCGCGTGCCGTACGACGCGCCCCAGAGGTTGATCTGCGCGGCGCCCAGCCTGGCACGCACCGCGTCGAGGTCGCCGGTTGCGATCCAGGTGGCGTACTGGCGCAGGTCGCCGCGCAGGTCAGCGAGGCAGCGCTTCAGTCCCTGCATCTGCTGCGCCGGATCGAGCGTCGCAGCGAGCGACCGCCCCTCGTCCGGGCACTCCAGCGGATTCGAGCGCCCGGTGCCGCGCTGGTCGACGAAGACGAGGTCGCGGCGCGCGTTCAGTTCGGCAAAGACCGGCAGGGTCTGACCAATCAGGCGGCTCGCGGCCTGGCCCGGGCCACCTGCCAGGATGAATACCGGATCGGGCGCTGCATTGCGCGCAAGCGCCGGCACGACCGCAAAGTGCACGTCGAGCTTGCGTCCGGCGGGTGCGTCCGGGTCTTCGGCGACGGTGACCTGGCCGCACAGGATCTCGCGCTCGACCCCCGGGAGCCGGCAGGGCTGCAGGCCATCGGCGCGCGTACCGGCGCCGGGCCGGCAGGCGACGAGCCCCAGTGCTGCAGCCAGGCCGACCAGAGTGACCAGTGTGCGCAGGGACCGGAACGGCAATGGCATGCTTCAGCGATCGGCGAAGAGGCGCAGGCCGGCGACGCCGCCGACGATCATCAGCACGCAGACGGTGCGCGCGACAGTGAAAGGCTCGCGGAACAGCAGCATGCCGAGGACGGCGGCCCCGGCCGCGCCGATGCCGACCCAGACGGCATAGGCCGTACCGACCGGGAGCACTTTCATCGCCAGCCCGAGCAGCCCGAACGACAGCAGCGCGATGATCAGCACGATCGCGCTCAGGCCGACGCGGGTGAAGCCGTCGGTGTACTTCATGCCGACAGCCCAGGCGACTTCGAGCAGCCCGGCGAGCGCGAGCAGAATCCAAGCCTGGGTGGGGGTCGGGTTAAGGAGAGTCATGAAGGCTCGGGGTCGGGGCAGGTCGGCCGCGATCTTACGTGTCTGCCCCGCCGATCGAAGGAAGCAGGAGGACAACCGTTGGAACGCAGGTTCTTCACCCTTGGGGCGCTGTTCGCGCTGCTCGGCGTCGCCGCGGGCGCCTTCGGAGCGCATGCGCTGAAGACGCGGCT
>DAOMFL010000035.1:30195-35964 GCA_035429805.1 Burkholderiaceae bacterium
GCCGGCCTCGCCCTCGCTGTCACCGGCAGCGTGCTGTTCTCGGCGAAGGCAATCGTCGTCAAGCTCGCGTACCGGCACGGTGTCGACGCGGCCACGCTGATCGCGCTGCGGATGCTGTTCTCGGTGCCATTTTTCGCCGTGGCGCTCGCGTGGAGCCGGCGCGGCGCTGCGCCGCTCGCGCGGGCCGACCATCTGCGGCTGATCGTCATCGGGCTGCTCGGCTACTATGCCGCGAGCTACCTCGATTTCCTCGGGCTGCAGTACATCACGGCCGCGCTCGAGCGCCTGATCCTGTATCTCAACCCGACGATCGTCCTGCTGATGTCGGCCATCTTCCTCGGCAAGCGTTTCAGCCGCCTCGACGTCGCGGCGCTCGCGCTTGCCTACGGCGGCATCCTGCTGGTGTTCCTGCACGACGTGCGGCTGGAGGGCGAGGGCGTTGCACTCGGTGCTGCGCTGGTCTTCGCAAGCGCTGTCAGCTATGCCGCGTACCTCGTGATGTCGGGGGAACTGGTCCGGCGCGTAGGCGCGATCCGGCTCACGTCCTACGCGATGTGCATCTCGACGGCGGCGGTCATCGTGCAGTTCCTGTTGCTGAATCCGCTGTCCGCGCTCGCGCAGCCGGCGCCGGTCTACTGGCTGTCGCTTGTCAACGGCGTGTTGTGCACGGTGCTGCCTGTCTTCGCGACGATGCTGGCGGTGGAGCGCATCGGCGCGGGCCGCACATCGCTTGCGGCGATGGTGGGGCCGGTGGCGACGATCGTGCTTGCGTATCTGTTCCTGGGCGAAGCCGTCAGCGGCTGGCAGGTGGCCGGCACGGCGCTCGTCCTGTCCGGTGTCTATGTCCTGTCCCGTCCATCGACCGTGCCCGTGGCCGTGCGGGGCACTATCAAGGAGAAGCCATGAAAGCGAAGGCAATCGTCGTCCGCGCCCACGGCGGCGCAGAGGTCCTCGAGTACACCGAGGTCGACGTTCCGGATCCCGGCCCGGACGAAGTGCGCATCCGTCAGCACGCGATCGGACTCAACTTTATCGACGTGTACTACCGCACGGGGCTGTACAGCAGCGCGCTGCCGCACGGCCTGGGCTTCGAAGGGGCCGGCGTGGTCGAGGCTGCCGGATCGAACGTCAGGTTCCTGAAGGCGGGCGATCGCGTCGCGTATCCGCAGGGCCCGCTCGGCGCGTACTCCGAGTTGCGCACGATGCCGGCGGCGACCGTCGTCAGGCTGCCGAAGCCGATCTCGTTCGAGCAGGGTGCTGCCGTCATGCTCAAGGGCCTGACGGTGCAATACCTGTTCCGCCAGACCTACCGGCTGCAGGGCAACGAGACGATCCTGTTCCACGCGGCCGCGGGCGGCGTCGGCCTGATCGCCTGCCAGTGGGCGCGGGCGCTCGGCGTCAAGCTGATCGGAACCGTCAGTTCGGCCGACAAGGCCGCGCTCGCGAAGAAGGCGGGTGCGTGGGCGACGATCGACTACACGAAGGAGAACTTCGTCGAGCGCGTGCTCGCGCTCACCGGCGGCCGCAAGCTGCCGGTGGTCTACGACGGCGTCGGCAAGACGACCTGGGAAGGATCGCTCGACTGCATCGAGCCGCGCGGGCTGATGGTGAGCTTCGGCAACGCCTCGGGCGCGGTGACCGGTGTCGCGATCGGCATCCTGGCGCAGAAGGGTTCGCTGTTCCTCACCCGTCCGACACTGGCGACGCACATCGTGCCGCGCGCGCGGCTCGAGGCGTCTTCCGAGGAACTGTTCGATCTGATGACGAGCGGCAAGATCAAGGTCGACATCGAGCAGCGCTACCCCCTTGCTCAGGCAGCGCAGGCGCATCGCGATCTGGAGTCGCGCAGGACAGTCGGCTCGACGGTGCTGCTACCGCAGTAGCGCAGAGGCGTCCGGTCGCCGCCGGGGAGAGTCCCGGTGGCGCCGGCGCATCGTCGCGCGCTAGTTGGGGCGGATTTCACCCGCTTCTCTCGCGTGTGGCGCGCGACCGCGCATGCTGCAATCGGCGCGAGCCCTCGATTCCGGGGGCCGTCACCCGCGGGAGGACGTGCGGCCCGCGCGAAAGTGCGTCGGATGCCCGTCGTCGCTGTGGTCAATCGTAAAGGGGGAAGCGGCAAGAGCACGCTGGCCACCCACCTCGCCGTTCACTTCGCAGGCAGCGGTGCTGCAGTCCTGCTGGGCGACATCGACCGCCAGCAGTCGACCCGGACGTGGCTGCGGCAGCGCAATGCCGAGCCGACCTCCAGTCGCCCGCAGATCAAGCCCTGGGCGGTGGACCCGAAATTCTTCGCCCGTCCGCCGGCGGGTGCCGACCATGTCGTGCTGGACACCCCGGGCGGACTCACGGGACTCGACCTGGCCCGTGTCGTCATGTACGCCGATGCCATCGTCATGCCGGTCTGCAATTCGCTGTTCGACCGGGAATCGGCCGCCGAATGTCTGGCGGAGCTGCGCGCGCTGCCGCGCGTCGTATCCGGCCGCTGCAGCGTGGCCGCCGTCGGCATGCGGCTCGATCAGCGCACCGAAGCGGCTGGCGTCGTCCAGGCCTGGGCCGCGGCGCAGGGCCTTGCGCTGATCGGCGTGCTGCGCGAGTCGAATGCCTACGTGCGCTGCATCGAGAGGGGACTCACGCTGTTCGATCTGGCTTCGGCGGATGTCGAGGACGACCTCGCGCAGTGGCAGCCAATCCTGCGCTGGCTGCGTCCGATCATGAAGCCCGCCGCGGCGAACGATGCCGTAGTGAGCCGGCCGGCCCGGGCGATCGAAGTTGCTCGTGCCCCCGCCGCGACGAATGTGTTGCCGCGGGCCGACCGGATGTCGCGGCCGACTCTGCCACCCGCCGCACCGCAACGCCCGACGGCGATTCGCGCCACCGAGCCGGCCGTTTCGATCGGCGCGGCGATGCGTCCGATGGGGCGGCTCCTCGAAGCGCTGCCGATCCCGCGCTTTCTGCAGCGGACGCCCTGACCGATCCTCCTGCGGTCCGGCGCTGGCGAATCAGGCCGCCGCGCGGTGATATCGGGTCACGAGGTCGACCTCGTTCTTCGATCCGAGAAAGACCGCGACGCGCTCGTGCAGCTTCCGGGGCTGCACCTCGAGGATGCGCTGATGGCCGTTGGTGGCTGCGCCGCCGGCCTGCTCGACGAGAAACGCCATCGGGTTGCCTTCGTACATCAGCCGCAGCTTGCCCGGCTTGTCGGGTTCGCGGGCATCGCGCGGGTACATAAAGACGCCGCCGCGCGACATGATGCGATGGACATCGGCGACCATCGACGCGATCCAGCGCATGTTGAAGTCCTTGCCGCGCGGGCCGGTTCTGCCGGCCAGCATCTCCTCGACATAGCGCCGCACTGGCGGTTCCCAGTGGCGCATGTTCGACATGTTGATCGCGAACTCCTTCGTGTCCTCCGGGATGCGGACGTTCTCCTGCGTCAGCAGGAACGAACCGGTGTCGCGCGCCAGCGTGAACACCTGCACGCCGAAGCCCACCGACAGCACGAGCTGGGTCTGCGGCCCGTAGACCGCGTAGCCGGCGCAGACCTGCTGCGTGCCCGGCTGCAGGAACGCCGATTCATCGGGCTCGGTGACGTGCGCCGGCGCGCGCAGCACGGAGAAGATCGTGCCGATCGAGACATTGACGTCGATGTTGCTGGAGCCATCCAGCGGATCAAACAGCAGCAGGTACTTGCCGCGCGGATAGGCCACCGGAATGCCCATCGGGTTGTCCATCTCCTCGGAAGCCATGCCTGCGAGGTAGCCGCCCCAGCTGTTGGCCTCGACCAGGATCTCGTTGGAGAGCACGTCGAGCTTCTTCTGCGCCTCACCCTGCACGTTGGTCGTGCCGGCGCTGCCGAGGACTCCGCCGAGCGCGCCCTGTCCTACCGCATGGCTGATCGTCTTGCAGGCGCGGGCGACGGTTTCCAGCAGCAGCCGCAGGTCCGGGTCGAGCCCGTGTTCGCGCTCGCAGCCGATCAGGTAGTGCGTGAGGGAGAGGTAGGCCATCAGTTCTCCAGCGACTTGGTGACGATCTCGCGGACATCGCGCGACAGGTGCGGCGCGGCCGCCACCCGCTCCAGCGCACCGCGCATGCCGGCCTGCAGCTCGCCGGTGTACTTGCGCCAGCGCTCCAGTGCGCGCGCGATGCGCGCCGCGACCGTCGGGTTGATGCGATCCAGCGCCAGCACCTGCGCGGCCCACAGCGCGTAGCCGGCGCCATCGGCCCGGTGGAACTCGGCTTCGTTGGCCATGCAGAACGACCGGATCAGCGCGAAGACGTTATTCGGGTTGGCAAGCGAGAACCCCGGGTGCGCGAGCAGCGCGCGCACGCGCTCGACCACCGGTGCTTCGTCCGGCATCGACATTGCCGTGGCCTGCAGCTGGAACCACTTGTTCATCAGCAGCGGCTCGTGCTGCCACTCGCGCCCCAGCCGCAACAGGATGTCGGCCTTGTCCGCCGCGGGGCTGCTGAGCAGCGCGACGAGCGCTGCCTGGCGGTCGGTCATGTTGGCCGCGCTGTCGAGCTGCTGCCGCGCGAGGTCGAGCGCGCCGGGGACGCCGCCTTCGACCAGATAGGCCAGTGCGAGATTGCGCAGCGCGCGTCGCCCGGCGGGACCGGGGGCCGGCGAATACTCGCCCGGGGTGGCATGGCTGTCATACGCCTGCTGCCACTCCTGCGCCAGACGCTGCCCGACTTCACGGCACAGCATGCGCCGCGCGGTCCGGATTGCCTGCGGGTTGACGATCGCGCGTTGTTCCCCGAGGAAGCCTTCCGCGGGCAGTGTCAACGCCTGTTCCTTGAAGGCAGGCGAAAGCGCCGGATCCAGCAGCGTCGCCCGCATCGTCTCCACGAAACGTTCATCCGGCTCCGGCGCACGTCCGGCCTCCGCAGCGTCGGTCAGCCGCATCAGCCGCGTCGTGGCCAGGCGCTGACCCGCTTCCCAGCGGTTGAATCCATCGTCGTCGTGCAGCGCCAGGAATTCCAGTTCGCGGCTGCCGTAGCGGTAGTCGACGATGACGGGCGCGGAGAAGTTGCGCAGCAGCGACGGAATCGGCCGTTCGGGCACGTTGATGAACCGGAAGCGCTGCATCGGCTGGGTGAGTTCAAGTACCCGCGTCGTTGCTCCGGCGCGTGTCTCGCCTTCCAGTTGCAGCGGCAGGGCGCGCCCGTCTGCCAGAAGCAGTCCCACTGCGACCGGGATGTGGAACGGCTCCTTCATCGGCTGGCCGGGCGTGGCGGCTGTCGACTGCGACAGCGTCAGTTCATAGCTGCGCCGGACCGAGTCGTAGACACCGGTGGCACCAACGCGCGGCGTGCCGGCCTGTGCATACCAGCGCCGGAACTGAGTCAGGTCCTTCGCATTGGCATCACCGATCGCGGCGACGAAGTCGTCGCAGGTCACTGCCTGCCCGTCGTGGCGCCGGAAGTAGAGGTCCAGGCCGCGCCGGAAACCCTCGGCGCCGACCAGCGTCTGCAGCATGCGCACGACCTCGGCGCCCTTTTCGTACACGGTCGCGGTGTAGAAGTTGCTGATCTCCTGGTAGGCCTCGGGCCGCACCGGATGCGCCATCGGCCCGGCGTCCTCGGGGAACTGCGCGGCGCGCAGCGTGCGCACGTCGTCGATCCGCTTGACGGCGCGTGTCGACTCGTCGCCCATCATGTCGGCCGAGAACTCCTGGTCGCGGAAGACCGTGAGCCCCTCCTTCAGCGACAGCTGGAACCAGTCGCGGCACGTCACGCGGTTGCCGGTCCAGTTGTGGAAGTACTCGT
>DAOMFL010000036.1:0-34924 GCA_035429805.1 Burkholderiaceae bacterium
TCGATGCGGTCGAGCTTCTCGGCGGTCATCGCCGCGTCGTACAGCAGCGCGACATTGTCGGGCGACTTTTCCAGTGCCTGCGTCAGCAGCTTGTAGGCGTCCTCGTAGCGACGGCTCTCGCGCAGCACCTGCGCCTCCGCGAGCAGCAGCTGCATGCGCTCGTCCGGCGTGCTGACGGTGACGCCGCGCAGCAGCTTGCGCGCCTCGTCCGGGCGCTGCATCTTCGTCAGGACACCGGCCTCGCGCACGCGCGCCGGAATGTATTCCTCTCCGCCTTCAATCTTGCGCAGCCACTTCAGCGCGTCGGCGTATTGCTGTTCTTCCTCGGCGATCTGCGCGAGGTAGAGGTAGGCCGTGTCCGGATCACGCTCGTCGTTCTGCTGGGTCTCGAGCAGCGCGATATAGCGCAGCAGGTGCACCTTGGCGTCGCTGTAGAGGCGGCCCTGCATCGACAGCAGCGCCAGGGAGTAGGCGAGATCGGCGTTCTGCGGGTCGGCCTGCTGCAGCAGCTCGAACTGGGCGCGCGCGGCGGCGTACTGCTTGTCCGCCACCAGCATGCGCGCGTAGGCCAGGCGCACATCGCTCGAAGCGCCCGGGCGCTCCAGCAGGCGCTTGAGCGCATCGAGCGCGGTTGCACGGTCGGTCGCCTGCAGCAGCGGCGCGGCGGACAGCACCGTGCGCTCATCGTCCGGCTTCAGCGCAATGGCCGCCTTGGCTTCAGCAACGGATCGTTCCGTCAGGCCGGCCGCATGCGCGCCCGAGCCCAGCACCAGTCGCACTTCGGCATCGGCGAGATAGGGCTGCGCGAGCCGCTCGAGCAGGACGAACGCTCCCTTGCGGTCCTGCGCACGCGCCAGCTGCCGTTGCAGGCGCGAAAGCTCCAGTGCCGGATTGGCCGAATTCTTGATCTCTGGGGCCAGTATCCGGTAGGCGTCGTCGAATCGGCCGCTGCTCGCATACAGCAGCGCCAGCGCCTGCGCGGCCTCCTTCGACGATGGCGCCAGCTGCCGCCAGAGTTCCGCCGCCTCCAGGCTCTGCTGCAGGGCGCGCCCCTGCAATGCGAGCTCGGCGGCACGCTGGGCCAGGCGGGGGTCCTTCGTCTCGCGCGCGAGCTTCAGGTAGATCGCATAGGCCGAGCCGAGATCGCCCTGCTGGGCTGCCAGTTCGGCCGCCATCAGCTGGTACATCAGTGCCCCGGTGATGGGCACCTGCGGCAGATCGTCCCGCTTCTTCGCTGGCTCGGGAGGGGCCATTGCCGCCTCGGCTGCAGGCGCGGCCGTGTGACCGGCGGGCGGCGCCGGCGGCGGTGTCGGCGGGGGTGTAGCGCAACCTAGAATCATGCCCGCAACGATCAGCGGGGCGAGGCGCAGCGCGTGGGTGGCGCGGCGTGCAGTGAAAGGCAGCATGAGGTGGGCGCGCACGATGAGGCGCGCATCGGCAGACATCAGCCCACATTATCAGACCGATCCTTACCGGTTCGCCGAAATTCCATGCCCGAACTTCCAGAGGTCGAGGTCACGCGGCGTGCGCTGCAGCCGGTTGCCGAGGGCGAACGCGTGGTTTCGGTCGAAGTGCGCGAGTTCCGGCTGCGCTGGCCGGTCCCGCGCGACCTGCCGCAGCAGCTGCGCGACCGGCGCATCCGGGGGCTGCGTCGCCGCGGCAAGTATCTGCTGTGGGAATTCGAGCATGGCACCCTGATCTCGCATCTCGGCATGTCGGGCGCGTGGCGGGTCTGGCCGCGCCGCTCGGTGCCACCGCCGCGCCGTCACGATCATGTCGACATCACGCTGCCGCGCTGGGTCGTGCGGCTCACCGACCCGCGCCGGTTCGGCGCGCTGCTCTGGCACCCGGCGAATGCCGGCCCGGTGGAACAGCACCCGCTGCTTGCCGTGCTCGGCATCGAGCCTTTCGATCGCCGCTTCGGTGGCGCGGTCTTGTATGCAGGCACCCGTGGCCGTGGCGCAGCCATCAAGCAGGTGCTGCTCGCCGGGCAGATCGTCGTCGGTGTCGGCAATATCTACGCATCGGAAGCGCTGTTCCGCGCTCGCATCAATCCGAAGCTGCCGGCGCGTCGACTCGGCCCTGCGCGCTGCGACCGTCTTGCCGCCGCGATACAGGAAGTGCTGACCGAAGCGATCCGGGTCGGCGGCAGCACGCTGCGCGACTTCGTCTCGGCCGCCGGTGACGAGGGCTACTTCATGCTCGATGCGGCGGTGTACGAGCGTGAAGGCGCGCCGTGCCGGCGGTGCGGCACGCCGATCCGGCGCATCGTGCAGGGGCAGCGCTCGACCTACTACTGCCCGGCCTGCCAGCGTCGCTGAGCGCCGATTTGCACTACTTGTCGGTGCGTTTTCGCGTCATTTCGACAGCGCTTGTGCGACAGGCGCTGTGATAGATTGAAACGACCCTGCTTCCCGGCGTGGCCCATGGCCCAGCTTGCTTCCAGCTTCGAGGAATACGGCCAGTGGCGCGACACGCTGGCGAACGCCATTGTGCAGTTGCGGCAATGGCTTTCCGATGCGCAGATGCTCGACGCTGATGCCGCGAGGCGCGTGGACGTCGCGCTCGATCGCCTCGGCGAAGACAAGCTCGTCATCGCGTTCGTCGCGGAGTTCTCGCGCGGCAAATCCGAACTGATCAACGCCATTTTCTTCTCCGACTACGGCAAGCGCATCCTGCCGTCGTCGGCCGGTCGCACGACGATGTGTCCGACCGAGCTGCTGTATGACGAATCGCTGCCGCCGTGCATTCGCGCGCTGCCGATCGAGACGCGCAGCCGCCATGGCTCGACATCCGAATTCAAGCGCCTGAACGAGGAGTGGCAGGCATTTCCGCTGGACACAAGTTCCGCGGACGGCATGCTGAACGCCTTCAAGATCGTTGCGGAGACGGTGCGCGTGCCGGTGGACGTGGCGCGCAGTTACGGGCTGTTCGACGCCGAAGATCCGGACCAGGCGATCGCGCTCGACAAGAACGGCATGGTCGAGATCTCGAAGTGGCGGCATGCGGTCATCAACTTTCCGCATCCGTTGCTCAGGCATGGCCTGGTGATACTCGACACGCCGGGGCTGAATGCGATCGGCACCGAGCCCGAACTGACGCTGTCGCTGGTCCCCAATGCCCATGCCGTCCTGTTCGTGCTGGCCGCCGACACCGGCGTGACGAAGAGCGACCTCGATGTCTGGCGTCAGGTGGTGGGCGACGCCGGCCACCGGAACCACATCGCGGTGCTGAACAAGATCGATGGCCTGTGGGATGCGTTGAAGACGCCGGGCGAGATCGAGCTCGAAGTGCGGCGCCAGTGCGCCGGCGTGGCCGGTACTCTCGGGCTGGAGCCGATGCGGGTGTTCCCGGTCAGCGCGCAGAAGGGGTTGGTCGCCAAGGTCCAGAACGATCCGACGCTGCTCGAGGCGAGCCGCCTGCCGCTGCTCGAAGAGGCGCTGATCGACCTGCTGGTGCCCTCCAAGCAGCAGATCGTGCGCGATCAGACCGTGGCCCAGGTAGACCGCGTGGCCTCCGAGGCGCGGCAGACGCTGAGCACGCGCGAGCGCGGCGTCATCGAGCAGCTCTACGAGCTGCGCGGACTGCAGGGCAAGAACCAGAGCTCGATCGAACGCATGACGCGGCGCGCGATGTCGGAGCAGCGCGAGTTTGAGGAAGTGGTGCGCAAGATCGTCGCGGCCCGCGTGGTGATGCAGAAACTGTCGGAGAAGCTGTTCACGCCGCTGCGCGTGAGCTCGCTGCGGACCGAAGTCCTGGCGACGCGCGGCAAGATGAAGAAGTCGGCACTCTCGCCCGCGATATCGGGCGCGGTGCGCGAGTACTTCGACAATCTGCGCGAACTGCTGCGCGAAGCGAACGGCCGCGCACTCGAAGTGGAGCAGATGGTCCTCGGCGTGCAGCGCCGCTTTGCCGAGGAGCTCGGCTGGAGCCTGAGCCCGCCGATGGCGTTCTCGCTCGACACGTACATCGCGGACCTGGAGCGTGCCGAACTGGCCTACAAGTCCCAGTTCGGCACGATCGCGGTACTGACGCGCGACCGCTGGACGCTGATGGAGCGCTTTTTCGAGACGGTCGTGGCGAAGTCGCGCGAAATCTTTGCGGCGGCCGAGCGCGACACCGAGGCCTGGGTCAAGTCGCTGCTGCCGCCGATCGAGCTGCAGGTGCGCGAGCAGCGTGCGCAGCTGAAGAAGCGCGCGGAATCGATCGCGAAGATCCGTGATGCGCAGGGTTCGCTCGACGAGCGCATCAGCGAACTGGAGCACGCACTCGAAGACACGCAGTCCCGGCTGGAGGCGCTGAAGCGTCTGACCGACCGCGTGCAGGACATCGCCGCGCGCATTCCCGACGATCAGGCGCTGGCAGACGAGGTGCTCGCAGCGTAACGTCCGGCAGTTCGCGGCCGGTCATGGCTGGTGCGCCGCCCGGTTCCGATGCCGGCCGATATCCGTGGACGGCTTTCCTGTCCTCAGAACCCATGTCATTTGCCGATCGCGTGGTCGCCTGGCAGCGCCGGCACGGGCGCCACGACCTGCCGTGGCAGGTCACACGTGACCCGTACCTCCTCTGGCTGGCGGAGGTGATGCTGCAGCAGACGCAGGTCGCGACGGTGATTCCGTACTTCAACCGGTTCGTCAGCAGGTTCCCGGATGTCCGGTCGCTCGCGAGCGCGCCGATTGACGATGTGATGGCGGCCTGGGCCGGACTCGGCTACTACTCGCGGGCGCGCAATCTGCACCGCTGCGCGCAGCAGGTGGTTGGGCAGCACGGTGGCACTTTCCCACGGTCGGCCGCAGAGCTTGCGCGCCTGCCGGGTGTCGGCCGCTCCACCGCGGCGGCGATCGCGGCGTTCGCCTGGGGCGAACGTGCAGCGATACTCGACGGCAACGTCAGGCGGGTGTTCGCGCGGCACTTCGGCGTCGAGGGCTACCCGGGTACGGCGCGTACCGAGCGTGAGCTCTGGCGACTTGCTGATGCATCGCTGCCCGCCGTGGCGATCGAGGCCTATACGCAGGGGCTGATGGACCTGGGCGCGATGGTGTGCCTGCGGCGTCGGCCGCGCTGCGGAGAATGTCCGGTGTACGCCTCGTGCGTGGCAGCGCGCGAGGGCCGCACCGAGGCATTGCCGGCGCCACGGCCCGTCCGGTCGCGTCCGTTGCGGTCAGCGACGCTCGCGATCATCCGCGACGATCGCGGCGCTGTCCTGCTCGAACGTCGTGCGCCGAACGGTATCTGGGGCGGGCTTCTCAGTACACCGGAATTCGAGGCCGATCTGCCGGATGCGGCGCTGCTTGCGGCAATTGAAAGCCGTTTCGGGCTGCGCGGCGAGGTGGTGCAGCGGCTCGAGGCGCGGCGGCACGAGTTCAGTCACTACAGTTTCCTGATGCAGCCGCGGGTCGTGCAGCTTGTGAACGCCGTGTCGCTTGGCGACGCCGGCGGGCTGGCCTGGCTGGACGCGTGGGACATCGAGAGCGCTGGGCTGCCCGCGCCGATCCGGCGCCTGCTGCGTGCCGTCGCCGGCGCAAGCCCGGCTGACGCCGTTACCTGAACACGGAGTGTTGCCTCAGGTAGGTGTTCACGATTTCGAGCCGTGCGCGGCCGTCGCCCAGTTCCATCAGTTTCTGCTTGGCCTTGAGCGGCACCGGCAGCACTTCGCACAGCCGGTTCGAAACCCAGCTGCTCGAGTCCATCTGCAACGGCTCTTCGAACGGCAGCCGGGCGAGCACGTCGTCGTCGTCGACCGACTCGCGCCGGCGCTCGGCGACCTGGGCGCGCAGGTCGTCAAACACCCGGCGCAGCAGGTCCACGCACGGCGCGTGTTCGGGCGCGATCGGTGCGTCCGTGTCGTCGTCGATCCAGTCGATGTCGGCGACCTTCAGTCCGTTCGCCTCGGTGTGGGACTGGCGCACGCGGAAGCGCCGCTGGCCGACGGCTCGCACGTGCAGCAGACCCAGCTGCCGCATGTCCCAGGCGCTGATGACGGCACTGCAACCGACCTCGGCGACGTTCGCGGTGCGACTCGCCTCGCTCGCCTTCGGGTCCGTGATCATGCAGACGCCGAAGCTGAGTTCGTCGCGCAGGCAGTCCCGCGCCATATCCATGTAGCGCGCCTCGAAAATCCGCAGCGGCAGCACTCCACCGGGGAACAGCACCGTGGACAGGGGAAACAGCGGCAGTCTCATCACGCGGCAGATTCGATCGCCCGATGGCGGATGATGACGGGACGGCGCATCGCGAAGCGGCGCGCGAGTTCCTCGACGATGTAGACGGAGCGGTGGCGTCCACCGGTGCACCCCACCGCGACCGTCAGGTAGTGGCGGTTGTCCGCCACATAGCTCGGCAACCACTTTTCGAGGAAGCCGGCGATGTCATCCAGCATCTGACCTGCCTGCGGCACCTGCTGCAGGTACGCCACAACGGGCGCGTCGCGGCCGGTGAGCGGCCGCAGCATCGGGTCGTAGTGGGGGTTGGGCAGGTTGCGCACATCGAAGACGAAGTCGGCGGCCACCGGCACGCCCTGCTTGAAGGCGAACGACTCGAACGCGAGCACGAGCTCTGTCGGCGGCATGTCGGTGAACTGGCGCACCCACTGACGCAGTGTGTTGGGATGCAGCTCGCTGGTGTCGATCACATGGCTGACGTTGACCATCGGGGCCAGCAGTTCGCGCTCGAGCGCGATGGCTTCAAGCAGCGTCGTTTCCGCGCCCTGGCTGCGTCCACGGACCGACATCGGGTGCCGGCGCCGCGTTTCGGAGAAGCGCTGCACCAGGGCGGCGTCCGAGGCGGTCAGGAACAGCACCCGCACGTCGCGACCCGAAGCGCGCAGGGCCGCGATGATCGCCGGCACGTCGCCGAGCGAGGCCTCGCTGCGCGAATCGACCGACAGCGCGACGTCGCTGTATCCCGCGCCTTCGAGGAAGGCACAGACTTCGCCGAGGAACCGCGACGGCAGGTTGTCGATGCAGTAGTAGCCGGCGTCCTCGAGCAGCCGGATCGCCACCGACTTGCCCGAGCCCGACATACCGGTTACGAGGACGATGCGCATGCCGCTGCGACCAGGTGGATACGAAATTGTTGCACGCGCTGCCGCTGCCGGCGTCACGGGACGCCGGGTGGTCTGGACGGCGGTCAGCTGCCTTTCATCTGCTGCTGGTGACGCTGGAGGAACTCGGCCATCGTGTCGATCCCGCGCAGCTGCAGAATCGTATTGCGTACGGCCGCCTCCGTCAGCACGGCGAGATTGCGACCCGACGCCACAGGGATGATGACCTTGCGCACCGGCAGCCCGAGCACGTCCTGCGTCTGACCTTCCAGCGGCAGCCGCTCCATCGTCTCGGAGGCGGCATAGCGCCGCAGTTCGACGATCAGACGCAGCTTCATCTTGCGGCGCACGGCGGTCTCGCCGAAGATCGACCGGATGTCGAGCAGGCCGAGCCCGCGCACTTCAAGCAGATTGGCGAGCAGCGGCGGGCAGCGCCCCTCGATCGTGTCCGGCGACACGCGCGAGAAGTCCACGACGTCGTCGGCCACCAGCCCGTGGCCGCGGCTGATGAGCTCAAGTCCCAGTTCGCTCTTGCCGACGCCGGATTCGCCGGCGATCAGCACACCCATGCCGAGCACGTCCATCAGCACGCCGTGCATCGTGCAGTGCGCAGCCAGGACCTTGGCCAGGTAGATGCGCAGCACTTCGATGATCTCGGCTGCCGACTGCGGCGAGGCCAGTGCCGGCAGGCCGGCGCCTTCGGCGGTTTCGATCAGTTCGGCCGGAGGCTGCAGTCCTTCGGCGATGACCAGCCCAAGCGGTTTGCCGGCGATGAGTTCGTTCGCGTAGTGCAGCCGCCGCGGCCGCTCGAGCTGGGTGTAGTAGCGCACCTCGGCCTCGCCGAGCACGTGCAGCCGATTCGGGTGGATCAGGTTGAGGTGGCCGACCAGATCCGCACTCGCGAGTCCGGCCGTGGAGGGCGTGTCGAGGGGCCGCTCGGACGAACCCTGACCGGCGATCCACGACAGCCTCAGGGCGTCGCGATTGTCTTCGTACAACGACTGGAAGGTCGGCATCGGCAATCCCCAACTGCCGCGCTGGTGGGCGGGCTGCGCGAGGCTACTGCATAGCCGGCCTGCGCGGGAAGCGTCCGTCGGATCAGGCCGCGGGGCGGACCGGCTCCCAGGAAGTGAGCGCGACGTGCACCGCGTTCGGATCCGTCGACGTCAGCAGAGTCTCGCGGAACGACTTATCGGAAAGCATCTGGGCCAGTTCCGAAAGGATGTCGAGGTGCTGCTGTGTCGCCTGTTCGGGCACCAGCAGGAACACCATCAGCGCCACCGGCTGGCCGTCCGGCGCGTCGAACGGAATCGGCTCGGCGACGCGGACGAAGGCGGCGACGGCTTCTTTCAGGCCCTTGATGCGGCCGTGCGGAATCGCAACGCCCTGGCCGAGGCCGGTGGATCCGAGCCGCTCGCGCGCGAACAGGCTGTCGAAGACCTTCGCTCGCGCGATGGACTGGTTGTTCTCGAAGAGCAGTCCGGCCTGTTCGAACACCCGCTTCTTGCTCGACGCCGGGAAGTCGAGCAGGACGTTCGATGCGGGCAGCAGCCGCGCGAGGTGATTCATGAAGGGCCAGAAACGCCGGGACGGGGAAAGAGGCTAGGCGCGTTGGACGGGGTCCATCGAAGGGGAAGCGGAGACTTCCGGTTTCTTTTCCAGCCCGCGACGGCGCGGGCCGTCGGAAAAAGCAAGGCGCGGATCATACACCCGGGTTCAGCCGGTCCCGGCGCAGTTTCCATGGTCCGGCGAGGGGCTGCAGAGGGCCGACGCGGGCATCGGAACGGAAGAGTGGCGCACCCGGGCCGCCGGGGCCGGGCGCGCGTTGTCGCAGAAATCTACTGGGATTGCTGGATCTGCTGCTGGCGCTTCAGCGCATCGACCGAGTGGTCCTTGATGCGGTCCTTGTGGCGCAGGACCTGGCGGTCCAGTTTGTCGATCAGCATATCGATCGCGGCATACATGTCGTCGTCTACGGATTCCACGTGGATATTGTTGCCGCGCAGTCGCAGCGTGATCTCGACGCGTTGTCGCAGCTTTTCGACAGTCAGCTGCACATTGGCATCGATCACCTGGTCGAAATGCCGCTCGACCCGATTCAGCTTGCCCTGCACGTAATCGCGCAGCGCGGGCGTGACCTCAACGTGATTTCCGTGGATCAACAGATTCATGCGACCTCCTGGGGAGTCAGTCGGTTCGAACATTGCCGCAGCGGCCAGCCGCGGCACGGTTACAACGACCTGCGCATCGCCACTGCGGGGATCTTCATGGCCTCGCGGTACTTCGCGACCGTGCGGCGCGCGACCACGATGCCCTGTTCTCCCAGCATTTCGGCGAGCTTGCTGTCCGAGAGTGGATTTCGGGTGTCTTCAGCTCCTATCAGTTGCTTGATCAAGGCGCGGATCGCCGTCGAGGAGGCCGCGCCACCGGCCTCGGTGGCCACGTGGCTGCCGAAGAAATGCTTGAGCTCGAACACGCCGAACGGCGTCGCCATGTACTTGTTGGCTGTAACGCGCGAAATGGTCGATTCGTGCAGCTCGACGGTATCGGCAATTTCCCGGAGCACCAGCGGCCGCATTGCGATCTCGCCGTGCGTGAAGAAATTGTGCTGCCGGTCGACTATGGCCTGTGACACACGGAGGATCGTGTCGAAGCGCTGCTGGATGTTGCGAATCAGCCACCGTGCTTCCTGAACGCGTGTCGTCCACTGCCCCCGCTGCGCCGGATCGGCGCTGCGGTCGCGCCGCCCCCGCTTGAGTATGTCCGCATAGGCCTGGTTGACGCGCAGACGCGGCATCACTTCCTGGTTCAGTACAGCGGTCCAGCGCCCCTTGATCCGGCGGACAAACACATCGGGCACCACGTAATCGGCGCGGGTCTCTCCGAAGGCTACACCCGGCCTCGGATTCAGTGTGCGGATCAGTTGATGCGCTGCACGCAGCTCGTCGTCGGTGCAGCCGAGCGCGCGCTTGAGCTTGAGGAAATCGCGGGCGGCCAGGAGAGGCAAGTGCTCGCTCACAAGGCGTCGGGCCAGCCCAGCTCCCGGATACGCGCGATCGTTGCGCGCCAGCGCGTCGAGTTGCAGGCGCAGGCATTCGGCGGTGTCGCGCGCGCCCACGCCGGGCGGATCGAAGCTCTGCAGCAGCCGCAGTGCGGCGCGCAATTCGTCGGCATCGACTTCGGCGCCGTCCGGCAACAGCGCCAGCAGTTCGTCAAACGACTGCTGCAGGTAGCCGTCCTCGTCGAGAGCCTCGATCAGAAGGTCGACCAACGCGCGATCGCGAACGACTGCCTGCGTACAGGCGAGCTGGCTGCGCAGGTGCTCGCGCAGCGTGGGGCGCGTCGACGCCCAGTCGATCGCATTCGTGTCGTCCTCGTCCGTTCGCGCCTCGCCGGAACGTCCCCAGTCCAGCGTCATATCCGGCGTGCCGTCCGCGGACTCGGTGTCCGGGCCCGCCTCGCTGCTGTTCGCGTCGCCCGCGGTCGAGTCGCTGACTTGCGAATCACCGGCGGGGGCGGTGGCCGGCCTTTCAATTGCGCCGTCCGCGCGCAGATAGAGCGAACCGGCCAGCGGGTCGTCGTCGCGCTCGAGCAGCGGGTTGTCGGCCATCGCCTGCTCGATCTCCTGGTTCAGTTCGAGCGTGGACAGCTGCAGCAGCCGGATCGACTGCTGCAACTGGGGCGTCAGCGCCAGATGCTGCGAAAGCCGAAGTTGCAGCGAGGGCTTCATCGCCAGGCTTCCGCGCAGCAGGCGACTTCGCGAGCCGCAGGTGCAACGCCCCCGACCCGGTCGGGCGCGCGCAGTGCAACGGCTTGAAACGGCACGGCTTAGCCCCCTACATCCGGAAGTGCTCGCCGAGGTAGACACGGCGCACGGTTTCGTTGCCGACAATCTCGTCGGGCCGGCCGGCGGCGAGCACGACGCCCTCGTTGATGATGTAGGCGTGGTCGCAGATGCCGAGTGTCTCGCGCACGTTGTGATCGGTGATCAGCACGCCGATGCCGCGGTCCTTGAGGAAACGCACGATGCGCTGGATTTCGAGCACCGCGATCGGATCGACGCCCGCGAAGGGCTCGTCGAGCAGGATGAAGCGCGGCCGCGCCGCCAGCGCCCGCGCAATCTCGACCCGGCGGCGCTCCCCGCCCGACAGCGACAGCGCCGTGTTGGTCCGCAGATGCGCGATCTGCAGGTCATCGAGCAGTTCTGAGAGGCGATCGTCGATGACGTGCCTGGGCAGCGGGCGGCCGGCGTCGTCGATCTGCAGTTCGAGCACTGCGCGGATGTTCTCTTCCACCGTCAGCTTGCGGAACACCGAGGCTTCCTGCGGCAGGTAGGAGAGGCCGAGACGCGCGCGCCGGTGGATCGGCAGGTGCGAAATCGACTTGCCGTCGACCATGATGTCGCCGTCGTCGAGCGGAACCAGCCCGACGACCATGTAGAAGCAGGTCGTCTTGCCGGCCCCGTTGGGGCCGAGCAGCCCGACGACTTCGCCGCTCTCAACGGTCAGCGACACGTCCTTGACCACCGCGCGACTGCCGTAGCGCTTCTGCAGGTTCTCGACCTTCAATGTGCTGTGCGTCCGCGCCAGAGGAGTGGCGGCATCGGCGGCACGCGTGCGGGCTTCCACTATTCGGCTCGCGGGCTGGTGATCTGCGGCGCGACCTTCAGCGGCGTCGCGGAGCCCGGCTTCGGTGCGGTCGAGTGCGGCGCGATCGTGCCGCGCACACGCCCGTCCGGATTGTTCGGATCGGCCGACGTCTTGCCGCCCGTGACGAAATACTTCGAGTTGCGCTGGTCATAGGTGATCGAATCGCCGCGCAGTTCGTCGCGCGGAACATCGTTCTCGAGCAGGCGCACGCGGGCCCGTGAGATCAGCTTTACCGTATCCGACTTCTCGTCGTATTCGATGCGCTCGGCCTGGCCGTCGACGTATTCCTCGATGCCTGGCTGGCTGGTGTCGCGCTTCTGGCGGAACGTCGCCACCTTGCCCGGCGCGGCCTGGATCACGCCGAATTGATAGCCCTCGGGGTCCTTGCGGATCTGCACGCGATCGCCGCTGGCGCGCATCGTTCCCTTGACCAGCACGACGTTGCCGGCGAGCGTGCACACCTGCTGCAGGTCGTCGCATTCGCCGTTGTCGGCCTCGTAGTTCAGCGGCTTGTCGCGGTCCGTTCTTTCTGCGCGCGCGCCGCTGACGAGGCAGACTGCAGCGAGCACCGGGATCAGCCAGCGCTTCATCGGCCCTCCAGTCCCTTCGAAGTGGCGCTCGGTTCGACCGTGCCGCGGACCTGCGAGCGGAACTTCACCGAGCGCTTGATGTTGTCGTAGTCCATCCCGACGGCCCGGATGCTCGATCCGCCGCGTTCGATCTCGACCGGTGCGTCGGTCGAGAACTGCTCCGTGTCCGGCAGCGCAATCAGTTTCTGCGTCGTCAGCCGCATCGGTGCTTCGCCGTCCTTGCTGGCCGCGCGGAGCAGCGTGACGTCGCCGGTCAGCACTACACGTGCGCCGCCTTCCTCGACCCGGGCGTGGTTCGCCTTCGCATCCAGCTGCGGCTGGTCGGCGCGCAGGCTGATCAACCGCGGACGGACGACCTCGACCCGATCGTCGCTCGGATAATGCGTCACGCGATCTCCGACCAGCTTGCTGGTGGCCCGTCCTTCGGCGTCGAACTGCGTCAGCGCCGCGCCGTCGACGACGACATCGGGGCCCTCGCGCGAGACCGGGTTCGCCAGGTCATTGAGGCGTGAGGTCTGCGAATACCAGTACGTGGAGCCCGCCAGCAGCGCCAGCAGCAGGATCGCGATGATGGCGGTGATGCGGTCACGCATGCGGCGGAGCGCCCCTCGCGTACGCGACGCTTCGCGTCGCACGTGCGCTCGGGGCGAAGAACGTTAGCGCGGCGCCCTTCGGGCGGCCGGGCGGGCGACGCGAAAGCAAAGGCAGGCGGCCCGCTACGCGTGGCTTCATCCGTGCACCATCTGCGCAAGGTCCACACCCTGCGCGCGCAGGATGAACTCGGCGATCGCGCGCACGGCGGCGCGGCCGCCGCGCTGCGGTGCGATCCAGTGGGCTACCGTCCTCACCTCGTTGCGTGCGTCTTCGACGGTGGCAGCGAAGCCCGCCTGTCGCAGCACCGGCAGGTCCGGCAGGTCGTCGCCGACGAAGGCCGCTTCCTCGGCGGCCACCTGCGTTGCAGCCAGCAGCTCGCGGAATGCCGCCGCCTTGTCTCCGCGTCCCTGCAACACGCGCGTGATGCCGAGCTCGCGCGCGCGCCGCTCGACGATTGGCGAATTGCGCGCCGAAAGGATCGCGACCTCGATGCCGCGGCTGAGCAGCATCCTGATGCCGTGTCCGTCGCGCACGTCGAACACCTTCATCTCCTCACCCGCGGGTCCGTAGTAAAGGCGCCCGTCAGTCAGCACGCCGTCCACATCGAGCACGACCAGGCGGACGCGCGCGGCGCGCTGCTCGGGCGTCATCAGATCACCTTGGCGTTCATGAGGTCGAGGTTGTTGAGCGCGCCGACCAGCTGGCCGCCGCTGTCGACGACGAGCAGCTGGTTCTTGCGCGTGCGATCCATCACCTGCGCGGCCTCGACCGCGAGCACGTCGGGGCCGATCGTCAGCGGCGTGCGAGTCATCTCGTCGGTCACCATCAGACCGCGGATGTCGCCGGCGCGCTCCAGCAGGCGTCGCAGGTCGCCGTCCGTGAAGATGCCGGCCAGGCCGCCGCGTGCGTCGACCACAGCCGTCATCCCGAGCTGCTTGCGCGTGATCTCGTGCAGGGCATCCATCACGCTCGCGGAGGTGTCGACGCGGGGTATCGCGTCGCCGGTGCGCATGACGTCGCGCACGTGCGTCAGCAGCCGGCGGCCGAGTGTTCCGGCGGGGTGCGATCGGGCGAAGTCCTCGCGCCCGAAGCCACGCGCGTCCAGGCACGCGATCGCCAGTGCGTCCCCCAGCGCGAGCATGGCCGTGGTCGACGACGTCGGCGCCAGGTTGAGCGGGCAGGCCTCCTTGTCCACGTGTACGTTGAGGTGAACCTCGGCAAGCCGTGCAAGCGACGAGGCCGGACTGCCGGTCATCGCGATCAGCGGCGTGCCTTCGCGCTTGGCCACCGGCACGATGGTCAGCAGCTCGTCGCCCTCTCCTGAATATGAAAGCGCCAGCAGCACGTCCTCGCGCGTGATCATGCCGAGGTCGCCGTGCGCGGCCTCGGCCGCGTGCACGAACATCGCCGGGGTCCCGGTCGAAGCGAGCGTCGCGGCGAGCTTGCGCCCGATGTGTCCGCTCTTGCCGATGCCGGTGACGACGACGCGGCCGCGGCATGACAGCAGCAGGGCGACCGCGCGGGCGAACGCGGCGTCGACGCGGTCCACGAGCGCGGCAACGGCCGCCGCTTCGATCGCGATCACTTCGCGTGCCAGCGCCAGGGCAGTCGCATTCGGTTCTGCTGGCAGCGTGGCGGGCATCGAAGCGGGCATCGAGGCGTTTGAGGGTGGATGACAAGCCGACGCGCCGTGTTCGGAACGGCTGCGGCGATAATACACGCGCAACGCATGCTGGCATGGGCTTTGCTTTCGGCGTGCGGTTTACCCTCGTTCGGACCATTTCCTCCTGCCGCCCGACAGTTCATGACCTCAGGTCTGGAAGTCACCCTCGTGCTGCTCACCTCCGTGGTGCTCGGGGTCGTGGTCTTCCGTCTGCTGTCGCTGCCGCCGCTGCTCGGCTACCTGGCGGTCGGCATCCTTATCGGGCCGCACGCGTTCCGTCTCGTGCCCGATACGGCCCAGACCCGCTATCTGGCGGAGTTCGGCGTCGTGTTCCTGATGTTTTCTATCGGCCTCGAGTTCTCGCTGCCGCGGCTGCGCTCGATGCGGCGCATCGTGTTCGGACTCGGGGGCGCGCAGGTCGGCCTCACGGTCCTGCTGACGCTCGCCGCCGGGTGGCTGATCCGGGGCTACACGGGGATCGGACTGGCCGGCACGTTCGCGCTCGGTTCTGCGCTCGCAATGTCGTCGACCGCGATCATCATGAAGATGCTGTCGGAGCGGATGCAGCTGGATACCGAGCACGGAAAGCGCATTGTGGGCGTGCTGCTGTTCCAGGATCTGGCGGTGGTCCCGCTGCTGGTGATCATTCCCGCGCTCTCCGCCGATCCGGCCGAACTGGGCTGGCGGCTCGGGCTGGCGATGGTCAAGGCGGCCGCGTTGCTCGCAGTGCTGCTGGTGGGCGGCCAGCGCGTGCTGCGCGGGTGGCTGCATCTGGTGGCCAAGCGCAAGTCGCACGAGCTCTTCACGCTGAACGTGCTGCTGGTGACGCTGGGTCTGGCCTGGATGACCGAAATCGCCGGACTATCGCTCGCGCTGGGCGCGTTCGTTGCCGGAATGCTGATCTCCGAGACCGAATTCCGGGTACAGGTCGAGGAAGACATCAAGCCGTTCCGCGATGTGCTGCTCGGCCTGTTCTTCGTGACGATCGGCATGCTGCTGAACCCGCGCATCGTGCTCGAGCACCTGGGCTGGGTGATGCTGGCGCTGATCGTGCCCGTGGCATTCAAGGCCGGGTTGATCTATGCACTTGCGCGGGTGTTCAGGGCGAGTGCCGGCACGGCGATTCGTACCGCACTGGCGCTGTGCACAGCAGGCGAGTTCGGTTTCGTGCTGCTGGGCCAGGCCGGCCGCTTCGACCTGCTCGAAAGCGATGTCCTGCAGGTCGTGCTGGCGGCGATGCTGCTGTCGATGCTGGCAGCGCCGCTGCTGGTCCAGCACGCCGACCGGATCGTCATGCGACTGGCGTCGAGCGAGTGGATGCTGAAGTCACTGGAGCTGGCCAAGGTTGCGCAGCGCGCGATGGCGACCGATCGGCACGTGGTCATCTGCGGCTTCGGGCGCAGCGGTCAGCACCTCGCGAAGATGCTCGAGCAGGAGGGCATCGGCTACGTGGCGCTCGACGTCGACCCCGATCTCGTGCGCGAGGCGGCTGCGGCCGGCGAATCGGTCGTCTACGGCGATGCGGCGCGACGCGAAACACTGGTGGCCGCCGGCATCGGCCGGGCGGCGGCGCTCGTCATCACCTACGCGGACTCGGTGTCCGCCTTGAAGGTGCTGCATCATGCCCACGAGCTGCGACCGAACCTCAACGTCATCATTCGCACGCAGGACGACCACGAACTGGACCGGCTGATGAAGGCGGGGGCGACCGAAGTCGTTCCCGAGGTCTTCGAAGGCAGCCTGATGCTCGGCTCGCATGCGCTCGTACTGCTCGGCGTGCCGATGGCGCGTGTGCTGCGTCGCGTGCGCGAGGCGCGTGACCAGCGCTATCGCCTGCTGCGTGGCTACTTCCACGGCGCCGGTGACGAGGACGCTTCGATCGAGGAGGAAGCGGCCGAGCGCCTGCATTCCGTGATGGTCGAAACAGGCGCCGTCGCGGTCGGCAGGCGCATTGTCGAACTCGCGCTGGCCGAGCTCGGAGTCGAGGTGACCGCGGTTCGGCGCCGTGGCATACGCGGTGCTGAACCGAGCCCGGACATGGTCCTGCACGCCGGCGATGTGCTGGTGCTGCGCGGCCTGCCCGACGCGCTGGAGAGCGCCGAAGAGCGCGTGCTGCTGCGCTAGGTCAGAGTCGAGTCAGGCGGCGCGCGGACGCCGCTGCCGTGCCAGCGCCGGAGCCAGGTAGGTGCCCGTGTGGCTGTCGCGGCTTGCGGCGATCTTCTCCGGCGGACCAGTGGCGATGATGCGACCGCCGCCGTCGCCGCCTTCAGGTCCGAGATCGACGACCCAGTCCGCTGTCTTGATCACGTCGAGGTTGTGCTCGATGACGACCACCGTGTTGCCGGCGTTGCGCAGCTGGTGCAGCACCTTGAGCAGCAGCGCGATGTCGTGGAAGTGCAGGCCGGTCGTCGGCTCGTCGAGGATGTAGAGCGTGCGGCCCGTGTCGCGCTTTGAGAGCTCCAGAGAGAGTTTGACGCGCTGGGCCTCGCCACCGCTCAGCGTAGTCGCGCTCTGGCCGAGCCTGACATAACCGAGGCCCACGTCGAGCAGCGTTTGCAGCTTGCGGGCGATCGCCGGGACTGCGCTGAAGAACTCGAACGCATCTTCGACGGTCAAGTCGAGCACATCGGCAATGCTCTTGCTCTTGTAGTGGACCTCGAGCGTCTCGCGGTTGTAGCGCTTGCCGTGACAGACATCGCACGGCACATAGACGTCGGGCAGGAAGTGCATTTCCACCTTGATGACGCCATCGCCCTGGCAGCTCTCGCAGCGTCCGCCCTTGACGTTGAACGAGAAGCGGCCGGCTTCGTAGCCGCGCTCGCGCGCGGTCGGTGTCTCGGCGAAGAGTTCCCGGATCGGCGTGAAGAGGCCCGTGTAGGTGGCGGGATTGCTGCGTGGCGTGCGTCCAATCGGGCTCTGGTCGACACTGATCACCTTGTCGACATGCTCGAGCCCTTCGAGAGTCAGGTACGGGGCAGGCTCGGCCGCGGAGCCGTAGAGGTGCCGGGCGACGGCCGCGTACAGCGTGTCGTTGATCAGCGTCGACTTGCCGGAACCCGAGACACCCGTGATGCAGGTCAGCAGGCCGACCGGCACATCGAGCGTCACGTCCTTGAGATTGTTGCCCTTGGCGCCGATCAGCTTCAGCCAGTGCGTGAACGGCGGAGTGCGGTCCGCCGGCACTTCGATCTGGCGCCGCCCGGCCATGTACTGGCCGGTCAGCGACTTCTTGCTGGACTCGATCTGGGCGAGCGTGCCGCTGGCGATGACTTCCCCGCCATGAGCTCCGGCGCCCGGGCCCATGTCGACGATGAAGTCCGCCGCACGGATCGCGTCCTCGTCGTGCTCGACGACGATGACGCTGTTGCCGAGGTCGCGCAGGTTCTTCAGCGTGTCGATCAACCGGCCGTTGTCGCGCTGGTGCAGCCCGATCGACGGCTCGTCGAGCACGTACATGACCCCCGTCAGGCCGGATCCGATCTGCGATGCGAGGCGGATGCGCTGCGACTCGCCGCCCGACAACGTGTCGGCCGAGCGGTCCAGTGACAGGTAGTCCAGTCCGACGTTGACGAGGAACCGCAGCCGCGAGCCGATCTCCTTGATGATCTTGCCCGCGATCTCCTTCTTCGCCCCGGTGAAGTGGATCGACTCGAAGTACTGCGAGGCCTCGGCGAGCGGCGCCGCCGAGATCTGCCAGATGTCGCGTTGCTGCTTTCCTTCGCCGATGAAGACGTTGCGCGCTTCGGTCCGCAGCCGCGAGCCTTCGCACACGGTGCAGGCGCGCTGGCCGCGCAGCTTGCCCAGTTCCTCGCGCACGACCAGTGAATCGGTCTCCTTGAGCCGCCGTTCGAGGCTCGGAATCACGCCCTCGAACGGATGGTGCCGCACCATCCTGCGTCCGCGTTCGTTGGTGTAGACGAACGGGATCTCCTCCTGCCCCGAGCCGTGCAGGATCACCCGCCGCGCGGATTCCGGCAGCTGGTCGAAGGGCTGGTTGAGATCGAAGCCGTAGTGCTGCGCAACCGTCAGCAGCATCTGGTGGTAGTACGGATTGCGTGCATCCCAGCCCTTGACCGCACCGCTCGCCAGCGCCAGCTCGGGATGCGCGACGACGCGTGCCTCGTCGAAGTACTCGACGGTGCCGATGCCGTCGCACGCCTCGCACGCGCCCATCGGGTTGTTGAACGAGAAGAGCCGCGGCTCGAGTTCGGCGAGCGAGTAGCTGCATACCGGGCAGGCAAAGCGGCTGGAGAACGCGTGCTCCTGGCCGTTGTCGACGTCGAGCAGCAGCGCACGGCCGTCAGCGAGCCGAAGCGCGGTCTCGAACGACTCGGCAAGCCGCTGCTTGGCATCGCCTCGCACCTTCAGCCGGTCGACGACGACGTCGAGCGAGTGCTTCTCGTGCTTGTCGAGCGGCGGCAGGTGATCCGCCTCGACGATCGCGCCGTCGATGCGGAAGCGCACGAAGCCCTGCGTCTGCATGTCGTCGAAGAACTCGACGAACTCGCCCTTGCGCTCGCGCACGACCGGCGCCAGCACCAGGATCTTGGTGTCCTCGGGCAGCGCCAGCGTCGCGTCGACCATCTGCGAGACGCTCTGCGACTGCAGCGGCACCCTGTGCTCGGGGCAGTATGGCGTGCCGACGCGGGCGAACAACAGCCGCAGGTAGTCGTGAATCTCGGTGACGGTGCCGACGGTCGAGCGCGGGTTATGCGAGGCGGCTTTCTGCTCGATCGCGATCGCGGGGGACAGTCCCTCGATCAGGTCGACGTCCGGCTTCTCCATCAGCTGCAGGAACTGCCGCGCGTAGGCGGACAGCGACTCGACGTAGCGGCGCTGGCCCTCGGCGTAGAGGGTGTCGAACGCGAGCGAGGACTTGCCCGAGCCCGACAGGCCCGTGATCACGACCAGCCGTTCGCGTGGCAGGTCGAGGTCGACGTTCTTGAGGTTGTGGGTACGGGCGCCGCGGATGCGAATTTCATCCATCGCGGATTTCGTCCATCGGATTGGCAGGACGCGTATGGGCAACTTGTTACTATAGCCACAAACCCCGTCGCGATCAGCGCCCATGCGCGGCCGCGTGCGAAACGACGAATCGCGCCGCACTTCCGCAGGGCGTGTAGCGGCAAGGAGAGGACACCATGGCATCGGTCAACAAGGTCATCCTGATCGGGAATCTTGGGCGCGATCCCGAGACGCGCTACACCGCCGACGGTGCGGCGATCACCAATGTCTCCATCGCGACGACGCGCCGCTACAAGGACGCCTCGGGCCAGCAGCAGGAGGAAACCGAGTGGCACCGGGTCGCGTTCTTCGGCCGGCTCGCCGAGATCGCCGGCGAATACCTGCGCAAGGGCCGGCCGGTCTACGTCGAGGGCCGGCTGCGTACGCGCAAGTGGCAGGACAAGGAAGGCCAGGACCGCTACACGACCGAGATCGTCGCCGAGAACATGCAGCTGCTCGGTTCGCGCGAGGGCATGGGCGGCGGCGACTTCGAAGGCGGTGGCGAGGAACAGCGCGCACCGGCACCGTCCCGCAGCGTCGGCGGCCGACCGGCGCCGGCACCGAAGCCGGCGACCAATATCGCCGACATGGACGACGACATTCCGTTCTAGCGCCGCGACGGCGCCGCGCCTGAAGCGTCGCGGCTGTCCGTCGCGAGTCATCGCATCGAGCGATGCCTCGGTGCTTTCCCGTAAGTTTTAGCAGGGATGGCCGCCTGCAGGCGATGCGGCTAGCCTCATTCCACTTTCCGGCGCCGCTTTGCGGCGATCTCTTCCCGCTCCGGCGGCTTGCCATGGCATTCCGGAGCGCCCTCGCCCGTGTGCGCCCCCGCGCACACGGGCACCTCACACCGCGGACGACATGGACCTCAGCTTCCTGCCTGACTGGCCGCCCGTATTCCCGCCGGCGATCGCCGTCGCGGTGCTGGCGCTGCTGGCAGCCGCATTCGGAGAAGCTTCGGCACGCTGGCTGCGATTGCCGAGGCTGCTGGGCTACCTTGCCGCCGGTGCGCTGTTCGGCGCCGGTGGCTACGTGCTGCAGGCACTCAACCTGGAGCCGCTGCCCGGTCCGACGCTGCAGAGTTCGATGACCTTCGCGGCCTCGATCATCCTGTTCGATCTCGGACAGCGGGTCTCGTTCGGCTGGCTGCGGCGCAATCCTGCGCTGCTGGGCGCGAGCGCGGTCGAATCGGGCCTTACCTTCGTCGCCGTGTTCGCCACGATGCGCGTGTTCGACATCGCAGCGCTGCCGGCGGCGCTGATCGCAACGATCAGCATGTCGACCTCGCCGGCGGTGGTGCTGTCCGTCACGCGCGAAGTGCGGGCGCAGGGGCAGGTCACGGAGCGCGTGCTTTTGCTGACGGCGATGAACTCGATCTACGCCGTGGTGCTGTCGACGCTGCTGCTGGCCTGGGCCCGGGTCGACACGCGCGGCCTGCTTGACGACTACCTGCTGCATCCCGCCTACCTGATCTTCGGGTCGCTTGCGATCGCCGCACTCGGTGCACGGCTGTTCCATCTCGTCGCGGTGTTCCTGCATCGCGATCGCGCGGCCGAGCTGATACTGATGCTCGCGGTCGTTTCCATCGTCTTCACCGCGTCAGGGGCGCTGCGCCTGTCGCCGCTGCTCGCGCTGCTGGCCTGTGGTGCGTTCGTGCGGACTTTCGATCGCGGCCGCCGGCTCGCCAGCAGCGACCTCGGGCTCGTTTCATCGCTGGCGCTCGTGCTGTTCTTCGCGCTGGCGGCCGCGACCGTCGACATCGGTGTCCTGATGGGTGCCGGAACATCGGCGCTGGCGCTGGCGCTGGTCCGTTCGGTCTGCAAGGTCGTTGCGGCCGGGGCGCTCGCGCCGCTCACCGGAATCGTCTGGCGCAAAGGCGTCTGGACCGGGCTCGGTCTGCTGCCGATGTCGGCCATCGCGCTGATGCTGACCCACGAGGTCACGCAGCTGCATCCGCAACTCGGTGCCGAGGCGGGAGCGGTCGTGCTGGCCAACGTCATCGTGTTCCAGGTGGTAGGGGCGCTGACGCTGCTTGCGGCGCTGCGCGCGAGTGGTGAAGCGAAGGAGGAAAGATGAACGTAGACCGACTTGAGTTCCGCAGCTCCGCGCCGCTGACGATGGGCGTTGAACTGGAACTGCAGCTGGTGGACCGCCGTACCGGCGATCTCACGCGTGCTGCGTCGGACCTGATCGCGCTGGTGACGCGCCGGCCGTTTCCCGGCGACATCAAGCCGGAGATCACCGAAAGCATGCTCGAGGTCAGCACCTCGGTGCACAACGCCCACGCGCCGCTGCTGGCGGAGCTCGTCGCGATGCGCGAGACGCTGGTCGCGGGCGCGGACCTACTCGACATCGAAGTGTGCGGCGGCGGGGCGCATCCGTTTCAGCGCTGGTACGACCGGCAGATCTACGACCGCCCGCGCTTCCGTCACGTGGCGGGCCTGTACGGCTACCTTGCCAAGCAGTTCACCGTGTTCGGCCAGCACGTGCACATCGGCTGCGACAACGGCACGCAGGCAATGCGGCTGCTGCATCGTCTCGCCGGCTATATCCCGCAGTTCATCGCGCTCGCCGCCAGCAGCCCGTACTTCCAGGGCGTCGACACGTCGTTCGACTGCTCGCGGCTCAACAGCATCTACGCGTTCCCGCTGTCCGGCCGGGCGCCGTTCCTCACGGACTGGCCCGCCTTCGAGCGCTACTTCGCGCGGCTGCGCGGACTCGGCGTCGTCGAGAGCATGAAGGATTTCTACTGGGACATCCGGCCGAAGCCCGAGTACGGAACGATCGAGGTGCGTGTGTTCGACACGCCGCTCGCCGTTGAGCGGGCGGCGGCGCTGGCCGCCTTCGTGCAGGCGGTCTGCGCGATGCTGCTCGACCGCACCGAAGAACTCAATGAGGAAGCCTATCTCTCGTACAACTACAACCGCTTCCAGGCGTGCCGCTTCGGACTGGAAGGGCAGGTGCTCGACAGCCTGACCGGAGAGTCGACGCCGCTGCACATTGCGGTTCTGAAGACCCTCGAAGCCTGCCGGCCGTACGCGCGCGACCTGCAGTCGCTGCCGGCACTCGACGCCATCGAGCGCTGGGTGCGCACCGAAGGAAACGACGCCCGCTGGCAGCGCGAGACTCTGCAGTCACGCCGCTCGCTCGCCGACCTTGTGCTCGAATCCGCGGCCCGCTGGCGCGGGCCGGCCCTCGCTGCTGCCGACGCCATGGCCGATGCCGTGCCGTAGGCTGATCAGCGCGGCCCGTGCAGCAGGCCGAGCACTTCAGCGTGCAGCGGGCCCGCGCTGGCGATCAATGACAGTTCGGCGAGCGGATCGCCGCCGGTCCAGCTGCTGACAATGCCGCCGGCGGCTTCGATCACTGGCACGATCGCGGCGACATCCCAGTGCGCGAGCGTCGGATCGAGCATCAGGTCGGCGCCCGCGGTAGCGATCGCGAAGTAGCCGAAGCAGTCGCCCCAGGTGCGGTAGAGCTTCGCCCGCGCAATGATCGACTCGATGCGATCCATGTTCGCAGCGCCGCGCTGCTCGCCGGTGGTCCAGTGCGTCGTCGCGAGCACCGTGGCGTCGGCGAGCCGCGCGCACGGACGCACGCCGACGCGCCGCTGCGAACCGTCGCTCGCATAGAGCGTGCAGCTGGTGCCGTGACCGATGAGCGCCAGGCCGGGCGCAGAGTGCGCGATGACGCCGAGTACCGGCCGGAAGCCGCCGCCATCATCGCGCTCGAGCGCGACCAGCGTGCCGTACAGGAAGCAGTTGGTGATGAAGGCCCGCGTGCCGTCGACCGGGTCGAGCACCCAGCGGTAGCGCAGACCGGGCTTCGTTCCGTGCTCCTCGCCGACGATGCCGTGATCCGGGTAGCGGCGCTCGATCAGATCCCGCATCGCGGCCTCGGCATTGCGGTCCGCCAGCGTGACCGGCGAGGCATCGCGCTTGGTATCGACCGCTGTTCCCGTCAGGAAATAGCTGCGGATCGTGGCGAAGGCGGAACCGATGAGCTGATGTGCGAACGGCACGAACTCGCGCTCCTCGGCGCGCGACAGGGCGGCGCTGTAGCGGTGAGACGTCATGGATCAGGCGCGCACGGCCGGTGCGAACAGGCCGTCGCACCAGGCACGGTCGACGCCGTTGACGGCGCAATTGGCCTTCATCGCGTCGTTCAGGCGGGCGAGCACGTCGTTGTGCCTGCCAGCCCTGTTCCACGCAAGAAGACGCTTGCTCATCCGGTCGAGCACGGCGCGATTGTTGCCCGTCAGAGCGACGTCACCGGCCTTCAGCTCGCCGATCACCTGCGCCGCAGCCTGCTCGATCGCCTTTGCGTCACGCGGGTCGAGTTCCAGCAGCGTGTTCACGTAGCCGCCGCCCCAGCGCAGGCGTGTCGCCGTGCCCTGCGCGCTGTCGAAGGCCCGGCGCGACCAGTCGATCGCCGCCGCCTTGCCTTCGGGCCCGCGCTTCTTCGCGTTCGAGGCGAGCTGTGACATGTAGTAGTAGGGCGAGTGCGCGCGCGCGAGTTCCGCCTGCAGCAACGCATCGGATTCGTCGAGCAGACCCGCACGCGCCAGCACCGCGCCGGCCGTCGTGATCACCGCCTGCCGTTCGTCGAGGTCCGTGGTCGCGCGGTCGACGCGCGCGGCCTGCGCACGCACGTCCTCGATCAGCGCGGCGGGAAGCGGCCCGTCCCTGTGGTCGAGGCGTGCAAGCGAGACCTTGCCGAGCATCGCGTACATGCGTCCTTCGCTCGAGAGCGTTGAATCCGCAGCCAGCCGGTCGAGTGCGGCGTTCCACTGCACGACCAGCTCGCCACGCTCTTTCGATTGCGGCGCTGTCAGCAGGGTAACGATGTCATCCGCGGCGATACCGACCAGATCGTAGTTGTCGCGCACCAGCTGCGGCTGTGCCAGCAGGCTCCGGACGCTCGCAATCGCGTCAGCCTTGTCGAGCCTGAACTTCGCTTCCTTCGACTGTGCCGCGGAACCGAGTGCCTGCACCAGCAGCCGCGACGACGACTCGCGCTGTTCAACCGGGCAGACCGTCGCGAGC
The DNA here is from genome assembly GCA_035429805.1 of Burkholderiaceae bacterium. Classification (GTDB taxonomy): domain Bacteria; phylum Pseudomonadota; class Gammaproteobacteria; order Burkholderiales; family Burkholderiaceae_F; genus JALORV01. The sequence continues at coordinate 24,588 of DAOMFL010000036.1, forward strand.
CTGAGCAGCGTTGCCGGGACATCCCTCTCCGGCACCAGCTGGCCATCGTCGGTCTCCCAGGAGTAGAAGGCGAGCATGTGCCAGTCTGCGTCCGGCAGAGCGCGCCCGGCGAGCGCGGCTTCGAGTGCCTGCTTGGCCGAGTTGCCGCCCGCAAGGCCGCGGTCCAGCAGCTGCAGGTACTTCGTCGCGTCGACCGAACCCGCCAGCCGGGTCAGTTCCTGGCCGCTGCCGTCGAGCAGCACCATCGTCGGATAACCGCGCACCTTGAAGCGCTCGCCCAGCACCTGGCCGCTCGGGCTGTCCGCGTCGACGTAGACCGGAACGAACGATCGCGACTTCTCGATCACCTCGGGCCGCTTGAAGATCGTACTTTTCACCTGGTTGCAGGGCGGGCACCACACCGCGGTCCAGTACAGGAACACGGGCCGATTGCTCGCCCGGGCGGACTCGAATGCACGGTCGACATCGGCGACGCTCTGCGGCTTGATCCATTCGATCCCGGGCGCTTTGGCGGCGGGCGCAACGGCGGTGACCGGCGCATCGGGCGTCTTCGAGCAGCCGAGAATCATGGCGAGCACGAGCGCTGCGAGCGTCAGGATTCGGATCATCGGAGTATCTCGTACGGCACTGAGGCGGGCCACCTTCAGTGTCGTGGATTATCGCCGCAGGTTTCAGCGCAAGGCCAGTCGGCCGGCGAGTCCGAGATAGCGTTCGACCGGAGGGGTCGGTGCGCCGGCCACCTTCGCGAGATCGTCCCAGAGACGCAGGCGCACGGCGTCCGCCGCATACGGCTGTCCGATGAAGGCGTCGGCCTCGGCGGTGCTGAAGATGCCGCCCTGCAGTTCGAGGCTGCGCTTCGAATCCTCGGACAGCGCGACCCAGTATTCGGCGCCGCGCAGGCGCCCGTCGCCGCGGGCGCACAGGTAACGCTTGGCATCGACGTGCATGCGAATGGGCTGCAGCACGGCCTCGCCGAACAGGTCGCGCAGGAACGGCAGCGCCACATACTCGTGCCGGTCATCGATGCCGCGCAGCGTCGGTGTCTCGCCCTGATCGTTGATCAGGTGGCCGAGATCGTGGAGGAACGCCGCGAGCACCAGAGATTCGCTGGCGTCCTCGCGTTCGGCCAGCTCGGCCGACTGCAGTGCGTGCTCGAGCTGCGTCACCGGTTCGCCGGTGTACATGCGGCCGCCCTTGGCGGCAAACAGCCTTTCGATGTCGCCGAGACTGAGGCCCATTATGTCGTGCGTGGTTCGTTGGGATCGAAGATCGGCTGCTCGCCGAGGACGCGCGACTTTGACAGCACCCCCGCGGACTCGAGGATCGGGTAGGCAACCGAGCAGAACAGGGAGTTGATGCGCTTGAAATCGGCAAGCAGGTCGAGGTGCAGCGAGCTGGTTTCAATCGACTGGCGCGTGTTGTCCGACAGGCGCAGCAGGTGCTGGTCGGCATAGCGCATCTCGAGCTCGCGGAAGGCGACCTTCTCGGTCATAAGCGACTGCGCCGACTTGAGGTCCCCGTTCAGGAGCACCGCGACCGCGAGCTGCAGGTTGGCCACCAGGCGCGAGTGCAGGTCGGTGATCTCGGCAATGCCGGCATCCGAGAACGACAGGCCGTGGCGGATCTTGCGCTCCGCCACGTCGAGCAGTCCGCGCTCGATGATGTCGCCGACGTGCTCCATGTTGATCGTGAACTGGATCACTTCGGTCCAGCGCCTCGATTCGCCGGCGTCGAGCGCTTCGCGGCTGACCTGCGCGAGGTAGCGCTTGATCGCGGAGTACAGGCGGTCGACTTCGTCGTCGCGGCGGCGCAGCGCCTCGGCAAGTTGCGCGTCGTTGGTGCGCAGCACCGTCAGCAGGCCGGCCAGCATTTCCTGCACGGTATCGGCGAGCCGGATCGCCTCGCGCGCCGCGTTGCCGAGCGCCAGCGGCGGTGTGGCCAGCGCCAGCGGGTCGAGGTAGCGCGGCTGTCCGGCGGCTTCGGGGCTGCGCCCGTCGGGCAGCCAGCGCTCGGTCAGCTTCGCCACCCGACCGGTGAACTGGATGAAGGTCACGGCCAGCATCAGGTTGAACGCGAAGTGGAAGGCAACGACCAGCGACCCCGGTTCGACCTTTAGCGCCAGGATCCATTTCATCGCGAAGGGCAGCAGCGCGAGCGCCAGCACCAGGCCGACGGCCTTGAACACGAAGTTGCCGAGCGGAACACGGCGAGTGACGGCATCGGACTTCATCGTCGTCAGCAGCGCCAGGCAGCCGCTGCCGAGGTTCGCGCCCAGCACCAGGGGCAGGGCAACGTGCAGCGGCAGCACGTTCGACGCGGCCAGCGTTGCCACCAACAGCACGACCGCGAGGCTCGAATACGACAGAACGGCGAACAGCGCCCCGATCAGCACGTCGAGCAGCATGTCGCCGGAAAGCTGCGCCAGCAGTGTCTTGACGCCGGCGCCCTGCGCGAGCGGGGCGGTCGCCGCTGTGATCAACTGCAGCGCCAGGATCATCACGCCCAGCCCAAGGACGATGCGGCCGATCTGGCCGGCGCGTTCGTTGCGGCGCGAGAGGTACACGACGACGCCGACGACGATCGCGAGCGGCGCAAGCCAGCGCAGGTTGAGCGAGAAGACCTGCACCATCAGCGCGGTGCCGACGTCGGCGCCGAGCATGACGGCGAGTGCCGCCGACGTCGTGAGCAGGCCCTGCGCGACGAAGGACGCGGTCAGGAGTGCGGTGGCGGTGGAACTCTGCAGCAGGCCGGTGACACCGAGCCCGGCGAAGAACGCGGTGGCGCGGCCTTCCATGCTGCGCGCGAGCACGCGGCGCAGTCCGGCGCCGTACACGCGCAGCACGCCGGTGCGCACGATGTGCGTTCCCCAGACGAGCAGGGCGATCGCGGCGAGCAGGTTCAGCAGGGTTGTCACGGGGTACCGTTAATCCAGTTCAATGCAGCGTGGCTCCGTCACCACGGCAGCGAATACGTCTTGACGTTGGTGAAGCTCTTCATCGCCTCCTGCACGCCTTCCTTGTACCCGAGGCCCGAGTCCTTGATTCCGCCGAAAGGCGTCAGTTCCAGCCGGTATCCCGGCACTTCGCGCACGTTCACGGTGCCGACGTTGAGTTCGGCGATGCAGCGCGTGATGGCGTCGAGACGATTGGTGCAGACCGAGGACGACAGTCCATACGCCGTCGAGTTGGCGATCTCGATTGCTTCGTCGAGCGAGCCGAAGCGGATGACGGGCGACACCGGTCCGAAGGTCTCTTCGCGCACCAGCTGCATCTCGGGCCGGACGGCGTCGAGCACCGTCGGTGCATAGAGCGCACCGCGCCGTTCGTTGCCGGCCAGCAGCTTCGCTCCCGCGGCCACGGCCGCGTTGACGCGCCGTTCGAACTCGACCGCGGCCGGCTCGTCGATCACGGTGCCCATGTCGGTCGCCGGATCGAGCGGATCGCCATGCTTCACCGCGCGGGTCTTCTCGACCAGCTTTGCAACGAACTCTTCGGCTACTGCAGAGTGCACCAGCATGCGCTTGACCGCAGTGCAGCGCTGGCCCGAGTTCTTGTACGAGCCGCTGGCGGCGAGCGTCGCAGCCTCCTCGAGGTCCGCGTCGTCCATCACGATGATCGGATCGTTGCCGCCGAGCTCCAGCACCTGCCGCTTGTAGACCGCCCTCGCCGCGATGGCCTTGCCGACGGCGACGCCGCCGGTGAAGGTGACGAGGTCGACGTCGGCGTGCGTCAGCATCTCGTCGGCGATCTCGCGCGGATCGCCGGTGACCACCGAAAGCATCGGCGGCGGCAGCCCGGCCTCGTACAGGACGTCGGCGAGCAGGTACGCCGCGAGCGGTGTCTTCTCGCTCGGCTTCAGGACGACCCGGTTGTTGGTTGCGACCGCAGGAGCCACCTTGTGGATCACCTGGTTCAGCGGGTGATTGAATGGCGTGATCGCCGTGATCACGCCCTGCAACGGCTCGCGCAGCGTGTAGACCTTGCGGCTCCTGCCGTGCGGCGTCAGGTCGCAGGAGAAGACCTGCCCGTCGTCGACCAGTGCCTGGTTCGCCGCAAAGAGCAGCACATCGCTCGCGCGGCCGACCTCATACAGCGTGTCCTTCAGGCACAGGCCCGATTCGAGCGTGATCAGCCGTGCGATTTCGTCGCGGCGGGCGGCGATGATCTCTCCCGCCTTCATCAGGATGCGGTAGCGCTCGTACCGGGTGAGCCTCGCCCGGTAGCCGCGCGCTGCCGCAATCGCGCGCCGCACGTCATCGACCGTCGCACTCGGCACCGTCGCGACCACCTCGCCGGTGTACGGGTAGCAGACTTCGAAGCTGCGCGACGTCGCCACGCGCTCGCCGGCGATGCGCAGCGTTTCGTTCCGGACCGGTATGGGCGCGTTCATCGCGGACTCACTGTGCGTGGTTCAGCGCGAGGTCGAACACGTCGAAGTTGCGCCAGCGCCGATTCGTATCGAGGTTGGCGATCGGCCGGTTCAGCACGATCGGCACGCGCTGCTCGGAAATGCCGCCGTGCGATCGCAGCGGCAGTTCAAGCTGCGAGAGGTCATGGCGCGAGGCGCTGGTGCCCAGCACGACGTTGCGTTCCGAGACGACAACGAGGTCGCCGATGCGGTCGGCGGGCAGCTCGAAGCGTGCGGCGGCGTCGGCACGCGACAGCACGACCTCGATGCCGAGCAGACCGCGCAGGCGCGCCGCCACGTCGTCGACGACGTTGGCCGGCAGGTAGACCGTCGCGAAGGAGCCGAGCGCACCGTGATGCACGACGTACGGATCGGTGATTGGCAGGATCACGCGGGCGCGTTCCTGACCGAGCCAGCCGTCGAGCAGGTCCTGCAGGTAGATCACGTTAGGGCTGGCGTCGAGCCGCGTCTTCGCGTTCATGCCGTGATCGGCCGTCAGCGCCACGACGGCCCCCAGCTGGTCGAAGCGGGCGAGGTAGCCATCGAGCATCGCGTAGAAGCGGTTGGCATCCGGGTCGCCCGGCGCGTGCTTGTGCTGGATGTAGTCGGTGGTCGAGAGGTACATCACGTCCGGCCGGCGTGTCTCGAGCAGCTTGACGCCGGCGGCGAAGATGAACTCGGAAAGTTCGGCGCTGTACACGTCCGGCACCGGCATGCTGACCAGCGGCAGGATGCCGTCGATGCCGTTTTCCGCGATGCTGGCCTGGTCCGCTTTCTCCGACGAGAAGCAGATTCCCTTCATGTTGTGGCCCAGCAGCCGCCGCAGCTTGTCCTTCGCCGTGACGACGGCGACGCTCGCTCCGGCGTCTGCGAGGCCGGCGAGGATGCTCGGTGCGCGCAGCCACTTCGGGTCGTTCATCATCACTTCGGTGCCGCTGGCAACGTCGAACAGATAGTTGCCGCATATGCCGTGCACTGAGGGCGGGGCGCCGGTCACGATCGACAGGTTGTTCGGATTCGTGAAGCTGGGAACGACACAGTCGCCGACCAGCGCGGTGCCCTGCGAGAGGAAGCGCTTCATCGCCGGCATCCGGCCCGTGGCCACGGCCTGCGCGATGTAGTCGGGCTCGCAGCCGTCGACGCAGACGACGACGGTGGGCTGCTTCGGCGCCGCATAGCGGCGTCCGTTCACTTCGATCATGGCTATCCCTTGCGTTGCGCCCGCATTCGTGCGGCCTGCGGGAACGTGGCGGCGCGCAGCGCGCGCTCCTTGCTTTCGATGACGTGCTCGTACATCGCCTTGCCGGCCTGCGCCGCGTCGCCGGAGCCGATCGCCTTCAGGATCGCGCGATGCTCGGCGGCCGAGTGCGGCAGCACGGTGGCATCGGCCAGGTTGCGACGGCGGTAGAGCGCGAGTTCCTTGACCAGCTTGCCGTACAGGGCGGCCATTTTGCGGTTGCCGGCGAATTCGACCAGCCGGTCGTGAAACTGCAGGTTCAGCAGGTGGTAACCGTCGCGGTCGTCGGACTTGACCGCCTGTTCCATCTTGTCGACGACCGCGCGCAGCGTCTTCATCTGCGCCGGCGTGATGGTCTCAGCCAGCCGGCGACCGGCCAGTTCGTCCATCGCCGCGCGCAGGTCGTAGATCTCGGCCGCTTCCTCGTGCGGAATGTCGCGCACGAAGACGCCGCGGTTCTTCTCCTGCCGCACCAGGCCCGCGTCCTCAAGCATGCGGAAGGCCTCGCGGATCGGCCCGCGCGAAACGCCGAGCCGCTCCGAAAGCCATGCCTCGGTGAGCTTGGCGCCGGGTCCGAGTTCCCCGTCGAGAATCATGCGCTCGATCGCCTGCTGCGCCGCGGTCGCGAGCGAGTTGGCACGCAGCAGCGCGATCGTGGGGTGCGGGACACCGTTGGGGCCGGACATGTAAACCAGCTTAGCAGATTGTCGACAATCTGCAAAAAACAATTGACATTGATTTTTGGCGCTGCGTAGACTGCCCGCGCTCGGGCCGGGTGACCCAGGCGGAGGCAGGTGCCGTCACCGAGGCGTCAAGCGCATGCGCTAGTTTTGGCGGCTGCCCGTTCCGTCCTGTGACGAGCGGCCTGACCCATCCGTACGGGGCTCTAAGGAGGAGTCGATGAAACTGCTATCCCTCGCCGGCAGACTGCTCGCCGGTGGCGTCCTGGCTGCCGTGGCCTTCGGCGCCAGCGCGCAGAAGACCCAGCTCACGGTCTACACCGCGCTCGAGACCGACCAGTTGAAGGCCTACCAGGCCGGGTTCGAGAAGGCCAATCCCAACATCGAGATCGTCTGGGTGCGCGACTCGACCGGCATCATCACGGCGAAGCTGCTGGCGGAGAAGGCGAACCCGAAGGCCGACGTCATCATGGGCGTGGCGGCCACCAGCATGGCGATCTTCGAGAAGGAAGGGATGCTGCAGCCGTACGCGCCGGCCGGCCTTGCGCGGCTTTCGCCGCAGTACCGCGATCCGAAGAATCCGCCCGCATGGGTCGGCATGGACGTATGGGGCGCGACGATCTGCTTCAACACCGTCGAGGCCGCCAAGCGCAACATTCCGAAGCCCGAGACGTGGAAGGATCTGACCAAGCCCGTCTACAAGGGGCAGATCGTGATGCCACATCCGGCCTCGTCCGGGACAGGCTTCTTCGATGTCAGCGCCTGGCTGCAGTTGTGGGGTGAGAAAGACGGCTGGGCCTTCATGGACGGCCTGCACGAGAATATCGCGCAGTACATGCACTCGGGGTCGGCTCCCTGCGCCAAGGCAGCGGCTGGCGAGTACGTCGTCGGCATCTCGTTCGAGTACCGCGCCAACCGCGAGAAGGCGCGCGGCGCGCCGATTGACCTGGTGTTCCCGAAGGAAGGACTGGGCTGGGATCTAGAGGCGAGCGGCATCGTCAAGGGCACGAAGAACATGGATGCCGCAAAGAAGCTGCTCGACTGGTCCCTTACCGACGAGGCGATGGGCCTGTATGCGGCGAACTTTGCGATCGTCGCGGTGCCGGCACTGTCGAAGCCGCTGCCGAACGTGCCGGCCGACTACGCCAGCCGCCTGGTGAAGAACGACTTCGCTTGGGCCGCCGCCAATCGTGACAAGATCCTCGCGGAGTGGAGCAAGCGCTACGAGTCGAAGGCCGCGCCGAAGTAAGCGCTTTCGGCCGTAACAGCCGCCGGGTTGGGCGCCCTGCAGCGTTCAACCCGGCGTATTTTTTCGAGCATCAATGAACACAGTCACGTCCGCGGCCGAGGCGCTGCGCCTTGAAGGCATCCACAAGGCTTTCGGCGACTTCGTCGCGCTGAGGTCGATCGACCTCGTCATACCGCCGGGCGAACTGGTGTGCTTCCTCGGACCGTCCGGCTGCGGCAAGACGACTCTGTTGCGGATCATTGCCGGTCTCGAGCAGCAGACGCGCGGCCGCATACTGCAAAGCGGACGCGACGTCTCTAACGCGCCGCCGGCGGCGCGCGACTACGGCATCGTGTTCCAGTCCTACGCGCTGTTTCCGAACCTGACGATCACCGAGAACGTCGCCTACGGACTGGTGAACCGGCGCCGTTCACGCGCCGACATCGCGGCGCGTGTGCAGGAACTGCTGACCCTGGTCGGCCTGCCCGACGCAGGCCGCAAGTATCCGAGCCAGATGTCGGGCGGCCAGCAGCAGCGGGTCGCGCTGGCGCGCGCGCTCGCGACCTCGCCCAGCCTGCTGCTGCTCGACGAGCCGCTGTCTGCCCTTGACGCCAAGGTGCGCGAGCGCCTGCGCGGCGAGATCCGCGCGCTGCAGCGTCGCCTGCGTGTCACGACGATCATGGTGACGCACGATCAGGAAGAGGCGCTGTCGATGGCCGACCGGGTCGTCGTGATGAACCAGGGCGCGATCGAGCAGGTCGGCTCGCCGAGCGATGTCTACGAGCGCCCGGCGACGCCGTTCGTGGCCGATTTTCTCGGCAAGGTGAACGTGCTGAAGGGAGTGGCCCTGGGCGGCGGCCGCTATCGCGTCGGCTCGACCGAACTTGCGCTGCCCGGCGACGAGCACGGTTCCGGCCAGAGCGTCCGCATCTACGTGCGGCCGGAGGACCGCCACGTCGAAGGCGACATCGGGTCGTTGCCGAACCGGCTGCGCGGCCGGATTGCGCGCATCGACTATCTCGGCACCTTCTGCCTGGCGGAACTGCGCTGCGAGGCGCTCGGTCAGCCGATGCTGATTTCGTACTCGCTGAATCAGTTGCACGACCTCGAGGTGCGCGAAGGGGCGGAGATCGAGATCGCATTGCGCGTCGATCGGGTCCGTGTGTTCGCCGAAGCGGCGGGATAGACGCGCCGGACTTCAATGTGAGCGCGACCGTCCTGCCGACTCCCATGGGTCGCACGCCGTCCCGGTGGGCGCTCGCGAGCGAGGCGCTGGCTGCCCGCGGCGGCCTCCTGCTGCTGGCGGTGGCGCTGCTTGTGTTCCTGACGGTGCCGCTGGCGATGATCCTGGTGCGCAGCGTCGAGGGCCGCGGCGGCGAGTTCGTCGGGCTGGCGAACTTCATCCAGTACGTGCAGTCGCCGGCGCTCGCGCAGTCGACACGCAACACGCTGACCTTCGCGGCGCTGACGACGCTGGTCACGGTGCCGCTGGCGTTCCTGTTTGCCTATGCGATGCAGCGCAGCCGGATTCCGTTCAAGGGACTCTGGCGCAACATCGCGATGATCCCGATCCTTGCGCCGTCGCTGCTCGCAGCGATCTCGTTCATCTACCTGTTCGGCAACCAGGGCGCGTTCAAGTTCATGCTGGCCTGGGTCGGCCTGCAGTCCATATACGGCATGCCGGGCATGGTGACGGCAATGACCTTTGCCTCGTTCCCCCACGCGGCGATGATCCTGATGGCTGCGCTCGCACTGTCTGACGCGAGGCTGTACGAGGCGGCGGATTCGCTGGGCACAAGCGAGTTCCGCAAGTTCATGACGATCACGCTGCCGGGCGCGAAGTACGGGCTGATCTCGGCCAGCATGGTGGTGTTCACGATGGCGGTCTCGGAGTTTGGTGTGCCGAAGGTCATCGGCGGCAATACCAGCGTTCTGGCGGTCGATATCTACAAGCAGGTGATCGGTCAGCAGAACTTCTCCATGGGCGCGGTGGTGGGTCTGGTGCTGCTGCTGCCGGCGGTCGCCGCCTTCTTCATCGACCACGTCGTGCAGCGCCGGCAGCAGGCGCTGCTGACGGCGCGCAGCGTTCCGTACCAGGCGAAGCCGGCACGCGGCCGGGATGCGGTGCTGCTCGCGCTGGTCGTCGTGATGTCGGCACTGATGCTGCTCGTCGTCGGCATGGCCGCCTACGGATCGGTCGTGACGTTCTGGCCGTACAACCTGTCGCTGACTCTGAAACACTACACGTACGGATTGGAGGAGGCGGGCCTGGAGCATGCCTACCGCAACAGCCTCGTGATGGCCACGTGGTGCGCCGTGCTCGGCGCGGCGATCACCTTCGCCGGGGCCTACTGGCTCGAGAAGACCCGGGGCGCGGCGCTGCTGCGGCCGCTGATCCGGTTCCAGGCGATGTTGCCGATGGCCGTGCCCGGCATGGTGCTCGGCATCGGCTACATCCTGTTCTTCAACCTGCCCACGAACCCGCTGAACGTGCTGTACGGCACGATGGCGATCCTGGTGCTGTCGACGATCGTGCACTTCTACTCGTCGAGCCATCTGACCGCGGTGACCGCGCTCAAGCAGATTGACGGCGAATTCGAATCGGTATCGGCGTCGCTGAAGGTGCCGTTTTACAAGACGTTCTGGCGCGTGACGGTGCCAGTTTGCCTGCCGTCGATCCTCGACATCGGCCGCTACTATTTCGTCAACGCGATGACGACGATTTCGGCGGTCGTGTTCCTGTATTCGCCGAAGACAACGCTGGCGTCGATTTCGATCCTGCAGC
>DAOMFL010000037.1:0-34609 GCA_035429805.1 Burkholderiaceae bacterium
GCGCTGTGGCTCGACCGCTCCATGACCTACTCGAGCGCGCTGTTCGAGCGCCGCGCCGGCCCGCACGAGGTGGCGTCACCCGAAGAACTGGAGGCCGCACAGCGCGCCAAGTACGCGCGCGTGCTCGAGCAGCTCGACCTCGCGCCGGGCGCGCGCCTGCTCGAGATTGGCTGCGGCTGGGGCGGGCTCGCCGAGGCCGCGGCCCGCGCGGGGCTCGAGGTAACCGGCCTGACGCTATCGACCGAGCAGTTGACCTACGCGCGAGAGCGTCTTGCGCGTGCCGGCCTCGCCGCCGACCTGCGGCTGCGCGACTACCGCGACGAGGCCGGACGCTACGACGGCATCGCATCGATCGAGATGTTCGAAGCGGTCGGAGAGGCGTACTGGCCGTCGTACTTCGCGACGCTGAAGCGCTGCCTGAAGCCCGGCGGCCGCGCCTGCCTGCAGACAATCGTCATCGCGGACGATCTGTTCGAGCGCTACCGGAGCGGAACCGACTTCATCCAGCAGTACATCTTTCCCGGCGGGATGCTGCCGTCACCAGCGGCGTTCCGCGCCCAGGCGGAGGCCGCGGGGCTGCAGATCGTCGAAGAGCACCGTTTCGGCGCCGACTACGCGCGCACGCTCGCCACGTGGCGCGCGCGCTTTCACGCGCGGCTCGCTGAAGTTCGCGCGCTCGGCTTCGACAAGCGGTTCGTCCGCATCTGGGACTTCTACCTCGCTTACTGCGAGGCCGCCTTCGCCCGGGAGAACACCGATGTCGTGCAGTACACGCTCGCCACGCGCTGAGGGCCTCACCGTGCCGTTCGGACATTCCATGCGACGGACGATGACTGCGGCGCTCGCCGGCGTCATCACAGGCGCGCTGACGTCCGCGGCGCTCGCCACGATGCCGTCTGCGTCGATGCCATCGGCGCCGCCGGACCATGTGCGCCGCTACATCGACGACGCGCGATCCCTTGGCACCGGGCGGCTCACATGGTTCGGCCTGCACGTGTACGACGCGCAACTCTTCGTGCCGCGCGAGTTCGACCCTGCCCGCCCCTCGGCGCAGCCATTCGCGCTCGAGCTCCAGTACGCGCGCGACCTCGATGGACGGGCGATCGCCGAGCGCAGCCGCGACGAGATCGCGCGCCTGAAACTCGGCACCGAAGCGCAGCGCGCACGCTGGCTGACGGAGATGGCGGCGCTCTTTCCGGACGTGAAGGCCGGCCAGCGCCTGGCCGGCATCTACCGGCCCGGGGGAGCAACGCGCTTCTACGTCGACGGCCGCTACCTTGGCGAGATCGCGGACCCGGAGTTCGGGCGGGCGTTCTTCGCGATCTGGCTCGACCCACGCACCAGCGCGCCGCAGCTGCGGGCGAGCCTGCTGCGGCACACCGACTGAAGCCGCGATGATGGCCGCGGCCCGGACCATCGACCCGCCGCCGCGCGCCACCGCGCCGGACGATGGCGGGTTGTCTCGCCGTGGCCTGATGGCGTACGGCCTGCTCGGCGCGCCGCTGGCGATGATGGCTCTGCCGGTCTACGTGCTGGTGCCGAAGTTCTATGCCGAGGCCACGGGGCTCGCACTGTCGATGATCGGCCTCGTGCTGCTGATGACGCGGCTCGCCGATGCGCTGGTCGATCCGTTCCTTGGGGCGTGGGTGGACCGCGGCAAGCAGCGCGGCTCCTACCTTCGGCCGCTGCTGATCGCGATGCCGCCTCTGGCACTGGGCTTCGTGCTGCTGTTCCTGCCGCCAACGCCTTTGTCGACGACAGCCGCGGTGCTCTGGCTCGCTGCCACGCTCGCCGCGGCTTACTTCGGCTACTCGCTCGCCACGGTGGCCTTCCAGGCCTGGGGCGCGGAGCTGACACACAACGATCACGGCCGTGCGCGCGTGGCGGCGTATCGCGAAGGTGCCGGCCTTGTGGGCGTGATCGCGGCATCGGTGATCCCGTACGCGCTGGGCCCGTCCGCACTCGCAGCGCTGTTCCTGGTCGCGCTGGCACTCGCGCTGGCCGCGCTGACCTGGCACGCCCCGCGCCCAGCGCCTCGGCTTGAAGCACCAGTCCCCGGCGCTCTTTCGGCGATCGCTCTGCCGCTCGGCACCCCGCGCTTCCGCTGGCTGCTCGCCATCTTCGTCGCCAACGGCATCGCCGCGGCCATCCCCGCCACACTGGTGCTCTTCTTCGTCGCCGACCGGCTGGAACTCGAGCCGCGCTCGGGCGTGTTCCTCGCGCTGTACTTCGTCGCCGGCGCGGCCAGCCTGCCGCTGTGGGTCAGGCTGGCCGCCCGGCTTTCGCTCGAAGCGGTGTGGGTGATCGGCATGCTGCTCGCGATCACCGCGTTTGTCTGGGCCTATGGGCTCGGCGCGGGCGACTTCGCCGCATTCGCCCTGATCTGCGTGCTGTCCGGCGTGGCACTCGGCGCTGACCTTGCCCTGCCGCCCGCACTGCTCGCACGGGTAATCGACGAAAACGGCCACACCGGCAGACACGAGGGCGCCTACTTCGGACTCTGGAACCTCGCCAACAAGCTCAACCTGGCGTTCGCGGCAGGCATCGCATTGCCGGCACTGGCTCTGCTCGGCTACACGCCGGGGGCCCGCAGCGCCGAGGCGCTCGACGCACTGACCTTCGCCTACGCGATCCTGCCGTGTGCACTGAAGCTCGGGGCCGCGGCGCTGCTCGCCATCGCCTGGCGCACCCGACGACTCTAGGACTGACCCATGCTCACCCGTACCCTCTTCTTCGCGCTCGCCCTGCTGCTGGCCGGTTGCGGCAGCATTGATCCGCAGGTCTACCGCGCCGAAACGCCGGCGCTCGATCTGAAGCGCTACTTCAACGGCACGCTCGAGGGCCACGGAATGTTCCAGGACCGCAGCGGTCAGGTCCAGCGGCGCTTCGTCGTGACGATCAAGGCCAGTTGGGCCGGCGACGTCGGCACGCTCGACGAGGACTTCATCTGGTCCGACGGCAAGCGCGAGAAGCGGGTCTGGACGCTGCGCCCGGCGCCTGGCGACACGGCCGGCGCGCGCTGGATCGGCACCGCCGATGGCGTCGTCGGCGAGGCGCTCGGCATCGTCAGCGGCAACGCCCTGAACTGGGCCTACACGTTCGACCTGAAGACCGACGACGGGGGCCGCTACCAGGTGGCGTTCGACGACTGGATGTACCTGATCGACGAACGCGTGATGCTGAATCGTGCCGTCATGCGCTGGTACGGCATCCGCGCCGGCGAGGTGCTGATCTCCTTCCGGAAGCTGTGATGCCGCTGAACCCCCGCATCAGGAGCTGGCGCGGCCAGCGCGTCTGGGTGATCGGCGCCTCCTACGGCATCGGGGCCGCGCTGGCGCGCCGGCTGATAAACGACGGCGCGCGGGTGGCCATGTCCGCGCGCAGCCGCGACCTGCTCGACGCCATCGCCGAAAACACCGACGCGCTCGTCGAAGTGCTCGATGTCACGGACCCCGGGTCCGTGACTGCAGCGGCGCGGCGCATTGTCGACGCATGGGGTGGCATCGATCTCGCCCTGATCGTCGCCGGGACCCATATCGAGATGCGCGCCGAGACTTTCGACCTGACGCGCGCCCGGCGTCTCGTCGACGTCAACGTCGGTGGCGTGCTGAACTGCCTCGACGCCGTGCTGCCGACGCTGCGCGCGCAGGGCCGTGGCGGGGTGGGCATTGTCGCCTCGGTCGCCGGCTATCGCGGGCTGCCAAAGTCACTGATCTACGGCCCGACCAAGGCAGCGCTGATCAACCTGGCCGAATCGCTGTACATTGATCTCGCGCCGAAGGGCATTGGCGTCTACCTCATCAACCCCGGATTCGTCGACACGCCACTGACGCAGAGGAACGACTTCAAGATGCCGGCCCTGATCCCGGCCGACGAGGCCGCGCGCCTGACTCTCGCGGGCATCGCCGATGGCGAATTCGAGATCCACTACCCGAAGCGCTTCACGAACGTGCTGCGCCTGCTGCGCGCGCTGCCCTATGCGGCCTATTTCGCCGCGGTGCGCCGCTTCACTGGCCCGTGACGGCCACACACCGCCATGCCCGACGATCCGCGCGTCGCGCGCCTGACGAGGTTCTTCGAGACGCTGACCCCCGAGTCGCTGGAGCGCATCGGGACGGTCTACGCCGACGATGCGTGGTTCAAGGACCCGTTCAACGAGGTACGGGGCCGTCCGGCGGTGGAACGCATCTTCCGGCACATGTTCGGGCAGGTCGCCGACCCGCGCTTCGTCATCACGCGGGCCCTTGCCTCCGGTGAAGACGCCTTCCTGACCTGGGACTTCCGGTTCCGGATGCGACCCCGCGATGTCCGGGAGCACCTGATCCGCGGCGCATCTCATATACAGTTCGCGCCTGACGGCCGGGTCGTGCATCACCGCGACTACTGGGACGCGGCCGAGGAGCTCTACGAAAAGCTGCCGCTGCTCGGCGGGCTGATGCGCTTGCTCAAGCGACGCGTGGCCCGCTGAAATTGGCAGGGCCGGAGGCCCCCGATGAATCTCTTGTACCCCGATCTCTTCAAGTCGCTCGAGGCCGTGCGCTGGAACATGGAGACGGACGTTCCATGGAACGAGTTCGACGGCGCGCGTCTGACCGACGAACAGGCGCGCACGATCAAGATGAACGCGATCACCGAGTGGTCGGCGCTGCCGGCCACCGAGATGTTCCTGCGCGACAACCATGGTGACTCCGATTTCTCGGCCTTCATGTCGGTATGGTTCTTCGAGGAACAGAAGCACGCGCTGGTGCTGATGGAATACCTGCGCCGGTTCCGGCCGGAGCTGGCGCCGACCGAGGAGGAGCTGCACGCGGTGCGGTTCAAGTTCGATCCGGCGCCGCGGCTGGAGACGCTGATGCTGCACTTCTGCGGCGAGATCCGGCTGAACCACTGGTACCGCCGGGCTGCCGAGTGGCACACGGAACCGGTGATCAAGGCGATCTACCGGCTGCTGTCGCAGGACGAGGCGCGCCATGGCGGCGCCTACCTGCGTTACATGAAGAAATACCTCGGGGAACTGGGCGACTCGGCGCGGGCCGCCTTCGCCAAGATCGGCGTGCTGATGGCCTCGGCCCGGCGCACCGACAAGGCGTTGCACCCCACCAATCTGCACGTCAATCAGTCGCTTTTTCCGAACGACACCGTACAATCGCGCCTCCCGGATCCGGGCTGGCTCGAACGCTGGCTCGACGAACAGATTCGATTCGACAAGGAATGGGAGACCAAGGTCATCGATCGGATCCTGCACAACCTGTCGCTGCTGTTCGAGCGCACGTTCACGTCGGTGCAGGATCTCAACCGCTACCGCAAGGAAATTGCGGCGCGGCTCGCTGCGCCCGCCGCCGGCGCGGCGCCCCACGCGGCCTGACCGCCACGGCGGGGGCCCGATGATTCCCCGTCACGTTCCCCTCGTCGAAACCACGCGCGGCGGCACGACCGAGTGTGTGCACTACGGCTCGATCGCCGTGGTCGATGCCGATGGCCGGCTGATCTCGTCGGTCGGCGACCCTGATTCGCTCAATTTCACGCGCTCGGCGCTGAAACCGCTGCAGGCGCTGCCGTTCGTCGAGGACGGCGGAATCAGCCGCTACGGCTTCACGTCACACGAACTGGCGCTGATGTGCGCGAGCCACAGCGGCGAGGCCGTGCACGTCGGCATCGTGCAGCGCATCCTGGCCGCGGCCGGTGTCGACGAGGCGGCGCTGCAATGCGGCTGCCATCTGCCCGGCTACTTCGCGGCGACCGAAACGCGGGCACCGGCCGGCGTGAAGTACGGCGCGCTGTTTCACAACTGCTCCGGCAAGCACGCCGGCTTTCTCGCCTATGCGCGGATGCATGGGCAGCCGGCCGAGTCGTACCTCGATACCGGCCATCCGCTGCAGCAGCGCATCCGCACGACCGTCGCGCGCTTCGCGCAGGGCGACGCGATTGCGCAGGGCATCGACGGCTGCAGCGCACCGAACTTCGCACTGCCGCTGCGACGGCTGGCTCAGACCTATGCGCGGCTCGCATCCCGGGAAACGCCGGAACTGGCAGCGCTGTTCTACGCGATGACGCGCCACCCGGATCTCGTGTCGGGCACGCGCCGCACCGATCTCGCGATCATGCAGACCGGCGCCGGCGACTGGATCAGCAAGGCCGGTGCCGACGGCATGCAGGCCATCGGAATCGCGAGCGCAGGCATGGGCATCGCCATCCGCATTGCCGACGGCAGCCCTCGTGCACTGCATGCCGCGACGGTCGAGGTGCTGCAGCAGCTCGGCGTGCTCGAAGATTCCAGCGGCACGCCACTCGCGGTGTACGACTGCCCTCCGATCCGCAACTACCGCGGCATCGAGACCGGCGGCTTCGTGCCGGTGTTCAAGCTGCGCAAGCAGTCGGCCTAGTCCGCTTGCGGCCGGCTCCGGAACGGCCGCGACTGCGGCGCGCCACCCTCTTTCGAAGCGTCCTCTTTGCCGCCGCGCTTGCGCTCGCGCTCGCGGGCTGCCTGAATCTGCCGGCCGGCGAACGGCTCGTCTACCTCGAGCGATCACCCGGGCAGACGCTGATTGTCACCGACAGCGCCACGCGGCGCTGCCTGCGCTTCGGCGAGGGCACGGAGGCGCTGAACCAGTCCTGCAAGCTGCTGGCGCAGCCCGACCATCTCGCCTTCGAGTACACGCGCGCGATGGTCGCGGTGCTGCTGCTGTGGGAACCGCAACCGCGCCGCGTCCTGCTGATCGGCGTCGGCGGCGGCTCGATTCCGACGGCGCTCGCCACGGTGCGGCCGGCCAGCGACATCGACGCCGTCGACATCGACGCTTCGGTACTCGCCGTGGCGCAGCGCTATTTCGGCCTCGCGCCCGGCCCACATCTCAGGCTGCATGCTGCGGACGGCCGCGCATTCGTCACCGCAGCGCTGGCGCGGGGAGACGTCTACGACGCGGTTCTGCTCGATGCATTCGACGCCGAGGGGATCCCGCCTGCTTTGTTCAGCGAAGGCTTCCTGAGCGACATCCGCGCGCTGCTGACGCCCAGCGGTGTCTTTCTCGCCAACACGTTCGCTGCCAGCGCCTCCTACGCGCAGGAAACTGCGGCGGCCCGGCAGGCGTTCGGCCGCATCCACAGCGTGCGACTCAACGATACCGGCGGCAATCGGCTGATCGTGGCCGCAAGATCCCCGGCGCGGCTGCCCTCGCCCTCGCAGCTGCTGGCCGAACTGCCCGCACGCGAGGAACTGCTCGCGCGCCTGGGCATCGATGCGGCGTGGGTCCGCCAGTTGCGATACTCGGACGGCGACTGAGCGTTGCGTCCCGCGCGGCGCCGACGTTGCGGCGCGGTGGTTCAGTCGAGAATGACGTCGCCTGCCGGCGTGCGGATACGCGCTTCGATCTGCACCGGCCCGGACTTCAGGTCCACCGGGCCGACGATGCGAAGTTCGCGGAACATCGCAAGAATTCCGGCCGTGCCGAGCACCGCTGCCGGATGCGCAAGCGAGAGGGCCAGCAGCCCGCAACCGCTTTCGGGCAGTCCGTCGCACGGATGCATGTCGCTGCCATCGGGCGCGGCGTCCCACTGGATGGCCGCCGGCAACACCCCGCCCCACGGCAGCGCGCCGCTCTCGGGCACCGCGATCTTCCAGCGGAAGTCGCCGCGGCTCATCGGCAGGATCTCGCCGAGATCGGGCACGCGCGCGCACGCGGCGGCGAGCGACTCGCAGCGCAGCACCCAGGTGATCAGCGCCGGCCCGCGCGCGAGCCGCGAGCGCATCGCCGCCTCGTCGAGCGCGAACCAGCGCGGTCGCGCCGGCGCTGCGGCCTCCGGATCGACGGCAATCACTTCGAGGTAGCTGCGTGCGCCGAGCTTCAGCAGAGCGTTGTGCGTGCCCATCGCAACGTGCCTGCCGCCCGGCTGCGGCCGGACGCCCAGCCGTTGCTCGACCCAGTCGACACCGTCCTCAAGGCGGGCGCTGGCGACGACCAGGTGGTCGAGTTCCGAACGCTGCATGACCGGATTCTAGGCAAGCACGGCAACGTCACACGACCGCGGGCCGTGTGAAACGCAGCAGGCAGCGCCGGGTTCCTTTGCAGATCACCGACGATTAGAGCGAGTCCACCACCGCGCATGGCATTGATGCCATCGTGAGCAGAGGGCCGCAAGCGCGGCTAAAGATGCAAGCATGATGGGGCACCTTCATGACTGAATCGCTGTCCGGCCCGCAGGCGCGGACGGGGCACGACGTCGACTGGATCGTCATCGGCTCGGGCTTCGGCGGCAGCGTGGCGGCGCTGCGGCTGGCGCAGAAGGGCTACCGCGTCGCGGTGCTGGAGTGCGGCCGGCGCCTCAACGAGGACGACTTCGCGCCGACCGGCTGGAACCTGCGCCGCACTTTCTGGGCGCCACGGCTGGGCCTGCGCGGGCCGACGCGCATTTCGCTCTTCAAGGACATCTTCATCGCATCCGGCGCCGGGGTCGGTGGCGGCAGCCTCGTGTATGCGAACACGCTGTATCGCGCCAAGCCGACATTTTTCGCGCACGAACAGTGGGCGGACCTCGCGGACTGGTCGCGCGAACTCGCGCCGCACTATGACACCGCGGAATGCATGCTGGGCGTGCGCACGGTGCCCTGGGACAGTGACGGACAGCGCCTGCTGCGCGAGCTGGGCCGCCACTTCGGCGCCGCGGACACATTCACGCGCACCCCGTGCGCGGTGTACTTCGACAACGCCGGGAAGACCGTGACGGACCCGTACTTCGACGGCGCGGGACCGTCGCGCACCGGCTGCCTGCGCTGCGGCAGCTGCACGATGGGTTGCCGCGTCGGCGCGAAGAACTCGCTGCCCAAGAATTACCTGTGGTTCGCAGAGCGCCTCGGCGTGACGATACTGCCCGACACCCGGGTCACCGACATCCGGCCGCTGGACGATGGCGAGGGCGGCACCGGCTACGAAATTGCGATCGAGCGCCCGTCCTTCCGGCCACGCCGCCTGCCGCCGCTACGCGCCGCGGGCGTCGTCGTCGCGGCCGGCGCGCTCGGTACCAACCGGCTGCTGGCGCAGTGCCGGCTGGCCGGAGGACTGCCGCGCCTGAGCCGTCAGCTCGGCGAAAAGGTGCGCACGAACAGCGAATCGATCCTCGCCGTCACGCTGCCTGACGACAGCCTCAAGCCGTCGGCCGATGTAGCGATCAGCGCCAGCCTCCACGTCTCGCTCGACACACACCTGGAGCTCGTCACCTATGGCGAACGCGGCAGCGTGCTCAAGTTCTTCTTCACGCTGCTGACCGGCGACGGCACACGCGTGACGCGGCCGCTCAAGCTCCTCGCCGAGATCGCGCGGCATCCGTTGCGCTTCCTGAAGTCGCTCTCGCCCGTGCACTGGGGCCGGCGCTCGGTGATCGTGCTGGTGATGCAGTCGCTCGACAACGCCATGGCCTTCGTGCCGGTGCGACGCTGGTTCAGCCGCAGCGTGCGCCTCACGACGCGCCAGGATCCGGTGAATCCGAACCCGACGTTCATCCCCGAGGGCAGCGCCGCGGCACGCTGGCTGGCACGCCATACGGGCGGCATTGCGCAGAGCATGGCCACCGAGGCCCTGTTCAACATCCCGACCACGGCCCACATCCTCGGCGGCGCCGTCATCGGACGCGACGCCTCGAGCGGCGTCGTCGACCGCGACGGGCGCGCGTTCGGCTATCGCAATCTGATCATCTGCGACGGCTCGGTACTGCCCGCCAATCCGGGCGTGAATCCGAGCCTGACGATCACCGCGCTGGCCGAACACATCATTGCCGCCGTTCCGGAGAAAGCCGACCGGCACGATGCGCCCGCGCCGCCCGCGGAGAGCCGAGCCGCGCCGTTCCCGCTCGCCGCGTAGTCCGACGCCCGCTAACGCCCGAGGATGCCGCGCAGGATGTTGACCGGGTCGGGCATCTTGTCCTCCTGCTTCTTCTCCGCAGCTGGCGGAGCCGAATCCTGGGACTGCGGCTGCGACTGTGGCTGACCGCGCTGTCCGGAACCGCGCTGCATCTCGCTCATGTCCATGCCGAGCATCGAGCTGTTGACGCTCTTCACGCGCAGCTTCACCGCCCACTGCGGTTCCCACGCGATCTTCGGATCGGTGGGTCGTGGCGGATGCGCAAGGTTGAGTTCCGAGCCGTAGGCAATCATGCGCAGCATCGCACCGCCGCCTTCGCCGAAGATGCCCTTGGGCACCATGCAGCGCGTGACGCTGGGCTCGAGCAGCACTTTCTCCTTGAGCCAGCGGTCGACGGCAGGGTTGGTCTGGTAGTCGATAAGCCCCATGCCCAGTTCAGGAACTTCGCTGGAGGTCCAGAACACCATCTCGACCGACGAGCCGCCGCTCATGCCGCCCATGCCACCCTTGGCGCCCATCGCGGCGATGAAGTAGGCGCGCGCCGTCGGCAGCGCCGCCCACTCGAGCTGCGTCGCTCCGCCGACGTCGGTCTGCTTCAGCTCGATCGGCGGCATGATGTCCTGCTGCGGCCCGATCGCGAACTTGAATCCCTCCGGTACACCCTGTCCGGTGAACGTGTGTTCACCGACCAGCGAGGCATTGCCCGGCACCATGCGGAAGTCCACTTCGTTGGGCCAGATCGGGCGTCCCGGTGCGACGTGCGTGCCGCGCTGTGTCGCGCGCCGCGACGTGAAGAATTTGCCGAAGTCCTCGGGCCTGGCGGTGGCCATGTCGAGCACACGCGGCTGGCCGGCGCGAACCGTGTCGCCGCAGCCCCAGTACAGATACATCTTGCCCTTCGGGCGCTCGTACTCGTGCTCGACGACCGTCTCGTCGCCCGGTGTGGGCGGTGGTCCCTTCTCCACCTTCGGCGAGACCAGCTTCAGCGTCGGTGCGAGCTGCGTGCCGGCCGGTACGGCCTGAGTCCCCTCGGGCAGCGTGGGGTTGCGGCTGGTGTAGAGCGTCACGTCGACCCAGCGGCCGGCCGAGCCGGTCTGCGTCATGCCGAACGTGTTCCGGCCGCCGCCCTGGTTACCGCCGAACATGCCGCCCATCATCGACATCGGGCTCGCGCCGCCGCCGCCACCCATCGACGGCATGCCGAACCCCGAGAACGTCGCGACATCGATCCACGCCTGCGACACCGGCGGTTTCACCACCTGCGCGGGCGCCTTCGTCTGCGCCAGCGCGGGCACGCACGTGAGCGTGACCACTGCGGCCAGTCCGGCCCGGACTGCACTGTGCATAGGCATCAATCCCCTCCCCGGCCGGCCTCACCGGCCAGCGCATGTTTTACACAGGATTTGCCCGCGCCGCCATTCCTTTGCCCTGAACTTGACCCGTGTCAGAAAAGGGCACCCCTCGGCACCTAGCCTAAGAACACAAGTTGTTTCCGGAGTCCCCCATGAGAGCGCAATCCCTCCTTGTGCGCGATGTGGCCGTCCCGCTTCCGGTGACGGCCGAACCCGGCGACTCGATCGCCGAATGTGCGAAGCGCATGCATGCCGAGCACGTCGGCTGCCTGGTGGTCGTCGAGAAGAACGACGGCAGCGAGTTCCCGGTCGGCATGCTGACCGATCGTGACATCGCCATCGAAGTCGTCGCCTTCGGGCTCAGCCCGGCTGCAATGACAGCCGGCGATGTCATGACCGAGAAGCCCGCAGTGGTCGAGGAAGAGGACGACCTGCTCGACGCGCTGGCGCTGATGCGGGAACACGGCGCACGGCGCCTGCCGGTGGTGCGGCCCGATGGCGCGCTGGCTGGGGTGATCGCGCTGGACAACCTGCTCGAGTCGCTGGCCGAGCAGCTCGACGGCATGATCGGCGTGCTGAAGGCCCAGCACACGCGCGAATTGCGCATGCGACCGTAGCCGGCGGCGATGAACGCGGCGAGCGTGTTCGACAACGCCCGCATCGCCGCGGTGTTCGAGGAAATCGCCGACCTGCTCGAAGTCCAGGATGAGAACCCGTTCCGCATCCGCGCCTATCGCAACGCAGCGCGCATGGTGCGGCAGCAGGGACCGGACTTCGCCGCGCGCGCCGCGCGCGGCGAAGCGCTGGCGAAAATGTTCGGCATCGGCGCCGACCTCGACGCCAAGATCCACGAGATCGCGCGAACCGGAAGCTGCGAACTGCTGCAGCAGCTGCGCCGCAGCGTGCCGCGCGGCACCGCGACGCTGCTGCACGTCCCGGGCCTCGGCCCGAAGAAGGTGCACGCGCTCGGTCAGGGGCTCGGCGTGCACAGCCCGACGGACCTCGTCAATGCGCTGAAGAGTGGGCGGCTGAGCGAGCTGCGAGGATTCGGCCCGAAGACCGAGGACCGGCTGCGCGAGGCATTGGGCGCGCACCGCGGCAAGAAACAGCGCGTGCCGCTCGCCGTCGCCGAGCGCGAAGCCGGACCGCTGGTCGCCTACATGAGGTCGAACCCCGCTGTGCGCGAGACCGTCGTCGCCGGCAGCCTGCGGCGCAAGCGCGACAGCGTCGGCGACATCGATCTGCTCGTCGTCAGCGACCGCGGTCCCGCCGTCGCGCGCCACTTCGTCGCCTACCCGGCATTCCGTGAAGTGCTGGCACAGGGCGCCAAGCGCGCGAGTGCCGTGCTCGCGAGCGGGCTGCAGGTGGACCTGCGCGTGGTGCCGGCCGAGAGCTACGGCGCAGCGTTGATGTACTTCACCGGATCCAAGGCGTACAACATCGAGCTGCGTCGGCGCGCGATCGCGCGCGGCCTGAAGCTCAACGAGTACGGCCTTTTCAAGGGTGAACGCCGCATCGCCGGCGCCACCGAGGAGTCGATCTACGCGGCGCTCGATCTGCCCTGGCTCGCGCCCGAGAAGCGCGAGATCGATATCGCCTGAGGAGGATGGCAATGCAGATCACGTCACCGGCATTTCACGACCACGGCAGCATCCCGCGCGAGCACACGTGCGAAGGGAACGATGTGTCGCCACCGCTCGTGATAACGGGCGTGCCAGCCGGAACGAAGGGACTCGCGCTGATCGTCGACGATCCGGACGCACCCGATCCTGCCGCGCCCAAGATGACCTGGGTGCACTGGGTTCTGTACGACCTGCCGCCGCAGACGGCCGAAATTCCTTCGGGTGCCTCGGGGCACGCGCTGCAGGCGCATGACGGAATCAATGACTGGAAACGCACCGGATACGGCGGCCCGTGTCCGCCGATCGGCCGGCACCGCTACTTCTTCAAGCTGTTCGCGCTCGACCGGAAGCTCGGTGACCTGCACCGCCCGACCAGCGCGCAATTGCAGCGCGCGTTCAGCGGCCACGTGCTGGCCGAGGCGCAGCTTGTCGGGCTGTATGCCAAGCAACGCTAGGAATTGATGACGCTGCCGGCGCCGACCCGCCGGCGGATTGCAGGACGTCAGCGCCGGTTCACTTCAAGAGTCCGGAACGCTTCCGTCGCCACCGGTGCCAGCCGGTTGAACGTCTCTGCGCCCGCGGCGACGAACACGACCATCGCGAAGCTGCCGCCGTTGCCGAGCGCGAGGAAGCTCATGTAGCGCTCGCCGCCGTCGCTGTCGTAGCTGGCAAAGTGCGCGGCATACTGCCCCTTCGACGACTGGCCGCGCTGCAGCGGTGCCGCCTGTGGCGAGCGCAGCCCCCAGAACGATTCGAGCGACGCGCGCTCGCTGGCGAACTGCGCATCGAAATCGGCGGCGAGCGGCTTCGGTGCGAGCAGCATGATCTGGGCCTGAGTCTGCGGATCGGCCGGCGTCAGCGCCTCGATGTCGGCCTCGATCGACCGGGTCCAACCTGAAGGAGCCGCATACCGATACGCCGACGCGCCGGCCTGTGCCCACGCGGTGAGCGGGCCTCCCAGGACCGACAGGAGCACGGCAAGCCACGCAGTCTGGCGCAGGATCTGGATCTGGCGTCGGTGCATCTCACGACCCGAAGTCTTCGTTGGCTTCGTGTTCACTGCGCATCAGCGTCCTCCCGGAGCCGCAAGACTGATGCGCTGCTTCGCACCGGGCAGCAGCACGATGGCGACGTCGCCCTCGAATGCGATGTCCGACGCGGGCGCGCTCAGGCTGACGGCGCCCTGCGCCTTGCAGCGGTTCAGATCGATCGCTATTGCGGCGAACTCCTCCGCTCCTCTCAGCTTCATGAGTGCTACGGCCCAGGTGCCGTCCGGTGAGGGAACGATTTTCTGCACACGGAAGTCGCCCAGAGGAAGATGGGTCCGCGGCAGAGCGTCCGCTCCGATCAGCGTGATCGACTGACGATCCGGCGACGTCTGCGGTTTGCAGGCCCCTTGCGCCGTGCTGGCCGCTTGCGGCGCGAGCGGGGCGACCGGGGCTGCGCCCGGCTGCGGCGGCATCACACCCCCCCAGTTGCCGTAGCTGCTGCCACGCTGAGCCGCCATCGGCGACGGCACCGCGGCCTGAGGTGGCGCAGTGGGATATAGCGCGCTGCCGGTACCGGGACCGCCGCCCGGCGGCATGCCGCCGTAGGGCGGCGTGCCGTACGGAGCCGGCGCGTTCACCGGCGGCATGGCGGCACCGGGCTGTGGCGTCGGAGTGCCCGTCGGGCCATAGGGCTGTGCCGGCGGCACCGCCGACCCGTAAGTTGGAGCCTGCGCGGATGGCGAATACGAGGGTGACGATGGCGCCGCGGCGGACGGCATCGATCCAGTCCCGCGTGGCGGCAGCGTCGGCGTCTGGATCTGGATATCGCTGCTCTGAGCACGAGCGGAACACGCGCCAAGCGCGATGCCACTGACAAACACGGTCTGAATCAGCTTGTTGTGACGGCACGACCAGCCTGCGTTCCCGGGCAAGGCGGCCGGATTCATCGCAGTCCAGCTCCAGGCGCACCGGCACCGAACGGCAATTCGATCAGGCCACCGCTGTAGTAGCGCGGGTTCTGCAGGGGGCTGAGTGGGAGCGTCGGCGCGCGCTCGCGGCGCGACGCATTGGTTCCGTCGTAGGGCGCAACGTAACCGTAGGCCGCACCGCCCCAGCCCTCGCCATCCAGCGAGCGCAGCTGCAGCCACACCGGCAGTGGACGCGCGCCAGCCGGGTTCCACTGCTCGATGAGGACAAACGCTCCCGCCGCCGTACCGTCGACCGGGAGCGCGAACGGCACGGACTGGAACGCAACGCGCACTCCGGTGCGCACCGGGCGCAGGGGCAGCGGAACGCTGGCGGTCGGATTGGCCCCGGGCGGACGATCGAGCACGCTGACGTGCACATCACGCGCATCCGCGGGCAACCACAGCCAGAGCTGCGCCGGCATCGCCGCCACCAGCGGCAGGTGCGCCAGCGCGTACCACGCGCCCGCGCGCGATGCGAAGCGGACCATCGGCCCGCCCGCTGGCACGAACTCAACGACGTGCCGTGGAATGTCGTCGGCCGCCAGGCTGTGTACCGGTGCAGGCCACGTTCCCTGGGCGTCGAACTGCGAATACGGCGGTGCCCCGTAGCGTTCCTGCGCGGCGAGCGGCGCGCACGCAAGCAGCGCGCACAGCCAAGCGGCCAGGCCGGAAATGGCACGACCCATCGGTGCGGCTACTCGGTCGAAAAGCGTTTGGCGAGATCCACCACCGCGACTTCAATGCACGAACGCAACGCGCGGTCGACGCCTTCCTTGCGCGACGTATTGACATCGGCATTCACGGGCACCGGCATGTTGCGACCGCGCTGCGCCGACAGCATCGACAGCAGGTTGCCGACGCCGCTCACTCCGGCGGTTGACGCCTCGATGTCCTTGACCACGTTGACGGCGTCGACCACCAGCCCGGACTGCGTATCAACGATGCGCACGTCCATGCCGATCTGGTCCGCCGCCTTCGCGCCCTGCGCCTGCATCCCGCCGACATCGAGACGGCCACCGGTCGAACTGGCGCCGACATTGGCCTCCGACACGACGACTTCAAAAATGTAGCGGGCCGCCGCGAGCTGTCCCGTCGCGGCTCCCGACGTCACACCCGAGGCGCCGAGTTGCCGCTCGAGCATGACGCCCTCGGCCAGGCGCGCCCGTTCGGCGACCGCGAAGGTGCCGGAGCGGATCAGCGCGGTGACGAACATCTCGCGCGCCGCGCCGACCTGCACCTCGGGCACGGCGCTGCGGAAGTCGTAGATCGCGACGACGACCTTCTCGCCGGGCGTGCGCTTGAGCTTCGTCAGCTGCTGTGCGGACTTCGAGTCATCGACGCGCGCCGGCGTCTGTGCCTGCAGTCCCCCACTCAGCGACAGGGCAACGAGCCCTGCGAGCAGCGCCTTCATCGCACCGCTGGCGTCCGAACGATCCAAGATACGCATGACCTCTCCTTCGTCACTGAACACGTTCCAGCTGCAGAAACAGCACGTACTCACCGCCAAGACGGTCGTCGTCGCGAAACTGCACGAGCACCGTGCCCGTCGGCATCGGCGTTGTCGGGCCGAACATGGACGGCAAGACCGGGACGGGCGTCTTCGGTGGCGTGACCAGGCGCTCGGCGGTCGCGTAGTTCAGTACCAGGACCCGCGGCACGAAGACCGGCTGCCCGTTCTGGTAGGCGAGACCGATGGGTCGATCCGTGGTCGAGGAACTCGCCATGCCTGCCATGGCTGCGGTGACTCCGCCGGTGGCACCAGCCGGAGGGCTTGCCGTCCCTGAACTGAACCGGGCGAGCACCTGCGGGTTCAGCAGTTCCGGCAGCGGAACGACGACGCCGCGGTCACGAGCGAGGTCGCTGATGGCCCTGAACAGCTCGGCCCGCGGCGGCAGGTCGCCCAGCATCAGGCGCCCCATGTCGGCGGCGGACGCCGAGAAATTCCGGTAGCGCCCGACCATCCATCCGCCGTCGTCCAGTTCCCAGACCGTAGGCGCGACCAGGAGCATGTTGCGACCGTCGGTCAGCGTGCCCTCCCACACCAGCAGTGGCAGCCGGTCGGTCGCGTTCGGGGCCTTGCGCTGCCACGGTTGGGCATAGGGGACGGCATCACCGGCCTTCAGCCCGCCGTCGACCGTCATCGTCCCCGCACGAATCCGCTCCGAAGCGGAAGTGCCGGCCATGCTGGCGGCGATCTGCTGAGTTGCCGAATTCCCGCTCGCCACGGCCCCGTAAATGGGCGTCTTGCGACGCTGCGGCGCGCTCGTGCCCTGGGGCGTCAACTCCTGCATGTCGACGACGAAGAAGACCTCGTCGCCGCGCCTCGCAACCTGGGGATTGATGTTGTCGTCGTCCGTCGTCTTACGGTTCACGCTCGCCCCGAGCAGCGACAGGCGGTAGCGCCCCGAAGGCGACGACGCCGGCACATAGCCTTGGGGCGGTGGCGCCGATGCGGTCGAAGGTGGCGGTGGAGGTGTCGATGCCGTCGACGGCGGCAGAGGCGGTCCGGAACGCGGCGGTGGCAGCAGTCCGCCTGGCGGCGGCGCCGACGACGCGGTCGAGGGCGGTGGCGGCACGTAGCCGACCCGGGGAGCAGGCGGCGGCGCGGCGGCGGCGGGTGCCGCAGCGTCGCTGACAACGATTCGCCCGCTGACCGCGGCCGCCGGCGCCTGCCCGGCTGCGGCAACGATGGCGACCCACCGCCGTCCATGCGCGGCCAGGTCCTGCGCCGTTACGTCGGTGTCGATCATCACGCGGCCGGCGTTCTCCGCCCGCGAGATTCGGTTCACGCCGCTGGGTGACGTCGGCTTGACGATCAGCACCAGGCGCTGCTGCGCCACATCCGCGCTGGCTTCCGCATGCAGCCGCAGCGGCTGCGCGATGTCGAACTCCATCATTGCCTGCGTTGCACTGGGCATCAGCGCGAAGCTCTGACTCTTGATCTCCGCCGCCGCGGGCGTACTCGAAGCCAGCATCAGCCCGGCCATCGCGGCCGCGTTCGATAGCCAACGGCCGACGCGTGACACCGAAGTCGCGCCCGCAGCGCCTCGATTCGAACGACCCGCTCCCGTCGTCACGGTGCCCTCCCTGCCTGTGAGTGACTCGCCATGCGCACAAACGTAGTGGCACCGGCGTCACACGAGCGTCACGCCACACGGCAGCCGGTTCGCGGGCGCAGGCCCGGGGCGAACTCCCAATCACCCTTTGCAGTCGGCCGGGCGCGGTCGCTGTTCGCAATAGGGTCGAGGGCCATAGCGATATGCGGGGCCGAAGTCGGGAACCGCATTGCGCGTGCCGTCGCGATTCGTATCGCGGCCGCTGTCGGGCATCAAGACCAGATACCAGCGCTGCATGCCGGACAGGTACTGGAACGCGTAGCGGTACGTCATCGGCTCGAGCGCAAGCGCCTGCGGCTGCCCCTGCGGACGCCCGTCGCGATCGCGCAGCACCCGTTGCACTCTTGTGGGATTCACCTGGATCGTCCGCTCGTCAGCGCGGTAGGTGCCTGACTCCTCGACGGCCCAATACTCGTTGCTCTTGTTCAGGGACCAGAACTCGTTGACAAAGCTGTAGGTGCCGTCCGGAAGGAAGCGGTACCACCACTTCGAGGAGCCCTGGTTGCCGATCTTCGCGATCTCGAGTCCGGAGAAATTCGTCCCCCATTGCGAGTAGCTCGCGACCGAGCGATACCACTCATGTGCCGTGAGGCCGGGAGGTGTCGAGCCGCCCTGCGCAGCAGGCGGCGGACCGGCCGGCGTGGGAGCGACCTCCACGGCGGGCGGCTGCAGTCGCCAGCTCGCCACGAACCGGTCGATCTGCGGCTTGTAGCGATCGTCGTTGTAGTTGATGAGGATGCTCGCCTTGACGCCGTAACCGGTGAACACGCTCAGCACCGACGTGAAATTGCGCTGCTGCTCGCTCCAGACTCTGGCCGTGCCCATCGTCAGCTTCCAGCCGCCTGCCCAGTCGCCGGTGCCTGATTTCAGCTCGCCCGTCAGGCGGTACTGGCCCATCAGCAGCTTCCACTCGTCCTGGAAATCACGCGCCGGGTCGCCGGAACTTCGCGCGCTCTTGTAGACGGCGTAGGTGACGAACGTTGTGGGCGTGGACTCGCTGAAGCCCACGCCCTCCGGCCCCGCCTGGCGATTGCCGGCGGGAGCGTCGAAGGTGATCACGTCCCAGGTCTCGGCCGCCGCGAACGCAGCGCCCGCGCCGAACAGCAGGAACAATGCCAGCGCCCGGACCACCCCCGCGCATCGACCGATCAGAACGCCCATGTCGTCACCTGCCCTGCCGTCGTTATCCTGCGGATGATGTGAGTGCCGTCATGCACGAATAGGGTCCCGTCCGGCATGAAGCACAGTCCCCACACTTTCTCGAACTGCGCCTGGCGCATCGGTCCGTCGCCGTGGTTGAAGCCGCCGGGCGACGGGCGGCCTGCGACCACTTCACCGCGGCCCTTGGCCTCGTCGAGCCTCATGATCTGGTAGCCATTGCCGCGCACGACGCCGGCACCGAAGAAGATCGTGCCCCTCGCGTCGACGGCAAGGCCGCCGATGCCGTCCACCAGTTGCGGCGTCTTGCCCGTCTTGCGCGCGAGGAACACGCGCCGAGTCTGTCCGTCCGGCCGCACCCGCCAGATCGTCGAATAGTTGTCGGCATCCGGCGCCTGCAGCCACAGCAGGTCGCCCGCCGCGACCAGTTCGCCGTGCGCGGCGTCCCAGGCCATGGCGTCGCCGCGGAAGATGTTTTCCGGCTTCCCCTTTGGACACGCCTGCCCGGGCGGCAGTAGCACACTCGTCGCTCCATCCAACGCGACGCGATACAGCGTGCAGGCACCACGGTCCCACACATAGGTGTTCCCCTGCGGATCCTGCACCGCCGAGTCCACGTCGTTGAAGCGCTTCTTCGTTACTTCTGCTGGCTCGAGAGCGCAGGTCTGGATGTCGTTCGGGACCGGTTCCAGCCGTGCGTCCGGTGTCAGCCGCAGTACGACGGCCTTGCGGCCGAAGGCCCAGAGCGGGCCGTAGGGAAACACGATGCCGCCGTCGGCAGCCGTGCTGGCGGGGCCGACCTTCTCGGGATCGAGTCCGCTGCGCCCGGCGGACACACCGCAGAACGGGTCCTTGTTCTCGCTGATCGTGTGACGCGCGCCGCCGATGCTCGTGATGGCGCCATCCGCCGCAATGCGCCACGCACCCGTCGCGTAGGGATTCCCTTTCATGTACCCATCCGGTTGCAGCTTCGCGCGCGAGAACACTGCGAGGCTGCCGTCGGCCATGCACGTCATCCGCTGGATGACGCTGAAGAACCGGTCATCAGGGTCAAGGTACCGGTTGTCGATCTCGATGCGCTCCGAAATGACGTTGCCGTGCCACAGGTTCGACGGGCCGGGTGAAGCCAGCCGGCGCACGTCGCTGGCGACCTTCGTGGTCGCCTGCGGCGGGATGAAGGACTGCTCCAGCGCATGAGGTGCACGCGGCTTCCACCCGGGCGGCAGGCCCGCTGTCGCGCCCGGTGCCGCGGTCCCCGTGGCGGCCACCGGGGCCGTGAACGGTGGCGGCGCCGTCGGCGCGGCCTGCCGGGGTGCCGCGGCATCGCGCGCCGCCTGCTCGGCTGCCCGTTTCAGGTCCGAAGCGCTGCGCTGGAGCACGCTGTCGAGCGCCTGCCCGGTCGCCGTCCCGGACAAGCCGAGCACCAGAAACGCGACGAGGCTCGGAGTTTTCATTTCTTTGCTCCGGACAGCATCGGCTTCGACGGATCGCAGGCGCCGACCTTGCGTCCGTCCGACGTGAACGCCATCTCGCCGTCCGCGCTCTTCAGCGTGTAGCGGCCCTCGACGCGGTCGCCCTTGCGGGTGTAGCGGCCACTACCTTCTGATGGTTCTGGCGGCCCGCAGATGATGCGGAAGCTGGTCGTGCTGCCGCTCGTCTTGACGTCCTTCAGCTGGCAGTTCTTGTCGACGACCGGCGCGTTGCCCTCGTCAGGCCTGGCGCAGACGCGGGTCGGCGGCATCGGCATCTTCATGCCCGCCATTTCCATCGTCATCGCGTACTCCCACTCCTCGCCCTTGGCCTGGGCCAGGGCTGCGCCGCTACCCGCGACTACCGCACACACCGCTATCGCTGAACGCCACGGCAACTTCATTGCTCCTCCCTCCTTCTACGCATCGATGCACCTTGCGATTCGTCCGGTCCCGCTACCTGAGAAACCGCTCGGCGAAGGCACGCCAGTCGGTCTGCTGCAGCAGCTGCAGATAGATCGCGCAGGCGGCTCGACCCGTCTGCGCGCAGTCGACGACGTTGTGCAGTTCGCGCACCGACGCCACCCTCAGCGTGGTGCGCGGCTGCTTCGGATCGAAGAACGACGGATCGAAGGCCACCAGGGACATCGCGCCGGGCGTGCCCTGAGGAACGAGTTCAAGCCCCTGGCCGCGACCCGGCAGGAACCACGCGGGCGCACCGCGTTCAGCGGCTCCCATTGCAGCGAGGCAGCGCTTTGCGTCAGTGGTCGCCAGCACGGCCGGGCTCGGACCCTTGTTCGCTTCGGCCAGCAGATCCTGTTCGCGCCGCTTGTCGATGGCTTCGGCGCGTCGCCGCGCCTGCTCCGACATGGTCGGATGCACGCCGCGCGCCTCGGCCTCGATCGCCGCCTGCCGCCTCGCACGCCCCTCGGGCGAAACATAGTCCTCGTAGGACCTGCGCCGCTGAGCCGCGAGATCCTCGTCGCGGCCCGCGCTTTGCTTCTCCTGCCAGACGATGAACGCCTTGAGCGCGCGCTCCTGTGTCACCGGGACGAACGGAAGGCGTCCGTCGCGTGTCACCACAAGGCTGTTGCCGTAGAGCGGGAAGCCCGCGAATTCCCCCTGCTTCTCGAGCGCACCAAACTCGCCCTGCGCGTCACTCATCCAGGCATCGCCGCGCGGCGGGTACACGTAGTTCAGCTCCAGGCGGAACGACACGTTGTGCGCACCCGGTGCAAGCCTGGGCGCACCCTGGGCATCGGCACGCACATCAGTCGGTGGCCAGGCGTACAAGGTGACGCCGCCGACCAGCGGCGCCTGCTTCGGCCGCAAGTCGAAGCCGCCCTGATCGAGCACCCCGATGTGCCCGCTCATCTCGGGGTAGAAACCCGGCGGCGGATTGGTCGCGAGCACCGGTGCAGTCTTCAGGAAGTCGACGATCGCGCGCAGATGCCGGTCCCACGCCTCGCCGTCGGTCTTGCTGATACCGCCACGCTCGAAGGTGCCGCGCACGCGACCGAACTGGTTGTCCCATGGGAACCAGCGTCCCGGCGCTCCGTTCGGCGCCGGAACCGTCGTCGAGAGTTGCCTGACCCACGCGAGCCGGTTCTGGTCGGCCAGGGTGACCTGGGCCTGTACGCAGGGTGCGGCGGCCGCACACCACCAGACCAGCAACTTCGCGCAGTGTCGGAGCGCGCGTTGCTTCCTGAAGCCTGTCTCGAACGGTCTTGGGGCCGCAGCTGCCATGCGCCGAAACGCCTGCATCGCGCCGCTCCTCAGCGCGCGAAGCCGAACGTGGCGAGCGCATCGCGCGCCATCGCCAGGGCCTGGTCGCGCATTGCGGCGTTCCCGGTGGCCTGGCCCTGCTGCGCGATGCCGGCCATCAGGCCGCCGGTGATCAGTGCCGTGTCGTACAGCCGAGTCCGCGCTTCGGGCGCCATGCGCTGGAATTCCGGCGCTGCCACCAGCGCGTCGTTGATCGACTGCAGCAAGGCATCGCCCTCGGCTTCGCTGAGCGTCACGCCGTGCGCCACCTGCAGGCTGATGCCCAGCAGCGCGCCGAGTGCGTACGCGAGGTTGTTGCGGCGAAATCCCGGGTCGGACTCGAGCGCTGCCTGGACCTTGCGGCAGGCGCTGACGATGGGCTCGCGATCTCCGGGCGCTGCGCTGGCAGCCAGTTGCTCCGGGACGTCGCGCCGGCCGGCGGGCCGGAAGTCGGTGGCCGTGATCGGCCGCTGCGGCGCCGACTTCGCTACTTCGATCGGCGCCTTGGACGGCACGCTCACGCGATCGCCTGTGCCGCGGGCAGCATTGGCCAGGATCGACGCGCGCATCGCCTGCATGCCGGCGTCGCGGACCATCTGGTTCGCGATCATGTTGGCGTTGGCGCCGTAGAGGGTCGAAAAGGTCATGCCGTTGCCACCGTTGTACTGGGCGGACGCAGGCGCACCGATCGAAGCCGCCAGCACGGCCAGAGTGAGCAGGTGGCGGCCGCGGCGCATGGCGCGGGGGAACGGACGCGTGCTTGCGAAGTCGAGGGTCGGGACCACGATGGATGCCAGATCACTTCTTGGCTGGCATCGATCGGCAAACCGTTGCGCACTGGCCGGTGTCGGCACAGCGAACCGGAGTGGCCAAGGGACAGCCCTGCTCATTCAACTGTCTCTTCGGATCCGGCGGAGGCGTGCGGCACGCGACCTCGCACTGGCCGGTGTCGGGGCAGCGGAACGGCGCTCCCAGGGGGCAGCCTTGTTCGTTGACCTGTTGCTTCGGATCCGGTCTGACCGCGCGACACGCGGTCGCGCATTGACCCGTGTCCGGACACCGCATCGGCGCGCTGAGCGGACAGCCCTGCTCGTTGACCTGCTGCTTCGGATCGGGACGCCTGGCTGCACAGGACACCGCACACTGCCCATCGGCACAGCGCTCCGGCTGCGTCGCCGGACAGCCCTGCGCATTCAGCGGCCCGCCCTTCTGATCGACCGGGCCGGCCCTGCACACGACAGCGCACTGCCCATCGGCACACCGCAATGGCCGATCGACCGAGCACCCGGGTGCGACGGCCTGGCCGGCCGCCACCTGGAGCCAGCCGGGTGCCGAATGCGCCGCGGTAACCGAGACCGCCGCGGCGCATGCCGCAAGAATCGCACGCAGGCCGGCGCAAATGCATCGCAGGTTCCTCATCGTCAGGCCTCTCTTGTCATGATTCGGCCGTCGTCGCTCACGGCACCGGCCGCAACGCACGGCTCACTTCAGGACGCCCGATTTGTCCGGCATCGGGGCCGCGGCGCCAGCCTGCCGCGCCACGTTCGGCGACGTGCCGGCACCAGGCCGTAACTGCGGGCTCGTCGTTCCGGGCTTTTCGATGCCCTGGACCGTGCGCCGCTGGATCTCGAGGTCTTCGAGATCTTCGTCACCCGTCGCCTTGCCCCTGGTCGCGTTGCGCTGGACATTGGCGGTGTTGGGCGAGGTGGCCGCGCCCGGCCGCACGCCGCCTTGCGTGACGCCGGTGCTGCCCTGCGTCGTGTTCGTTCCGGGAAGCGGCTTGGTTTGCGACGACGCAATGGGCGTCATCGCCAGCAGCGCCGCGGCGGCCAGGCCCTGCGTCAGCCATGTCAATGAAGTCGGTTTCATCGAATGCCTCGCTTGCGAAGTGGGAGTAAGTGCCATCGCCAGATCTGTCACTGCGCCCGGGGAGGCGCCGTGTCCTGCGCCTTGCGGCGATAGACCGCGGCCTCGGCAGACTTGGCGGCTGCGTCCGGCTCCTTCGACGCCGCGCCGGCTCGTGTTGTCTGCGCCTTGTCCTTCGACTTGGCTCGAGTGCCGACGTAGAGGTCGTCTTCCGTCTGTGTGCCTGGGCCCGCAACCGAAGGCTTGGAGCTCTTGCCGTCGGGCTTCGACTGGGCGATGGCTGTGGTCGCCAGCAGCGCGGCGACACACATCACGAGCGCATTGCGTTTCATCGTGGGTCCCTTCGGGTGCATCACGGGCAGCCCGCCGGGGCCTTCTTCGCCTCATCACCCTTCTTGGGTTGTTGGCCCGCCGGCGGACAAGGCATCACCGGCGGCTTGGCCTGTGCGGTCGGCGCACGGGTATTGAGGTTCGTCCCCGATTGCACCTGCCTGGCGCTGTCCGCTGCCGAGGGCTTGGCCGCGGGCACCTGGGGCTGGGGTTCGACCGGCTTCAGCTGCGCGAGCGCCGCCGAGGCGAGAAAGGCACTGCAAAGGAGAAACACTCTCGTCGATTTCATGTCCGCTCCCTATTGCGTTGTCGGGTTCATGGGCTTGCGGAGTCTTTGTAGAGCGGGTGGCGTCACACGGGCGTCACACCTTCAATCGAGCGAGCCCAATGGCCCGGCGGAGCCGTCATGCCCGGCTGGAAAGAGACTTCTGGGGGGCAGCGGCCACGCAATATGGCCGCGAAGGAACCGCTACTTGAGTCGCGACGTGCGCGTTAATAGTTCGCGGTGAACCGGATTGCGGTTGACCTCGTCCTCGCAGTCACAGGTCACGCACCTCGTGGGGCAAGCCGAAGCAAGACCGACGTTCGAGCTTCAGCTCAACTCAAGGGGACGGCGCACGCCTCGCTATTGGACGAGCCGACCACCGAACGGCCGAAATATGCCCAGCCATGCACGAGCCGTGCCGCCGGTCAGCGCGACCGCGCGTCGTGAGGCTTCAAGCAAGCGTCGAACCGCCTCGTTGCGAGTCAGGTACGCCTCCTTGAATTCCGGTGGCAGTGTCACGGCAATTCGCTCGACATCCTGGCGTGCCTCTGCCAAGCACCGAGCCGCGGCCTCGAGACGCTCGGCGCGCACCAGAGCCTCCGCGCAGCGCACGACAATCAGCGCTGCACTGTGGACACTGCAGTGCGCAGCGAGAGCTTGCAGTGCCTCCTCTGCATCCCGTGCGCCTTCGGCCGTGCATTCGGCACGCGCAAGCACGACCGCGCGTGCTGCCAGAAGGCCGGCCAGTTCTCCGTTCCATTGCAGTACGCGCCCGCGCTCGATCAGCGGATTGAGTTCCGCCAGGGCGCGCTCGGTGGAGGCGGCTTCAGCGAGCAGGACGGCCGCCGCACAGCGGCTGGGCAACGCCGGGTACCGTTCGGCAAGCGTGGCGGTCTGCGCCAGGATCAGGGCAGCGGCCTCCCGACTCGCGTGCGCAGAAAGGAGAGACGCAGTGGCAGCAAAAGGCCCACCGTGCGCTCGCAATGCGGCAAGGGAGGGCGCGGCCAGGTCGTGGCGACCCAGTTCGGTCATCACGAGGCCGTGCGTCATCTGGAAGTAGGCGTGGCCTCGCAGGAGCGGGCGGTTTCGCAAGCAGGGTTCGTCAGTGACGAGCACAAGTGCTCGCGCCAACTGACCGAGATAGAGGCAGGCCGGGGCGCGGTCCTGGAGAAACGGTCTGATCAGACCTTCCGGCAGTTGGTCAAGCGTGTCGGTGCCGTCGAACATGGCGAGCTGGTTCAGCAAGTCGTTCGCCTTGTCCCTCTCACCTGCCGCTACGCAGATGATCGCCCAAGTGGCGAGCAGGGTCGGCACCATGTGGGGAAGCCGCAGGGTCTCGAACTGAATGCCTGCCTGATCCAGCGTACGCAAGCTCTCACGGTATCGACCGGCCTTGTACTCGAGCTTTGCGAGCGAGAGCAGCTTGTCGGCGACGCGATGCTGCATTCCCTCGGCGCCAAATAGTGCAATGGAACGCGCCAGCCGATCAGACGCCGTGTCGTAATCCCCCGCGTTGTTGCAGATGTGGACGTCGCCCATGAGCAGTTCCGCTTCAAGATCGCGACGTCCGGCTCGGCGCGCAGCACTCAGTCCGCGGCGGGTCGGTGCCTCGATGCCTGCCAGGTCGTCACGCTCTATGGCTACGTGCATGTCATACATGGCCGCGCAGGCGATCTGCGCATCGGTGCGCGCAAGGCGAGTGAGATCTCGCAGAACAGGCTCGAACTCCACGAGCGGTGCCGAGAGGGCCAGCAGCTCAGCGCCCGCCGAGATGGCCTCGAAGGCCTTGTCGACCTGCCCAAGCCGCTCATGAGTCTCACCCGCTTTCAACATGAAGCGTCCAGCCTCGGCAGCGCGGCCCGCGCGCCGCGCCCGCTCGGCGCTGAGCATGAGCTGCGGGATTGCTTCCTCCAAGCGAGCCGCGTCGAGCCAGTGATGCGCAATGCGCGCGGGCTCGCCGTCGTGCATTTGCAGCCAGCGCGCCACCTCGGCGTGCAGGTGCTTTGCGATGGCTGAGGGCAGGGTGCGCAACACGGCATCGGCGACAAGGTCATGCGCAAAGGTGTTGTCGCGCAATACCTGGGCCGATTCCAGTTCCCGCCAGGCGTCGGCAAGCACGAGAGCACGTTCGCCCGTTACGTGCTCCGCCAGCGGGATGTTGAAGTCGACGCCGCCGATAGCCGCGACCCGCGCCAAGCCGAGGGCGCGCTCAGAGAGCTGCTGCAAGCGCCGCTCGATCAGCCTTCCGACTGACCCCGGCTGGGGAAGGCGGCCAGTCAGCAACTGGCCTGTCGCGAGGCCCAGCTTGATCGTTTCGAGTGCGAAGAACGGGTTACCGCCGCTGTGGCGAACCAGAGCTTCTGCCAGGGGTGCAGCTTCTAGACCAGCGACGCCGAGTGAGCTGATCAATTCCCGCATCTGGGCTTGTTCGAGCGGGACCAGCGTCACGCACTCCAGGGCATGGATCTCCTCAAGCGCATTGCGCAGAGTCGCGGCAGCCGCACAGCCCTCGCCCGGGCGCTGCGCCAATGCCCAGCGCAATTCGCTGACGGGTTCGGCGCCAATGAGCCCTTCCAACATCTCGACGCTGGCCTCGTCGGCAAAGTGCAGGTCATCGACCAGCACTCCGTCGAGAGGAACGCCGTCCAAACGCACGCGGGCCAACAGGTCCTGCACCGCCCCCTGCAGGACCAGTCGCTGGCCATCAGCCGGCAGGGTCATGTTGGGGGCCAGCTCGGGCAGGAGGCGAGCCAATTCGTCGCGACGCAGCGATGCGAGCGGCACTTCGCACCGCTCCAGGGCCTGGCGCAAAAGGCGGGCGAGTGTGGCATAGGGCACGCCGGCGTCCCCCGGGCGCCCCTGCACCAGCAGCACTCTGCGCTGACGGGCGAACTCCGTTAGCAGTCGGCTTTTGCCCAGGCCGGGCTCACCCAGCACCAGCGCAACGCGCCCTTGTTGCCAAGCCAGTTCCACCGCCTGCAACTCGCGCAGCCGGCCCACCATGCGAGGCGGACGCAAGACGGTTACCGGCACCTGGCGCGGCGCAACGATGGCTGCACTCTCCGCTCCTATTTGCCTGCGCAAGATCTCGGTTTCGGCCGACGGCGCTACGCGCAGCTCGCGCTTGAGTACGTCGCAGCAGCGTTCGTAAGCAGCCAGCGCCGCGGCGCGGTCGCCGCGAAGATAGTGCAGCCGCATCAAGCACCGATGCGCATGCTCGGACAACGGGTCGAGAGCCACAAGCGCGCGCGCCTGCTCGAGCGCCGCCGCAAGCTCACCGTTCTGCTCGGCGCGAGTCGCGGCAGCATCCAGAGCGTCGTAGCGAGCGCTGCGTCGTCGACCGCGTTGTGCTTGCAGCCACTCTGCGAGGCCCACGATCTCGTCGGCATCGATGCCTTCGAGCAGTTCGTGCGCGTCCGCCAGGTCATGGGCAATGCCGTCGGCGACTTGAGCCACCGGATTACCCGATACCAACTCGACACCCGTCGTGCGCTTCAGCCGCAGCAACCGCTGCCGCAGGTTGCCGCGCGCACGCTCCTCGTCGACCTCGGGCCACAGCAGTGCGGCGAGGCGACCCCGCGGCGTTGGACCTTCGATCGCCAGATACGCCAGCAGCAGCGCATCCTTCGGCTCGAGGTCGCAGCCTTCTCCGCCAGGCGACTCGAAGCGGCCCGACTGCTGCAGGGACAAGCAGCCGAGAGTCGGCTCCGTGTTCGGCGGCCGCTTGGCGCGTCGGGGCGGGGTCATCACAACGCGCATTGTGCGTGAGCCGAGTCCATTTCAGCGACCTGCGGTCATCTGCCATTGCACCGGTCACTTGATTGGCGCGCGCCCCTTCACCGCAAAGGTCGTCTCGCCGATCCGTATCGCGCGGCAATCGTCCTCGCACCAGCCACTCGGCAAGCCGGGCTTGAGGCCGTGAGTCGTCGTCAGTTGCAGCGTCTGCCGCCGTCCCTTCGCGTCGGCGATGACGACAGTGTCGCCTTTGACCTCGACGACCCGGGGCTGCGCCGGCGTGCCGCGCGGAACGGCATCGCGTGACGACACCTGCGCGTGGATCGGGCCGATCTGAACGGCCGCCGACATCATCACCGCCAGAGCGGCACAAAGAGAACGTTTCATCGCGTCACCATCGTCGGTGTCAGTGAATAACCGGTCGAGCTGCCGTCGCCGAGCGCTCCGCTTTCGCGGAAGCCCCAGACGTGGACGACGCCGCCCGGGCCGATCGCCAGCGCATGGCGCGCCCCGGCCGACACAGCCGAGAACCCGGTGCCGGTGCCGATGCGCAGCGGCGCCGTCACCGACTCGCCCGGCAACGATTTGATCAGACCGTAGGCGTCGCCCCAGCCCCACAGTGCACCGGTCGCACCCTCGATCGCAATCACCGCCTCGAAGCCGACGCTGAGCCCTTCCGGCATTGCTGCCAGCGTGGGCGGCGCTGCAATCACCTGCAGCGTTGTGCGCGAGAAGGCGGGTCCGCTGTCGGCCAGCTGTCCCTTGGCATTCCGGCCGACGCCGCGCAACGTGCCGTCGGCGTGACGCGAGATCGTGAAATTGAACCCCATCTCGGCCCAGACAGCGTCGCCCCAGAAGGCCGTCACGTCGACGGGAAGCACGTCCGAGGGAGGGACGATGCCAACATTCACCCTGCTCGTGCCGGCGCCGACCATGTTGTCGTAGTTCCAGCCCCACGCGTAGATGCGCCCGTCCTCGAGGAAGATCAGCAGCGCGTTGTTGGTCGACTGGGCGTCGATCGCTCGCACCCGCGCCACCGGCACTCCGGCGGGCACCCCGGGAACCGGACGAATGATTCCGCCGTTGCTTGGCAGCGCTGCACTGGGGACCGCCAGGCCGCCCACGACCGAGCCGTTGAATAGCCCGGCGATCCAGGCGCGCTTCGCTTTGCCTGCGGCGCAGCTGCCGTCAGCCTCGTCGCTGCGGATCAGCACGACCATGTCGCGGCCGACCGTGATGTCACAGGCTTTGTCGAACGGCAGGGCGCCATCCATGACCTTCACCGGGGCGACTCGATCCACTTCGACGGTGCCCGTGCCGAGCTGCCCATACTGGTTGCCGCCCCACGCCGAGACGCTGCCGTCACTGTGCAGCGCGTAGTAGGAGCCATACGCCCCGCCGGAGCGAAACGTGGCCACCTTGAGGACATTGGCGAGCCCCTGCACCTGCACCGGGCGAGTAGCCCACTGCGACAGGATCCCGCTGCCGTTGTACTGGCCGGTCACGGCGTCGACCGCCTCGCCCCACGCCCAGACCGTGCCGTCCGTTGCAACAACAAACGAGTTGCGGTAGCCAGCCGTGACGGAGGTGGCCTTCAGCGCGTTGGCGGGGACGGCCGCATTCACGGTCACGGTCACCGCGCGCGTCGCGACGTTGCCGGCGGTGTTGCTGAACACGACCCGGAACTGCGCGCCGCTTTCCGCGACGGTCATCGTCGGTGTCTGCACCGCGATCGGCAGGGACGAACTCGTCGACGATGCCGAGCCGACGTCGTTCCACGTCGCTCCTGAGAGCCGCTGCAGCTGGAAGAACAGTGGTCGCGACCCACCGACATCGGCGACGATCGTCGCGAAGTCGCCATCGTTGATCGTGGCGTCGACCGGCTGGACCGTGATCACCGGCGGTGTGACGGGTGCGGCCACCGTCAGCAGCGCGCCGCTGCTGATGACCAGGCCGGCGTTGTTGTAAACGATGACCGAGTAGACCACACCGTTGTCGGACGCCTGCGTCGGCGGCGTCGTGTAGACCGCGCTCGTCGCTCCCGGGATCGCCACGTTGTTCCTCAGCCACTGGTACTGCAGCGCATCGCCGGTAGCGGTGACCGCAAACGACGCGGGCAGGCCCTGCGCGACGGCGGAGGCGAGCGGCTGCGTCGTGATCGCCGGGGCGCCGATCAGGATCAGCGGCGCATTGGCGCTGGTGACGCTGCCGACCGCGTTGCTGACGAAGACGCTGTAGTTGCCGGCATCGGCACCGTTGACGTTCGTAAGCGTGAGCACCGGGCCTGTCGCCCCGGGAAGAGCTGAACCGTTGCGCTGCCACTGATACATGAGCGGTGCGGTGCCAGTCACCGCGACAGCAAAGGTCGCGGTGGCACCCGGAATCACTACGAGTCCGCTCGGCTGCGAACTGATCGTGGGCACCACGGGCGACGGCGCCGGATTGACCGTGAGATTCGCGGCGGGGCTGGTCGCGCTGCCGGCCGAGTTCGTGACGACGACCGTATAGGCACCCACATCGGCTGCCGCAACGGCGGCGATGGTGTAGACCGCTCCGGTCGCGCCGCCAAT
Source organism: Burkholderiaceae bacterium (assembly GCA_035429805.1). Taxonomy (GTDB): domain Bacteria; phylum Pseudomonadota; class Gammaproteobacteria; order Burkholderiales; family Burkholderiaceae_F; genus JALORV01. The sequence continues at coordinate 31,056 of DAOMFL010000037.1, forward strand.
CGCAGTGCCGTTCCTGCGCCACTGGTAGGTGAGCGGACCGGTGCCGGTCACCGCGACCGCGAATGACGCCGCGTTGCCGGCGTTGACCGTTGCGCTCGCAGGCGGCGTCACGATCGTCGGCGCCACCGGCGCTGGCGGGCCGCTCGCGTTCACGGTGAGCGTGGCCGCGGCGCTCGTCACACTGCCGACCGGATTCGTGATGGCCACGCTGTAGCTGCCGGCGTCCGCAGGCGCGGTGGCGGGCAGCTTCAGCATCGGTGCGTTGGCCCCGGTGATGTCGACGCCGTTCCTGCGCCACTGGTACGACAGCGGCGAGGTGCCATCGGCGACGACGGCGAACACGGCTTCGCTTCCAGCGCCGACGGTGAGGTTGAGCGGCTGCGACGTGACAAATGGCGCGATTGCGCCTTCGTCAACGAGCACGAACGCCGTGTCGCTCGTGGCCGAACCTTCGGAGTTCGCCACGCGGACCCGATACGACGCGCCGCTGTCGAGCGCCTGCAGCACCGGCGTGGTGTAGGTCGCCGCAACCGCGCCGGTCACGTCCTGCCAGGTCAGGTTGGCCGGCGTGCGGCGTTGCCACTGATAGGTTGGCGCGGGCACGCCGCTCGCGACGACGGTGAAGCTCGCCGTCTGGCCCGCGACCACGCGGATTGACTGCGGTCCGCTCGCGACCGTGGGCGCTACGCGCACCTGCGCGGCGCTGATGCTCCACGGCGGGCCGCCGACACCGCCGAACGCATTGGTCGCTATCACGCGAAACTGCAGGCCGTTGATCTGCGCCGTCGAATACTGGGGCCACGCGCCCGCCGGGCAGGCAACGGCCGGACTGCTGACGCAGATCGTGCGGCTGCTCTGCGTGACGTTCGGGTAGGTGGCTGCGACGGCGGGGTTGGCGGCGCTCAGCCAATCGGTCCAGGTCGTTCCTCCATCGGTGCTGATCTGCCAGGTATGGTTGGCCGGCTGCACGGTGGTGGCCACGAGCGGAATCCGGCTCCCCCCGGAGAGGGTCGATTGCCAGGTATCCACGTAGCCCCCACCGTCGGCGGCGGGCCGGATGAATCCGGACTGCGCAAGATCAAGCACCGGCCGCGACGCCGGGTCGGGTTGGGCGCCGATCGGGATGGCCACCCGCACCAGCACGGAGTTGCTCGCTGCGCGATAGGCGGGCAGCTCCGGCACGGCGCCGAGCAGGTCGCCGCCGAACGGTCTCACCCCGCCGACAAGCAGTCCGGTGCATCCAATGCCCGTAGTGTCCTTGCAGAACACTTCGACCCGATAGGAGCGCAGTCCCTGATCCTGCTCCGTCAGCGGCACACCGACGTCGACGGTCTTGCGATGGGGCGCATTGCGCAGTTCCGCGGACGGGAACGATCCGTTCGCGACCACCTGGCCGGGCCCGGTGCGTACCTCGAAGTACACGTCGTGGTCCGGCGTATTCGTCCCGTACAGCGCCTCTACAGTGACTCGCATCACCAACAAGCTCGGCCGTGTGATCAGCAGTGCCGGCGCGGCCGGTTGCAGCACGGCGCCCGCGCCCAGCCGGCTGCGGGCCGGTGGCGTGGGCGGCAGCGGGCTCACGATGCCGAGCGACACATCGCCCTGGGCCAGCGCGCAGCTTTGGAACCCGTTCTCCGTGCCGGCAGCCAGGTCGTGACGGCACCACTTGACTACGTAGTAGGAAAACGAGTCGGCATCCGCGACGAGCGCGTCGCCGTCGCGTTCCGCACCAGCGAGGACCGTCCAGCTACCGCCAGGCGCAGCCTTCATCAGGACCGGCCTGTATTCGGTGCCCGGCGCCGTCGACGAATCGAACGGAATGCGCACAACGGCCGGCCGCTCGAAGCCGATGCCGTGAGGCGTCAGCGCGTACACGGGGCTCGCAAGCTTGCTATCCGCGGCAAGCAGCGGCGCGCCATTGGAGTCGCGCGCCACCCGGATCGTGACGGGGCTGGTGAGCGCTTCTGCCGGGACAAGAACGGTGACGCCGCCTTCGCCCTTCACCGTGCCTCCGGCGGCCCCAACCAAGTCCGCCGCGGGCGCCGCGGCGGGAGGTGGTGGGTCATCGCCGCCGCCGCATGCCGCCAGGCCAAAGCCTGCCAATGCCACCGCCAGTATCCGGGTCCAGCTTTGCGCTCCACTCCACATGACTCCTCCGCTCCCGTCCCCACTTCAACCAACGTCTTGCGATGGACACTAGAAGGGGCGGCGTCACGCCAGCGTCACACCGCCGGCCGCCTCCGATGCGCGCGCTGACAAGTCCCGGAAGCCATCGCTGAGCCACTGCCGGGGAGCCGGGCGCTTCGGTCAGTAAACTTCCGACTGTCACCTGCCGTCGGGCCCATGCATGCTTCCCCAACAAAAACAACGCATTACTGAGCTGATCGAGCAGGCGCTTGCGGGCCTGGGCGTGAGCGGCGTGCCGTTGGTGCTGGAGCGGCCGAAGGTCGAATCGCACGGCGACATGGCCTGCAACGTCGCGATGCAGGTCGCCAAATCGCTGAAGAAGAACCCGCGCGAAGTCGGTCAGGCGATCGCCGATGCGCTGAAGGTCAACCCCGCCGCGGCGGGCCTCGTCGACGCGGTCGAGGTCGCCGGACCGGGATTCATCAACCTGAGGCTCGCGCCCGCCGCGAAACAGGAGGTCGTGCGGCTCGCATTGCGCGAGCGCGAATGCTTCGGCACGACCTCGGTACACGCAGGCCAGCGCGTCATGGTGGAGTTCGTGTCGGCGAACCCGACCGGGCCGCTGCATCTCGGCCATGCGCGCCAGGCGGCGATCGGCGACGCGCTCGCCAACCTCCTCGCCGCGCAGGGCTGGCAGGTGTCGCGCGAGTTCTATTACAACGACGCCGGCGTGCAGATCGCGAATCTCGCACTGTCGGTGCAGGCGCGGGCGCGCGAACTGCTCGGCGAAACGGTCGAGTTCCCGGAAGCTGGCTACCGCGGCGATTACATCGTCGACATTGCGCGCGACTTCCTCGCGAAAAAATCCGTCGCCGCGCGCGACGGCGAACCGGTCACCGCGAGCGGCGACCCGAATGACCTCGACGCCGTGCGCCACTTCGCGGTCGTCTACCTGCGCAACGAGCAGGACGCCGATCTCGCCGCGCTTGGCGTCGGCTTCGATCACTTCTTCCTCGAGTCGTCGCTCTACACCGATGGCAAGGTCGAGTCGACGGTAAAGGCGCTGGTCGATTCCGGCATGACCTTCGAGGCGGATTCGGCGCTGTGGCTTAAGACAACGGACTTCGGCGACCTTGCGGGCCATGGCGGGCCCTCGAAGGACGACAAGGACCGCGTGATGCGCAAGTCGGACGGCACGTATACATACTTCGTGCCGGACGTGGCGTACCACCTCGGCAAGTTCCAGCGGGGCTTCACCAAGGTGATCAACGTACAGGGCTCGGACCACTATGGCACGGTGGCGCGCGTGCGCGCCGGCGTGCAGGCGGCCGCGAAGAGCCTCAAGCTCGACGTGCCGCGCGGCTACCCCGATTACCTGCTGCACAAGATGCTGCGGGTGACGAAGGGCGGCGAGGAAGTGAAGATGA